>NZ_BAAAWO010000001.1:3266803-3920164 GCF_039535115.1 Paeniglutamicibacter sulfureus
GCGCAGGAAGCCGCCGCCTGGCTGGACGCGCAGGCCTGATTCCACATACAAGGTCCGGCCCCAGGAAAATTCCTTGGGCCGGACCTTGTTGCATCGAGCGCCCTGTGCAGGGGTACGCGGCTACCCGGCGGCCGGCTGGCCCGCCATGACCGCCTCGAGCGTGGCTAGCGAGCCGTGCTCGTGCAGCGCGGCGAGGACCGCGCGGTACGGCGCGGCAAAGGCCTCGTCGTCGGCGATGTCGCCGAAGAGTTCGCGCTGCTCGATGAACGCGTTGGGGTTCTCCCTGTTGTTCGCGGCCGTTGCCTGCAGCTGCCCGGCGAGCCGGTCGACCACGGTGATGGGATTGCCCTGCTCGTCCACGCCCTCGGCGTAGCGGGCCCAGGAGGCGACGATCGCGGCGGAGAGGCCCACGGGGCGGCCGGCGGCCAGGTTTTCGCGGACCACCGGGATCAGCCACTTGGGGATGCGGTCCGAGGACTCGGCGCACAGGCGAGCCACGGTGTCCGCGACGTACTCGTTGCTGTAACGCTCGATGAGCTTGCGTTTGTAGGCCTCCAGATCCACGCCGGGAAGCGGCGCCAAAGTGGGGGTCGCCTCCTCATCCATGTAGCGCAGCAGGAAGTTGGCGAACAGCGGGTTGCGGGCCACGTCGTGCACCGCGCTGTATCCGGCCAGGTGCCCGAAGTAGCACAGGCCCTGGTGGGTGGCGTTGAGCAGGCGCAGCTTCATCAACTCGTACGGGACGACGTCAGCGACGAGCTGGACCCCGGCCTCCTCGTAGGGCGGCCGGCCTGAAACGAACTTGTCCTCCAGCACCCACTGGGTGAAGTCCTCGCACACCACCGGCCAGGCGTCATCGATTCCGTAGGTCCCTGCCACGTCCGCGCGGTCGGCGTCGGTCGTGACCGGGGTGATCCTGTCGACCATGGAGTTGGGGAAGGGCACGTTGGCCTCGACCCAGGCACCGAACTCGGCGTCCAGGGCAGTGGCGAAGGCGCCGAACATCTTGTGTGCGACCTCGCCGTTGCCCTGGATGTTGTCGCAGCTCATCACGGTGAACGGGGCGATGCCGCGCTCGCGGCGCAGCTTCAGCCCGGCGCTGACCAGTCCGAAGGTCGTGGCTGGGGCCGCGGGGCTTGCCAGGTCCGCGGCGATGGCGGGGTTTTCCAGGTCGAACTCGCCGGTGACCGGGTGGACGTTGTAGCCGCCCTCGGTCACGGTGAGCGAGACGATGCGGATGGCGGGGTCGGCTAGGGCCTCGATGGCCGCCTTCGGATCCTCGGGGGCGAAGACGTAGTCGACGATGGATCCGACGACGCGGACCTCGCGGGTACCGTCGGGGTTCTTCACCACCAGGGTGTAGAGCCCGTCGCTCGCGGCCAGCGCGTCGCGCATCCGGGCGTCGGAGGGCATCACGCCCATCCCACGGATGCCCCAGTCCAGGGCCCTGCCCTGGTTCATCAGTTTGTCCAGGTACATGGCCTGGTGGGCGCGGTGGAAGCCGCCGACACCGAAGTGGATGATGCCGGCACGCACCGCGGAACGGTCGTATGCCGGAACGGCGACGGGGGAGGCGATGTGCGCCAGGGCGTTGTTTTTCAGTTCCATTCTCGGGGGTGCTCCTTGGATCAGGTCTGCGGGGAAAGGACGAAGGCGGAGAGGCGCGGGGCTAGGACAAACGCTCCGGGGCCGGAAGAGGCACTCCGTTGAATCCGGGCTGGGTGCCGCGCAGGGCGTGGGACATCAGTGCCGCGACCAGATACAGGGCGGCAAAGAGGTAGACCATGCCGGCGGCGCCAAGCACCGAGTAGAGCACCGCCACCAGCAGCGGGCCGGCGAATACCGCAGCCCCGATGCCAAGGTTGTAGGAGGCCATGGCGGCGCCCGGGTTCTTCGGCGCCAGGGACACGGCGATGGCCGAGAGCGGGACGAACCCTGCCAGCCCGATCCCGAAGAATGCGCCGACGAGCAGGGTCAGGGCGTAGGCCGAGTCCCAGCCCCGGTCCACGGCATAGGCGGGCACCACGTAGAGGCCGAGCATCGACACGGCGCAGAGCACCGCTCCGCACCAGGTCACCGTCTTGCTCCAGCCGAGCCTGTCGCCCAGGGCGCCGAAGAAGAGGTTGCACGGGATGTTTACCGCGTAGATGACCGTGGTCAGGATCAGGAACTGTCCCACGGTCCAGCCGAACCGGTCGACGAACAGCGCCGGGAAGAAGATCGCCATGCCGTAGGTGGGGATCGAGTTGATGGTGCGGGTGAGCATGACCATCAGGGCCTTGCGGTTGGTGCGCAGCAGGGTGAAGCCGAAGACCAGGGTCTTGAAGACCTTCTCGGAGTCGGCCACCAGCGGGCCGCGGCCGGTTTTTTCCTTCACGCCGAGAAGGGCAACCGCGGCACCCGCAACCACCAGCGCCAGGGAGATCCAGAGCGTCTGGTAGTAGTCCAGGCCGAAGATGGTCAGGGAGGCGCTCGCCGTCAGGGCGCCGAGGGTGGGAAGCCCGGCACTGAAGGCGACATAAAACCACCCAATGGCCACGGCCAGACGTTTGGCATTGGCGGTGGCGCTAATCCAGACCAGGAACCCATAGGCGAAGAAGGGGTAGCCGAAGCCGCGCAGGCCGTAGGCGATGAAGATCAGCGCCACGCTGGCGGAATTCAGGGCCACGACGAGGAAAAGGAGCTCGAAGGCCACCCAGATGCCGGCACCGATGAACATGACCTTCCGCGGTCCCCAAAGGTCCGAAAGCGAGGCCGAAAGGAAGGCCGCGATGGCCACTGCGATGCCGTAGACGGTGACCAGGGTGCCGGCCATGGGGATGGAGAATCCGTGGTCTGCGGTGAGGAACGGGGTGAGGATGTTGGTCTCCACGCCGTCACCGATCATGAAGAGCATCAGCCCGACGAAGCCCCAGAGCAGTGGCCGGGGCAGGCCCATGCGTTCGAGGATGCCCTCGCGGGCACCTGTCGCACCGTTGTGCGTTTCTGGCTGCGCTTTCACGGTCATGTCGCTCCCTTGCGTCCTGCACTTCGTCGTGGTGATCGCCTCAATCTAACACCAAACAAGACAAAGATCACAAGAAATCTGTTAAATTAGATAGATGTCTTGTACTTTTTGTTTCACCGGGTGACGGATCTATCATGAATGTTGTGACTATTGAAGAGTTTTGTGTGGAGGCCTCGGCGCAGCCCGCGCGCATCGGCCTGCCCCCGGAAACCCGCCGCGACGAGGTCACGCAATACGTTGCCAAGGCCCAAGACGTCAAGGTCGAGGAATTGGCCGAGCGCTTCGGCGTCAGCGCCATGACCATCCACCGCGACCTCGAGCTTCTTTCCAGGGACGGCCGCCTCGAACGCGTCCGCGGGGGAGCCCGCGCCATCACCAGCCGCATGGCCGAACGCGATGTGCGGCTGCGCCGGCACATGAACGCGGCCGCCAAGGATGCACTGGCCCGGGCAGCCGCCGCGCTGATCCCCGCCGGCGCCGTGGTGGGACTGGACGATTCGACAACGGTCGGTGCCATGGGCGCCTACCTGGCCGGGCGGCGTCCCTCCACCGTCATCACGCATTCGCTGCCGCTGATGAACATCGTCGCCTGCCAGCCGGACATCGCCCTGGTTGGCCTGGGTGGCCAGTACTACACGGAAACGGACTCGTTCCTCGGCTCCGTCGTGGTCGAGCAACTGCACCGCATCACCGCCGACGTGGTCTTCGTGTCCACCACGGCGGTGAAGAACGACGCGCTGTTCCACCCCGATGCAGAGGCCGCGCTGACCAAGCGAGCCATGATCGCAATGGCCGCGCGCAAGGTGCTGCTGGTCGACAGCTCGAAGTTCGAGTCCACCGGCCTCTACCACGTCATGGACGTGGAGGGCTTTGACGATGTCGTCATCGACGACGCGTTGCCCGAACACCACCGCGCCCGGCTGCGCGAGCTCGGTGTCACCATCCATGTCGCCACCGCACAGTAACGAAGGGGCCTTCGATGGGTTCGCAGTACGTCCTGGGAATTGATTCATCCACCCAATCCTGCAAGGCGGTCCTGGTGGACGCCGGGACCGGCGAGGTCGTCGACCAGCGCCGCATGCCGCACCCCGAGGGTACCCAGATCGACCCGGCCCGCTGGCTCGAGGCCATGGATGGCGCCACCGACGGGCTGCTGGAGCGGGCAGCGGCAGTGTCCGTGGCCGGCCAGCAGCACGGCATGGTGGCGTTGGATGCCGACGGGGAACCGGTGCGCGACGCGATGCTGTGGAACGACACCTCCTCCGCACCGCAGGCCAAGGACCTGGTTGCTGAACTCGGCGGGCCCGCCGGTTGCGCCGACGCGGTGGGCTCGGTCATGGTCGCTTCGCTGACGGCCTCCAAGCTGCGCTGGATGCGCGAGGTCGAACCCGACAACGCAGGGCGCACCGCCTCGGTGCTGCTGCCCCACGACTACCTCACCTGGCAGTTGGGCGGCCGCCAGGAGATGACCACCGACCACGGGGACGCCTCCGGCACCGGGTACTACTCAACCTCGAAGCGGGAATTCCGGCCGGACCTGGCGGCCTCCGCACTGGGTCACGAGGTGATCCTGCCCCGGCTGGCCGGTCCCCGCGAGGTCGTCGGGAACACGCGCGGCGGCGCGAAGATCGCTGCGGGCACCGGGGACAACATGGCCGCGGCTCTGGGACTAGACCTGGGCCCGGGCGACGTCTGTGTATCCATCGGCACTTCGGGTGTCGCCTCGGCCGTCGTTGAGCACAGCGTGCACGACGGCAGCGGGCTGGTCACCGGGTTCGTCGATGCCACCGGGCGCTACATGCCGCTGGCCTGCACCCTGAACGGGGCCCCGGTGCTGGACTTCGGGGCACGCATGCTCGGGGTCGACCATAAGGAATTCACCCGCCTGGCACTGGGTGCACAGACCGGTTCCGGAGGTGCGGTGCTGCTGCCCTACCTCGGCGGCGAACGCACACCCAACCGGCCCAACGCCAGCGGGCTGATGCACGGGTTGCGGGCCACTACCAGCCGCGAACAATTCGCCCGCGCCATCGTCGAGGGCCTGCTGTGCTCCATGAAGGACGCGGTGGCGGCCCTGGAAAACGCCACGGGCGTTTCCACCGGGCGGATCCTGCTCATCGGCGGCGGGGCGCAATCCGAGGCCGTGCGCCGCATCGCCCCCGAAGTCTTCGGGGTCGCAGTCGACGTGCCGGCCACCGCCGAATACGTGGCCCTGGGCGCGGCACGCCAGGCAGCCTGGGCGATGAGTGGCGCGGCAGTGCCTCCCTCGTGGGAGCCTGTGGGTTCGAAGCGCTACGAAGCGGCGCACCGGCCGGACATCTACGAACGCTATGCCGTGGTTCGGGATGCCACAGAGGGCTGGGAGTAGCACCAGCGCCAATCTCCGCGGCAGCCCGGCGACCGCGCAACGCCAATTCGCTTGCATTCCCGGGCCGATGCGGCATGGAAGAGTGGAAACCGCGCCGCCGGACGCCGACGGGCCACCGAACGAAGGGGAATGGGCAATGCTCGTGCGCAACGTGAGGCCATGGGGCCGGGACGCGGTGGACCTCGAGCTCGCAGACGGGCGGATCGGCGGCATCGCCCCACACAACCCGGATCTCCCCGTGGCCGCGGGAATCGACGGCCGGGGCCAGCTGGCGCTTCCGGCGTTCTCCGATGTCCATGTGCACCTGGACTCTACCCGGATCGGGCTGCCGTTCCGCGAACACACCGGGGCCCCGGGGGTCTGGGGCATGATGCTCAACGACCGCAACAACTGGCGCCACGCCGAGGTTCCGCTGCCCGAGAGGGTCGAGGGGACCCTCCGGCGCATGATCGCCCACGGCACCACCCGGGTGCGCAGCTACGCGCAGATCGATGTCGACTGCAAGCTGGAAAAATTCGAGGCGGTGCTCGCCGCCAAGGAAAAACTTGCCGCCAGCGTCGACGTGCAGATCATGGCCTTCCCACAGGCCGGGCTGCTGCTCGAGCCCGGAACCGTTCCCTACCTGGAGGAATCGCTGAGGCTCGGTGCCACCGTGATGGGCGGCATCGACCCCTGCCATCTGGACCGGGACCCGGTGCGGCACCTGGACATCGTGTTCGAATTGGCGGAAAAATACCAGGTGGATGTCGACATTCACCTCCATGAGCCCGGCCACCTGGCGCTTTTCAGCACCGAACTCGTCATGGAACGCACCCGGGCACTGGGCATGGAGGGACGGGTGACACTCTCCCACGCCTACGAGCTGGGCAATATTTCGGAGGCGGCCACGGCCCGGGTGATGGAGGGCATGGGGGACCTGGACATTTCCTGGGCAACAGTGGCCCCGGCGACCTCGGGCAGGCAGTTCAACCTGGCCGCGATGACCTCGGCGGGCATCCGGGTGGGGCTGGGCGAGGACGGCCAGCGCGACTACTGGAGCCCCTACGGGGACTGCGACCTGCTCTCGCGCACCTGGCAGCTGGCCTTCACACACGGGTTGCGGCAGGACGAACTGATCGAACACGCCGCGGCCATTGCGACCTGGGGCGGGGCGGGAATCATGGACCGGGGCCTGGCCCGGCTGGGTTCGACGACCGACCGCCCGGGCCTGGCCGTGGGGGATCGCGCCGACCTGGTGTTGCTCGCGGGCGAAACCGTGACCAGCGCCGTCATGGACCGCGGGTCCGACCGCACCGTCATCCACGATGGGCGCGTGGTGGCGGACCAGCTGGAGCTTGCCTAGCCGGGGTCGCCGGTGCAGCTGTGGCCGTGCCCGGATGAGCCGGGCACGTCCACCGTGTCTTGGCTACGGATCAGTCTTCGTGCGGCCCGGAGGTAACGAACGAATCCTCGCCGACGCGTCCCTCGCGAAGCTCGGCCAGGATCTCGGCCACCGAATCATGTTCCACATCCGGGCGGAACGGGAACGATGCCACGTCGCCGGGACGGGTGATTCCCGTGTGGACCAGGATGGTCAGCAACCCTGCCTCCATGCCCGCGACGATGTCAGTGTCCATGCGGTCCCCGATCATCGCGGTGGTTTCCGAATGCGCGTCGATCCGGTTCAGTGCAGAGCGGAACATCATCGGGTTCGGCTTGCCGACCACGTATGGGGCGCTGCCGGTGGCCTGGGTGATCAGCGCCGCCACGGAACCGGTGGCCGGAAGCAGGCCCTCGGGCGAGGGGCCGGTGACATCCGGGTTGGTGGTGATGAAGCGGGCGCCGCCGGCGATCAACCGGATGGCCTTGGTGATGGCCTCGAAGGAGTAGGTGCGGGTCTCGCCCAGCACCACGTACTCCGGATCCTGGTCGGTCAGGATGAAACCGGCATCGTGCAGCGCGGTGGTCAACCCCGCCTCGCCGATCACGAAGGCCCGGCCGCCCGGCCGCTGGCGGCGCAGGAACTCCGCGGTTGCCATGGCCGAGGTCCAGATGTTGGCCTCGGGGACGTCCAGCCCGGAGGAAAGCAATCGCGCGCGCAGGTCCCGTGGGGTGTAAATCGAGTTGTTGGTCAGCACCAGGAAGCGCTTGCCGGAAGAGACCCAATGCGCGATCATGTCCGCGGCGCCCGGGATGGCCTGGTTTTCATGGACGAGCACCCCGTCCATGTCCGTGAGCCAGCATTCAATGTCATGGACGTTGCGTGGTTCATGCGTTGACACGTGTGGGTGTTCCTTTCGAGAGGTTTCCTGCTGCCACTAGTCTTTCAGGTTTCCCGGCATTGCACGAAGCCCCGGGCAGACCTAGAGCCAATTGTTCTTCTTGAAGATGGCAAAGAGTCCAACTCCGAGGGCGACCATCAGCCCGATCGCGGCCGGATAGCCAAAAGTGAAGTCCAATTCAGGCATGTGCGTGAAGTTCATGCCGTACACGCCGGTGACCAGGCTCGGGGCAAAGAGGATGGCGGCCCACGCCGAGATCTTCTTCATCTGCTCGTTTTGCGCCAGTCCCGCCTCCGTGGCCCGCTGGGAAGCCAGCGTCGAGGACAGCGACAGGGCGTTGGTCAGCAGGGCGCGGAAGGAGGTAATGCGCTCGGTGAGCCGGATCGCGTGGTCCTGGACGTCGATGAGCTTGCGGTCAAGTTCCAGGGCGTCGTCCTCGGAAATGTCGCTGAGCCTGAAGTCCCTGCGCAAACGGGTGAGGACGTCCTCCAGCGGCGCGAGCGCGCGCTGGAATTCAATGACCTCCCGGGACAGCTCGTAGATGCGCCGCGAGACGTTCGGGGTCCCGGAGAACAGCTGGTCCTCGATCTCGTCGATGTCGTTGCTCAGGCCCGCAAACACCGGCTCGTATTCGTCCACGACCTGGTCAACGACGGCGTAAAGGACGGCCTCGGGACCGATCGCCAAGAGCCCGGCTTCGTCCTCGAGCCGGTGGCGCACTTGCGCCAGTTTGGGAGACTCCGCGTGGCGTACCGTCACCACGAAATCGGCACCGACGTAGACGTGCAGTTCCCCGAACTCGACCTTTTCCGATTCGTCAATGTAGCGGGCCGGTCGAAGCACCACAAAGAGGTGGTCGCCGTAGTGCTCCAGCTTGGGACGCTGGTGGCCGGCGAGCGTGTCTTCCACCGCCAGTTCGTGAAGGCCCAGTTCCTCGGAGACTTCCCGCATTTCGGCCTCGTCGGGTCGATAGAGTCCCAGCCAGGCCATGCCGCCGGACTCCTTCATGGACTCGAACGTGGAGCTGAGGTCCGGGGGATGGATCACTCGCTTGCCCTTGACGTAGATCGCGTTGTCGATGATGGGCATGGATCCTCCTTGCGTTCCGGGCCGGAGGAAAACCCGGCGAACCAATCGTGCCTTAGCCAAGTTTGCCATCAACCGGCCGCACGCCATTGCACGCGTGGTTTCCCGACCTGGTGTTTTAGGGCCGGGATCCGGTGCGGGACCATTGGCGACTACCCTTGAGGAGTGACTTCCGCCGTTGAAACCCCCGCACCAGAACCCACCGAGTACGATCCCGTCTATGAGGAACGCCCCGAGGTGGGTCTCGGCCCGTGGGAGGGCGAGTTTCCATCCGGCGATCACTTCGACCGTGAGCTGCTGGAACTGGGGGACCGGCGCAATGTGGCGGACAAGTACCGCTACTGGTCCATGGAGGCGATCATCGCCGACCTTGACGAGCGCCGCCACGACTTCCACATTGCCATCGAAAACTGGCAGCACGACATGAACATTGGCACCGTGGTGCGCACCGCCAACGCCTTTCTGGCCAAGGAGGTGCACATCATCGGCCGACGGCGCTGGAACAAGCGCGGGGCAATGGTCACCGACCGCTACCAGCACGTCCGCCACCACCCGACGGTCGAGGATTTCGTTGCGTGGGCCCAGGGTGAAGGGTTGGCGATCATCGGTATCGACATTTTCCCGGATTCCCAGAAGCTGGAGACCTATGAGCTGCCACGCAATTGCGTGCTCGTCTTCGGCCAAGAGGGGCCGGGGCTGAGCGAGGAAGTCCACCAAAGCGCCGAGGCAACATTGTCAATCGAACAATTCGGTTCCACCCGATCCATCAACGCTGCTTCGGCAGCCGGAATCGCCATGCATGCGTGGATCCGACGCCACGTTTTTAACCAGACGGTTTAGCCCAACGTAGCCGCTTGGCCAGAATGCCAGGCCCATGGCCAATATCCCTTCTTTCCGTGCCGTCCTTCAGTTAGCGTAAATATTGGGCGCTCGTTCCCGTGCGGTGGGCTTGTGCAGTCACCGTTCCCAAAGCGGGACGACGCCGACGCTCGTGCGACGGGACCGGCCCTGGTGTCGGACCGGGGAACGGAGAGGCCCGCTGGTGAAGAAGCATCGCGTCAATCATCCGTTTCCGCTGCCCAAGCCATCCCAGATACGTAGGCAGCCGAAGTCAGCCCGAGTAGCTGCCGCGGGAATCGCCATCGTTGCCGCACTTGCAGTCTCGAGCACACCGACACTGGCCGACCGCCAAGTGGCCTCCATTCCCGTGGCATCGTCCCCGCTTGCGATCGAGGGGGCCGCCTACAGGCAACCTGTCGAGCTCTCGCTGCTGAGCGGGATCGACGCCATAGCCTGGGACACGGAGAACATCACCAGCGCGGCCGAAGGCCTGCCTTTGCCCGATGCCTCCGACCCGGGATCGGCACAGGGCTCCGGGGGGACAACCGGGCAATTCGCCGGTCAACTCGTGGGACAAAATGTGGGGCCGTTGGGTGTACTACCAGGTGGGATCCAACTGATCCACCCGGTTTCCTCGAGATTCATCACCAGCCCGTATGGCTGGCGGAACAACCCGACCGGTCCGGGGACGCAGATCCACATCGGACAGGACTACGGCCTGCCCTGCGGTTCCCCGGTGTATGCGACAGCGGACGGGGTGGTCGTCCAGTCGGCTTGGGCCGGCCACTCTGGGATGCGCGTGACGATCGACCACGGCTCCTCGGTGCGCACCGGCTACAGCCACAACTCGCGGCTCATCGCCAGGGCGGGCGACACCGTCAGCCAGGGTCAGCTCATTGCGCTCAGCGGCACCACGGGCAACTCGACCGGCTGCCACGTGCACTACGAAGTGATCATCAACGGACGCTGGAACGATCCCCGGAACTTCCTGCCCGTCATCCCCGGCCAGCCAAGTGCGAAAATCGATTCGCGCCGTACCACCATTGCCGCCGAACCGATCCGCAACTTGGGGGCGCCGCGGACCGAGAGCCGGAACGGCCACGACATCGAGGTGGAGATGCCGGAACCGACCACGACCCCGCCCAAGTCAACGGCACCAGGCAAAGAATCCCCACGGCCGAAACCGAGCCAAAAGCCCACGCCCACGCCCGACACAAAGCCCTCGACAAAACCGACGCCTACGCCGAGCTCCACACCCTCACCGACCGACACTCCCGATCCTTCTCCCACAAAGTCGGCGACACCCGAAACGAGTCCGACGCCTACGCCGAGCTCCACACCCTCACCGACCGACACTCCCGATCCTTCTCCCACAAATTCGGCGACACCCGAAACGAGTCCGACGCCTACGCCGAGCGACGAAACTACTCCGCCGACCAGTTCATCCCCGGCCACCACGGAACCCACGGTTTCACCGTCCGTCGAACCGACCGAGTCGTCAAGCAGCGCGTC
The DNA here is from genome assembly GCF_039535115.1 of Paeniglutamicibacter sulfureus. Taxonomy (NCBI): domain Bacteria; kingdom Bacillati; phylum Actinomycetota; class Actinomycetes; order Micrococcales; family Micrococcaceae; genus Paeniglutamicibacter; species Paeniglutamicibacter sulfureus. The sequence continues at coordinate 3,277,878 of NZ_BAAAWO010000001.1, forward strand.
AACCGAGTCGTCGACGAGCACCTCGACCGAGTCGTCGACGAGCACCTCGACCGAGTCGTCGACGAGCACCTCGACCGAGTCATCGAGTAAATTGCCTGAATCGCGATCCGGGACTCCGGCCACGGAATCGTCAAGTGGCGCGTCGACCACAAGTGGCGGCATGGAGACTCTGTCTTCGTCCGCAAGCACAGCGAAATAGCCGTAGTTTTTGGTTTTCGGCGACCCGGGCCTGACCCAGATCCGCCGCTGAAGTGACCGGCGCATCCGGGCTGGCCGGGGCCTCCCGGACTCAATTTCGGGAAGAAAAAGCGGCCCACTAAAGTTAGCCGCAATTGCTATCCTTCTCTTTGAAAAGATCAACGCGCGCTTGGGGCTAGAACGCAACAGTCCTGGGCGAGGACGGGGGGAAACCCTCGGTAATACGGAAAAGATCAGTGGGTGGGAAGGCCGATCGGTCACCTACGTGTCCTCGCTCGGGGTCGAGGCGATCACGGACAAACTACACAAACCCACCACGCAGAGCCGCCCTTCGGTGGCCTCGCGTCATCCCGTAAGCGATCCAGCACACAAGTAGATAGGATGGGAACAGCCAACGAGGTCTACTCCCCACATATTCCTTTTCTACATAGGAGTCAGTATGCCCATCGCAACACCGGAAAAGTACAACGCCATGATTGATTCTGCGAAGGCCGGCGGCTACGCCTTCCCCGCAGTCAACGTGACGTCGTCGCAAACCCTGAATGCCGCAATCCGCGGCTTCGCGGAAGCAGAATCCGACGGAATCATTCAGGTGTCCACCGGTGGCGCAGCCTACTGGTCGGGTGCCTCCGTCAAGAACATGGTCACCGGTTCGCTGGCCTTTGCCGCGTTCGCGCGCGAAGTGGCCAAGAGCTACGGCGTGAACATCGCGCTGCACACCGACCACTGCCCGGCCGACAAGCTCGACGAATTCGTCCTGCCGCTGCTGGCGGCCTCCGAGGCCGAGGTCGCCGCCGGCCGCAACCCGTACTTCAACTCGCACATGTGGGACGGTTCCGCAGAGACCCTCGAAGAGAACCTGCGCATCGCCAAGGAGTTGCTGCCGCGCACCGCCGCGGCCAAGCAGATCCTTGAGGTCGAGATCGGTGCCGTGGGCGGCGAGGAAGACGGCGTGGAAAACGCCATCAACGACAAGCTGTACTCCACCGTCGAGGACGCCATGGCCACCATCGAGGCCCTGGGCGCCGGCGAAAACGGCCGCTACATCACGGCTCTGACTTTCGGCAACGTGCACGGCGTGTACAAGCCGGGCAACGTCAAGCTGCGTCCGGAGATCCTCAAGGACATCCAGGAGCAGGTCGGGTCCAAGCTTGGCAAGGCCAACCCGTTCGACCTCGTCTTCCACGGTGGCTCGGGTTCCTCCGACAAGGAAATCGCCGACGCGGTTTCCTACGGTGTCATCAAGATGAACATCGACACCGACACCCAGTACGCCTTCACCCGCCCGGTGGCCGGCCACATGCTTGCCAACTACGACGGCGTGCTGAAGATCGACGGCGAGGTCGGCAACAAGAAGACCTACGATCCGCGCGTCTGGGGTGCCGCCGCCGAGGCTTCGATGGCCGCCCGCATCGTGGAGGCCGCACGTCAGCTCGGTTCCGCAGGAAAGGCGCTGAAGTAGCCATGGCAGATCTTGGAGCAAACCTGCTCGGCATCCCCGCAACCCTGTTGCCGGAGGAAACCGAGGTCAAGGCGCGGCTGGAAGCCGGAGACGAAGCGGTGGACATTGCCGCTGCCTTCCCGGCCTCCTCGCTGGGCTGGGCCCTGCTGGCCAACGAGGCGCATGCGGAGGGCCGCACCGTCGAGTCCTACGCCTACGCCCGCGTGGGCTACCACCGCGGCCTTGACGCCCTGCGCAAGGCCGGTTGGCGCGGACAGGGTCCGGTGCCTTGGGCACATGTACCCAACCGCGGTTTCCTGCGTTCGCTTTATGCGCTGCAGCGCGCCGCCGCAGCAATCGGCGAAGCCGAGGAAGTCGATCGCATCGGCCGCTTCCTCAATGATTCGGATCCGCTCGCGGCGGCAGCGCTCGAAGCAGAGTAATCCCGACGGGCCCCGCTGGGCCCGGATGGCAATTGTTCGTGCCGACCCACTCGGGCCGGCACGAACAATTGCTGCTTAACCAAGGAGCAGACGAAAAAAAATGGCAAACGTGCAGCCCGGTGACGCGCTTGGCGCCTCCTACCGCTTCGTCGAGCCCCTCGGCTCCGGTGCGGTGGGCGAGGTGTGGCGGGTCAGCGCGCTCCCGGGCGACCCCGACCTCGCGGCCAAGGTGCTGCGCCCGGAACACGCCCACGACCCCGCCCTCGTTGAGCGTTTCGTGAAGGAACGCTCGGTGCTTTTGGCACTGCGGCACCCGAACATCGTGGCGGTCAGGGACCTGGTGGTCGAGGGCGAAAGGCTCGCCATCCTCATGGACCTGGTGCCCGGTGGATCCCTCCGCGACCTGCTCGAGGACCGCCGTACGCTTGCCGCTGCAGACGCGTTGGCCATCTGCGCCGAGATGCTGGACGCCATTGCGTATGCGCACACCCGAAACACGACGCACCGGGACATCAAGCCCGACAATGTGCTGCTGGCCGAACCGTGGAAGCCAGGACTTACAGGAGCCGTGCGGGTCTCGGACTTCGGCATCGCCTCGGTCATGCACGAAAAATCCCGACACACCACCGGCATGGTGGGAACCCCCGCCTACATGCCGCCCGAACTGCTCAGCACCGGCGAGACCGGGCCCGCCGCCGATCTCTACGCCACCGGCATCATGCTCTACGAGATGCTGTCCGGGCGGACTCCGTACGCCGGGACGGGGACCGATTTTACCCTCGCCTACCGTCACGTGACCACCCTGCCGCCGCGGTTGGCGGTGCCCGACGCCCTGTGGGAGGCGCTTGAGTCGCTATTGGGCAAGGACCCGCGCCAACGGCCGGGCGCGCCCGAGGCCGCGGCGCGGCTGCGTCGGCTGGCTGCCCAATTCGCCGACCTGCCGGCCTTGCCGTTGGCCGCCCAACCCGAGGACTTCCAGCCCCTTGACCGTCCGGCCACGGTGCTGCGGGGCGCGGCCGCGGCGCCGGATCCAGGGTCGGACGCGGTTCAGGATTCCGGATCCGGCGCCTCCGTGCTCCCCGAACTGGGTCCGGTGGGCCAGCACACCGTGGTGCGGTCGATGCCGCGGTCCGAATTGCGGCCCCGCCCGCAGCCGGCACCCGCCCCTGCACGCGCCGGGTGGCGGCCGGCATGGCTGCACGGCAAGGCCATCGCGCTGATCGCCGGCGGCCTCGTGGCGGCCATCGCCATCGTCATCGGGGCCATGGCGCTGGCGAAGCCCGAGACCCCCGCAGCGGCACCGGCAGCAGATTCCACCGCGAGCCAGCAGGACGCCCCGCTGCCCAGTGGGTTGTCCGTCAGCCGCAGTGCCCAATACGACGCCCAGGCGCACGAAGTGAAGCTGACGATCACCTATGCGGCGCAGAAGGCGCCGCTGGGCGGGCCCTTCCTCGAGGTGCTTCCGGGCGCGTCCGCGTCAGCGTCCTGTCCGCCGGCGACCTGGGAGAAGATCGAGGCAACACGCAACCAGCCGAGCCTGACTGGCATCTCCGCAACCTGCGGGTGGAGTCTTGCCGGGATCACCGTCCCGGCCAAGGGAAGCGTCGAGGCCAGCGCAAGGATTCCGGTGGAACTGGTCGGTGTGAACGCCCTGGAGCAATGGCTGGAAGCTTCGGCCGCGGCAACCACCGCAGCGGTGTCGGACCCCGCGGCGGCCGGCTCGGCGTATCCGGTGCAGCGGCTGCGGGACATCAAGGTCGTCACCCCGGCGCGAACGGTGAGCCAGACCGCGCTTCCGGTCACCCTGGTGCCGGTGTGGCCCGGCGGCGAAGACGTGCTGAACCCGCTCTACACCTCCCCGTCCACGGGCAAGGCCTCGGCAATGCTCGCCGCGGTGGCCGGGGGCGAGAAGGGCGTGCGCTTCTCCGACGGCTGTTCCGGTTCCCTGGCGGTATCCGCCGACGGGCTGGTGGTCACGGCGCTGTCCGTCACCCCGAACTGCATCCTGCGGGCCGGGGTCGGCAACTTCACCGACCTGGCCAGCGACCCGTTTGGCATCACCACCCGCGGGTAGCCGGTAGTCGCGGACTGCCGAACAGGCAGCGATTGATGCCCTCACGGTCTCGATGACCCGGCGCACCGGGACGGAAGATCAGTGACCCGCGCCCACCTCCGATTCCAGGAAACCCAGGAACCATGCCCCTTCCCCGTTCCAGGCAACTGCCATGGCTGATATCCCATCTCTGCGCCCCGACCGTCCTGGTCACCGCGCTGTTGATGTTCACCCCGCTGAGATTCCCGCAGGTCTCCTGGCCCCATGCGTTCGTGGCCACCACCTTCACCATGCTCATCCCGTGGGCAGTCCTCGTCTGGGCCCGCAAGACCGGGAAAGTCAGTGACATCCACATCACCCGGCGCGAACAGCGGTGGCCGTTGCTTTTAACCGCGTTGGCCTCGATCCTGCTGGGCCTGACGCTGATGGTGTGGCTTCGGGTCGAACCGGTCCTCCTGCGTGAGGTGTTGCTGATCTTGGCGGGCCTGCTGATCACCGGGGGCATCACACTGCGCTGGAAGATTTCGATCCATGTGGCCGTTGCCGCCTTCGTGGCCCTCCACATCCTTGAAGACCGGCCTTATGGCGCTGCCGTGGCGGTGGCCGTGGTGGGAATACTCAGCTGGTCACGGGTTCAGCTCAGGCACCACACCAGCAGCCAGGTCTTTGCCGGGGCCGTCGTGGGGGCGATGGTCAGCCTTTTCGCCTTTTTGCCCATGTCGGGCTGAGAAGGCCCGCTTTCGCGGACCTTCCCGGGCATCGGCTATTCGTATCCCTGGGGGTCCGAATCAGGCGCCGGGCGTTGTCCCCGGCCCCATGGACTGGATGAATGCCGGCGTCCCGCCCACGCAGAGGTAGCCTCGGCCGGGGGTCACCGCCACCGGGGCGCGGCGCGGCAGGGTGACGCCGAGTAGCTCCCCGTCGTAGTCGACGTCGGGCTGCAGCAGCACCCCGCAACGGGACTTGCGCAGCGTCTTGGTCCAGTGCGCATACAGGGCCCGCAAGTCAGCTGAGCGGCCCGCGGCGATCACGCAGACCCGCTGCCCGGAGGCCAACAGGTTGGCCAGGGATGCATCGGAATCCTCGAAGCGTTCGGCGTCGTCCACCAGCAACACCACGGGTCCGCGCTCCAGACGGATCGAGGCCAGCAGGGCCGGGAGGTCCTCCGGTCCCACGGCCACCTTGTCCAGGCCGGCGTTGGCCAGCGGGGAACGCCGGCCGCAGGCGCCCCACACTGCCACCGGCTCCCCGTCGGCGGAGGAGGCGCGGATCGACTCGGCAAGGGCCAGCAACAGCGTCGACTTGCCCGAGCGTGCGGGCCCGGAAATGAGCACGTGTTCGCCCTCGTAGACCTCGAGCACTCCCGGGGCCAGGTCCTCCTCGCGCAACCCGACCGGGAAGCGCCATGGCTCGCCCTGAAGTTGCGCAGGCATGCCGAGTTCGGCGACGGTCAGCTCCTCGGGCAGCCGGCCGATGGCGGCGGCCTTCGGCGCGGTGCCGGGCCAGCGCGCGGCGACGGATTCCACCGCTGCGGCCAGGTCGGTGCCGGGGGTGGCGATGTGCATCTGCCGCAGCGTCCCGGCATCCACGCAGCGCCCGGGCACCGCGGCCGGGATGTTGCTCCCGCGCACGCCCAGGGCCGAGTAGTCGTAGGGATCGGCCAGCCGGTAGAGCCATTTCTGGATGGTGACCTCGTCGATCGCCGAGGGCACCGCCTTGGCGCGGGTGGTCGCCACGGCGAAGTACAGCCCCAGGGCCGGTCCGTCGGCGTAGGCGCGGTTCAGGGCATCCAACAGCCCCTGGCCGTCGTAGTCCTGGAATTCGTCGCGCAGCGTGGCCAGCCCGTCGATGAGCACGAGCGTCTCGCGGCGTGAGCCGGGGTCGGCGCGCCTGCGCGCCAGCTCGGTGCGCAGGTGCCGCAGGAAGCGGGCCTGCTGCTCCTTGGCGCCGGGTCCGGTGCCCACGTAGGCGGAGGTGTGCGGCAGCGCCGCCAGCGGGGCCAGGGCGCGGGACCCCAGGTCCAGCACCAGCAGGTCAAGTTCCCGCGGGTCCTTGGCGGCCGCGGCGGCCAGGGCCAGGGATGCCAGCGCGGTGCTGGTGCCGGAACCTGCGATGCCCAGCAACAGCAGGTTGCCCTTGGCCAGGTCCCAGCCGGCGGGGGACTGACGCTGGGCCTCGGGCTCGTCCTTCAGCGCGACCTCGATGCAGCGCCCGCGCACCGAACCCACCACCGGGATCGTTGAGGCGCGGTGGGCGGGACCGGTGCCGGTGCCGTCGGCAGGGAAGCCGGCCAGCGGGACGCGCTCGCCCAGCGCCACGGGCCAGACCGGCCGAGGCTCCCCGAACCCGGCAGCCCGGTGGGCCTGGTTGATGGCCTCGATGAGCCCGTCCAGGTCGCTGTCCTCGGATTCGGCTCCCGGCGCCGGGGCCCGCGGCGGAACCGCGATGCCAAAGTGCCCGATCTCATCGAGCACCAGTTCGTCGGAGGCTGCCCGCGAGGCGCGCCCGGTGACCAGTGCCGTCTGCACCGGGGTGATCTCGTCCTGCCCCAGCTTGATGTAGGCCCGCCCGGTCTGCGCGCGGGAAATGCCGGCGGCTGCCGGGACGCCGATGACGTTGGAAGAGTCGTCGCGGCTTTGGACGCGCAGGGCCACGCGCAGGTTGGTGTTGGCCAGGATGTCGTCGTTGACCACGCCGGCGGGGCGCTGGGTGGCCAGGATCATGTGCACGCCCAGGGTTCGCCCGACCGCGGCGACGGAGACCAGCGAGGAGAGCACCTCGGGGAAGTCCTTGGCCAGCATCGCGAATTCGTCGACCACCAGCAGCAGCCGGGGCATCGGCTCTTCCGGGTTTGTGGCCAGGTAGGCATCGAGGTTGTCGATGTCCTCGCCGGCGGCGGCGAAGATGCGCTGGCGGCGGGCCATCTCCGCCTCGAGGGAGCGCAGGGCCCGGTCGGCCAGCTGCTCGTCGAGGTTGGAGATGGTGCCGATGGTGTGCGGCAGGGCTTCGCAGGCGGCGAAGGCGGCGCCCCCCTTGAAGTCGATGAGGATGAAGTTCAGCCGGGTGGCGTCGTTGCGTGCGGCGAGTCCGGCGACCAGGGAGCGCAGGAACTCGCTCTTGCCCGAACCCGTGGTGCCGCCGACCAGCCCGTGTGGCCCGTCCTTGACCAGGTCAAGGGACATCGGCCCGGATTCGGAGGTGCCGATCGGGGCGGAGAAACCCTTGGCCTTGGCCCACTGCGTGCGGATCGACTCGGCGTCGCTGGCCGGCATGCCGGCCAGCTCGGGCAGGCGCACCAGGGAGGGCAGCGCGGCGCCGGGTACCACCAGCTCCGGGTCGTCGAAGCGCGCCAGGTCCATGGCGCAGCGTTCCGCGGCCTCGAGGCCGATGCCGGCCAACACCGTGTCGCCCACGTTCGTGAGCTCGCCGAGGTCGTGCACGGATGCCGCGGCGTCGGTTCCCACCGTGATGACGGTGGTGCAGGAGGCGGGCAGCTGCTGCTCGGAGGCGGCGATCACGATGCCCGAGACCCGCGGTCCCTGCGCCGTGCCGCGGCCGCCGAGTCCCGGGACCGAGCGGCCGTGGCCCAGCAGCTCGCGTGCCGGGGCGTCGCGGCCCTCGGTGAGCACCTCGGAATCCAGCACCAGCAGCGTGGTGCCGCCGGTGGACTCCTCGAGCCCATCGCGCAGGGCGCGCAACAGGGCCGCGCTGCGCCGGCGTTCGTCGGAGAGCCAGCGTTCGGAGGTGCCGGTGCCCAGCCGCCGGGTGTGTGGCAGCCAGGAGGCCCAAGACCATTCCTCGTGGCGTCCGCGGTCGCAGAACACCGCGATGGACAAATCTGCGGGCCCCGCGTGCACGGCGGCCTGGGTGAGCAGGGACCTGGCCAGGGCCAAGGCTCCGGCGCGGTCCCCGACGATGCCCACGACGCCGGCGTCGGTGAGGTCCACCAGCACGGGGGCCGCGGGGATCCGGCTGGCCTCCAGTGCCTCGCGCACCAGGCGGTCGGGAACCGGGGCGGAGCGGTCATCGAGCCGGGGGGCCCAGGGCACGTCGCCGATCCCTGCGTTAAGGGCCAGGAAGCCCGCGGAGCCGGCTCTTCGCTGCCACAGCCTGGTCGTGGGCAGCGCGGCGATGCGCATGGTCGTGGCGGGGTCGGGGATTTCGCTGTGGCGGCGCGTGGCCTGGACCGCCGCCGCGTCGGCGATCTCGGTGGCGAAGTCGGCCAGGGCCGCGGTGAAGCGCTCGTCCTCTTCCTTGAGGTTCTTGGCGCGGCGGTGCTTCTGCTCGAACCACATGCCCACGGCCATGACCGGACTCAGCGCGGCGAACATGGCGAAGCGGGCATCTCCCAGCATCATCACCATGGCCCCGGCCAGCAGCAGCGGGGCCAGCACGGTGATGTAGCTGAACTTGGAGGCCGGGGGGACGTCCTTGCGCACCGGCGGGGACAGCGGATCGGGTTCCGGCGGGTTTCCGGGGCGTGGGGGCCGGTTGAACGGCGCGGTGGCCGCGGGCGTGAGGTTGTGCAGCGACCCGGGTTCCGGGGCGCGGTTCTCCGTGATCTCCGGCCGCAGCAGCACCGTCGTTCCGCCCATGACCAGGGTGGTGCCGGCGGTGACAAGTACGCCGTCCCCATCCACCGCTTCCCCGGCCAGCAGCGTTCCGTTGGTCGAGCCCGAGTCACGGACCCGCACGCCGTCTCCCTCGAGTTCCAGGCTGGCATGGTTCCACGAGGCGCTTTCGGTCTGCAGGACCAGATCCGCCTGCGGGGAACGGCCGATGAGCAGCGGCCGGTGCGCGGGAAGCGGAATAACCGCACCTGCATCCAGGCCGCCGGATAGGGTGGCGCTCCAGCCGCGCAAGGGCTCGGGGCGGGGGAGGGGTGCCAGCGAAATGGTGCTGCCCTCCAGCAGCAGCAACTCCTCCAACGGGGTATCGGCGGGCACCGCAGCGGCGTCCACGTACAGCGTGGAGCCGGGGGGAGGAGCGGTGCCGCCTGCGGCGGTGACCAGCTGCGCGAGTGTCGTGCCGGGAGCGAAGGTTCCCAGCTCCCGGTCAAGTCGCTGGCCATCCAGCCGGATCAGCACGCGCACCGCGCGCTCCTTTCGTCGTTGGGACGTGGGGTCAGTCGGCGGCGGGGCTCGAGAACCAGGAAGCCGGTCCGCCGCTCCCGGATACCAGCGGGCGCAAGCCCAGGTCCTGGGCCGAGAAGTGCAGCACCGCCGGTTCCCCGTCCATGCTATCGGGCCGGGTGAAGTCCAGTCCGGGGCCGGCGATGCCGTCGGCCGGGCCAAGCTTCAGCGTACCGAGTGCCTTGGCCACCTTGGCCGGATCGCCGCTGCCGGCGGTTGATACCGCCCGCACCAGAGCCACCACGGCGTCGTGGCTGCGCGAATCGGCGGCGTTGGCGACCTCGCTGAAGGGCACGTCGCCGGTGAGGTTCTTGGCTTCCTTGTCCTGGGCGAGGACCCGCAGGCCGGCGAGGAACCCGGACATGGCCCGTCCGGAGGCATCGGGCCGCAGGGCGGCCGCGTCGCCGGCGTCGGGGCCGACGGTGGAGAGCCGTCCGGAGGCGGTGCCGCCGGCCTGGGCCAACCGGGAGGCGAAGGCGGGGCTGGTGGCCCCGGGTGTCAGCACGACCGGGACCGTGACGTTGGCCGATTGCAGGGCATGGACGACCGTTGCCTGTTGCGTCGGGTTGCCCGAGAGCAGCACCGCGTCGGCGGGGTTGGCCACCGGGGCGCGTCCAGGGGTGCCGTCGGCCTTCGCCGGTTCAACCACGCCGGTGCGGCGGGCGACATCTGCAGCGAGCTGCTCGGCATCGGCGCCCGGTTCGAAGGAGATTTTCGCCGCGACGTCCACGGATGCCGGGGCACCGCCGCCGGCGTCGATCAGCAGCGTCCGCTTCGCGCCGGCCAGGGCGGAAGTCAGTGACTTGGACACTTGGGCCTCGGTGGGCGCGGTGCGCCAGGCGGCACCGTCGCCATCGACCTTGTCGGCGTAGTAGGGCAGCAGTACCGGGACCCCGGCGCTGGCGGCGGCCTCGAGGGCTCCGTCCACCTGCTCGCCGTCGGTGGCCACGATGATCCCCGAGACGCCCTCGGAAACCAGTTTCTCCACGGCCTTGCGTGCGCCCTCGGTCGTTCCGCGGTCATCTGCGGTGGACAGGGCGATGGCGGTGCCCGAGAGGGAGAAGCGGTGCGCGGCAACCGCCGCGCCCTGTGCCGCATCCTTCCACGCGGCGCCGGAACTGGACCCGAGCGTCACCACGACACCGAGCTTGGTCTCGGCAGGGACGTTGGCTGCGGACAATGCCACCGGGACGCTTGCCTCCACAGGGTCGCCCATGGCCGCGTCGGAAGGACGGAACAGGAAGACCGACATCGCGATGATCGCGGCCACGGCCACAATGGCCACCGCGCCGGAAATCAGGTTCCGGCGCGTCGCGAGACGGCTCACTTGGCACTTCCGAGGCGGAAGGCGTACAGCGTCTGCGTCGCGGTGCCCGCCGGCACCTCGAGGTGGAAGGTCGGCAGGGCCGAGACGGCCTCGAGCGAAGCCTTGAACTGTGCCTGGCGCAGCAGGATCCCTGCAACGTCCTCGGCGCGCACGTTGGCGTAGCCCTGGGCGTTCTTGGTGGCCAGGGCCAGCTGGTAGTCGGCCGTGTCGGCCTTCGCCGCGCTGGTGGCCATGGATCCGAGCAGTCCGGACCCGTTCACCTTGCGGTCGCCCAGGTCGAGCATGACCTTGGACAGGCCGGCGGCGAGCAGCTTCGAGGCACCCTCGACATCCCGCGTCGAGGCTCCTGTACTCTGCGCGATGCCCTCGAGCGAGGCAGCGGTCTGCTTGCTGACTGCCTCCGAAAGGCCGGCGTCCTGCTTGGCTAGTTCGGCGTGCTGCTTGTCAACGGTCGTCTTGGCGTTGGCCTCAACGTCGACGGCAGTCGCGGACAGACCCGCAACCGAGCGGTCGAAGGCCTTCACGACTGCGTCGCTGCCTTCGGCGCCTTGGGCGGAGACCACGCGGATCTGGCTGTCGATCAGAGCGTTGACCTCTTCGGTCATGGCGTTCTGGGTGTCCGCGAAGGCCATCTTGATGCCAGACTCGAGCTCGTCCTGCTGCTTTTGCAGGGACAGCAGTGCCGCATCCATGGAGTCGCGGCTTGCCTTGGCATCGTTCACGGTCCTACGAAGTACTTCGATTTCGCTTCGGAGGCTCCCGCCGACCTTCAAGGTGTCTTCCAAGTTATCTATCTTGGTGCTGACTGCCTCAATGCTGTCCGTCAGACTCGAATTGGCCTTGTCGATCTCTTTGTACACGGGACCGTCCAGGACCGGTTTGTTGGCCAAGTCCGCAACGTCTTCCCAGGCCGCGATTTGGGTCGCTGCCGGACCTTCGTCGGGATCCTCCCATGCTTCGGTCGCTTTCTTGACCCAGTCTGTCCATGCGTCGGCTTGCGCAGTCACCTGAGCGGCCCGTTCATCCGACTGGTCGTCCAGATCATCGGCCAAGTTCTGCATTCGCTTTTTCAGCGGATCAGGGTACTTGGCGAGGTCCTCGAAGGTTTCTGGGTCGGTGCCGCGGCACGGAATCGAGGTCAGGTATGTCCGAAGCGCTTCGATGTCCTCACGCGAGGGCGCCGTCTGGGCGGCCGCTTCAGACGATGAGCTCTCAGTGGATGCATTTTTTGGTATCAGGTCGCACATTTCGGCTGCAAGCCTGTCATTTTGGACAATCATTGAGTCGAGCTCGTTTGTGCGTTCAATCGGCTTGTAGACCCATGGATTTTTTAGATCAAACGGAAACTTTTGGCCCTTGACGAGCTTGACCGTGTTCGAGGCGATCGTCTTGATCTCCTCGTTTCTAGTCCGCTCGTCCTCGACCAGATTACCGATTGCCGCCGTTAGCTCATCAGTCGGGAAGGCAACCTTCTTGGCCGTGTCGCGCAGCTCTTGGAGCGCATCCTTGGTTGCCTTGGCTTCTTGTTCCTTATTGGCATCGCCAGTGGCCGCCGCCTCGTCCAAAGCGTCGACGTCTAAGGCCAGCTCGTCAATTCCGTCGGAAAGGATCCGGTGCTGGGCCCGCGCGCCGGTGATGACCTCGGGCTGAAGAGTGGCAACCAGCTTGTCGCCCTGGTCCACCAACTTCAGCAGGGCGCCGGTCACGGTGATCGACGAAGCGTGGAACGCACAGGTCAGTGATGCGACGGCGCAGTTCTCGGCGTTGGGCTCGGAAGGGCCAACGGTGCTCTGCAGTGCGGTGGCAACTTCGTCACGGCAACCCGCGGTCGAGCGGGCATAGCCGTCCAGCTGGGCGGACATCAGCACGAGGCTGGAGTAGACCGTCGCGGTTTCGCCTGCGGGTGCAACGATGGCGGCGCAGCCGTTGCCCTTGATCGTTGCCTTTGGCACGCCGACCGAGGTGTCGCCCAGCATGGCGTCGACCGTGTTCACGGTCTGGGAAAGCTGCGCAAGGGTCGTGGTCTCGGCGCCGGTGACAGTGGAATCGAGGTCAGTCTTGAGCGATCCGAGTTGGTCCTTCAAGCCGCTGAGGGTCCCGGCCAAGGAGTCGCTGCTCTCCTTCAGGTGGGCGGCGGTGCTCACGCCCAGGGTCTGTGAGGTGCTCTCCAGGTTGCCGCGCACGTCGGTGATGGTGGAGCCCGCACGGCTCAACACGTCATTCACTTCGGCAATGAGGTCGATGGTGCGCCGCTGCAGGGCGAGCTCGGAGGTGGGGCTGGTGTCGAACGCGGAGGCCAGCACGCCGTCCACCGAGAGGTCAGTGGACATGCCCGGCTGCACGGCCAGGTCGATGCTCGGGGTGGCGAAATCGGTGACGTCTGCGACCAGCCGCAGCGTGGTGCTGGCGCTGGTTGCCGGAGGTGCCAGAAGAGTTGCCCACTGGATGACCGTCTCCCCGTCGGGCGAAGCGCTGACGATGCCGTTGGTCCCGGCCGCGCCGGAACCGGATTCGGCGACGATGGCGCCGGGCGAAACCTCGGGAAGCACCGTCGAGGCGGCAATGGTCATCGGTGCGCCAACGAGTGCAGGTTCGGTGCGGGACTGGCCCGCGACGTCGAATGTCACGTCGTTGGGCGCCACCGTGAGGTTTTCCACGGTCAGGCCGATCTCGATCCGGCCGGTGTAGCCGGCCAGCTCCTCGAGATTGGTGCCGGTCTTCTCCGCGGTGCGGTACTGCGTGCTCACGCGAACGGGAAGGTCGTTGGCGACTTCACCCGGAATATAGGCGGTATCTGCGCTCGAGGAACCGCCGGTGGCGTCGTCCACGGAGATGGCGGTTCCGTTCACCGCCGAGATAGAGCCGTTGGAGGCAAGATCCACGTTAACCGACTGCAGCACCCTCGTGGGGTTGTCGATGGCCTGTGGTGCGTTGGTACACGATGTGGTGAAAGCCAAGGCAGCAACCGTGAGTACCGCGCCCGCGCCACGACGGAGTCGGAGGGTGCGTTTGGTTGTGTCGACATGCTGCTGGCGTGTGCGCGTACTGGCCACTGGGGTCCCTTCGTTTGCAAATTCCTATTGAATAATAGGCGGTACGCCACCGAAATGAATAAACGGACAAGGTGCCCCGCGTTCATATCACCAAGGGGGTCCGGTGCGCGACGAAATCCATTCATGACGTTGATCCCTGGAGTTCATGCCTCGGTTGCCTGGGATGGGCCATGTCATGTTGATAGAGTTATTCCTGTTCGAGTCTCCAAGTAGCGCGTTTGCGCGGGGACATCACCAGGATTCTTGGAGGATTTCATGTCGCGTGTCCTATCAACGGAGCAGGCAAAGACGGCCATTCAGCAGATTCAGGCGATCATCAACGGTGGCTTCACCGACCAGATCAGCCAGTTGGATGCCCAGGGACGGGTCCTGTCTGACCCGAATGTCTGGGATGGCCCACTTGCTTCCCAGTTCCGCGGTTCAACGTGGCCGGAGACGAAGGCCGCGCTGGACAAGGCACGCACCGAGCTGGAGCAGCTGCGTGGCCAGCTGAACCAGATCTCGACGAACATCTTCACCGCGGGCGGCGGCAACTAGCCAGTTCTGGGCCTCGCCCCCGCTGGAGCCAGGTCGCTGAAGGAAGAAGCCCGCAAGGAAACCGAACGGCGCCGGCTGGCCAGGGAATGGAAGCAACGCCGGGACGAACGCCAAGCAAACTGGATCGACCGGACAGTGGATCGGTGCCGAGGATCCGCCCGTCGGGCCTCCGGCGCTGGAAGTGAGCATCCAAGCTTCGGCCCCGGTGACCGGGGTGCGACAGACACCCGCCCCGGGCGGCGGTTCCAACGCGGGCGTTTCCGCGGCGGGGCACAGCGACCTTCGGTCATTCGCCACCGGATCGGCGAACCTCAATAGTGAACTTGCCGGCAAGCCCGCATCATTGCGCAGCCACCTCGCGGACTCAGTGGAGCGTGTTGACATCGCCCGGTAGCGATCCGGGACAGGTCGAGGTGATGATTGGGGACATGCTTCTTTCTCATGCGTCCTGGGAAACCACGACTCTGGAGAAAACGTTGGCTGCGGTAGGTATTTCCACCGAAAGGGCGGTGCCGATCCCCAAATGACGTGGTTTAGCTCGCCGACGATTGCTGATTGGAGGACCTTGGCTTCATGATTTTAGTTGAGCGTCGACTGACGCCGGTTGCTCGGGTGGCGGCGCCCACGCCGGGACGTTACGTCCTTGCGTTCGCTGCGGCGATTGGGGGCCTGGCGATTTCATTCTTGTTTGGTGCGTTTCCGATTCTCGTCGTCCTTTTCTCTTCAGTTGTCCTCCTGCTCTCGTTTCTTTCCGGAGCACGGCAGGACCCCTACCAGCGCATGATGGCCTATCCACTGGTGATCGTTCTTTCCATGGTTTTGTTGATCAATTTCGGTCCGATCACTTGGACGATTGCGGCGCTGGTGGGCTGTGCCGTTCTCGGAATGACCCTCGGGCGTGGACTCCGGGCGGCGAGGCAGGGGATCGAGGTTCTGCCCGATCCTCCGACGGATCCGTTGGCCGTTCCGGGTAGGACCGTGGCCACTTGGGCGATCGGCAAGGACCGCTTCGAGCAGATCGACCCGGAGGGGGAGAAGCTCGACGAGCTGTTGGCGCAGCTCAATGGCAACTTTTCGGCCTTGTCACTTCGGCGGGGGTCGGCGCGGTTGGATGCTGTTGGTTTCGCGCCGGACGCCGTTGAGGTCTATGTGACCGACGACGTCGAGTCCGCGGAGTGGCACGCGCTGCTTCCTGCGGGGCAAACGATGTTGGGTGGGCAAGTGACTGCTGTCGGTTCGCCGGATGGTCAGGCGAAAGGCGAGTCGTTGCGCCGGGCGCAGGTGGCTGCGCGCTATTTCGCGGTGTCCGGATCGCGTTCGCGCGATGTTGTCTGGTCGACAAGCCGCCGCGCAGACTGATTGAGGAAGCCTCAGGGATCCAGGAAAGATGGGTCAGGCCATCAGCGGGTTGCATTCGAAGACACTGAGCCAGGCATGCCATCAGGGGCGTCCGATCGCTTGCCAATAGATTCGGGGGACAGGTGCTAGGGGCACGTTGGTTCATGTTGATGCGTTGATCGGCAAGTCATTCCGCCTACCCGATCATGCCCCAATGGATGACGGTCACCCCTTGGCGGCTTTCGCGTCGTTCGAAACCGTACGGACACCAACGTGAGTAGTCGAAACGGCTGTGTCTGTCTGGCGGTTGTATTTCTCGCCAACACGAGAAATTTATGGGCTCATTACTTGGAACGCGGCATGTCATCTTGTTAGAGTTATTCTCGTTCGAGTCTCCTAGTAGCGCGTTTGCGCGGGGACATCACCAGGATTCTTGGAGGATTTCATGTCGCGTGTCCTATCAACGGAGCAGGCAAAGACGGCCATTCAGCAGATTCAGGCGATCATCAACGGTGGCTTCACCGACCAGATCAGCCAGTTGGATGCCCAGGGACGGGTCCTGTCGGACCCGAATGTCTGGGATGGCCCGCTTGCTTCCCAGTTCCGCGGTTCAACGTGGCCGGAGACGAAGGCCGCGCTGGACAAGGCACGCACCGAGCTGGAGCAGCTCCGTGGCCAGTTGAACCAGATCTCGACGAACATCTTCACCGCGGGCGGCGGCAACTAGCCAGTTCTGGGCTTCGCCCCCCGTTGCCTCCGGCCGTGATGCCGCGCAGGCGGCGGGGGCGTTTTCCATCCTTTACCGAGGTTTCGACGGTGCCTCGGATCGTTTTTCGGGACCTCCGGGTCCCACTGGTCTGATGAGGGAGTTCTTGCGTGGCCGATCTGGGTGCCTTTGAACATGACGTTGTGTTTGACAACGGGACGGCAGACGCATTGATTTCGGCGTTCAACCTCGCCGCATCCAATATTGAGGGACAGTCCGGTTCCCGGTCCTCCCTGGTGGCGACGGCCGGAGCCGAGTTCCAGGGGCATTTCTCAAAGCTTTTTGCCGACAACGCCCGCGTCGCGTCCGCTGACGCGACCGAGCTCGCGGCACGTTTGCGCGAGGCAGCCACCGGCGCCAATTCGCTGAAGGAAGAAGCCCGCAAGGAAAACGAACGGCGCCGGCTGGCCCGCGAATGGAAGCAGCGTCGAGACGAGCGCCAAGAAAACGCCCTCCTGAGGGGCTGGGACATGGTCTTCGGCGAGGAGGATCCGCCCGTGGGGCCCCCGGCCCAGGAAGTGAGCATCCAGGCCTCGGCCCCCGTGACCGGGGTCCGGCAGACACCCGCCCCGGGCGGCGGTTCCAATGCCGGCGTCTCCGCGGCACGCCCCAGCGACCTGCGCTCCTTTGCCACCGGGTCGGCGAACCTCAATGGCGAGCTTTCGGGCAAGCCCGCGGCCTTGCGCAGCCACCTCGCGGACTTTGCCGCCCGCTGCAGCCATGGCTCGCTGAACGCCAATGGGGTAGTCAACGGCTTCGACAAGTGGCTCGAGGCCAACGACCAGGACGTGGCGTGGGCCCTGACCATCGCCAACGCCTTCGCTGCCGCCGGCGGCGAAGGAAACGTTTCGCGGCTGGCCGACTCGGCGCTCTTGGCTGCCCTCGCCACCCAAGGGGTCGGGGCGACCCGCCAGGACATCGCCATCGACGCGGCATTTGCCCTCGGTGCCGATCCGACGACCGGCTACTCCAACGACCCGGTCAACACCTCCACCGGCAACTTCCTGGAAACCGAGGTGGACCTCGGATTCGCGGGCGCCGCGGCGGCACTGGTGGCCACGCGAACCTACAACTCCCTGGACGAGCGGGTCGGTACTTTCGGGACCGGTTGGGCCTCGGTGTTCGACACCCGGCTCGAGCTGGAGGACGAAGGCGCCTGGATGGTGTTGGCCGATGGACGCCACCTGTGGTTCCCCCGCCTCGGTGAGGGGTGGGACCGGGCCGACGGGGAAAGCTCCTGGCTGCATCGCGAAACCCTGAATGACGAGGAGATCGACAAATACGCGGCGGATGCCGCCGAGGTTCTCGTGGTGCGCGACAATGCCGGAGCCCGCTGGGTGTTCACCTCGGCCGGGACCTGGCTGTCCTCGGACACCGGCCCGGGGACCGCGCTGCTGGTGCGCCGGGATGATGAGGGTCGAATCGACGAGCTTGCCCACGAACGCGGCCGTTGGGTGCGCACGGAATTCGCGGGCGATCGGATCGCCGTGCTTATGGCCTCGGACGGGCGTCGCGTGGAGTTCGAGTACGACGAGAACGGGCACCTGATTTCCGCCGCTGGGCCGGGCGGGGTGCGCAGCTATCGCTGGAACGACGCAGGCCTCATCGAGGCTGTCGCCGACGCCGCCGGCGTCGAGGAGGCGGTCAACACCTATGACGAGCACGGACGGGTGCTCACCCAGGTCTCCGCCTTCGGCCGCGTGACCCGGTTCGCCTACCTGCCGGGCCGCCTGACGGTGGTGTCCGATGCGGACGGGACGCGTTCGAACGCCTGGATCGCCGATGCCCGGGGCCGCCTGGTGGGCGTCATCGACGCCAACGACGCGCGCCAGTCGATGAGCTATGACCGATATGGCAACCTGGTCTCCGTCACCGAGCGCGACGGTGCCCTCACGGTGCATGCCTACGACCAGCGCGGGCGCAAGGTCCGCACCCGCACCCCGAGCGGTGCCGACATCACCTACGGTTATGACCATGCTGATCGTCCGGTGACCGTGGTGACCGAGTCCGGCGCCCTGGTGACCTACGAATATGCCGACGACTCCTCCCGCAACCCCTCCCTGGTCATAGACCCGGAGGGTGGCCGCACGCAGCTGCACTGGCGCGACGGCCTGCTGGAGAAGATCGTCGACCCGGTCGGGGTGGCCGTGCGCTTCGGCTACGACGGCTTCGGCGACCTGGCCACCATCACCAATTCCTTCGGGAACACCGCGACGCTGCACCGCGATGACGCGGGCCTGGTCACCGAGGCGGTGTCCCCCGGCGGGGCCCGGACCACCTACCTGTATGACGCAAACGGACAGCTGCGCTCCCGCCGGGACGCGGACGGCGCCCTGTGGAAGTTCGAGTACGCCCCGGGCGGAGCCCTGACTGTGGTCATCGACCCGCTCGGGTCCCGCACCGAGATGCATTACGGTTCCCACGGGCAGCTCACCCAAACCGTCGATCCGCTGGGGCGGGCCGTTACGCGCAGCTTCGACGACCTGGGCAACGTGTCCGGCCTCGAGCTTCCCGACGGGGCCCAATGGAGCTTCGTCCAAGATGCGCTGGCCCGCCTGACGCAGGTCACCGACCCTGCGGGGCACGCGTGGTCCCGCGAGTACAACAAGAACGGCGAGCTCACCGCGGTGGTGGACCCCACCGGCGTGCGGCAGCAGATTTCCGCTGACGCGGCCACCGGAACCGTCACCGTCCAGGATGCGTTCGAGCGCAGCAGCGTGCGCTGCGACGAGTTCGGCCGCCCCGTGGCCTCCGAGCGCGCGGACGGCAGCACCGAGCTGACCACCTACGATGCGTGCGGACGCCCCGTGGAACTGGTCGACGCCGAGGGAGGTCTCACCCTGCTGCGCCGCGACGCGGCCGGACGGGTCATCGAACACCGTTCCCCGGGCGGGGCCGTCACCCGTTTCGAATTCGACGCCGCCGGGCGGCCGGCAGCAAGCATCGACCCGACCGGTGCGCGCACCACCCTGGAATACGACGCCGAGTCCCGCGTAGTGGCCCGCGTCTTCCCTGGAGGGGAGATCGAGCGCCTGGAATACGACGCCGTCGGCCGAGTCGTTTCCCGTTATACCCCGGGCCGGGGCACCTCGCGCTTCGAATACGACCTGGCCGGACGCATGGTCCGGGCCGTGGATTCCTCCTTCGGCCGACGCAGGTTCCGCTACGATGCGGCGGGGCAACTCATCGAGGCCGTCAACGGACTGGGCGGCAAGACCCGCTTTGAGTACGACTCGCGCGGGCGCCTCACCACCGTCACCGACCCGCTGGGCGCCACCACGCGCCGGATTTACAACGAGACAGACCAGGTCGTTGCGGAAACCGATCCGCTGGGCCGGACCACGACGGCGGGCTTTGACCCGGCCGGCCGCCAGCTGTGGCAGTGCGACCCGGAGGGCCGGCGCACCGAATGGAGCTATGATGCAGCCGGGCGGCAGGTCTCCCTCGGCGTCGATGGGCATTCATTGATGCAGATCAACCGGGATGCACGTTCCAGGAGCGTGCGCATCACCGACCACACCCGGGAGGACGGCGTGCAGGTCGAGCAACTCCTGCGCTTCAACCGCCGCGGGCAGCTCATCCAACGCTTGCGTGACGGGCGCGGCCCGTCATGGGAATACGATGCGGACGGGAACCGCACGGCAATGGTCGACCCGCACGGGACGCGCACCGAGTTCGGCCATGACGCCGCCGGACGCGTGGTGGTTGTGAAGCACCCGGTCTTCGGGCGGATTTCTTACGAGCGTGATGCCGCCGGACGCATGGTGGGCGCAGTCGCCAGCAATGCGGTCCAAAACTGGGACTATGCCGAAGGCGTCGTGGTGCGCCACACCACGACAACGGTTGAGGGTGTGACCGAGACCGTCATTCGCCGGGACGGGGACGGGCGTATTGCCGCGATCCTTGCCGATGGCATCGAAACCCGTTTCTCCTATGACGCGGCGTGCCAGCTCGAGCGTTCGGTGCGCGGGGACGGTCTCGTGTCCCAGTGGCGCTATGACCTTTCCGGCCGCCTGGTTAATGAATCCATTGACGGGTTCACCGCCGAGCTTGCCTATGATGCTGCCGGCCAGTTGCGTTCCCGCACGGACGGCGCAGGGACCAGCACATATGCCTACGACGGGTTGGGCCGTCGGATCGAATCAGTGGAGCCCGATGGCTCGGTGCGGTCATTTGAATGGTCCTTGCGCGGTTGGTTGACCGCGGTGACCGCGGAAGACTCCTCCGGGGCTCCCTCGCGCAGCGAATTGTGGGTTGACGCCCTCGGCGAGTTGGCGGACGTGGACGGCGCCGAGGTGTGGTGGGATTCGGCGGAGGTCGCTCCCCGGGTGATGTCCGCCGGTGACCAATCGGTGGTGGCACTGCCCGGCGGCGTGACGGCGATAGGCGGCACGGTGCTTTCCGCCGGGTGGCGCAGTGCGCATCCGACGAAGGCAGGCAGCCCGTGGGGGATGGCATCGGACGCGATTCCGGGCCTTCCTTCCGGGCTGGCCGTGGGTGCGTCCGGCGGCTTGCAGGTGGGCGGGCTGGATTGGTTCGGCGCCCGGGCCTATGACCCGATGACGCGCGGGTTCCTGTCGGTTGATCCGCTGGATCCGGTGGTGGGTTCCGGTTGGTCCGGAAACCCGTATTCCTATGCCGGCAACGACCCGTTGCATGCGATCGATCCGCTGGGCCTGCGTCCGGTCACCGAGGACGAACTGCAGGCGTACCGCGACGGCAACAACGGTGCGATGGCAGCCGCAGGCGATTGGTTCGCGGACAACTGGGAGTATATCGCGGGTGGTGCTGCGGTGCTTGTCGGTGGTGGGCTGATGATCTTCGGTGGGCCGGTGGGCATGATGGTCGGCGGGGCGCTGGTTTCTGCTGGCGCCCAGACAATCATGGAGAAGGCGCAAAACGGCTCTGTGGATTGGGGCCATGTTGCAGTCGCCGGCGCCTTGGGTGCAGTCGGTGGCGGGGCAGGAGCCCTGGCCACGCGGGCCGCGACAGTGGGATTCGGAGCGACGCGTGTCGCTGCCACCTCGGCCGCGGCGTCAAACACAAGTAAATTCGTGGCTGCTGCCTCAGTAAATGCCGGCGTCAACGGTTCCTTTGGCGCAATCGCTGGCGGGACCTCGGAGCTGATGAAGAACGACTGGAAGATCGAGGACGGGTGGGGATTCGCCGGTTCCATGGCTGGCGGTTTCGTGGCCGGTTCGGTCGGTGGTCTCGCCGGCCCGGCCGGAGGGTCGATCGCGCGATCCTTCGGGCAGACTGCCACGGGTGGCCTGTCCAAGATTTCAACGATCAGTCTTTCCGCTGGTGGTGGCGCCGCAGGGTCGATCACAACGGATCTTGTCGGAGGAAAAGACGTTAACCTCCGCAACGCCGGCGTGAGTGCTCTTTCCGGAGGCATGGCGTCTGCAATTCCGGTGGACAAGATCCCGGGCGTTGGCATGAACGGGGTCAGTACCTTAAGGCAAATGCCCAATTTCCACCCCAGAACCCTCGGTGGAGCTTTTGACGTCGCGCGAACCAACACCAATGGGTTGTGGTCGGAAGCCTTTACAAGCAGCTCCGCCGGATTTGGGGTAGATCAATTCACCGAAGGTCTGAAATGATGGTCGATGTGTATATGAATCGTGTAGGTGAATTCAATCGTGGCGCGTAGTTCCTCAAAGAACGCTGATTTCGTCGGAATGGCGATGGCGGCGATCGGTGTCCTGAGTGGTTTCTTGATCCCGGTTATCTGGTGGGACGCCAATATTTCCATCGTCCTCATGGTTTTGTTGGTTGCCTTCGCCGCTGGCGCGGGTACCTTCATGTTCGCCAAAGGCAGGTTGCCAATCCTGCTTTTTTTCGTCGTCTTTTTTGGGGTTCTGCTGTGGTTCCGGAACATCCAAAGCATTCAGGGAGGAACCGGTGGCCTCGGCCTGACTTGGTTCACATGCGTGATTGCCGGAACCATTATTGGCGCCAATTTTCGACCTGACAAAAAGAAGAAGGCGAAGAAACTAGCCTCGGGTGCACTTCTGGTCACCGGGAACGATGGGAGAAAGCTGTTCGAGGAGGAGGCCCCGTCCGCTACTTCCCTCGAAGGCCGCGTACGGTCCTTGGATGGCAAGAAACGGACGCTTGTCAGCGCGATGCGTGGCGGTGCGCGGATGGACTTCTGTGGGGGTGCGGAAGGCGCGATGGTTGTCTATTTCTGTCCCGACACATCGGATGACCGGCTGTGGAGCATGATGACAACGCCAGGGTCCGAGCACGGCCAGACCGAGGTCGCGATCGGGGATTTGAAAGGTTCGTTCGAGAACTGGGAAACGACAACAGTGGAGCGTGCGATTGCCGCTGCGCGCCATTTTGCTTCCACGGGTCAAGCAGATCCGACTCTGACGTGGTATGCTTCAAAGGACGTGTGCGAACGACGACCATTGGCCTCGTGATTCTCGGCCAGCGCCAATTGACGTCGGCTGCCCGGGCGATGGCTCCCACCCCGGACCGATAGGTTCGTGCTGTGGTGTCTGGGCGAACCGCGAGAATACCGGCGGCCCGGCACCCGACGGCTCATGAGTCCTTTGCATTCAATGGCGGACTGGCAGCAGGCTATTGGAGGACGTCGCAGAAAACTATCCGCTCTCGAGCACCGGATTCGTGTCCTGGATGGAGCGGGTTACTGGCCCGGTCAGCCCGACGAATTAGTTTTCAAATCGTGACTAGGCGAAACCCTGTCATTGCCATAGATTGATCTGACACGTGGCGCATGTTCCACGTTGACTGCAGGGCACGGTCCAAGGGGACGTCACGTGGCACCGGATCCTGTTTCCACCGCACCAATCTCTGGGACAGGACTGACATGGCACCTCGAATTCGTATTGCGTTGCTCGGAACCGTGATGGCCTCGGGCCTGATGCTTAGCCCCTTGGTGGCTCAAGCCTTGCCGCTAGAGGAGGGCTCAATCACCGCGACTGAGAACCCCCAGATAGCTGGCGCGAACGATGGAGATAGCGCAGCGGCAGCTGGGAACACCGAATCGGCCCGAGATTCCGTGCAGCAGCCGGGTGATGCTCTCAGTGCGGGGCAGGATGTGCCGGCTGGCGCCCCACAGATCCCGGAAGACGATCCGGGCACGGCAGAAGTGATTACCACGACCGTCTCCCCGGAGGCTGCGGATTCATCGGTCGTCGAAACGCAGGTTCCCGTTCAGGTTGGTAGTGACGATCTGAGCCTGCCGACCGTGGAAGAAGAAACCGCCGTCACGGAGGAACCCGGCCTAGTAGACGCCGTGCCATCCGGCCCTTCTGTGGAAGTCAGCGGTCAGGTCGTTAAAGTTGCGAGCCCAACTGGAACGACCGAATCAGAGGGCGCTGAGGGAGGCAGTACGATCGACATCGTTGAAGAGTCGGCCTCTCCGCCGATGGCCGAGGACCCTGCCGAGGAACCAGAAATGCCGGCCTGGATGCCGACCCTGACGATGCCCGAAGGTTCCGAGGCGTGGGACGAGAGCCAGTGGAATGAATTCCTGGATTCAGACGAAGGCCAGGAATTCATCGATGAATACAACAACGCGATGATGGATTCACCTGAACTCCAGACGATCATCGACATTGTGACTGACTTTGCAACGACCGGCGACGAGTACTATCTGGACGAATTGTGGGAGTACCTCAACGAACTCTTCCCGGACAACCCTGAATGGGCGCAGGAAGCATTCGACGGAATCCTGGCGGGTTTGGGCGAATGGGAAGTCACCGAACAAGAATCGCCGGAGCCGACCACGCCGACGCAAGAGCCAGAAGAGCGAGATATTGAAATCAAGCCCGCTGCGAACGTCACCAAGCCCGTGGTCCAGATAAAGCAAGTTGCCCAGGCAGTCGCCAAACCCCTCGTCGATTCCCAACGGCATGAACTGGCAAATACCGGCAGCAACGGCACCGTCGTCATGGGTGGGCTCGGGGTGGCACTACTGCTGGGCGGCGCCTTGATGCTCGGGATGCGCAAGAGGCAAAAGGGCCTATAGGCGTTTCATTTTGGGCTGCGGCGTGACACGATTCGGCTATGACACAGTTTCAGGCTTTGGATTCCCAGGAGCTGATTCACCTCTCGGTGCCGCGAGTGTGGGAACTGCTTACCGATTGGGTGGCCGCGCCCAAATGGATGCCCGGGGTTGATTCGATGGAGGCCGAGCAGCTCACGAGCCTCGGGACAGTCCTCGACTACCATTCCGGATCCCATGAACGTCAGTTGCTGATTTCGGAATTGGTCGATGAGAAGGCCATCACTCTCACTTCCGGCGGCGGGGACATCAGCGTGCACTATCGATATGCGCTCGCCAAGGATTCCGGGCAGACCCAGGTGCGACTAGTCATCACCGTGGAAGCAGCCAAGAAACTTCGGAACGAAGTCGGAGATCTCCTGGCGGCGATTGCCGGTTCCGAAGCGGATACCTTGAAATCATTGCGGGCTTATGCGGAATCCGCGCCTTAGTTCCGGGTCCGCCGGAGTATCGACTTGCTTAGCCAGCCGGCGATAGATGCTCGAAGACGATGTTCGTTTGCGTCGAGGAGAAAGTGGGATTGGAGCCTAGGTGCTCGGCCACGAAATCCCGCAGTGTTTCGATGGAATCGCTGACGACATGAACCAGGATGTCAGGTGTTCCGCCGAGCACAAACACGTCCTGCACCCCTGGAAGCGCCCGCAAGGCCTGGGCTGAATCAAGCATGGCGTTGCGCGATTCCGGGTGCACCATTACTGAAATCATCGCCGTGATTCGAAGGCCGAGCATCATGGGGTCGATATCGGCGTGGAATCCGCGTATCACCCCCAAATCCTGCAACGCTCGAACGCGCCCCAGGCATGTCGAGGGGGCAATCCCGGCACGCGATGCCAACAAGTTGTTGGGCGTACGTGCATCCCTGCCCAGTTCCCGCAAGATAACCAAGTCGATGTCATCGAGCCGAACCGTATTCTGCTGACTGTAGTGATTCTTGATGGATTTCGAATTTAGCACGAGGATCTCCTGTAGGTTTGAGCATTTATTCAGAACGCTATCAAGCTGCCGACTGATAATTCTATGATGGGGTGCGTCGATATCATGTATTTTTTATTTGCGTCGAAGATCCACGATGCGCCAAGAAAGGCCCATAGCCAATGAGCACGCCCACCCACCCCACCGATCGCGCGAGCTTGCAGGAAACAGACAAGATCGATGGCCTCGCCGGCTTTCGTGAGCGATTCTCACTTCCCGAAGGGCTGATCTACCTCGATGGAAACTCGTTGGGTCCCCTTCCGCGCGGTGCAGCCGAACGGGCAGCTGAAGTCATCAACAACGAGTGGGGACAGGGCCTGATCCGTTCCTGGAACACCTCTGGGTGGTTCGAGCTGCCCAGCCGGCTTGGGGACAAACTCTCCAAACTCATCGGCGGAAACGACGGCGAAACCGTCGTCACGGACACGACCAGCCTGAACTTGTTCAAGGCACTCGCTTCGGCGGTGCGCATCCAGCAGCAGGACGCGCCGGCCCGCCGGGTCATCCTGACCGAACGGGACAACTTCCCCACCGACATCTACATTGCCGAGGGCATCAGCGATTTCCTGAACTCAGTCAACGCCGAAACCAACGAGCACTACGAGGTGCGCCTCATTGACGAGAACCTGACGCTGGAACAAGCGCTCGATGATTCCGTCGCGGTTCTCGCCCTGTCGCATGTCAATTACCGCACCGGCGCCATGTGGGACATGGACACCGTCACCGCGGCCGCCCATGAATCCGGTGCGCTGGTGATCTGGGACCTTGCCCACGCGGCAGGCGCCGTCCCGGTGGACCTCAACGGGGCCAACGCCGACTATGCGGTTGGTTGCACCTACAAATACCTCAACGGCGGGCCTGGCTCCCCGGCCTTCATTTGGGTCAATGCGCGCCACCAGGGCCGCTTCTGGCAGCCCTTGACCGGTTGGTGGTCCCACGAGGCGCCGTTTGCGATGTCCGACAGCTACACGGCCGCCAGCGACGTTCGCCGCTTCCTGTGCGGAACCCAGCCGATCACGTCCATGGCCATGGTCGAATGCGGGCTGGATGTGTCCTTGGAAGCCGACATGGGCCTGGTGCGGGCCAAGTCGCTCGCACTGGCAGACGTGTTCATCTCCCTGGTGCGCGAGCGCTGCGGTGAATTCGGCCTCGAGCTGGTGACGCCCGAGAACCACGCCGAACGCGGCAGCCACGTCAGCTTCCGCCACCCCGAGGGATACTCCATCATCCAGGCGTTGATCGACCGGGGCGTCATTGGCGATTACCGAGAGCCCGAGGTGCTGCGGTTCGGTCTCACACCGCTCTACCTTTCCTACACGGACATCTGGGATGCGGTCGAAATCCTGCGCGACATCCTGGAAACCCGAGCCTGGGACGTCCCCGCCTACCGAACGCGCCAAGCCGTCACCTAAGAGGGCAACAGCCCAACCAAACCTGCCCAGTGGGCCGTCTGGCGAAAACCCGGACCGCCCGCGGGTTTGTCGTACCCAAAAACAACTGCACTGCTTCACCCGCACACAATGATTCGAGGATACTTATGAGCTCGTCGTTGAATAACATCAAGAAACGAGAAGGCGGCTTGTCCCGGCAGCTGACGTCCCGCCAGCTGGGCATGATTGCCCTGGGCGGCGCCATCGGCACAGGTCTTTTCCTGGGCAGCAAGTTTGCCATCTCCTTTGCCGGCCCCAGCGTCATCATCAGCTATGTCATTGGCGGGTTTGATTGCCCTCCTTCTCATGGGAGCCCTCTCGGAGATGACGGTTGCCCACGCGACCACCGGGTCCTTCGGCGCCTTCGCGGAGCACTACATCAGCCCGTTTGCCGGATTCATGATCAAGTACCTGTACTGGTCATGCATCGTGCTGGCGGTGGGAACGGAAGTCACTGCGGTAGGCGACTACATGCAGATGTGGTTCCCTTCGGTTCCGCCGATTGTTTGGGTCCTCGGATTCTCCGCGTTGCTCATCGGGGTCAACATGTTCAACGTCAAGGCCTTCGGCACCCTCGAATACTGGTTCTCCGCAACCAAGGTCTTCGCCATTGTGGGATTCATCGTTGTTGCCGCGGCACTGGTTTTTGGTGGATCGAACCCGGACTTCGGCATGCAGAACTACAACGCCGACGGCGGTTTCTTCCTGGGCGGTGCAAAGGGAGTGTGGTTTGCCGTCATTGTGGCGATTTTCTCCTACCTGAGCATCGAAATGATCGCGGTGGCTGCCGGCGAGGCCAAGGAGCCCGAGGTGGCGGTCAAGAAGGCCTTCAAGGTCACCTTGTTGCGCCTCTTCCTCTTCTACATCCTGACCCTCTCCTTGATTCTTGCCATCGCGCCGGTGGGCAAGATCCTTGAAGGCGGCAGTCCGTTTGTCACGGTCATGCAGGTCATCGGCATTCCCTACGCCGATTCCATCCTGAACTTCGTGGTCATCGTGGCGGCCTTGTCGGCCATGAACTCGCAGCTCTACATCTCCACCCGCATGATGTTTTTCCTCTCGCGCGGTGGCCACGCCCCGAGGATGTTCGGAAAGGTGCGTAGGAACGGCGCCCCGGTCAATGCACTGCTGCTTTCGGCCGGAGGCATCGCCGTGGCGACGCTGATCTATGCCGCCAATCCCGAAACGGGATTCACCGTGATGATGGCCTTGTCCATGTTTGGTGCCATGGCCACGTGGATGCTGATCTTCGTCACCCACCTGTTTTTCCGTCGTCACCATAAGCGCAGCGGCGAGGAACTTTCCTACAAGCTGCCCTTCTATCCGCTGGGTTCGCTGCTGGGCGCATTGCTGATGGCGGCCCTCCTGGTCACCACGCTGTTTACCCAGGAATTCCAGATGACACTGATATTCGGCTTCCCTTTCGCGCTGGTGGTTGCGGCACTCTATTTCCTACTGCGCAAACGAATGGTCCCTGCCGAGGAGGAGCTCCGGGAAGCGGCTGCCGTGGGGGACTTGGCATAACTCACAAGTGATTTCCTGCTCCCGGTGAAGATGCCCGGCAACGCCGGACGGTACGCTGATGCGGCCTTCGCGCGGTGCCGGGCATTCTCGTCGAAAACGCGGGTGATCCAAGGGACAGGCGCTCCGATGCGCATAGAATCGTCCACGGTGTCCAACTCGAAAGGAACGATGTGGCGAAGCTGTACTTCCGCTATGGGGCAATGAATTCCGGCAAGTCCACGGGTCTTCTCCAGACCGCTTTCAACTATGAAGAGCGCGGACAGCGGGTCCTCTTGGCGAAGCCGGGGATCGATACGAAGGGCGACTCGGCAATAGTTTCCCGCCTGGGAATGAGCCGCGACGTGGATTTCCTCATCCCGCCGTCAGCGAATGCCCGGGAACTTTTTGCCACTAAAGTCGCCGGGGACGACCCGGATGCCCTGCTGCAGCACGTGGATGCGCCTCCGGTGGCGTGCCTGCTGGTTGACGAGGCCCAGTTCCTGACGCCGGAACAGGTCGATGACCTGTTCCGCATCGCCATCCTGGATAACGTCCCCGTGCTGGCCTACGGGATCCGCTCGGACTTCCGCACCCATGCGTTTCCCGGGTCGCGGCGCCTGCTGGAGATCGCGCACAGCCTTGAGGAACTCAAGACGATTTGCCGCTGCGGAAAGAAGGCGGTGTTCAACACCCGCCGGATCGGCACCGAGATCATTTTCGATGGAGACCAGGTGGCCATCGACGGGGACGAGGTTTGGTACGAATCCCTCTGCGGAGCTTGCTACCTGGAAGCTTCGAACGGGCGTCTGGGCAGCTAACCGGCGATGGGTTCCAGTGCCATCCCTCGCAGGATCACCCGAACACCGTAGTCGAAGGCCTCGTCGCCCCAGTCGGATGATGACTCGGACGGTTCGGTGCCTGCGGCCAATGCCAGCGCCTCCTGGTGTGCGCCGATCGACCCCAGCAAATGATTGACCAGCACGTGCCGGGCATAGGTGGCATCGCTCTCCGGGACGCCCGCGATCCGCAGGAAATCCAAGATCCAGCCCAACGGATCCAAGGACTCGGGACGCATGGATTGAGCAAGCTGCATGACTTCCGCAGAGTCCGGAACCGTGATCAGCGCGGTGCGCAGCTGGCGCAGCAGCGCGGCGATGGCCATCGGTGCCAACGCAGGGGTGGGGGATTCGGGGCGAGGCACCGCGTCCAGGAGCCTGGCGGCAACATCCACGAGCAGTTCCTGCTTGGACTTCACATGCCAATACAGCGCCCCGACCTGAACATCCAGTTCCCGTGCCAGCCGGCGCATGGACAGGTCGGCCAGGCCGAACTCCGAGAGCACGCCCACGGCGGCATCAATGAGTTGTTCACGCGTCAGGGCCATGGCTCCCAGTCTAGGCGGCACTCCAAGCAAGTCTGAATGTGGGCGCATTTCTTCGCGTCATCATCTGGAGCAGCTGCAGGCGGGAGGCGCAGTCGTCAAAAGACTTTTGGTCGATCCCTCGACGCAAGGGGCAAAGGCGGGGTTTGATGGGGGCATGAGTATGCAATTTCCTACACCAGAGGCCATGAAAGAGTTCCAGCGGCTCACCCGTGCCCTGCTTGGCGAGGGAGTGGCTGCCGGAAAGATGTTTGGCAAGGACGCCTTGAAGTACGAATCAAAGGCCATCGCCTGCCTTATCGAGGACACCATGGGATTCAAGGTGGGACGCGCGAGTGAAATCATGCGCAAGGCCCTGGAATATCCCGGTGCCGGCCTCTTCGACCCCTCGGGTCAGGGGCGGCCCTTCCGCGACTGGGTGTCCGTTCCCGAAACATCGATCGAGCACTGGGAAACACTGGCACGCGCCGCATTGGCGGCGGCGGTTGAAGCAGAAGACGAGCCCAAGGAAGCATAAATCCACTCATTGATGCTGCATCGGGTAAACTCGTGACGTAAGAGCCCCTTACTGTTCTTCCTGATCCTGCTTGGGCCAATCGAAGAGCGAGGGGCATTTCTGCGCCCGGCACCGCCGGGACCCGGCATTTTTGCCGGCCGCGCTGAATCGAGCAAGGGGGAGGATCCCATGCCAGCAATCGTGATCGTCGGCGCCCAGTGGGGCGACGAAGGCAAGGGCAAGGCCACAGACCTTTTAGGTGGCCAGGTTGACTACGTTGTAAAGCCAAACGGCGGCAACAACGCAGGTCATACAGTTGTCGTTGGCGGTGAAAAGTATGAGCTCAAGCTCCTTCCCGCCGGTATTCTTTCGCCAAATGCCATCCCGATCATCGGCAACGGCTGTGTGGTCAACCTCGAGGCGCTCTTCGAAGAGATCGAGGGACTGGAGGCACGCGGTGCCGATACCTCGAAGCTGCGCGTCTCGGCCAACGCGCACCTGGTCGCCCCGTACCACCAGACCATGGACAAGGTCACCGAACGCTTCCTGGGCAAGCGCGCCATCGGCACCACCGGGCGCGGCATTGGCCCGGCCTACATGGACAAGATCGGGCGCCTGGGCATCCGCGTGCAGGACGTCTTTGACGAATCCATCCTGCGCCAGAAGGTCGAGGGCGCACTGCGCCAGAAGAACGAACTGCTGGTCAAGGTCTACAACCGCCGCAGCGTTGAGATCGACGAAATCGTCGAGTACTTCCTCTCCTACGCCGAGCGCCTGCGCCCGCTGGTCATCGATGCGACGCTCGAGCTGAACAATGCGCTGGACGCCGGCAAGGTCGTGCTCATGGAAGGCGGCCAAGCCACTTTCCTGGACGTGGACCACGGCACCTACCCGTTCGTGACGTCTTCGAACCCGACCGCCGGCGGCGCCTCGGTCGGCTCGGGCATCGGCCCAACCCGTATCAGCCGCTCGATCGGCATCATCAAGGCCTACACCACCCGCGTGGGTGCAGGGCCGTTCCCGACCGAGCTCTTTGACGACATGGGCGAATACTTGCAGAAGACCGGCGGGGAATTCGGCGTGAACACCGGCCGTCCGCGCCGTTGTGGCTGGTACGACGCAGTGTTGGCCCGCCACGCCTCGCGCGTGAACGGCTTCACCGACTACTTCGTCACCAAGCTCGACGTGCTGACCAACATCGAGAAGATCCCGGTGTGCGTGGCCTACGACGTTGACGGGGTGCGCCACGACGAGATGCCGATGACGCAGACCGACTTCCACCACGCCAAGCCCGTCTTCGAATACTTCGACGGCTGGACCGAGGACATCACCGGTGCCCGCACCCTCGATGACCTGCCGGAGAATGCACGCAACTACGTGCTGGCGCTCGAAGCCATAAGCGGGACCCGTTTCTCCGCCATCGGCGTGGGACCGGACCGCGAGCAGACGATCGTCCGCCACGATTTGATCAACGACTGACAGCGACGCGCTCGGGCGCGGTGTGGGGCAGGATGAATGACATTCACCTGGCCCGGCACCGCGCCCTTGCCGTGTCCGGGGCACGGATGCCGTCTTGACCCGTCTCGAGATGCCGAACCGTCCCCCTGTCGACCGTTTTGCCGTCACATTCTTCGGGTCGGGGCAAAAATCACTGCAGCTGACTCGCCGAGTTGGCGATTGTCGTTAGGCTGGGTGAAAGAACTCAGCGACGAAGGGAATCGCCATGAAGGTCAGCGTTGGTCAATTTGCCCCCACAGGGTCGGTCACCGACAACTTGGAAACCATGGAACGACTGGTTGCCAAGGCGAAGGCCGAGGCCGCTGACCTGGTGCTCTTTCCCGAAGAGGCCATGCTCGCCGTTTCCCAGGTGACGGGCCCGTTGAATGACGCCCTCGAAGGGAACTGGACCAAATTCGTCCAGCAGCTTTCCTTCATGGCCGCCGAGCACAAGATTGCCATTGTGGCCGGGGGATACGAGCAAAGTGGCGACGAACGGCCCTACAACACCCTGGTGGTGCTCGGAGAGGATGGCGCGATCCTGGGGACCTACCGCAAGATCCACCTCTACGACGCATTCTCCTACCAGGAATCGAAGTCGATCAAGGCCGGAGATGTTGCCGAGGTCCCCGTCTTCGAAATCGCCGGCATGAAGGTCGGGGTGTTCACCTGCTATGACCTGCGTTTCCCGGAAATCGCCCGGAGGCTGGTCAACGAGGGCGCCGAACTGTTGCTGGTGGCCGCCGCCTGGTTCAAGGGCGAGCACAAGATCGAGCACTGGGAAACCCTGTTGCGGGCACGCGCGATCGAGAACACGGTGTGGGTCGCGGCCGCCGGAACCAGCTCGGGCCACACCATCGGCCACTCGGCGATCCTGGATCCCATGGGTGTGCCGATCGAGTACCTGGGCGACGATGCCGAGGGCTTGGTGACGACCGATGTCACGCGCCGGCGCATCGACGAGGTGCGCGAGTTCCTGCCGGTGCTGGCCAACCGCAGGCTGTAGGAAAAGGAATGCCCGGGAGCCCGTGCGTGTGCCGTCCAGGCGCCCGCACGGGCTCCCTTTGCGTCTCCCGCGGGCAGTCTGAACCCGGCCGCCGAAGCGCCGGCCGCGACCCAACGAATTTCACAGTTCTGGGCATGTACGCTTCGGGTTCCGCCCACTACTATTGGTGCTCGATGTAACTCCAATTAGGCAGGATAGGGCAGTGGGCACCACCGACACGCAAATGAATGAAGCCATCATCGAGGAATGGGCCGAGGCAACGGCGCAGGCCTACAACGACTCATTGTCCGGCCTGGACCTGGCTCGTGTGCCGAAGGCTGTGCGGGCCTTCATTGAACTGTATGGGCAGAGCAAGGACATGACCTTCAACGCCGACTACTCACCGATCGACTACTTCGAGGAACACCCTGCCTCGGCGATCGGAATCATCCTCGACACCCCTGAGGCCCTGGAACTGTTGGACGACGACGAGGAAGAAGCGCTCGAGGACATCCTCGGCTTTGCCGAGGCCTGGGCGGAGTTCGATTCAAACCAGCAGCCGGACCTCGGGGTTTCCGAGGCCGACGACGAGGACGACACCGGGTGGTAACGAGAACCATGGGCCGCCCCTGAATTGCGGGTTGCCTACGGGAATCGCTCGGGCCGTCCCGCGGGTTCCCTCCAATGGGAAGGGTCCGTGCCGGAAACCATGGGGTTTCGGGCACGGACCCTTCGCATGGGGCAGACTGTCTTGCTAGGCGAGCAACTGGCGCTTGGAGGAGATGACGCCGGTGTTGAACCCGGCCAGGCGCAGCCCGCCGTGGAAACGTGCGTGTTCGATCTTCACGCACCGGTCCATCACCACATTCAGGCCGTTGGCCTCGGCCTTGGCCGCGACCTCCTCGTGCCAGGAACCCAGTTGCAGCCACAGGGTCTTGGCCCCCACGGCGATCGACTCGTCCAGGACGCCGGGCAGGTCGTCGTGCTTGCGGAAGACCTCCACCAGGTCCGGTGTCTCCGGCAGGTCGGCCAGCGACTTGTAGACCGGCTGGCCCAGGATCTCATCGAGCACCGGGTTGACGAAGTAGACCTTGTACTTGGAGGAGGACAACAGGTAGGTCGCCACGAAGTAGCTGGCGCGCGAGGGCTTGTTGGAAGCGCCCACGATCGCGATCGACTTCGTGTTGCGCAGGATCTCGAGGCGTTCGGCCGCGTTCGGGCCTTCCCAGGTGCGGGTATCCACGGCGTTGCTCATTACTTGGCTCCCGTCACGGCGGCCGCGCGGGCGGCGTCGATGGAGCAGGCTGCCCCGTCGTAGGCTTCCTCGGCCGGGGCGTCGGCCACCAGCTGCGAGGCGGTCAGGGCCTGGTCCAGGTCCCAGAGGATGTCATCGATGTCTTCCAGTCCCACCGAGAAGCGGATCAGGTCCTCGGGAACGCCTGCCGCAACCAGCTGGTCGGCGGAGAGCTGCTGGTGGGTGGTGGAAGCCGGGTGCAGCACCAGGGTGCGCACGTCCCCGACGTTGGCCAGGTGGCTGGCCAACTGCAATGCCTCGATGAAGGCACTGCCGGCGGCGCGGCCGCCCTTGACGCCGAAGCTGAACACGGAGCCGACGCCCAGGGGCAACAGCTCCTGGGCACGCTCGTAGTGCGGGTGGGAGGGCAGGCCTGCGTAGTTCACGTAGGAAATGCGCGGGTCGGCCTCCAGCCATGCGGCCACGGCCTTGGCATTGGCCAGGTGCGAGTCCATGCGCTGGGGCAAGGTCTCGACGCCCTGCAGCAGCTGGAACGCGGACTGGGCCGGCAGTGCCGGTCCGATGTCGCGCAGCTGCTCGCTGCGCAACTTGGTCAGGAAGCCGTACTCGCCGAAGTTGTCCCACCAGGAGACGTTGCCGTAGGAGGCCACGGGCTCGGTCATCGCGGGGAACTTGCCATTGCCCCAGTTGAAGGTGCCGGCCTCCACGACGATGCCGCCGAGGGTGGTGCCGTGGCCGCCGAGGAACTTGGTGGCGGAGTGGATGACGATGTCGGCACCGTGCTCGATCGGGCGCAACAGGTACGGAGGGGTGAGGGTCGAATCGACAACCAGCGGGAGGCCCGCGGCGTGGGCGACCTCGGCCAGGCCCCTGAGGTCGGCGACGTCGCCGGAAGGGTTGGCCACGACCTCGGTGTAGACCGCCTTGGTGTTTTCCTGGATGGCGGCGGCGAACTCGGCCGGATCCGTGGAGTCGATGAAGGTCGTCGACACCCCGAAGCGACGCAGCGTCACGTCGAGCTGGGTGATGGTGCCGCCGTAGAGCTTGGAGGAGGCCACGATGTGGTCCCCGGCGCCTGCAAGTGCGGCGAAGGTGATGAATTCGGCTGCCATGCCCGAGCCGGTGGCCACCGCGCCGATGCCGCCTTCGAGGGAGGCGATGCGCTCCTCGAATGCCGCCACCGTCGGGTTGCCGATGCGGGAGTAGATGTTGCCGTACTTTTGCAGCGCAAAGAGGTTCGCGGCGTCGTCGGAATCCTTGAAGACAAACGACGTGGTCTGGTAGATCGGAACTGCGCGCGAGCCGTGCTCGGCGTCAGGGGTGCCGCCGGCGTGCAGCGCGCGCGTGCGGAATCCAAATTGGTGTTCGGCCATGAGGGTGGCTGACTCCTTGCGTATACGGCTGGGGCAGCCCTGGGTGCGGACTGTCCTCGCCTGTGGTGGGGCGGGTGGTGCTTCTCCCGGATGAATGCGGCGCCGAAGTGCCCTCGGGGAGGGGTTTCCCTGCGGGCGCATCGACACCCAAGATCGCTGGTGCGTTCTCCATCGTTTCTGGCGGTAGCACCTTGTCCACCGGAGTGTGGAAGGTTGCTGCGGCGTCGTAGAGCCAGATCTCTCGGCCGCTCGGGATGGGGGTCTGGGATCCATTGTGGCAAGAAAATTGCCTGTAGCCAAAGAATATGTGCTTAGGTTGCGTCCGGGGGGATGGGAATCGAAGGATCTGCACCGGATCCCGGCGGCGTTCCTGCCCGGTTAGGCTTGTGGCCATGAGTGCAACCTTGGTTTTGGTCCGTCACGGTGAAACGGCATGGAATGCCGAAGGTCGACTTCAGGGTCAGACGGATATTCCGCTCAATGAGCTGGGACGTGAGCAGGCGCGTGGCGCGGGCCGGGAACTGGCAACCCGCCACTGGGATGTACTGGTCTCATCGACGCTTGGCCGCGCAGCGGAAACGGCGGAACTCATCGGGCATGACCTGGGGTTGACGCTGACCGAAAAATTGGGCGGTCTCCAGGAACGCCACTACGGCAATGCCGAAGGCCGTGTGGTCCGCGACCTGCCCCGCGAGGAGATCGACCTGCTGCTGCACTCGGCAGAGCCCGAGGAAGACGTGGTGAAGCGCGGGATTTCCGCCCTCAGTGAGCTGGTGCTGCGTTACGAGGGCAAGAACATCATTGCCGTGGCCCACGGGACATTGATCCGACTGACTGTTGATGAGCTGCAGGGCGGCGTGCGAACCAAACCGCTGCGCAATGGCCAGATCGTCGAAGTGGACATCAGCCTGCTGCAGCGGCACCTGTCCGCCGCCGCACACTAGGAAATTCCGCCCTCCAACATGAACCACGTTGGCATGGCTGGAACGTCCTTGGCGACCCCCTGGCCTTGCGCCGCGAGGGCCGATGACCTCCATGCCCGCCATCCATGCTTCCGAGGTCACCTCCTGGAACCAGCCGGCTAGGCGTCGATCACCAGATCGGTCCGCGCGGTCGAGCAACACGGCAGGAACTTGCCGGCCTCGATCTCCCGTGCGCGGATCCCGCCTTGGTGGTTCATCTCAACATCACCGGAAAGCTTCACGATCTTGCAGGAGCCGCACATGCCTTCCTGGCAGTTGGCGCCGATCCTGACTCCGGCTCGCTGGGCAATGCCGAGGATCTTCTCCTCGGGGTCGATGCGCACGTTGATGCCGGTGCGCATGAAGGACAGGGTGAGGCTTCCGGTGCCGACGGTGTCGAATGCCGAAACGTCGGGGGCGGAGGGTTCCGCTGTTTCTGCCTCGGCGGCCGGAACCTCGGAATCGACGGGGTCTGGTTCGGCAAAGTCGGGATCGGCCGCCTGGAGCGGCAGTCCCGTGGCCTCCAGCGGGCCCTCGTCGTCGTAGGCCGGTTCGTACATGCCTAGGGCGGAAGGCTGGCTTTCGTAGTAGTCCTCCGCCGAATCGGAGATTTCCTCCGCGATTTCCTCGGCAATCTCCTCCGCCAGGGCAACCTCTGTCTGGTATTCCAGGGTCGTCTCGCAGTCTCCGGAGAAGAATTCCATGTGGATGGAGGTGTCGTCGACGCCGACCGCGGCAAGCAGTTCGGACACGTTGTTCAGGTAGCCCTCGGGGCCGCAGGCGTAGACCTGGCGTCCGTTGGCATCTGGCGCCACCTCATCCAGCATCGCGGTGGACAGCCGTCCGGTGAGGCCTTCCCAGTCCGCGGGCGCGCTGCGGTCGCCCAGGGAGAAGTGGACGGTGACGCGCGAATCCACGGTGGCGATGTAGCCCAGTTCCTGGTGGAAGGCGAAGCCTCCGGGTGCGGCACCGTGATAGAGCACCACCACGTCGGCCTGTCCGGGCAGCGAGTGGATGGTCCGCAGCATGGACATGATCGGGGTGATGCCGGAGCCCGCGGCCAGCAGGAGGTAGCGCGCCCGCCGGTCGGCGTCGGGCAGGTGGAAGGCGCCGACGGGTCCGAGCATCTCGAGCACCGTGCCGGGTCCGACGTTTTCGTGCACCCACGGCGAGACCCGGCCGGCCGGGTCTCGCTTCACCGTGATGTCGAAGGTCCACGGTTTCGTGGGCGAACTGGACAGGGAGTAGCTGCGGTCGATCGGGTCCCCGCCCTCGCCGTTCACGGGGAAGGCGATGTTCACGTATTGACCCGGGCGGAACGCGAGGGGCGCGCCGTCTGCGCGGCGGAACACGAAGGTCAGCATTCCACCGACTTCCGGAACAATCTCGACGCATTCGGCCAGGAACTCCTGCGGGTGCCAGGGGCCCAGGGCGCGCGCGGCACTGGCCGGTCCCTCGGTGCTGCCCAGCACGCGGTTCCACGGCATTTCCAGGCCGCGGATGCGCTGTGGCTCCTGGTGGGGCGCGGTAATGGTCGTGGTCTCGGCCATGATTGTGGGCTCAGTCGCGGTCATGGTCACGACAGGTGTTCCTGCACGCGCTGGATGTACCAGTTGATGAATGCCTCGACCTGGTATTCGCTTTTCATGTACGGGCCGGGTTCGTAGGCGGGGCTGCCGGCTCCCTTTTGGCAGAGTTCGACGAATTCCTTGTCCTGCAGGTTGGTCTGCTTCCAGGTGTGCGTGAGCTTCTCCAGGTCGTAGTCGTCGCCTTCCACGGCATCGTCGGCGACCAGCCAGGTGGTGCGCACCAGGGTTTGGTGCTCGTTGACGGGGAACACTGCGAAGGTGATGACATGGTCGCCGAGGAAGTGGAACCAGCTGTTGGGTTGCAGGTGCATCGAGCAGCGGCCGAGGCGGAAGTCGCGCAGGTCCCCGAGCAGCTTCTTGGAGAGTCGGTGTCCGTCGGGGGAGAACGATTCGCCGTCGCCGTCGAGGGACTCGCGCGAGATGCGGATGCCAGCCACCCGGGTGTCTAGCTCCTCAACGACCTCGTAGGGAATGCCGTAGCGCCGGCAGCGGGCTTCGAGCGCGGCCTGCGCCTCGGTGTTGCGGTCCCACACCTCCTCGAGGTGCGGCGGGATCAGGCCCTCGGTCAAACCCCAGGTGGGGAACAGGGAACAGGCCAGTTCCGGGTGCCCGTCGCAGTGGTAGCACTCCCGGTTGTTCTCCATGACGAGCTTCCAGTTGCCCTCCTCGATGATGTTCTGCTGGTAGGCGACCTTTGCCTTCGAGAGGTCGTGCGGGGCCAGGTAGGGCTCGAAGATCTTCGCAGTTTCGTCGAAGTCGGCCGGCGGTTCCTCGGCCATGCAGACGAAGATCAGGCCGGCGTATTCGCGGCTGTGGGCGCGCTTGAGCCCGAAGCAGCCCTTGTCGAACTTCGTTTCCCCGGGTGCGGAAGCGTGGATCAGGTCTCCGCTGGGGGCGTAGGTCCAGGAGTGGTAGCCGCACACCAGGTTCCCCGTGGTTCCGGTGGACTCGGTCAACACGCGCGCGCCGCGGTGGCGGCACACGTTGTGCAGGACGTTCACGCCGCCCTCGTCGTTGCGCAGCACGATCAGGGAGTAGGGCCCGTAGTCGACGGTCACATAGTCGCCCGGTTCCGGGAGCTCGGCGACGCTCGCGGCAAAGAGCCAGTGTTCGCCGAAAATGGCCTGCATGTCGATCTTGAAGATCGCCGGATCGGTGTAGAAGGGCGCGTCAAGGGAATGGCCTTCGCGGCGGAAGTCGAACAACTCGGTGATCTCGGCCAGCTGCTCCGCAGGCAATGACGAAGCGAGCTTGCCGCGTGAAGACAGGGGCACGTTCACTGATGCAGACATGTGTTTACTCCTCGGGGGAATGGGGCGGGCATGCGGGCCGGGGTCCCGGTTGGTGATCCAGGTCACCGAAATGCCGGAAACTTCTTACTCACGAGGGTATGGATCGATGCCCTGCAATAAAAGCGCAAGATTTTGGGGATAATGATGCAGAATAGGTGCATGATCGATCCGCGACTCACCACGCTCAGAGTGTTTGCCCGGACCGGCACCGTCGGGGCAACCGCGGAACTCACCGGATATTCGCCCTCAGCGGTGTCGGCACAGTTGCGTGAGCTGCAGCGCGTGTTGGGCATGGAGCTGCTGGCGAAGGAAGGGCGGGGCGTGCGCCTGACGGCCACCGGCAGGTTCCTCGTGACGGGCTCCGACGTGTTGATGACGGAATGGGAGCGGCTGCGGGCCGCGGCGCTCCAGGCCGGCGACCAGGTACAGTCCCACTTCGGGCTGGGCGGCTTTTCCACCGCGGCTGCCCAGCTGCTCGCGCCGCTGGCCGCCACCCTGCGTACGGCACGTCCCTCGGTGGACGTCCAGGTGCTCGAGGCGAATCCGGCACGTTGCTTCGACCTGCTGGTCGCCGAACGAATCGACCTGGCGGTCATCGTGGCCATGCAGTCCCAGACCCATGTTGAGGAAGATCCGCGCTTCGAGCAGACCACGCTGCTCAACGATCCCCTCGACGTGATCCTCCCCTCCGACCACCCGCTGGCAACGCGCGCAACGGTAACGCTCGAAGAGCTGGCGAGCGAGCCCTGGATCACCGAAGCCCCGGGGTCCACCTATCATTCCCTGTTCACTGCGGCGTTTACGGCCGTCGGAGTCACGCCGAGAATTGCCCACGAGGCCGTTGAGTGGGAAACCCAGATCGCCTTCGTCGGAGCTGGTCTTGGAGTTGGACTGCTGCCGCGCCTGGCGCCCCTGGGAAGCGCAGAGAATGTGACCCGACTGCGCATCTCGGGCCAGGGGAAACCCGCCCGCAGGATTGTCGCGGCGGTGCGCAAAGGCAGCCTCGGCTCACCGCTGATCAAGGAATCGCTCGGGATCCTGCAGGGCAGGGCGAAGCGAATCCTCACCGAACGGCTGGATGGGGAAGGGTGAAGCCGCGCGATCGCGGCGTTCGCGCCCGGGGGCACGACTTCGTGAGGTGCCGGAGGGCAAATACCATGTGGCGAATGCGTGTGGACGGGACCGCGTGAAGATCGGCGTGGTCCACGCCTAGAAAACACTGCCCGCGCGGGCGCACCATGTGTGCATGAGCGAATCGTTTTTTGGGGATCCCGAATACTATGCCCGGTGTGCGAAGGCCTACGACGCCATGATCGGCTCAAAGGTGTACAACAAGGTGTTCTGGGGCACCGACCCCCGGCAATATTCAATCTTCGCGGCCCAGGCCATTGCCTCCGGGAAAGGTCCGCTGCTGGAGGTTGCGGTCGGCACGGCGCAGGCCACGGCGACACTGCACGTGGCAAGTGCCCGGACGACGACGTTGGTGGACATGAGCGGACCGATGTT
This sequence comes from Paeniglutamicibacter sulfureus, assembly GCF_039535115.1. Lineage (NCBI taxonomy): Bacteria > Bacillati > Actinomycetota > Actinomycetes > Micrococcales > Micrococcaceae > Paeniglutamicibacter > Paeniglutamicibacter sulfureus. The sequence continues at coordinate 3,318,445 of NZ_BAAAWO010000001.1, forward strand.
AAAGTTGGCCGGTGAATCCATCGCCACTGCCGCCGGCGGCACACTGCCCGATCGAATCACCCTGGAATGCCGGGACATGCTCGCGCCCCCGGGAGACCGGAGGTACGAAACAATTCTCGGCCTGGGGCTGCTGCACCTGGTCCCGGATGTCACCGCCACCGTCCGGGAGCTGGGCAGGCAACTGGAAGATCACGGGAAGTTGTTCCTGGCCTCATTGGTCAGGGGATCGGCCCGGTCCAACGCCTATCTTGCGCTGCTGAAGGCGCACGGAGACATTGCCAGGATCCGATCCGGCACCGAGCTCTTCGACGAAGCCAGGGCCAGCGGTCTTGGATCCGTCACGCTGGCCCGTCGCGGGGCGATGGCGTACGTGGAGATTTCGCGGTAGCCGGTTAGGCGTCGCAGATCTCCTTGATCTGTGCGATGCACGGCTCGTTCTGCAGGCTGGTGGTGTCGCCCAGGGCGCTGCGCTCAAAGAGCTGGGTCAGCAGCCTGCGCATGATCTTGCCCGAGCGGGTCTTGGGCACATCGGGAACGAAGACGATCTCGCGCGGCTTGGCGATGGGCCCGATCTGGGTTGCCACGTGGTTGCGAAGCTCCGCAATGAGGGCCTGCTGCTTTGCCAGCGCTTCGCCAGCCAGGTCCGTTCCCACCACGGACTTGTCGAACGGCACCACGAACGCGGTGGCCGCGTGGCCGGTCTTGGCATCGCTGGTCGGGCAAACCCCGGCCTCGACGACTGCCGGGTGCGTGACTAGTGCCGATTCGATTTCGATGGTGGAAAGCCGGTGCCCGGAAATGTTGATGACATCGTCCGTGCGGCCCAGGATCCAGATGTCCCCGTCCTCATCGAAGCGCGCCCCGTCACCGGCCAGGAACCAGCCCTGCTGCGCGTACTTCTCCCAGTAGGAGGTGTAGTAGCGCTCGGGGTTGCCCCAGACGGTGCGGGCCATGGACGGCCCGGTCTTGGTCAGCACGATGTAGCCCTGCAGGTTCTTCTCCACTGTTTGCGCCGCATCGTCGACGATGTCCACGGCTACGCCGGGCAGCGCGCGGGTGCCGCAGCCGGGTTTGAACGCGGTGTCGTCCTGGCGCGGGGAGAGGATCGTGGCACCGGTCTCGGACTGCCACCAGGTGTCGACCATGGGGATGCCGGCGGCGGTGTCGCGTCCGACCTGGCTGCGCAGCCAGCGCCACGCCTCGGGGTTCACGGCTTCGCCGACGGTCCCTGCCAACCGGATCGATGACAGGTCGTAGTCCGCGGGGATTCCCTCGGGGAACCAGCCCATCAGCGAGCGCACCAACGTGGGCGCGGTGTAATAGCTGGTCACGCCGTAGCGGGCGATGATTTCGAAGTGGCGGCCCGGGTGGGGGGCATTGGGCACGCCCTCGTAGATGACCTGGGTGACGCCGTTGGACAGCGGTCCGTAGATCTCATAGGTGTGCGCGGTGACCCAGGCCAGGTCGGCGGTGCACCAGTGGACGTCGTTCTCGCGCTTAGCCGGATCCGGGTTCGAGAAGAGGAACTCGTGGCTCCACGAGGCCTGGGTCAGGTAGCCGCCGGTGGTGTGGACCAGGCCCTTGGGCTGGCCGGTGGTGCCGGAGGTGTACATGATGAACAAGGGCGTTTCGGCGTCGAAGGCCTCGGGGGTGTGTACGGTGCTCGCGGTGTCAACCGTCTCGTGCCACCACACGTCCCTGCCCTGCACCCAGTTGATGTCGGTGTGCCCGGTGCGGTTGATGACCAGGACGTGCTCGATCGAGTTTTCGCCGGAGACGGCCTCGTCGGCGTGCGCCTTGACCGGGACCGATGTGCCGCGGCGGAACTGGCCGTCGGTGGTGACCAGGAGCTTGGCGGCGGTGTCCTCGACGCGGAACTTCAGGGCTTCGGCGGAGAAGCCGCCGAAGACCAGCGAGTGCACCGCGCCGATGCGCGCGCAGGCCAGGGTGATGACGATGGTTTCCACCAACACCGGCAGGTAGATGACCACGCGGTCGCCCTTGGTGATGCCCAAGGCGACCAGCGCATTGGCGGCCTGGGAAACACGGTCCTGCAGGTCCTTGTACGTGACGGTGGTGGTGTCGCCGGGCTCGCCCTCGAAGTGCAGGGCCACCTTGTCGCCGCGACCGGCTTCCACATGGCGGTCCACGCAGTTGTAGGCGGCGTTGAGCTTGCCGCCCTCGAACCAGCGCAACTCGGGTCCACGCCGCGCCTCCGGGTCCACGCCGGTGCTGCTGTGGACGGTGTGCCATTGGTCGGACCAGCTCAGACGCCGCGCCGCGGCGTCCCAGAAGGCCAGGCGTTCGGCTTCGCTCCAGGTGGCCTCGTTGGCGATGCCGGGGGCGGTCGTGTTCAGGGTTTCAGTCATTGTCTTCTCCATCGGTCCTGGCGTTGGCACTCCACCGCATATGTGGTTGCTGCGTCGTCACGGAGCCGGTTCTCTTGGCCGCTCGGGATGCTTTTCTTCGGTGGTTCTTGGGCAGGTTTGCCGGGTCAGGCCCAGCGTTTGACGGCCCAGCGTTCGGCCAAGCCCACCAACGCGTCAGTGGTCTTGCCCAGCACGGCCAGCAGGATGATGGCGAGGATCAGTCGATCGATGCGCCCGTTGTTTTGGGAATCAAGCAGCAGGAACCCCAGGCCCATGGAGGATGCGATTAATTCGGCGGCCACCAGGAACAGCCAGGCCTGGGCCAGGGCCAGCCGGAGGCCGGAAAATATTGCCGGAACCACCGCGGGAAGCTGGATGGTCGTCAACAGCTTGACGCCCTTGAGTCCGAAAGCGCGGCCGGCCTCGATCAAGTTCTTGTCCACGTGGCGCAGGGCCAGGTACACGGTGGTGAATACGGGGAAAAACGCACCAATGACGATCAGGGTGACCTTGGAGTCCTCACCGATCTTCATCCACAGGATCAACAGCGGGACCCAGGCCAGGGATGGCACCGCGCGAAATGCCCCGATGGTCGGCGCCAGCAAAGCGTCGGCTATGCGCGACAAGCCGACCAGGGCGCCGATGGCCAGGCCCAGCACCGCGCCGATGGCAAAGCCGACCAGGACGCGCTGGGTTGAGATGCCAATGTGGTTGCCCAGTTCTCCGCGACCGAGAAGATCCACCGCGGCGGAAAACACCGAGGCCGGCGAAGGCAACTGGGCCGGGGTGACCCACCCGAACGAGGTCGCACCCTGCCACAGGGCGAGAATGAACAGCGGCACCAACGTACCCAGGCCGATGCGGCCCAGCCGGGATGCCAGCAGCGGGCCCCCGGGCGTGGACGCGCCGTTGCCGTTGGTCGATTCGCTGGTGTCCAGGGACAGGTCAGCGGACATTAGGAGGCCTTGACCTTGGATGAATCGGCCTTCTTGGCGAACGAGTCGTCAATCAGGGTGCTGAGTGCGGCATCTACGGCGGCCTGGTCCGTGACGTCGTGGGTTTGAACGAAGATCGGCCCGACGACGGTGAGGACGTCGATCAGCTTTTCACCGGGTACCGCCGAAACATCGAGGTTGGAACGCTCGAGGATCACCTTTTCGGCAACCGGCGTTTCCAGCCCGGCCACGTCGGCCAGGATGGTCGCGGTTTCCTGCTGGTTGTCCGCAGCCCACTCACGGGCCTTTTCGTAGGAATCCACCACGGCCTGTGCGACTTCCGGGGAATCCTTGAGGAAGGATTCGGTCGCATTCAGCGCGCCGTAGGTGTTGAAGTCCAGGTTGCGGTAGATCAGCGTGGCGCCGTTTTCCTCGGCGCCAGCCATGATCGGGTCCAGTCCACTCCAGGCGTCCACGGAGCCATTTTCCAAGGCAGCGCGCCCATCGGCGTGCTGGAGGTTTTCCACCGTCACGTCGTCGGGACCAAGCCCTGCCTGTTCCAGGGCCTGCAGCAAGAAGAAGTAAGGATCGGTTCCCTTGGTGGCAGCCACGGACTTGCCCTTCAGGTCGGAGACCTCCTTGAGGGGGGAGTCCTTGGCGACCACAAGGGCAGCCCACTCGGGCTGCGAGTAGATGTCGATGGTCTTGATCGGTGAACCATTGGAGCGGGCCAGCAGGGCGGCGGAGCCCGCGGTCGATCCCACGTCGATGGCGCCCGCGCGGAGCGCTTCGTTGGCCTTGTTGGAACCGGCCGACTGCACCCAGTTCACGGTGACGCCCTGGTCCTTCAGCGATGCTTCCAGCCAGCCCTTTTCCTTGAGCACCAAGCTCAACGGGTTGTAGGTGGCGAAGTCGATGTTGAGCGTCGTGGCTTCGTTGGCGCTGGCGCCGCCGGAGCCTTCGCCGGCGCAACCGGTCAGCAGTGCGGTGGCAGTTGCCAGCGCGGTGGTGGCGATGAGCGCGCGACGCGAGAAGAATTTGCGGTTCATGAGTGGTTTCCTTGAGTGTTCGACCGCACGCCAGTGCGGCGCTGGTTCTAAGAAGCGAGTGGAGTGGAAGTGATTGGGGGCCGGTGCTAGTGGCGGTGCGCGTCAACGCCGAGCGACGCCAGCAGCGAGCTGCGCATTCGGCCCAGGGCTTCATCGCTCCGGTGGCGCGGACGTGCGCCGGGGACCGTGAGGACCTGGGTGACGGTGGCGGAGGTGGCGCCGTTCGGGCGACCCAACACCACGATGCGGTCTGCCAACTGGAGCGCCTCGTCGACGTCGTGGGTGACCAGCAAGACGGTCGTCGGGTAGGCGCCGTGGATGTCCAGCAGCAGGTCTTGCATTTTCAGGCGTGTTAGTGCATCCAGCGCGCCGAATGGTTCATCCAGCAGCAGGACTCCGGGGCGTCGGGCCAGTGCCCGTGCAAGCGAGGTGCGCTGGGCCATGCCGCCGGAAATTTCCCGCGGCCGTAAGGTGCTGTGGGCATCCAACTCGACGAGTTCCAGGAGTTCGGCTACGCGGCTGGCGCCAATGGAACGGTCTGTACCCTGGGGAAGCCCCAAAGCCACGTTCTTTTCAACGGATTGCCACGGCAGCAAGCGCGGTTCCTGGAAAGCCACGGCGCATCGGGCGTCCAGGCCGTTGACGGCGGTGCCGTCGATCAGGACCTGGCCCGTGGAGGGTCGGTCCAGTCCGGAGACCGAGCGAAGCAACGTGGACTTGCCGCAACCGCTAGGGCCAAGGATTGCCACGACTTCGCCGCCCGCGATCTCGAGGTCGACATCACCCAACACTTTGCGACCGTCGAAGCTGCGTCCAACGCCTTTGAACGTCACGCGAAGCGCCGGGTTGGAGCCGCGTGCCGGTAGGGAAAGCGTGGGGTGGTCAAGCGTGGAAGTCATGTTCTCTCCATCGTTCCTGGCGGTAGCACCGGCCTCGGTCGAGGTGGTTGCTGCGGCGTCATGGAGCCAGATCTCTCGGCCGCTCGGGATGGGTTGTTACCTTCATCAAAGTCGATCCGGCGTCATGGAGGCAAGCTGGCCGTAATGTGACGGAACGTTCGACAAGTCGGAAAGAATCGGCAATCCATCGAATGAAATTTGATGAAATAGGGAATTTTCATCTTTTTTCCACGAGCGCCAAAGTGCCGGCGGGGGACCGCCTTCCCGGCCCGCGTATCACGCGTCCAGCCGCGTGAACCCGCTGTCGGGCGGGCCGGCTGAACCTGGGGCCCCGGGTCGCCTGACCTCCGCGCCAAGGCTGGTGTCTCGTCGAAGGAATGGTTGTCGGATCGGCGTTGGGTCGCTACCGAGCCGATGCCGCGGCGGGCCAGGAAGCCCGCTGTGCCCTGTGACGCACGTGCCATTTGTGACGAACCGGGTTGTCTCCGCTTCGCCGGGGCGTGTAGAAATATGTCCAACAACCATCCAGAGCGGCCGAGAGATCTGGCTCCATGACGCCGCAGCAACCCCTTCCCCTTAATTGGGCGGTAGGTGCTCACGCCAGGACCGATGGAGAGAATTCATGGCTATCGATTCATTTGCACTAGCGCACGCCGTCGAGGCGGACCCGAACATCTTTGGCGCCGTCAACCTCGACGCCTTCACCAGCGACACCCCCGCCCGACACCTGCTCAAACTCACGCCGGGCGTTCCACTGAACGGTCACTATGACGAGTTGGCCGCGATTTTCCGCCCGGTCTTCGCCAAGATCGCAGTCGGGGCCGGCGAGCGCGATGCCAACCGGACCCTCCCCTTTGAACCTGTCGGGTGGCTGAACCGGGTGCGATTCGGGGCATTGCGCATCCCGGTGGCAGCAGGTGGCTATGGGGCAAGCGTGTCCGACTTGTTCCGCCTCTTGATCGAACTCGCCGAGGCGGATTCACAGGTGGCGCACCTGTGGCGCTCACACATCGGCTTCGTCGAATCCGTGCTGTTGCTTGAGGACGATGCCTTGCGGCACCGCTGGATCGAGCGCATTGTTGCCGGCCAGATCGTCGGCAACGCCTACACCGAGCGCGGCGGGAACCGGTTGGGCACGCTCAACACGACCATTGCCAGGCAGGGCGAACGCTGGATCCTCAATGGCGAGAAATACTATTGCACCGGCACGATCTACGCCGATTGGGTCGCCGTCGCCGTGGCGCATCCGGCCCGCGCCGGCCGCCAGATCGCGGTGGTCTCCACGCAGCATTCCGGGGTCAAGATCTTTGACGACTGGGACGGATTCGGGCAGCAGCTCACCGGCACCGGCTCGACCACGTTCGAGAACGTCCCGGTGGACACGATCCTGCCCGACGAACAGCAGGTCAACGACCCTGAATCCGCCATCTTCCAGCTGGTGCTCCTGGGGGTCCAAGCCGGAATCACGCGAGCGGTTCTCAATGACGTGCGCTCGTCGGTCCAGGCCCGCACTCGAAGCTTCAGCACCGGAACGGGCGTTCCGGTGCGCGAGGAACCCCAGGTGCTCCAATTGGTCGGCGAGATCTCGGGCACCGCGTTCGCCGTCGACTCCATCGTCCTGGCCGCCGTGGCGGAGATCGAGATCGCGCTTGCCGATGCCTCCCTGAGCCCGGCAGAGCGGTTTGCGGTGTGTGAACTCGCCGCGGATCGGGCGCAAGCCGTGGTCCAGCCGCTGGTTCTCTCGGCGGCGACCAAGCTATTTGACGGACTGGGCGCCTCGGCAACCGCCAAGGGCTGCAACCTGGACCGGCACTGGCGCAACGCGCGCACCGTTGCCACCCACAACCCGGCGATCTACAAGGCGCGCATCATCGGCGACTACGAGGTCAATGGAACGGCACCCCAGCAGCTCAACGCCATCGGCGACGTGGGTGCAATACCGGCAACCGGCCTCCCCTAAAACCGCCAACCGCCACCGAACCACTGACTTGATCCGCGCACCATCGGATCCGCAAACTCCCACCACCTCGCGAAGGACAAACATGAGCCAGACACCCGCCCCCCGCCACATCCGTTTCAACGCCTTCGACATGAACTGCGTGGGACACCAGTCCCCGGGTCTGTGGAAGCACCCCAAGGACCAGTCGGCCCGCTATAAGGACCTGTCCTACTGGACCGACCTGGCCAAGACCCTGGAAAAGGGCAAGTTCGACGGCATCTTCATCGCCGACGTGCTGGGCACCTACGACGTCTTCGGCGGCTCCAACGAGGTGCCGCTGCGCGCCGGCACCCAGGTCCCGGTCAACGACCCCTTCATGCTGGTTTCGGCCATGGCCTCGGTGACCGAGAACCTCGGCTTCGGCGTCACCGCCGGGACGTCCTACGAGCACCCCTACCCCTTCGCCCGCCGCCTGGCGACCCTTGACCACCTGACCAAGGGCCGCGTCGGGTGGAATGTCGTGACCGGCTACCTGCCCTCCGCCGCACGGAACATGGGCCAGGAGGACCAGCTCGAGCACGACGAGCGCTACAACCAGGCCGACGAGTACATGGAGGTCATCTACAAGTTGCTCGAGGGCTCCTGGGAAGAGGACGCGGTGGTGCGCGACGTTGAGCGCGGCATCTTCACCGACCCGACCAAGGTCCATGAGATCAACCACGAGGGCAAGTACTTCAAGGTCCCGGGCATTGCCATCACCGAACCCAGCCCGCAGCGCACCCCCGTGGTGTTCCAGGCCGGCGCCTCGCCGCGCGGACTGAAGTTCGCCTCGGAGAACGCCGAGGCGGTCTTCGTGACCTCCCCGACCAAGGAAATGCTCAAGGCCACCGTCACCAAGATCCGCGACGCCGCCGAGGCCGCGGGCCGCGGCCGTTACGACGTGCGCATCTACGCCATGCAGACGATCATCACGGATGTGGACTCCGCGGCAGCGCAGGCCAAGTTCGAGGACTACAAGTCCTACGCCGACATCGACGGGGCCCTCGCCCTGATCTCCGGCTGGATGGGCGTGGACATGTCCACCTACGGCCCGGACGACGTCATTGGTGCCAACGTGAAGTCCAACGCCATCCAGTCCACCGTCACGACCTTCCAAAAGGCCAGCGGAGACGACGGGAACCCGTGGACCATCCGCCAGCTGGCCGAATGGGTGGGCGTTGGCGGGTTCGGACCGATCACCGTCGGCTCGCCGACCGAGGTTGCCGACAAGCTCATCGAGTGGGTCGAAGACACCGACGTAGACGGGTTCAACCTGGCCTATGCCATCACCCCGGGAACCTTTGAGGACATCGTGGAGTTCATCGTTCCCGAGCTGCAGGCCCGCGGTGCCTACCCGACCGAATACGTCGAGGGCACGCTGCGCAACAAGCTCTTCGGCAAGGGAGACCGCGTCCAGGACTCCCACCGCGCGGCCAACTACCGGTTCGCCAACGCCGAGGTCAAGTAACCTGTAGTCGTCCCCGTACGGGGGGGGTCGGGCGGCGTTGCACCCTGCAGGGTGCACCGCCGTCCGAACTCTTTAACCCGCAGATCCTTCCGCAATGTACGTCTTGGCCGGGAAGCACCGTCTTCAGCAACCGGGGTGAGGTCGGGTTGCGCCGCACGGATTGGCGGTGGACAGGCGGAAGTTCGCGGGCCCCAAGAAAGCCACGGATCCAGAGGGCAGGGGATTCAACCAAAAAGCCCCGAGCGACGATGACGTTCGGGGCAGACGGTTTGGGACAGGTGATGTCACCTGTCCCAAACTTGTCGGATGTCAGTTGCTTGCCACGGCGAACAGTTCCCGGTCCTCGCCGGGGAGATCGCTGAAGGCCGCGGCCACCCCCGGATAGGCGATCCGGCCGGCCCTGGTGTTGACTCCGGCGGCCAACGCGCGATTGGCGGCCACCGCCTGCTCCGCTCCCTGGTCAGCCAGCTGCAGCACGTATGGCAGGGTGGCATTGGTCAGTGCCTTGGTCGAGGTTTGCGGGACGCCACCTGGCATGTTTGCCACGCAGTAGTGACGCACCCCGTCCACCTCGTAGATGGGATCCTGGTAGGTCGTCGGGCGGGACGTTTCGAACGCGCCGCCCTGGTCGATGGCGACATCCACGAGCAAGGCTCCGGGCTTGAGCAGGCCCAGCTGTGAGCGCTTGACTACCTTGGGTGCGGCCCGCCCGGGAACCAGCACGGCACCGATGACCGCATCGGCCTGCGCCAGTTCCTGTTCGAGGGTCAGCGGGTCGTTCATGAGGACGCGGGCCCGGGAACCTAGCAATTCATCGAGCTGGCGGATGCGGCGCGGGGACATTTCCAGGATCGTGACCTCGGCCTGCATGCCCAGGGCCAACTGCGCTGCCTGGGTGCCGACCACGCCACCACCGATGACCAGCACCCGGCAGGGAGCCACTCCCGGTGAACCGCCCAGCAGGCGTCCCGGCCCACCGTTGGGACCGGTTAGATAGTTGGCCGCCGCGTGGGCTGCCAGTCGACCGGCGATTTCACTCATCGGGGTCAGCAACGGCAGCCCGGTCTCGTCCTGCACCGTTTCATAGGCGATCCCGAGCGTGCCGGCCTCCAGCAGGGCTTCGGTCAGAGGACGGTCGGCGGCCAGGTGCAGGTAGGTGAACAGGGTGAGGTCTTCGCGGAGGAAACCGTATTCGGAGGCGACGGGTTCCTTGACCTTGACCAGGAGTTCGGCGTTGGCCCAGGCTTCGTTCTGGTCGACCAGGATCGCACCGGCCGCGGCGTACTGTTCATCGGGGAAGCCTGCGGCCCGTCCGGCCTCGTGTTCAACATAGACGGTGTGTCCGCGCCCGGTAAGCGCGGCGACTCCGGCCGGAAGCAGTGCCACGCGCTGTTCCTGGGCCTTGATTTCCTTGACGACTGAGATCTTCATTGAGCTTGTGCCTTCGTGTTTGGTTGTTGACGTGAAAGTGTTGCGAGACAAATTGTGGGATTTAGCCGGTGGTGCGGCGGGAAATGTTGTAGAACCGTACGTTCTGGTATTCCTCCAGGCCTTCGGCGCCGCCTTCCCGGCCTAAACCGGACTGTTTGACTCCGCCAAAGGGCGCTGCGGCGTTGGAAGGGACTCCCTGGTTGATGCCGAGAATTCCCGTCTGCAGCCGGTCCGCGACGTTCAACGCGCGATCCAGATCCTGGCTGAATACGTAGCCGGCGAGACCGAACTCGGTGTCGTTGGCCAACGAGATCACCTCCGCTTGGGTGGAAAAACGCTGAATGGCGGCAATCGGACCGAAGATCTCCTCGCGCACCACCCGGGATTCGGGGTGTACCCGATCCAAGACGGTGGGTGCATAGAAGTTTCCGAGCGAATCGTAGCCATGGCCGCCGGTGAGGAGTTCGGCACCGCGGGCCAGCGCGTCCTCGGTCAGCGCATGCATCTGCGTGACGGCACGGTGGTCAATGAGCGCTCCGAGTGCCGTGTGGGCCCCGAGCCCCGATCCCACGGGAACTCGGGCGAAACGGGCGGTGAGCTCGGAGACGAACCGATCCGCGATCCCGTCCTGGACATAGATGCGGTTGGCGCCGATGCAGGACTGGCCGCCGTTGCGGAGTTTGGCGGCAAAGGTGCCTTCAAGGGCGCGTTCCAGATCCGCATCGTCGAAGACGATCAATGGCGCGTTGCCGCCCAGCTCCATGGAGGTGCGCAGCACGTTCTTCGCGGCGAGTTCCAGCAGTTGTTTTCCGACCGGGGTCGAACCGGTGAACGACACCTTGCGCACCCGCTCATCGGTGAGCACGCTGCGGCTGAAGGCCCCGGAATCCGAGGTGGTGACCACCTGGATGAGTTCGGCCGGAATGCCGGCCTGCACCGCGAGCTGCACCGCGAAGTAGGTGGTCAGCGGCGTCGCAGTTGCAGGCTTGACCACAACCGGGCACCCGGCGGCCAAGGCCGGGGCGATCTTGCGGGTAGCCATGGCCAACGGAAAGTTCCACGGCGTAATGAGCACTGCCAGGCCCACGGGGGAGCGACGCGTGAGGATGTCGGCTGCCCCATCCGGTGCCGGGCGGTAATCGCCGCTGGGACGAACAGCTTCCTCGGCATACCAGCGCACGAAATCGGTTCCATACTTCACCTCGCCACGTGACTCGGCCAGGGTCTTGCCCATTTCACGGGAAATCAGGTGCGCGATTTCCTCGGTGTTCTGCACCAGCAGTTGATACCACGCATGCAGTGCGTCGGCTCGTTGGCGTGGAGTGCGCCCGGCCCAGGCGTGTCCGGCCTGGTCAGCGCAGGCTACGGCGTGCAGTGCATCGTCGCTGCCCAGGTCCGGGACGTGGGCGATGAGCTGGCCGGTGGCGGGGTCATGAACCGGGATGCCGTCGGAGGGCAGGTGCAGGGTGTCGATGACTGCGTCGGCCAGGGCCAGCGCTTTTGGGTCGGCTTCGATCAGTTCGGTGCCAACGGTGGCAGTGAGGTTCATTTGGCGCCTCGTTCGGTGATGGCCTGCGAGATTGCTGCGACGAAGTCCAGTAGCTCGGAGTCGGTGGTGATGAATGGGGGGCTGATCTGGATGGTGTTCCCGCGAAGCGGACGGCCTATGAACCCCAGCTCGACCAGATCGTCACAGACCTGCTCGGCCGAGAGCTGGTCGCTGAGCGTCACGCCGCCCAGCAGTCCGGCGTAGCGCACCTGGGCAACCAGCGGGTTCTGGCTGGCGAGGTTGTCCAGCGCACTGCCCAGCACTCCAGCCAGTTCGCCCACCCGCGGCACGAGCCGTTCGCTCTCCAGGATTTCCATGTGCTTCAGTGCGACGGCGCAGGCAGTCGCATGTCCAGCGTAGGTGGCCCCGTGGCGGAAGATCGGGGTGTTGGGGGAGTCCTGGTAGAACGGTTCCCACAACCGGGGTGCCACCATGACCCCGCCCAGTGGTGCGTAGCCGCTGGTGACGCCCTTGGCGAAGGTGATCATGTCAGGTTCGAGGCCGTAGTATTCGGCCGCGAACATGGTTCCCATTCGTCCGAAGCCGGTGATGACTTCATCCAGGATCAAAAGGATGTCGTGCTCCTTGCACAACCGCGAGATGGCTTCGAGGTACCCCGGCGCCGGCGGATTCACGCCGCCAGTGCCCTGCACGGCCTCGGTCACAAGCGCCGCGATGTTTTCCGGGCCGAGCTCGGTGATCAGCGCCTCGACCTGCGCTGGGTCGTTCAGTGAGATGCGGGCGGTTTCGGGAACCAGCGATTCGCTTCCGTAGCCTTCGCGGTTGAATTCGAGTCCCGCGATGCTCGTGCCGAAGGCGTGGAGCCCGTGGTAGGCGAATTCACGCGAGAGAATGATCTTCTTTGATCCGCGGCCCTCGCGTTGCCAGTGCCGGCGGGCCAACTTGCAGGCCACATCGATGGCGTCCGAGCCGCCGGAGTTCAAGATGAGTTTCGCGCGGTCGATGGGGGAAATCTCGGCGAGGACTTCGCCAATTTCCAGCGCCTTGTCGTTGGCGTAGCGCGCGAAGATGTGGAAGGTTTCCAGCTGGCGCATCTGGTCGTAGGCCGCTTGGGCCAGCTCGGGGCGGCCATGTCCCACATTGGCGTGCCAGAGTCCCGCGGTGCCGTCAAAAAGTCGGCGTCCGTCGGTGGTGTACAGCCACGACCCTGCGCCGCGCTCCACCACCAACTGACGCCCGAGCACCGTGGGGGTGTGGGCCTGGGCCGGCCAGAGGGCCGGCCCATCGAGGAGGGTGGGGCTGGCGGGTGCCGGATGGGAAATGTCGGTGACTGTCATTCGGAATCGCTCCTTTCCGGTGCGGATCGGCTGAAGATAAAGGACGTGCGCGGCGAGGGTTCATCGCGTCGTAGTTCCAATCTAGAGAGCCGTACCCGTAAAGAAAAGCGAATGATTCCAACGGATTACTGTAAGTTTTACTTACGTTATTTCGGGGTGTTCCATAGCCTGCAAGACCGCTTGGCGCACGGCATTCAAGGCAAGGTTCTGCTCAGCGCCGCTGCGTGCCACGAAGAGGATGGTGCGGTGCTGGTCCACGGGTAGCCAGGGGCTGGGCTGCAGCTCGCTTTGCATTTCACGCATCAGCATGTCAGGCAGGAAAGCGGCGGCCAGGCCACGCTCCACCAGTCGCAAATGGAAGAGCAAGTCGGAGGAGACATGGGCGACTTGCGGCTCGAAACCCACTTCGCGGCACACCCGCAATGCCCAGTGTGCCGCGGCGCTTTCCGGTGGTTCCATGGCCCAGGGCACCACTGCGATGGCCGCGGTGTCATCCGGATCCAAACCCAGGGGCAGATAGCCGCGCATCGGATCGGTTCCCAACACGGTGGTGTGCAGGCCGGCATGTCCGCCGGCAGCGGTTCCCGGGAACGAATCGGTGATGACCGCGTCCACCTGGCGGGAGACCAGGCGCAGGACCGCTTCCTCGGGTTCGTAGCGGTGGATGTTCACCTGAAGACTGGGATGCTCGTGGGACAACAGGACCAAGGCCGTCGGCAGCACCGACCGGCTGATACTGGCAAAGGCCGCCACGGTGACGGTGCCCTGGGCGCGCTGATGCGAAGTGGCCAGATCAGACTCGGCCCGTTCGATCGCTGCGAGGATCGCCTCGGTGTTGCGCACAAGCTCAAGGCCGGCGGTGGTTAGCTGGACATTGCGCCCAACCTTCTCCAGTAAACGCACCCCGGTCTCACGTTCGAGCTGGGCGAGCTGTTGCGAAATCGCCGAGTGGCTGTAGGAGAGATTGCGGGCGGCGGCGCTCATGCTCCCATGCAGATTGACCTCGCGGAGCAAGGTGAGCCGGTGTATATCGAGCATTCTGTCCTTCCCTGATTAGGCGGGCCGCCGGGCTAGGCGGCGACCTCGCAGAGGATCTGTAGGAAACTTTTCACGGCCGGTCGCAAATTGCTACCACGTCGACCCACGGCGTAGATGTCGCGGAACAATGCTTGCTCCGTCTCGGCATCCTCCGGAACCCATCGGGTCATCGTGCCAGGGGTGGGTATCTCGCCGTGAAAAACCATGTGCGGCAAGAACGCCGCGGCAACCCCGGCGGCGACCAATTCGTAATGCAGTCGCGGGTCCGGCGAATCGAAGGTGACCTTCGGTTCGAACCCCAGTTTGCGGCAGAAGCGTTGGGTCCACAGGTAGGCGTCGGTGCCACGCGGTTCGAACGCCCAGTGAAGTTCCCCCAGCTCGATTGGATCGGAGATCGGGTGTGGCAGATAAATGTCAACCCGGTCTCGGGTGACCAGGGTGCGCACGAGACCCTCGTCCGTTCGCCGGGGAACATGGACGAACTCGTCGACCATCGCAATATCGGCCCGGCGGCTGGCAAGGGCATCCAGGGCCTCGAACGGCTCAAGTTGGGTGAACTCCACGTCCACGTCCGGGTACACCAGACTCAGCCGGCGCAAGGTTTCCGGGAGATACGTGCGGGCAAAGGTCCCGAAGGCGGCGAAGCGAATGACGCCCTGGACCCGGCTGCTGCGGGCCTCCAACTCGGCGGACGCTCCTTCGAGGACCGTCACCGCCTCGTCGACGCGTGCCACCAGCTGCCGTGCGGCCGGCGTCAGCTGGATGTTCCGGCCGACCTGTTCCAGCAAGGGCAGGCCGGCCTCGGTTTCGAGTTTTGCCAATTGCTGGGAGACCGCCGAAGCGCTGATTCCCAGGACGCGGGCAGTTGCTGCAATGCTCCCGCGCAGCTTTAGTTCACGCAGCAAGGTCAGTCTTTTGAAATCGAGCATGGCCCCTCCGAGGTCAGGGAATATTCGAGCCACCAAAGCGTAAGTTCAACTTAATGGTACGAACAAGATTTACCTACTTTATCTGATGGGATAGCGACCCCTATTGTTTACGTCACTGGCAAAAATTTCCCGCTAAACCGTTAGGAACAAAAAGCGACGATGGTGCACAATCCGGTAGGTCACCGCGACCTCGAAATCGACGAATATGCGGCGCGTCAGCAGCGTGTTCGTCAGCGCATGGCAAACCAGGCGCTGGATGTTTTGCTGGTTTCGGATCCAGCGAACCTGTACTACTTGACCGGGTACAACGCCTGGTCGTTCTACACCGCACAAATACTCGTGCTTCCCCTGGAGGGAGCTCCCCTCCTCTACATGCGTCAGATGGATGCCCATGGCGCCCACCGAACTGCAATCTGCATGGATGAATCAAACATCCATGGCTACCCGGAACAGATCGTGCACCGCCCCGACATCCATCCCGGTGACTGGATTGCCAAGCACCTGCGCGATCTCGGATTCGGGCGCAACCTGCGCGTCGGGTTTGAAGGCGATGCCCACTACTTCTCCGTGCGCATGTTTATGGCACTGTCCGCGATGCTTCCCGAATGGCAATTGCAGGAATCACGTGAACTGGTCAACTGGGTCCGCCTGGTGAAGTCCCCGTACGAGATTGAGCTGATGCGCGCTGCAGGGAAGGTCTGCTCGACGGTCATGCGCACCGCTCTGCAGGCCCTGGGTCCTGGCCGGCCGCAAAATGAGGTTGCCGCGGAGATCATGGCGGCCCAAGCCCGGGGTGTCGATGGAATTGCGGGAGACTATGCCTCCATCGTCCCGATGCTTCCCACCGGGGAAGGGGCGGACACCCCCCACCTGACCTGGACTGATGACCCATTGCCGGTCGACTCCCCGATTTCCATTGAATTGGCCGGGGTCCACCGCCGCTATCACGCACCGATGGCCCGCACCGCGGTGATCGGCAAACCCAGCTCGGAGCTGGAACAAGTCGCGGCCGCCACCATCGAGGGTCTCGAATCTGCCTTCTCGCTGGTCCGCCCCGGAATCACGATCCACGAGGTGACCGACCGCTTTACCAGGGTCATCAAGGCCGCCGGCTTCGACAAGGAATCCCGACTGGGCTACTCGATCGGCGTGGGATTCCCACCGGACTGGGGCGAACGCACCGTCAGCTTCCGGGCCGGGGAACATACCGAGCTCCAAGAAAACATGACCTTCCACCTGATCGCCGGGATGTGGCTCGATGGGTACGGTTTCGAAGTCTCCGAACCCATCCGCGTCACCGCCACCGGCCTCGAGTTCTTCGCGGACGTCCCGCGCGAACTAACCACGATTAATACAAGGAGTACTCCTCATGTCCATCGAACCACTGCTCAAATCCCCAACATCCCGCTTGGCCTCGCGGGTTAGCCTGCTAAAGGGCTCGATCATTGACTCCTCGACGTCGCTGCTGGCAAGCCAGAAGCATGACATCATCCGGTTCGCGATGGGCGCGCCGAATGCCGAACTGATCCCCGAGGCGGAGTTCGCCCGGCTCGCGACCTATCCGGCGGCAGGCCGCTACGACTATGCCGCCACAGAGGGCAACCCGGAGCTGATTGAGCAGATCGTGGCCTACCATTCCAGGAGGGGCGTGGACTTGGATCCCAGCCGGCTGCTGGTGACCACCGGGGGCATGCAGGGCCTGGATATCGCCTTCAAGCTCTTCGTTGACCCGTCAGACCTGGTAATTGTCGAGTCGCCGACCTACACCAACGGAATCGCCACGGCACTGAGCTACCAGGGCCGCGTGTTGGAAGCCCCGGTGGATGAGCAGGGATTGATAGTCGAAGCCCTTCCCGCGCTGGTCGCCGCCACGGGCCAGATCCCCAAGGTCATTTACACCATCCCGAACTTCCAAAATCCTTCCGGCCGGACGCTGAGCGGAGCGCGCCGCATGCAGCTACTCGAACTTGCCGAGGAATGGGACGCCTTCATCATCGATGATGACCCCTACGGCCTGTTGCGCTTCGAGGGATCCGAAGAGCCAAGCTTCGCCGAACTCAGCCCGGGCAATCCACGGGTGGTCTCGGTGCGCACCTTCTCCAAGGTCCTCGCCCCGGGACTGCGCGTGGGCTGGATGGACATGGATCCGGCGCTGCGTGCCCTGGCGGTGAACGCCAAGCAGTCCATGGATACCTGCACCAACGGGCCCATGCAACAGCTGATTGCCGACTACCTCTCCGAGGGCCGGCTCGACGCGCACTTGAATACACTGCGCGAGGTCTACCGGGAACGCAAGCAGGCGATGCTGGCCGCACTCGCCGAGGCCTTCGGGCAGGACGTGGAAGCCACGGATCCCGAGGGCGGGTTCTTCCTGTGGCTCACCCTGCGCGGACGCTACGCCGCGATCCATTCCGAAAAGCTCTTCCCGATCGCCTTGGCGCACGGCGTCGCATATATTCCCGGTCCGGCATTCTCGGACTCGGGGGCGTTTGCCGACGCACTGCGCCTGTGCTTCGCGACCTCCACCCCGGCACGGATTGCCGAGGGCGTGCAACGGCTGCACGCCGCGCTGGAAGAGGCTTTGGCCAGCGGGGACGCGCGGTGAACCGGATGGCTACCGCACCCTTGAGGCCGCTGGAGACCAGCGTGCTGGCCGAGATCGACCGGGCCCGCCTGGTCGAACTGACCGGAGAGCTGATTGCCGCCGGCGGGGAAAACCCCGGTGGCACCGAAGCAGCCACCGTGGCCATCCTGGATCGGGTGCTCACCGGGCTCGGTGCGATTGTGCACCTCGACGAGGTTGCCCCGGGACGAGCCAACCTGACGGCTCATCTCGGCGGGGACCGAACCGGCGGGGGACTGCTTTTCCTGGGTCACAGCGACGTTGTTCCGGCCGGCCACGGCTGGGACGCCGATGCCTTCACGCCACGAGAGAAGCAGGGGCGGCTCATAGGACGCGGCGCGACGGACATGAAGGGTGGCCTGGCCGCGGTGATCGCGGCCATGGCCGCTGTCCATGCGCACCATCCGCAGCTGCCGCTGTCCTTGGTATGCACCGTGGATGAGGAAGCCGACGCGATCGGCATCGCACACTACGTGGCCACCGAGCCCGTTGGCTCGTACACGGGCTGCGTGGTCGCCGAACCCACCGACTTGGTGGCGATTGTCGGCTGTCGGGGAGCTGCGAATTTCGGCCTGCAGATTACCGGGGCGAGCGCCCATGCCGGACGCCCGGCCGACGGGGCCAGCGCCATCCAGGCCGCGGCAGAGATCATTGCCGAAATAGGCCAGGACACGGAGCGACTGGCGGCGGCCGCCCACCCGGTGCTTGGGGCCGCAACATGGAATATCGGAACCATCGCCGGCGGACACGGAACCTCGATTGTGCCCGACACCTGCGAAATGAGCCTTGACCGGCGTCTGCTGCCCGGCGAGGACGCGCACCTTATCCTTGAACATCTGCTGGATCGCATCCGTGAGCGCCTGCAGACCGCTTCGATGCCGGGGCGCGAGAAGATCACCGTCCGCGGCCAGCTGCAGATGCAGATGCCCGGGTTCCTCACCGACGCGGACAGCGCCGTCGTCGCCGGTATGCGCCAGGCAGTCCGCGATGTCTCCGGCGCCGGTGAGCTCGGCATTTGGACAGCTTCGTGCGAGGGCGGCTACATGGCCGAGCACCATCAGGTCCCCACCCTGGTCCTCGGTCCCGGGGAAATCAACACCCAGGCCCATCAGCCAAACGAATCGGTGGAGATCGATGACCTGCTTACCGCCGCCCGCGCGTATGCACTGTTCGCACTGCGCCATGCCTCAAACAACGCACCGACTCCCTCCCATTAATTAAGGCCGCCAAAGGAGCACACCATGACCAGCCAAACCCAACCGCCTGCCCTGAGACTCGAAGCCGATTTCAGCCCGACAGAACTGAAGCAGGCCCGGAAGTCCGTGGCCGGATCGGCAATAGGAAACGCGATCGAGTGGTTCGACTACGGGATCTACGGGTACCTGATTGTGTACATCTCCCAACTGTTCTTCACCTTCGGTGAAGAAGGGGGAACCCTGCCTCGAATCCTCGCCTTTTCCACCTTCGCGATCTCCTTCCTCATCCGTCCGCTCGGTGGCATGGTGCTCGGCCCGCTCGGTGACCGGATTGGCCGACGGAAGGTCTTGATCTTCACCATTGTGATGATCAGTGTGTCCACCGCGTGCATCGCCGCCCTGCCCACCTTTGACCAGGTCGGCTACCTGGCTCCGGTCTTGCTGGTCCTGCTGCGCATGGTCCAGGGGTTCTCCGCCGGCGGCGAATACGCCGGAGCCGCGGTGTTCATGAGCGAACATGCCCCGGATAACCGCCGTGGCTTCTATGGTTCCTTCCTTGAATTCGGCACTTTGGCCGGCTTCAGCGCGGCGGCGATCCTGTGCACCGGGCTGACCCTGGTGGTTGGCGAGGAAGGCATGATGGCTGGCTGGTGGCGGTTGCCCTTCGCACTCACCCTCGTGCTTGGGGGGATTGCATTGTGGATGCGACGCCACCTTGAGGAATCCGAAACCTTTACCGAGGACAGTTCCAAGGACAACGAAGTCAGCACCGCGCCGCAGGCACTGGGAACATTGTTGCGCAAGTATCCCGGTCAGCTCTTCAAGCTCTTCGGTTTTATCGTGCTGGTCAACGTCGCCTTCTACCTCGTGCTGACCTATATGCCCAGTTACCTGACGACGACCTTGGGACATGGCTCGGTGGAGTCCAACATGACGCTGGTTCTCATCCAGCTGGTGATGATCGCATTGATCGTGCCGTTGGGGGCACTCAGCGACCGGATTGGACGTAAACCGCTGCTGGTGACCGCAAGCATTGGCTTCGTGCTGCTTTCGGTGCCGGCGGTGCAATTGATGCAGTCGGCCGGATTGTGGGGGCAGATCGTTGGCATCGGCACCCTGGGTCTCTTGCTGGTCATGCTGCTCTCGACGATCTCCTCGACGCTGCCCGCGTTGTTCCCGACTTCGGTGCGCTACTCCGGATTCGCCATTGGTTACAACCTGTCCACGGCCGTCTTCGGCGGCACCGCGGCGGTGGCCAACGAGGCGCTGATCGGTGCGACCGGAAATTCGCTGGTACCGGGGTGGTACCTGATGGCTGCGGGCGTGATCGGGCTGATTTCGGTGCTCACTTTCAAGGAGACCGCGGGGCGTTCGCTTCGGGGCAACGTCATTCCAGGCAGCGACGACCAGCAGCGACGAAAGCTTGGTGAAAGGCTGGTGGGGGCGGGACGCCCCTAAGCGACAGCCGCCCGGGCCAGGAATTGATCGGTCCCGCAAAAAAGTAGGACAAACAGCGAAGTGAAGGAGGAGAGCGCAGTGGGAGAAAACCAACGCGTCGCACTGGTTACCGGCGCCACCTCGGGAATCGGAATCGAGATTGCCCGACGACTGGTGGCAGATGGAATGAAGGTCGTGGTGACCGGACGAAATGAGGAACGCGGAGAGCAGGTGGCCGAAGAACTCGGCGAGTCCGGCTTCTTCGTGCGGGCTGAACTGACCGCTTCGGGTGCCGCGCAGTCATTGATGGACACGGTGCTCGAACGCACCGGAAGGCTTGATGTTCTGGTGAACAATGCGGCCATTGACCACATCAATTCCCTACTCGACACCCCGGAGGAGGAGGTGCGGGAAACCTTTGAAATCAACACCTTCGCGGCGATTTTCTGTCTCCAAGCTGCGGGGCGGGTCATGCGTGGTGCCGGTGGCGGCGCGATCATCAACGTGACCTCGCGGCTGGCAAGCATTGGGGTTCCCACCATGGGGATCTACAGCGCGAGCAAGGGCGCGATGCTGGCGCTGACACGGGCCGCGGCGGTGGAACTTGCACCGCACAACATCAGGGTCAATGCCGTGGCCCCGGGGATGACACGTACCCAGATGTTTGAGGACTGGTTGGCCGGACACGAGGATCCCATGGCCGCGGAGCGAGCGGTCTCCGAAGCGATTCCGCTGGGTCGAGTGGCGATGCCGGAAGACGTTGCCGAAGCGGTGGGTTATTTTGCCAGTGCCACCAATACTTACGTCACCGGCGTTTCGTTGCCGGTCGATGGTGGCTATTTGGCCAAGTGAGCCGACGACGATGAACCCGCAGGTACCTTCCGCCCACGCGGCTCCCGGTACCTGCGGGTTTGCTGTGGGCGGTTGCGGGTCATCGTGTAAATACCTCTGGCGATCCATGGGGTAACCACGAAAATTGGCCCGTTGGTCGCCGCGCGGTTGCCCTCGGAATTCGGTCTGCAGCGATCGGACATGGTGACGGCCGCGGGTGTCTTTGACGTCGCGCAATCCTTGTCGCCGTCGCGGGTGGCGCAGCAGTGGGTCACCGGTTGTTTCGCAAATCCCACGGGTGGCGAACCTTGGTGGTGCTCGGACGAGCGTTCACCTATGGGCTGGAATTGGCTCGGCAAGACCGGGGCGCGCGCGTGGGGCGCATTGTCAACATGACGCAATCATGAAGCAAGGTAGGGCGGATCGACGCTTCATCTTCCGACTTATAACGGTTCATGAAGCAAATCAAGCGCGAGAATCGTTCTGTGAGTCGATTTGTTTCACAGGAGCCCGATTCGTCTTGGTTCGATCGAAGATTCTGCGACACACTTGAACTGTTCGGCGTTGGCAATCGACCAACGCCAACACACACCATCCAGAGCGGCTGAGAGACCTGGCTCGTTGACGCCGCAGCAACCACTCCCGTCCTTGGGATCCGGTGCTACCGCCAGGACCGATGGAGATAGCCAAACTCTGCGCGGTCCGCCGAATACTTTCGTTCTTACGCACGTATTTGACTGATTTGCCATGTCGCGGCGTTCCTCGGGTGAACCGAGAGGAGTAGGACATGATCAGCATTCAAGGCGTGTCAACAGTTTTCCCTCCGGCGGAGGCACCCTTCACTGCGGTGGACAACGTCTCGCTGGAAATCCCGCGGGGATCGATCCAGGGAATCATTGGATTTTCCGGTGCGGGCAAATCAACGTTGCTTCGCAATATCAATCTCTTGGAGCGCCCGACGAACGGCCGCGTGGTGGTTGACGGTACGGACCTTACGTCGCTGAACGACGAGGAATTGCGCAGGGCTCGGCACCAGATCGGGATGATCTTCCAACATTTCAACCTCCTGAACAACCGCAACGCCGTTGAAAATGTCGAGCTTAGCCTTAAATTCGCGGGAGTAGCCAAGAAAGAACGCCGCCGCCGCGCCCACGAAGCCTTGGCAATTGTGGACTTGGCCGACAAAGCCAAGGCATATCCGGGACAGCTGTCAGGCGGACAGAAGCAACGCGTGGCCATTGCCCGTGCGCTGGCCACCGAGCCAAAGGTATTGCTTTGCGACGAGCCGACATCAGCCGTGGATCCGCGGACCACTGCGTCGGTGTTGCAGTACCTTTCGGACATCAACGCCCAGTTGGGAATCACCACCGTGATCGTCACGCATGAAATGAACGTCGTCAAGGCAATCGCCGATAACGTCGCCGTCATGGAAGAAAGCCGAGTCGTCGAACAATTCGACATCAGCGCACTTCGGAATCCCTCGTTTACACCGGCGACCGCCATCGGCCGGTACCTCATTTCCGATGACATCACCTTGGACCGCAAGCGCCAGGTCCGCGGCACCGAATCCGCAAGCTTCGGCGCACCTTTGAAGGAGGCCTCCCTTGTCTAAGTTTGCTGCGGCCGTCAGCGTGCCTGCTTCCTCCACCAACGGCAGCGGTGCAGCGGCCTTCGACCTCAACCGCGTTATCGAGCTTTGGCCTGAAATTGCCGCGGCAATCGGCCAGACCTTGGCCATGCTCGTCGTGTCCATCCCCATCGCGATCCTGGTGGGAACGCCCTTGGGTATTTGGCTCTATTCAATGGCCCCCCAAGGCCTCCGACCCCGGCCGAAGCTGCATCGCATTGTCGATGGTTTCGTCAACACCATGCGGTCCTTTCCGTTCCTGATCTTGCTGATCGCGATCATTCCTTTCACCCGGTTCGTCGTTGGAACAACCATCGGTACGGCAGCCGTGATTGTCCCGCTGACGATCAACGCGATTCCCTACTTTGCACGCTTCGTTGAACAGAATCTCACGCAGCTCGGCAGCGGCGTCGTTGAAGCTGCACGGGCCATGGGTGCGACCCGCGGCCAGATCGTCCGCGACGTGTTGCTAGTGGAAGGGAAGCCTGCACTGATTGGTTCGATCACGATCATGACGGTGAGTTTCATCAGTTATTCGGCAATGGCGGGACTGGTCGGCGGGGGAGGCATCGGTGACTTTGCCATCCGTTATGGCTACTACCGATATGAAACAGGCATGATGGTCGTCGCCATCGTGCTGATGATTCTGATGGTCCAAATTGTGCAGATCTCGGGCACCCGCATCGCATCCCGTCTGGACAAGCGACAGTAACCATCGCCCTTCTTGAACCGACCTGCTTCTTTTGGAGAGACCCCAACCATGAGTACTTCACGGCGACCGCGCCTGCTGTTGAGCGCCTTCCTGATGAACACCACCAGCCACATCCTTGGTGGCCAATGGCGCCACCCCGAGGCACAACAACATCGCTTCAACGAGCTCAAGCTCTGGGTGGATCTGGCCAAGGACCTGGAAGCCGCAAGGTTCGATGCAATCTTCCTTGCGGATGTTGTTGGGCTCTACGGCGACCACGACGGGGGCTGGGCATCGCACATCAAGCGCGGACTGCAGGTGCCGTCCAATGACCCGCTAGTGCTTGCTTCGGCCCTGGCAGGAGTGACCGAAGAAATCGGGCTGGCCTTCACGTCCTCGGTAATCCAGTCCGATCCCTTCCAGTTGGCACGTCAGCTCTCGACGCTCGATCACCTGAGCAGCGGTCGAGTTGCCTGGAACATCGTGACAAGCGTGCTGGAGAATTCACACCGCAACTTTGGGGCTGACAGGCTAGCCAAACACACAGACCGCTATGACTGGGCCGAAGAATACGTTCAGGCTGCGTTCAAGCTGTGGGAAGGCTCGTGGGAAGACGGCGCGTTGCTGGCCGACAAAATTGCAGGAATCCACGCTGATCCGGCCTTGGTGAACAAGATCTACCATCGGGGAGAACGCTACTCAATTGACGGCCCGCACTTGTCTTCACCCAGCCCGCAGCGAACCCCCTTTCTTTTTCAAGCCGGGAGTTCTCCACGTGGCAGATCGTTCGCGGCCGCCAACGCGGAAGCCACCTTCCTTTTCGCGCCGAACCCCGAAAACGTTCGCAAGAACTCTGAGGTCATTCGGAAACTGGCAGTTGACGCCGGGCGCGAAGCATCCGATGTGAAAATCTTTGCCGGACTCTCCTTCGTAGTGGGAAGTACAGAAGCAGAGGTCTTGCGCAAGCAAGCTGACTATGACGAGTATCTCGACCTGGACGCCGTGGTTGCGCACATAGGCGGAGGGCTCGGTATTGACCTCGGCGGCAGGCCATTGGACACCCGACTTGGTGAAATCGATACAGAGGGCGGAAAGGGTGTGCTTGAAGCCATTCGCGCTTCGGTTCCGGGAGGTAACCCCACGATTGCCGATCTCGCCCGGTACCGGGCGAAGTCCATGCAGATCTCCGGGACCCCTGAACAAATCGTTGATCAGCTCGAACTGTGGCAGGACGCAGGAACCGACGGCATCAACATCATCAACCAGATTCTGCCTGGCTCCTACACGGATTTCATCGAGGGTGTGGTGCCCGAATTGCGAGCCCGCGGCCTTGCCCAAACCGAATATGCGCCAGGCACTTTGCGCGAGAAGGTCTTTGGGCGACAAGCGACGCTCGAGGCCTCACACCCGGCAGCCGCTTTCCGCGGAGCCTTCACCCAATTCTCGGCAGCCAATGAAAATCTCGCCGCGGTCACAGCAAGTTCCTGAAAGGCATCCAGCATGACCATTACTTTGAAGGCATCCGAAATTGTTGCCGCCGATTATTCGACCCAACGCGCGCGATTTGCCGAACTCTTTTCGCGGATTGCCGAAGGCTCCCGGGAACGTGATCTCAAACGCATCCTCCCATTCGAACAAGTCGCGTGGCTGGATGAAGCGGGGTTTGGAGCGCTGCGGGTACCCCAGGCGTACGGTGGCGCGGGCGTCAGTATCGAAACCTTTGCGCGCCTTCTCATTGATCTGGCAGCCGCGGATTCGAACGTTGCCCATTTGTATCGATCACACTTTGGCTTCGTGGAGTCCCTGCAGTGGCAGGACGAGCCCATCCGACGAAGTTGGTATGAACTCGCGGCCGCCGGAAAAAACTGTTGGAAATGCATCCACCGAACGCGGCGGAAATGCGCTCGGCCAGCTCAACACGGTGCTGTCCTACGAGAATGAGGCGTGGGTGTTAAACGGTGAAAAGTTCTACACCACGGGCACCATTTTTTCCGACTACACGCGCGTTTCAGCAGCCCTTCAGGGAAAGCCGGGACGTGTGTTTGCGGTCGTTGAAACCAAGGCAGCCGGCGTGAAAGTCATCGATGACTGGGATGGTTTTGGCCAACGGCTGACCGGCACGGGCACCACTATTTTTGAGAACGTCCACGTGGATGCCGTCGACATATTTGGCCGCGAGGCCAGCGGCGCGGAAGCAACCCACGAAGCGTCGTTCTTCCAATTGGTGTTGCTGGCGGTGCTCGCAGGCATCGCCCGCGCTGCCCGGGATGATGCGGCGCAGTCGGTCGCCAAACGGGCCCGCACCTTCAACACCGGATCGGGATTGCCCTTCAGGAACGATCCCCTGATCCAGGAAACCGTTGGCCGCATCGCCACGAAAGCGTTTACAGCAGAGGCCACCGTGCTGGCTGCGGCGCGAACCCTTGATATCGCCATTGATGCGGCTGTTGGGCAGGAACCAGATGAAAACGGTCATCGCCCAACGACGTTTGAAGGGCATCTGGCCGAATTGGCCGTGGAACAAGCGCAAGTCTCTGTTCCGGAGTTGGCGATCGGCGCTGCGCAGCAACTCTTCGAAACCGGGGGAGCCTCGGCTACCAGCACCTCAAAGGGATTGGACCGCCACTGGCGGAACGCGCAGACTGTGGCAACGCACAATCCAATCGCATTCCGTGCCCGAGCGATTGGTGACTACTTCATCAACGGAACCCTCCCGGAGGGTCTTAACGCCATTGGCGATGCGACGACGGTTCCGTCCATCACATAACGTCCGCCTCAGCAGAACTATTACCCATGAAGAACCGCCGGATCTTCATAGGCCACCAAATCATTGCAAATATTTCAGGAGAAGCATCATGCAGCGTCGTACTTTCCTTGCCGGAGCACTTGGTCTCGGTGCATTCGCCTCGCTTACGGCGTGTGGACTAACCGGCGGGGCTTCAACCGCCGCGACCGGCAACAACAAAACCATTAAGTTGATTGTCACCGAGTCGGCCCCAACGCAGGAACCGACTAAAATCGCCCAAAAAATCCTGGAGTCCCAAGGCTGGAAGGTTGAAGCCAAATACGTCACCGATATCGTCCAGCCGAACTTCGCCGTGGCCAATGGCGAATTCGATGCGAACTACTTTCAGCATGCCGCCTATCTTGAGCAATTCACCACCGACAAGAACCTTGAGGTGGAAACCGCGTTCTACATGTACGGATCACCAGCGGGTGTGTACTCGGCGAAACACAAGAAAATCGGTGACCTTCCCGAAGGTGCCAAGATCGCGATTCCCGTGGATCCGTCCAACAACGGACGAGCTCTGGCCCTTTTGCAGACGGCCGGACTGTTGAAGCTGACCGAGGGGAAGAACCTGATTCACCTTTCACAGGCCGACATCTTGGACAACCCGCGAAAATTCAATTTTGTCGAAGTCGATCAGCAGTCGTTATCCAAGACTCTGCCGGATGTTGACGCGGGCTTCCTTTTCGTTCGCCTCGGCGCAGAGATCGGACTTAATCCGGAGGATGCCCTTCTCTTTGAAAAGGAAGAGGACGCACTTCCGTTCATCAATCTTGTTGCGGCCAAACCGGGTTTTTCAGCTACTGAAAAGGGTAAGGCGCTTGAAGCGGCTTATCACTCGGACGAGGTCCGTGAGTGGTTCGAGGGCTACCTCAACGGTGCGTTGCCCACTCCGTGGGACCGAGATCCCGCAGCGGATCTAAAAGCCTGGAACGTCTAAGTAAACCGTCGTGTAGCACGCAGACCTGGGGTGTGCGGGCCTCGGCAGAGTTAGGAGAATTGGCAATGGAACGACGCACCTTTATCAAAGGATCCCTGGGCATAAGCGCCTTAACC
The DNA here is from genome assembly GCF_039535115.1 of Paeniglutamicibacter sulfureus. Lineage (NCBI taxonomy): Bacteria > Bacillati > Actinomycetota > Actinomycetes > Micrococcales > Micrococcaceae > Paeniglutamicibacter > Paeniglutamicibacter sulfureus. Next base: position 3,345,637 of record NZ_BAAAWO010000001.1, read on the forward strand.
GGTCTTGCCGTGTTGACAGGCTGTGGCCTTACCGGGAATGCTGCCACGGGGGCAGAGAACATGACCATCAAACTCATCGTCACCGAATCGGCCCCTTATCAGGAACCGACCAAAATCGCCCAGAAGGTTCTGGAATCCGAGGGCTGGGAAGTTCAGGTCAAGTATGTCACTGACATCGTCCAGCCGAACCTTGCCGTAGCGAACGGTGAATACGATGCCAACTATTTCCAGCACGCATCTTATCTCGCTCAGTTCACCAAGGATAAGGACATCGACGTTGAAACGGCTTTCTACATGTATGGATCGCCCGGTGGACTGTATTCCCAGAAGCACAAGACCATCGATGAATTGCCACAGGGTGCCAAGATCGCCATTCCCGTCGACCCGGCCAACAATGGGCGTGCACTGGCGCTGCTGGCCAAGGCAGGGGTCCTCAAGGTTGACGAAAACAAGAGCGTGATCCATCTCTCTCAGAATGACATCTTGGAAAATCCGAAGGGCATTTCCTTCACGGAAGTCGACCAGCAGTCGCTCTCCAAGACCCTGCCAGACGTTGACGCAGGCTTCCTATTCGTACGGCTTGGCGCAGAGCTGGGCCTCACGCCACAGGATGCGCTGCTCTTTGAAGAGGATGCCGACGCGCTGCCATTTATCTGCGTCGTAGCTGCCAAGCCTGGATTCGCCGAAACTGAGAAAGGCAAGGCCTTGCAAAATGCCTACCAATCGGATGAGGTTCGCACGTGGTTTAAGGAGTACATTGACGGCGTGCTCCCAACTCCTTGGGACCGCGATCCCGTTGCCGACCGCAAGACCTGGGATAGCTGAGACCGTCACGCACCATTCCCAGAATGTTCGGCATGATTTCCATTCATTCCGAACATTGGATCCGGGCGCAGAATATTCCTACGGTGCGGGCCCCGTACTGTCGCGGTAGCGTTAGGAGCATGAGCAATGAACAAGGCCAGCGGCACGTCAATGACCCGGCAGTGATTCGTCGACTTCTGCAAACCCCGGCGCGGTGGGCCGTGGTCGGACTGACCAACAACCCGAGTCGTGTGGCTCCGGGAGTCTCTCGATTCCTGCAGGATCAGCTGGACATGGAAATCATTCCGGTGTCCCTGAGCGGCGAAAGCGTTCTGGGCAACGTTGGGTACAAGCGATTGGACGAAATCCCGGGGCACATCAACGTTGTGAACTGTTTCGTGAACTCGCAAAGGGTCGGCGACATTGTTGACCAAGCCATCGCCGTGGGTGCCGATGCCGTGTGGTTGCAACTAGGCGTCATCGACGAAGCCGCCGCCAGGCGCGCCAAGGAAGCCGGCTTGGAAGTCGTTATGGACACCTGTCCGAAGATTGAGTACCCCTACCTGTAGTTCCACACGATCCAACCCACGCCTGCCACGGCGGGGAACCACCGGGGGGCGGGCAATTTCCTGCCCACCGGGCTTAGGATTGGCAACGTGGAATACGAATCATGGCGCGGGATGCTGCTGTCGATGCCCGGCGCCTTCGAGGACTTCCCCTTCGGTGAGGACGCGGCGGTGTTCAAGGTTGCCGGGAAGCAGGGCGGCCGCGCCAAGATGTTCGGGCTGCTGATGCACCGCGGCGGGCAGCTGAACTTGAACCTCAAGTGCGATCCCGCGCTCGCCGAGCAGCTGCGGGCCGCCAACGAGCAGATCACCCCCGGCTACCACATGAACAAAAAGCACTGGAACACCGTGGTGCCGGGGCTGGATGAGGAAACCATGCTGGCGATGATCGAGGATTCGTACGACCTGGTTGTCGCCTCGCTGCCCGCCGCCGAACGCGCGGCGCTGGGCTGGAAGGGCCTCGTAGAGCGCGGATGATCCGGAATCGGTAGGCTGGATGGCATGTACTTCATCGTTGTAAAATTCCAGACCAAGCCCGACTACACCGCCCAATTCATGGACCTGGTGACCCCGTTCACCGAAGCCACCCGCAAGGAGCCCGGGAACCTCTGGTTCGACTGGTCCCGCAGCGTCGAAGACCCCAGCGAGTTCGTGCTCGTTGAAGCGTTCCTGGACGACGATGCCGCCGGCAAGCACGTGAACTCCGAGCACTTCAAGGCGGGTCTGGAAGCCATGCGTCCGGCCCTGGTGGCCACCCCGAAGATCATCTCACGCAAGGTTGAGGGCGATTCCTGGGGCGAAATGGGCGAATTGCAGATCGGCTAGACCGAGATGTTCGAGCCACTTCGGCGCAAGCTGCAGCAGACCTTTTCCGCCCAGGAACACTACGATCCGGTGTGGGAACGCGAGCTGGACCGCGGGGATGATGCGGGGTACTTCCCGCACGACTCCGCGGTTTGGGTGGTGCACGGCGGGATGAGCCCGATCGCCGCTGGCATCCGGGCACTGCTGACCCAGGCCCTCCACCCGGGGGCGCTCGCCGGGGTGGCCGAGCACTCGAACTACCAATCGGATCCGCTGGCCAGGCTTGCAGGCACGATCCGCTGGATCTTCACTCTCACTCACGGCGACACCGCAGCTGCCGACGCGGCCTGCGCTTGGGTGGCCCGCCGCCACGAAGCCGTCACCGGGAGCTACCTCGCCGGCACCGGGGAAGAACGCGAGTATGCGGCCAACGACCCGGGGCTCGCAACCTGGGTGCACCTGGCCTTCGCCGATGCCTTCCTGCGCAGCCACGAGATCTTTTCCGGACCCGTCCCGCAGGGTGCCGACGCCTATGTTCGCGAATGGGCCAAGGCGGGCGAACTCATGGGAGTGCCCAACCCTCCGCGCAGCGATGCCGAACTCCGCGAAGCCATCGCCGGCTACGAGGCCCGCGACGAACTGGCCGGCGGTCCCCGGGTCGCCGAGGTCGTCTCGTTCCTGAAAAACCCGCCGTTGGACCCCGCCGTGTTGCCCGGCTACAAGCTGCTCTTTGCCGCGGTTGTCGCTACCCTGCCCGAAAACCACCGGCGGATGCTGGGATTGCGGCGCCCGACCCTGGCCGGGATTCCCCTGCCCGCCCGCCTCGGCGGAAAGGCGGCGCTCACAATGGCGGGCCTCGCGCTGGATAAGCAGCGGCCGACGGAACTGGCCGCACGCCGCAGGCTTTTCCGCCTCGGAGTGCTCAACGACCTGGACTACCCCGAGGCTGGAATCACCGACGCCGTCCCGGCACCCGCCGGCTTCCGGACGCTTCACGTGCGCGAGCGCGTGGGGCAGGGCGAAGCGGCCTTCGAGGCGTTGGCCTCGGGGATCATGTCTTGGAAACTGCACGAGGCCGCCGGCCTGCGGGTGCGCGCCGACACTCCGATGGTCCAATTGGCCAGTCGCGTCCGGCTCGGAATCGGCCTGGGAGCCGCACGCATCGAGGCTCCCTGCCGCGTTGTTCGGCTGATCGAGTCCGCCACTCGGCGCGGTTTCGCCTATGGCACGCTGGCCGGGCACCCGGAGACCGGCGAGGAATCCTTCGCCGCCGTGCTGGAGCCCGACGGCGCGGTGTACCTGGAGCTCAAGGCCGTCTCGCGGCCTTCGCCGGGGATCTACCGCTTGGGCTCCCCGGTGACCGCGGCCGCCCAGTCAATGGTCACGGACCGCTACGTGGCGGCAGCCCGGAGGCTTGCCGGCGGAAACTGAGCAAGCCGGCCCGGGTTTCGGGCGGTCGGCCCGCTACGGGCAGGTGTCCACCGGTTCCCGGCCCTGAAGCCTGTCATTGGCCCACGCGACCAGGTCACGGATCAACGGGGAGTCGTCCTGCACCAGCGGCATGTGGTCAAGTCCCTGATACTCGCGATACTCCATCTCCTGCCCCGCCGCGCAGCGCGCGGCAACCCAGTTGCGCTGCATCCCCGGTTTCACCAGCTGGTCGGCCAGCCCCTGGCCCACGAAGAGCGGGTAGCCGATGTCCATCGCCACCGAGTTTTCCCTCAGCTTCGCGCCCAGCGGTCCGTGCAGCGCCGAGGCGGGAAGCACCGCGTCGAAGAGCTGCGTGCCGCCAACGATTGCCGAGAGCGCGTCGCGGCCGCCAAAGCAGAGTTCGCCGATGCGTTCGACCGCTCCGGCGTAGCCGGGTGTCAGCAAGGAACCGACGCCGAGCGCGGGGAAAAGCTCCTCCCAGGAGGCAGCAATGTAGGAGGACACGACCTTGCCCGCCGCGTCGTCCTTCACCCCCAGCGCCAAATCCTCCAGGTTGCTGGCCGGGGCCAGTGCCGCGACACCCAGCACCCCGATCTCCGGGGCATAGTCCCGCGCGATGGCTGCGCTGAACAGGGCACCGTGCCCGCCCTGGGAATGTCCCCAGATCACGGCGTCCCCGCGCAGCGCGATCCCCTCGAGCCGGCGGGCGGCCCGGTGCGCATCGAGCACGTTGCGCCCCTCGGCCTCGCCCACCAGGTACGGGTGCGGGCCGGCGGTGCCCAGCCCCACGTAGTCGGTCATCACCCCGGCCCAGCCCTGGGACACCAGCTCGCGCAGTGCCGCGGCGGGACCGTCCTCGAATGGCTGCGGCGAGAGGGAAGGGGCGCAGCGCGGGACTATGCCCTTGGTCCCGTGCGCCATCGAAACCACCGGCAGCGGCGCCTCGCCGCGGTCCCGCGGCACCACCACCGAGCCGGAGGCGACGGCCGGCGACCCGTCCGGGTTCGTCGTCGTATACAGGATGCGCCACGCCTCGGCGTTGGCAGGGACCCCGGAACCCAGCACCTCGGCGCGCAGCAGCCTGCCGGGTTCGGAGGGGACGTCGGTGGGCGGGGTGTAGAACGCATCGGGCACCAGCCTCGGGTCCCCGGCATGGATGAACGCGGTCAGGGCCACCATCGCCACGGCCATCAGCAACGCCACCGCGGAACCCGCCACCCTGCCGAACTCCCGCCACCGGCCCCCGGCGCGACCCCCGGGTCCCCGCCGCCGGGCCAGGAATCCCACCAGCATGTGCAGGCCGGCGAAGACCAGCCAGCCGCCGAAGACCACGCCAAAGGCCCACAGCGTCAGCCGGGGCCAGAACATCACCAGCAGGCCAGCCAGCACCGCGGCCATGCCGCCGAGCAGCGCGGCGGCGCGGTGGACCGGGGTTTTGCGGAACAGCGCGGCGAGGGACGTGGCGCCGGTGACCAGCAGGAGCACGGCCACGCAGGCCGCGAGCACGGGCAGCGTGGTGCCGCGCCAAAGCAACGCAGCGATGCCCGCAACGACCAGGAGCGCACCGCTGCCCCCCTCGAGCCAGGGCCAGGTTCCCTCTCCGTCCCCGTCCCGGCCCAGGGCCCCGGCGATCCGGGCAACGCCCAGCGCCACCAGCCCGGCGGAGACCAGGACCACGAACACCTCGATGGATGCGGCCGAATGCAGCGCAAGGACAGACCCGAGAACCGCCAGGGCAGCGCCCAAGACGGGACGCACCCACCCCGGGGTCCTGTGCATGAAACCGGCCATGAAGTCCTCTCGACGACGGCAAACCCTGCGCCTGCCCGCCTAAACATTCTGCCGCATGGTTTTGGGCCACGGGTGATCGGCCCGCCGCAGTTGCCGCGTCGGCCCGGACCCGTCGGGGGAACAACTTTCGTAGACTGGAAGCCACACACACGAACAGCTGGAGGTTGGGATGTCGGAAACGACCGTGGACGGGCTGCTGGCAGAGCTGGCGGCGCTCGAGGACCCGAAAATGCGCGCCGTGAACGAGAAGCGCGGGGACGACCACGGGGTGAACCTCTCCAAGCTGCGGGCCGTGGCCAAGCGGCTGAAGACCCAGCAGGAGCTGGCAGTGGAACTCTGGGCAACCGGGCAGACCCCGGCGCGGCTGCTGGCGCTGCTCATCTGCCGGCCCAGGGCCTTCGGCCGCGACACGCTGGACACCATGCTGCGCGAGGCCGGCGCCCCGAAGGTCCACGACTGGCTCGTGAACTACGTGGTGAAGAAGAGCCCCCACGCCGAGGAGCTGCGCGCCGCCTGGATGGCCGACGCCGATCCCGTGGTGGCAAGCGCCGGGTGGGCGCTGACCAGCGAACGGATCGCGAAGAAGCCCGAGGGCCTTGACCTGCCGGGGCTGCTGGATGTCATCGAGGCGCAGATGAAGGACGCCCCGGAGCGTCTGCAGTGGGCCATGAACCAGGCCCTGGCCACGATCGGCATCGAACATCCAGCGCTTCGCGCCCGGGCGCTTCGGATCGGCGAACGCCTCGAGGTGCTCAAGGACTACCCGACGCCGCCGAACTGCACCTCGCCCTTCGCGCCGGCCTGGATCAACGAGATGGTTCGGCGCAAGGAAGGCTGAGCGCCCGCCCAAAACATGGGGCACCGGCCCCATGCGCCGCGGGCGCGGAGTTTCTAGGCTGTGAAAACAAGCCAAGGAGACCGCCGTGAAAGACAAGACACCGCAGCACTACGCGCACCGCGCCGAAACCACAGCAACGCTGCCGCCCGGGGACGCCGAACGCCTGGCAGGTTATGCGCTCATGGGCCTGCCTTTCAGCAGCGGCCACTACCTGGCCTACCGGCGTTTCCCGCGCAGTTCCTTCGGCCCCGGTTATCGGTCGGTGTGGCTGCGCCGGCCGGGCGGGACCTGGAGCATCTACGCCGACGCCCCGCCGGAGACCAGTTGCGCCCGCTTCTTCGGGGCGGCCGTGGACGAGGCGGTGCTCGCACCGGTATCCGCCCGCTGGACGGGGCCCGCACGCCTGGAGGTCTCGGTTCCCGGAGTGCTGGACTGGCAGCTGGACCTGGCCTCGACCCCGGCCACGAAGATGCTCGGTGCGGTGGCCGGTGCCATGCCCGACGCGCTGTGGCGCAGCGATGCCATGCTCGGCGCCATGGGCAGGGTCATGGGACCGGTGTTGCGCGCCGGGAGAATGGGGCTGGCCGGGCGCGTGCCCAACGGGCAGTCCTTCCGCGCTCGCCCGATGCGGGTGTGGATGGTTCGCGCCTCGGTCGCCACCGTCGACGGAGTAGACGCCGGGATCCCGCAGCCGCTCCCCGTCCAGGAGCATCTCGCCGACGCCTGGCTGCCGCAGCGCGGCGTGTTCGTGGCCGACACCAGTCTCGTCTTCCCCTCCACGGCCCCGAGGCGGGTTGCGGCCGTAGAATGAAGGCGTGGCGGATCAGGGCGCGCGCGGCTTCGACCGGATCCCCGCGGTCACGGGGTCCGCGGGTTCGGCCGCGCGGGCCGGGGCGGGCGCCCCGCGCCGCAGCGAACTGCTCGCCGCACTCTCACTGGCCATCGACCTGGGGCTCGGCCAGCCCATGGAACACATGATGCGCGCGACGCTGCTGGGCCTGCGGATCGCTGAACAGCTGGGCGTCGACAAGCCGGCGCGCGAGCGCATCTACCACGCGAACCTCTTGGCCTGGATCGGCTGCCACGCGGATTCCTTCGAACTTGCGGCGCTCTTCGACGACGACATCGCCTTCCGCTCCGACTACTACCTCATCGATGCACAGGGCTTGCCCATGCTCTCGCTGATGCTGCGCCACACCGGTTCGCAACATGCCGGCGGGCGGCGGGTCCTGGAACGAGCGCGGTTCGCTCTCGGGGCGAAGACAGCGGTCAGGGACCTCATTGCCTCGCATTGCACCTCGGCCGGCCAGCTGGCGGCGCGGGTGGGGCTGGACGGGGACCTGCCCTCGATCCTTGCCCACACCTTTGAGCGCTGGGACGGCCTGGGACTTCCCGCGGGGAAATCCGGGACACAGATCCCGCTGGAGATGCGCATCGCACAGCTCGCCGACGCGGCCGAGGTCTTCCTGCGCTCCGGCGGCATCGACGCGGCGGTGGCCATGGTCGCAGCACGCCGCGGCACCCAGTTCGACCCGGAGATCGCCGACCTTTTTTGCGCACGCGCCCCGGAATTGTCCCGGGGCCTGATGCTGGGCGATCCCTGGCCCGCGGTGCTGGCCTCCGCCCCGGCCGATGAACCGCTGGATGCCGCCGGGCTCGATTCCGTGCTGGAGGCCATGGGTGATTTTGCCGACCTGAAATCCCCGTGGACGACGGGACACTCGCGGGCGGTGGCCACGCTCGCCGCCGCGGCCGCAGGACGCCTTGGCCTGGACCCGGTCGAGACAGTAGTGCTGCGCCGATCGGGCTGGGTCCACGACCTGGGCCGGATGGGGGTGTCCAACGCGGTCTGGGACAAGCCGGGGCCGCTCTCGGCGGTGGAACTGGAGCACCTGGCCATGTACCCGTTCCTCACCGAACGGATCCTGGCGCGGGTGCCCGGCATGCGCCGGGTGGCCGAGGTGGCCGGCGCCCACCGGGAGCGGCTCGACGGCTCGGGCTATCCGCAGGGGAGGACCGGGTCCGAGCTGGATCCGACCCAGCGACTGCTCGCCGCTGCCGAGGCCCACCAGACCTACCTCGAGCCGCGGCCGCACCGGGAGGCGCTGGGCCCGCGGGCGGCCGGTGAGCGGCTTCGCTCCGAGGCCGCGGCAGGCAGGCTCGATGCGTCGGCCGTTGATGCCGTGCTCGCCGCGGCCGGCACGCCCTTGGCACACCGGCGGCGCTCCGCCGGTCCGGCGGGCCTGACCGGTCGGGAAATCGAGGTGTTGCGCCTGCTCTGCCGCGGCATGGACAACCGGCGGATTGCCGCGGCGCTGGTCATCGCCCCGAAGACCGCACGCAACCACGTGGAACATATCTACCTGAAAATCGGGGCATCAAATCGCGTCTCGGCCACGCTCTTCGCCCTTGAGCACGGGCTGTGGGACCGCGGGCACGGCACGGCCCCGCGGTGACATCACCGCGGGGCCTGCCGGGGATCCGGTCTTGGGACTCAGTACTTGTAGGACTGGCCGCCGTCGATCGGGATGACCGCCGCATTGATGAACCCGGCGTCGCCCGAAAGCAGGAAGGCGACCAGCTGGCCGACCTCTTCCGGCTTGCCGAAGCGCTTCATGGGGTTCGGCTCGACAAAGGCCTGGCCCACGGCTTCCCAGTTCTCCGGGTCGATCTGCTTGAGTGATCCCTCGACCATGGGGGTCATGATGGCGCCCGGGGCGATGGCGTTGATCTGCACGCCGTACTGGCCGTATTCGATGGCGGAGTTGCGGGTCAGGCCGACCACTCCGTGCTTGGCGGCAGCATAACCGGACTGGTTGCCCACGCCGCGGATGCCGCCGACCGACGCAGTGTTCACGACGGCGCCGGAACCTTGCTCCCTCATGACCTTCAGGACGTGCTTGAGCCCGTAGAAGACGCCGGCGAGGTTGATGGACAGGACCTTGCCGAATTCGTCCGAACCGAAGTCCTCGGTGGGGTTTTGCTTGCCTTCGATGCCGGCGTTGTTGAAGAAGCCGTCGATGGTCCCGAAGTTCTTGAGGGTTTCGGCGACGTAGTTCTGCACCTCGGACTCGTTGGCGACGTTTGCGGTCACCGAGATGATCTCTGCGTCCGGTGCGATGTCCCGGATCTCCCGCTCGGTTTCCTGCAGCCCGGCGGCGTTCAGGTCGACCAGCGCCAGCTTGCCCTTCTCCTTGGCAATCTGGATGGCCGCGGCACGTCCCAGGCCGGAGCCTGCGCCGGTGATGATGACTGACTTGCCTTCAAACCTCTGCATGGGTGCTTCCTTTCAGTGGGTCCAGCGGTTGTGTCCGCCAGTATTCATGCAAACACATGTAATTTGCGGATTATTCCTGCTCGTCCGGCGATGCGAGTCCAGGCCGGTTCGCGCTGCTTCCAACGTATCGCGGAACCATGCCGGGTCTGCGGCTTTCGGCAGATCGAATGAAGGGTTTTGGGGAAGGGACTGGTTGCCGGCTGACGTCGCCGCCAAAGCGGGCTGGCGCCGTCGACGATCAGACGTGCCCCCTGCAAAACAGGTAGTGCCCGCGGCCATCGGCCGCGGGCACTACCTCTGGTGATCCGCTGGCGCGAATCGGGTGGTTCGGTTCGGGTTGTGGCTAGACGCGCGCGCCCGAGTGGATCCGGGCGAAGAACTCGCCGAGCTCGTCGGTCGCGCCCAGCGGCAGCACATTGGCCACGTACTGGTCCGGGCGGACCACCACAATGACGCCGTCGCGGGAGAGTCCGCGTACATCAAAGATGTCGTTGCCGGGAACTGTGCCGTAGACCTTTTCGTACTCGGTGAGCTTGAACGGGCCGACCTCCGGCTTGAAAACAGCGGGGACGGCGTTGATGTCGATGTCCTCGTGCTTCTGCTGGTAGATGACCTTCACGTCGAACCAAGCGTCGATGTCCAGGCCCGCCGGGGTGGCCGCCAGCGGCGACTCGGGCGCGGTGGATAGCCACTGCGCCAGCTCGCCCACCGGGGAATCGGCCCCGGGGGCCGAGGGATCGGCGAAGACGTAGATGCGCCAGCGGCCATCGGCGGTGGCGTGGTGGCCCAGCTGCATCGGGTTGGTGTCGCAGACGCGCGATGCCATGGCCGACTTGAAGCGCTTGCCCACCGGGAACCCGGTGGCCAGCTCCTGGTGCACGGCCTCGCCGGTGAGCATGGAGGGCGCGTACTCGGTCATGAAGCCCGCGGGAAATTCGGCGGTGCGCACGTAGAAGTCCTCGAGGTCCGAGGGATTCTCGAATTCCTCGGGCTTCTTGGCCATCAGTGTCGACCATTCCTTGTCGAAGTCGATGAGGTTCTTCGCCACCACCTGGCGCTCGGCCGAGTAGGTGGCCAGCAGCGACTCGGGGCTGCGGCCCTCAAGCACATGGGCCAGCTTCCAGCCGATGTTGAAGCCGTCCTGCATGGAGACGTTCATGCCCTGTCCGGCCTTGGCGCTGTGCGTGTGGCAGGCGTCCCCGGTGATGAATACGCGCGGGTTGCGGGTGCCGCGGTCCTCCGGCAATACGTCGTCGAAGCGATCGGTGAGGCGATGGCCGACCTCGTAGACGCTGCTCCAGGCGACGTTGCGAACCTCGAGCGTGTAGGGGTGGATGATCGCGTTGGCCTGCTCGATGATGTGCTCGATGCTGGTCTTGCGTACCGCGCCGTTGTCGCCCTCGGGCACCACGCCCAGGTCGACGTACATGCGGAAGAGGTGCCCGCCTTCGCGCGGGATCAGCAGGATGGAGCCGCCGTCGTGGGACTGGATGGCGCACTTGAGGCGGATATCCGGGAAGTCGGTGGATGCCAGCACGTCCATGACGCCCCAGGCGTGGTTGGCCTGGTCCCCGGCCATGGTGCAGCCGATGGAGGCTCGGACCTTGGAGCGTGCGCCGTCGGCGCCAACGACGTACTTGGCGTTCACGATGCGCGTGGTGCCCTCATCCTTGCCCGCGCTGCGCACCAGGGTGACCTTGACGGGGTAATCGCCGCTTTCCGCCACCTCGAGACCCTGGAAGTCCCAGCCGAAGTCGGGGACCAGGCGGGTGGGGGAGTTCTTGGCGACCTCGGCGAAGTAGTCGAGCACTCGTGCCTGGTTCACGATCAGGTGGGGGAACTCGCTGATGCCCACGGTGTCGTCCAGGGCGCGGCCGCCGCGGATGATGTTCTTGGGGTTCTCGGTGTCCGGGCGCCAGAACGCCATCTCGGTGATCCGGTAGGCCTCGGCTGTGATGGCTTCGGCGAAGCCGAAGGCCTGGAAGGTCTCGACGCTGCGGGCCTGGATGCCGTCGGCCTGGCCGATTTCCAGGCGGCCGCCGCGTCGTTCCACGATGCGGGTGGTGATGTCGGGGAACTGGGAGAGCTGGGCGGCGGTGAGCATGCCGGCGGGGCCGGAGCCCACGATGAGCACGTCGATGTTCTCGGGCAGCTCCTCCGGACGGTTGATGCCGACGCCGGCTGCTGGCTTGATACGCGGGTCACCGGATACGTAACCGTGGTGGTGGAACTGCACGGGCTTTCCTCACTTCGTCGAGTTCTGTCTGCGGCCGCCGCATGGTGTTCTATAGTCGAACACTGGATTCTATAGTCGAACTTTGGCCTGTGATGTAGAACTCTACGGCAAGGCGTTGTGGGTCACAAGTGCGGGTGGCGGAGGCGCGGGAAATGCGCGTGCCGTCTGACGCTTGGGTGTGCGATCGGTTGCGTACGGACGCTCCGGCGATTGGCCGGAAATGAGCGTGAGGCCTATCGCTTTGTGGATTCCTCGAGATGCGTGGCGACTGAAGTATGGATGTAAATCGGGAGTTGATGGTTTCCTCGCGCGGAGCCATCCACTTCAACCAGTTTCGCCCGTCGAGCATTCGTGCTGGCGCGGAGAGAACTTCAAGCTATCTTCAAGTTCAAATTTGGATTTGAAGATAGCTTGAAGTTCGCTCGACTGCATCTAACTTCAAATTTTGATGCCCATTTGAAGTAGATCTGAATGAAGCGAGGTCCAATGAAGCTGCCAATGTCCGCGCCCAACATCGAAGCAGCGATGCAAAAGATCTATTCCGTTCAACCTAATCGCCTGTTTGAACTCATGAGTGCTCACCCTGACGATTCACGGTATATGCATTGGGACGAGCTTCGTTATAAGACGCCGCCTGAGGCGATGACTCTTGAGGAATGGTGGTTGTCGCTTAAGTTTGCTCGCCGCAGCCAGTATCGTGCCGTTGATTTGTCCGACAAGAACGGTCAGGCCTTTCAATTCACTATGACTGATCGCCTGCTCAAGCAGAGTGAGCAAATTACGCGTCGCGCAAGTGGTCAGATTCGAACGCCGGACGACGTTTTTGGGACAACTGTGAGTATTCGACGGTTTGGGGACCACCCATTATTGCCGTTGGGGGCCAGTGATATTGCCGTTGGGGGCCAGTACCTCCCTGGGCGGGAGCCACCGGTCCCCAACGGGCCTGGCTATGCCTGGACGGCGCCGGTCTTCTCTCTCATGTTGTAGCTACCGGTCTCGATCCAAATGGTGTTGTGGATGATCCGGTCCATGATCGCGTCGGCGTGGACGCCGGAGCCGAGGCGCTGGTGCCAGTCCTTCTGCTGGTACTGGGTGCAGAACACCGTCGACGTCGACCCGTAGCGCCGTTCCATGAGTTCCAGGAGCATGCGGAGGAAGTCGCCGCTGGGGCGGTCCAACAACCACTCGTCTACGACCAGCAGCGTGAAGGCCCCGTACTTTTTCAGGAACTTCGCGGCGCCCAGCGGCTTGTCCTGGGCCTGGACCCATTCCTCCTCGAGGTCCGGCATGCGCACGTAGTGGGTGCGGATCCGGTTGCGGCAGGCCTGCTTGGCCAGGGCGCAGCCCAGGTACGACTTTCCGGAACCGGTGAATCCCTGGAAGACCACGTTCTGGTTCTGCTCGATGAAGGCGCAACTGCCCAAGGCGGTGAGCATACTGCGGTTCAGCCCGCGTTCCTCGACCAGGTCCACCTGCCGCAAATCGGCGTTGGGGTAGCGCAGCTTGGCGCGGCTGATCAGGCCGCCGACCTTGGAAGTGGTGAACGTCGAATGCGCCTCGTCGACGATGAGCCGCACCCGCTCATCGAAGCTCAACGCCATGCTCAGGATTTCGTCCTGTGCCTCGAAGGCCTGGAGCATCTCGATGGCGTTCATCTCGCGCAGCTTCCGCTTGGTCTCGATATCCAGTGAGCTCATCGGGTGCCTCCCGCGTAGTAGTCGCCGCCGCGGACATAGCCGCCGTCGTTGTGGAAGAGCTCGGGCTGTGTGGCCAGGTTCTGGTCCTGGCCTGTTTCCAGCAGCGGGCGCAGGTGGGCGTAGCGTGGGGAGCGGACCTGACTCTGCAGCGCGATCCGGCAGACCGCCTCCAGCCGTGCCGGGCCATAGCGCCGGCTCAGGCGCAGCACCGCCAGCGCGGCGTTGAGGCCCTGCTCTTGGACCTGTACGGCTTCAAAGATCCGTTCCACCACGTTCAGCGTGCACGGCCCGGTGCGCGAGGCCCACTCCTTGACCCGGGCGGTGTCCCAGTGCTGCCACTGGCGCTCGGGCGGGATGTCGGCGTCGTTGGTGCGGTACTGGTTCAGGGCCTCGGCCGGCAGCAGCCGGTGGCTGGTGAGCCGCTCGTGGTTCCGATAGACCTCCAGTACGGACTCGGTCAGCCGCAGGTCCACGGTGGCGCCGATGCTGGACATCGGCACCGAGTAGAAGTTCTTCCGCCACGAGACGTAGCTGTTCCGGGCGACCTTCCGCCCGTAGACCCAGGTGCTGATCTCGTAGGCGGCCGCCGGCAACGGGTTCATCAGGGGCTGCTCCTCGGCCAGGAACACCGATTTGCGGGACCCTGCACGTTTCTGGAAGGGCTCCTGGTTGTAGGCCTCGACGCGCTCACGGATGGCGGCCCGCAACTGCCCCAGCGACCCGAACGTGGTCTTCCGCAGCCCGGCGATCACCCACGTGGCCACGTGGCTCACGGTGTTTTCCACGCTGGCCTTGTCCTTCGGGGCCCGGACACGGCCCGGCAGCACCGCCGCCCCGTAGTGGGCGGCCAGGTGGCGGTAGGAATCGTTGAGCACGATCTCGCCCTCGGCGGGGTGCTTGATCACCCCGGTCTTCAGGTTGTCCGGCACAATGCGTGGCACAGAACCGCCGAAGGCCTCGAACATCGCCACGTGCGCACGCAGCCAGCTGTCCTGCTTCATGTCCAAGGTCGCCTCCACGAAGGCGTACCGGCTGAACGGCAGGCACGCGACGAACAGGTAGACCCTGCTCCGCGTCCCGGTGACCGGATCGACCAATTCCATGGTGGGGCCCGACCAGTCCACCTCGATGCTCATCCCGGCCTTGTGCTGCACCCGGGATGTTGCGTGGGACTCCAGGACGAACCGCTGATATGTCTTGCAAAAGCGGTCGTAGCCCATGACCGCCTGCCCGGAGCCGGCCTGGGAATCGAGGTATTCGCCATGCAGGAGCTTCAGCGTCACCCCGACCTTGGCCAGTTCACGGTGGATGGCGCCCCAGTCCGGCTGGGCGAACACGCTCTGGTGGTCGCCGCGGCCCGGGAACAGCAGGGCGTACACCTCGCCCTCGGACTTTTCCCGCACCTCGTCCCAGCCGACGCATTGTTGCTCGGCCGCCTCGAGAACGGTCGTGATGCTTTTCCTCGAGGCCCCGACCGAGGTCGAGATCGCCCGGCCCGAAAGCCCGTCTGCGCGGAGCTTGAGAATAAGCTTCGCCTTGATCCTACGTACCATTGAAACTGTTCCTTCCACCATGTGGCCGTCACATGGTGGAAGGAGCCTATTTGGTGGCTCCCAAGAACACTACGGGTGGCCCCCAAGGACAATAATCCCGTTTTCCCGCGGTGGCCCCCAAGCGCAATATTGCTGGCCCCCAAAGAGTCAAATATTCAGTTGACAACAGAATTCGTCCTTGAACTACATCGCATCCTGACCGATGGGACATTGGAAGACCCTAGCGACGCAGGTCGTTTGGAAACTCTCGATCATCAACGAGTTGCCGTATGGGATAACGAAATTTGTGTTCACGAGCCACCGAGTGCAGACCAACTTCCCCAGCGACTGCAGGCGTTATGCGATTTTGCCAACGGTGATACCCCGGAAGGGGCGTACATTCCACCAGTAGTGCGGGCGGTAATTGTCGATTTTATGGTTGGCTACGACCATTATTTTGCTGACGGTAACGGGCGAACCGCTCGAGCTCTCTTCTATTGGTGCATGCTCAAGCAAGAATACTGGCTCAGTGAGTATGTCGCGATCTCCAAGATTTTCAAGAAAGCACCGTCGCGATACTCAACTGCCTATTTGCTAACTGAGGACGACGAACGCGACCTCACCTACTTCATCCACTACCAGCTGGACGTTTTTATCCGAGCGCTTGACGAGCTAGATGACCACTTGCAGGCGAAGGTCCAGGAGGCCGCCGATATACGCTCTGCCCTCGCGAGCAAAACTGTTGAGTTTAATTTCCGGCAAGCGGAAATTTTGGAGAAGTTGGCTCGTGATGAGAATGAGCGGGTTTCGGTGAGGCAGTATCGGGATCGCTTCAGGGTGTCACACGAAACTGCGCGCGCTGATCTTAACGATCTCACCAAACATGGCTACCTGACAAAACAAAAGGTAGGTAGGTCGTATCTTTGGCGTCCAACGCCGCAACTGATCAATAAGCTTTCGGGCAAAATAGGTCGAGCTCGAACTTCAAGCTAGTTTCAAGTTCAAATTTGACCTTGAAACTAGCTTGAAGTTCGCTTTGCTCGATTATGAGATGCTCGCAAGCAGATCTCTCGCACGGTGAACTCAATCTGACTTGGCCGAAAAGGTGAAGATGAAGTTAAACATCGGCGGGGCGCCGGGGAAAAATCCCCGACGCCCCGCAGTGGCCAGACGTGCCTAGCCGAAGTACTTCGGCAGCGTCGCCTCGTGGGCCTCGCGCAGCTCGGCCAGGTCCAGGTCGAACTGGCCCTGGACCTCCAGCGAGGTGCTCGCGGCGTCAACCACGCCGAGGCGAACCACCGGGAACCGGCGCGCGGTGGCCATGTCGTTGAAGCGGACCTCCTCGGAACGCGGAACAGCGACGATCGCGCGGGCCTGCGACTCGGAGAAGAGCGCGGTGAACGCATCCACCCCGTCGCGCTCGCACAGGTCATCCAGTGCCACGCGGGCACCGACGCCGTAGCGCAGGGCCATCTCGCCCAAGGCTGCGCCGAGGCCGCCCTCGGAGAGGTCGTGGGCCGAGTCGATCATGCCGTCGCGCGAGGCGTTGATCAGGATCGCGCCCAGGGTTTTCTCCGCTGCCAGGTCGACCTTCGGCGGCAGGCCGCCGAGGTGTCCGCGGATGTTCGCGAACTCCGAGCCGTCCAGCTCGTCGAAGGTGGTGCCCAGCAGGTAGATGGCCTGGCCGTCGGCATCCGCTCGCCAACCCGAGGGGGTGCGGCGCTCGACATCGTCGAACTTGCCCAGCATCGCCACGACCGGGGTCGGGTGGATCGGGGTGGATCCGGTCTGGTTGTACAGCGAGACGTTGCCGCCGGTGACCGGGACGCCGAGCTCGAGGCAGGCATCCGAGAGGCCGCGAATGGCCTC
The DNA here is from genome assembly GCF_039535115.1 of Paeniglutamicibacter sulfureus. Classification (NCBI taxonomy): domain Bacteria; kingdom Bacillati; phylum Actinomycetota; class Actinomycetes; order Micrococcales; family Micrococcaceae; genus Paeniglutamicibacter; species Paeniglutamicibacter sulfureus. The sequence continues at coordinate 3,362,482 of NZ_BAAAWO010000001.1, forward strand.
GGCCAGTTGCCACATGACATCCGGGTCCTCGGGGGAGCCGAAGTTCAGGCAGTCGGAGACGGCCATCGGCACGGCGCCGGAGGTCGCGACGTTGCGGTAGGACTCGGCCAGGGCCAGCTGCGCGCCGTGGTACGGGTCCAGGAAGGTGTAGCGGCCGTTGGCGTCGGTGGCCAGGGCAACGCCCAGGCCGGTTTCCTCGTCGACGCGGATCACGCCGGCGTCGTCCGGGGAGGCCAGCGCGGTGTTGCCGCCGACGTAGCGGTCGTACTGGTTGGTGATCCAGGACTTGTCGCACATGTTCGGCGAAGCCATCAGCTCAACCAGTGCGGCCTTCAGCTCATCCCCGGTGGCCGGCAGGTTGGCGCCGGCCTCCGAGGACTTGAAGGTGTCGGCCTGCAGCGCATCCTGCCACTCGGGGCGGGCGTACGGGCGGTCGTAGAGCGGGCCGTCGTGGGCGACGGTGCGCGGGTCGACGTCGACGATGACTTCGCCGTCCCACTTGATGATCAACCGGCCGGTGTCGGTGACCTCGCCAAGCCAGGAGTACTCCACGGCCCACTTGTCCATGGTCGCTTCGAAGGCTTCGATGTTCTCCGGGGAGACCACCGCCATCATGCGTTCCTGGGATTCGGACATCAGGATCTCGCCCGGGGTCAGGGACGGGTCGCGCAGCAGGACGGAGGTCAGTTCGACCTCCATGCCGCCGTCGCCGTTGGAGGCCAGTTCCGAGGTGGCGCAGGAGATGCCCGCGGCGCCGAGGTCCTGGATGCCTTCAACGAGGGAACCCTTGAACAGTTCCAGGCAGCACTCGATGAGCACCTTTTCGGCGAACGGGTCACCCACCTGGACGGCGGGGCGCTTGGAGGGCTTGGTGTCGTCGAAGGACTCCGAGGAAAGGATCGAGGCGCCGCCGATGCCGTCGCCGCCGGTGCGTGCACCGAAGAGCACGACCTTGTTGCCCTTGCCCGACGCGTTGGCCAGGCGGATGTCCTCGTGGCGCATCACGCCCACTGCCAGCGCGTTGACCAGCGGGTTGCCCTGGTAGACAGAGTCGAAGACCATTTCACCGCCGATGTTCGGCAGGCCCAGGGAGTTGCCGTAGCCGCCGATGCCGGCGACCGCGCCGTGGATCACGCGTGCGGTGTCCGGGTGGTCGATCGCACCGAAGCGCAACGGGTCCATCACGGCGACCGGGCGGGCGCCCATGGAGATGATGTCGCGCACGATGCCGCCGATGCCGGTGGCAGCACCTTGGTACGGCTCGATCATCGTGGGGGAGTTGTGCGACTCGATCTTGAAGGTCACGGCCCAGCCGTCGCCCAGGTTGGTCACGCCGGCGTTTTCGCCGATGCCAACGAGCATGTCCTTCTTCATTTCCTCGCTGACCTTGTCGCCGAACTGGCGCAGGTGGTTCTTGGAGGACTTGTAGGAGCAGTGCTCGGACCACATGACCGAGTACATGGCCAGTTCCGCGGCGGTGGGGCGGCGGCCCAGGACCTTGACGACCTCGTCGAACTCGTTCTGCTTCAGGCCGAGCTCGGCCCAGGGCAGTTCGGTCTCCGGGGTGGCCGCGGCGTTGGCCACGGTGTCCATGTTGAACTTCTTCTGCTCGGTGGTCTGCTCTGCGGCGCTCACTTCTGGCCTCCAACAAGGTGGGTCAGGACGGAGGTGAAGAAACCCAGCCCGTCGGTTCCGGTGTGGTCGGGGCCGAATCCGGCCTCTACTGCGTGCTCCGGGTGGGGCATGAGGCCCACGACGTTGCCCGCGGCATTGGTGATGCCCGCGATGTTGCGGCGCGAACCGTTGGGGTTCCAGCCGACGTAGCTGAAGGCCACGCGGCCCTCGGCCTCAAGGGCGTCGAGGGTCTTTTCGTCGGCCACGTACTGGCCGTCCTGGTTCTTGAGCACGATGGTGATTTCCTCACCTTGCGCGTACTGGTTGGACCAGGCGGTGTTGTTGTTTTCCACGCGCAGGACCTGGTCGCGGCACAGGAACTTCAAATGATCGTTCTTGATCATGGAGCCCGGCAACAGGTGCGATTCGGTCAGGATCTGGAAGCCGTTGCAAATGCCCAGGACCGGCAGCTTGGCATCCGAGTTCGCGGCGTCGATGATCTTGCCCATCATCGGTGCGAAGCGGGAGATCGCGCCGGCGCGCAGGTAGTCGCCGTAGGAGAATCCGCCGGGAATGACCACGGCGTCGACGTCCTGAAGCTCGGCATCGGCGTGCCACAGGGACACTGCCTCGGCGCCGGCCAGTCGCACTGCGCGGGCAGCATCGCGGTCATCGAGGGTGCCCGGGAAGGTAACGACGCCGATGCGGGCGCCGGACAGCGCTGCGACGGGCGTCGAATAGTCGCCGATCAGGGGAAGTTCGGTTGCGCTCATTAGTCTGCGACTACCTCGACGTTGACAACGTCTTCGATGACCGGGTTCGAGAGCAGCTTCTCGGCGGCGTTGCGGGCCTGCTCGAGGATTTCCTCGGTGACCTCGCCGTCCACGGTCAGTTCGAAGCGCTTGCCCTGACGAACCTGGCTGAAAGCGGTAAAGCCAAGGCGGGGAAGTGCGCCGACGATGGCCTTGCCCTGCGGGTCAAGGATTTCGGGCTTGGGCATAACATCAACAACGATCCGGGGCATCCGGGTTCTCCTGTGCGCGAGGGGTGGTTAATCGCCCGCGGACGTGCCGTCTCACGCCAAGGGTGGGGGCGCTCCGCGAGCTTGCCTGCCCAGTCTACCGGCACGGGGTCGTTCCTCTGGTTTTGTGTCGGGTTGCAGGGGTCCCGGAGCGCAGGCTGGCCGCCGTTATTCCGTCGATCCGACTGCCCTTAAGCTGGTTCAATGGAAAAAGATGCGCGTTGCCCCTGCAATTCCGGGGAAACCTACGAATCCTGCTGTGGCCGATATCACCGGGGATACGAAGATTCGAATGCCCCCGCTTGGCCCGGAACCGCGGTGGCGCTGATGCGGTCGCGCTTCAGCGCCTTCGCCCTGGGAATTCCGGAATTCCTGCTGGCAACCTGGCACCCGGACACGCGCCCTGCGGAGCTGGTGCTGGACGAAGCGATCGTCTGGGGCGACCTGGACATCATCCGCACCGAAGCAGGAGGGCCGTTCGACACCCGCGGCATCGTCGAGTTCGAGGCGCACTACCGCCTGCTGAACCAGCCGGGTTCCCAGCGAGAAGTCAGCAATTTCATGCGCGAGGGCGGACGCTGGTACTACCTCGACGGCGAGGAATAACCGCCGGCAACGGCGGCTGGGCCCCATGCCGTTCGGTTGAGATTCTGAGCATGACGTCAAGTCGGTTCGTCGCCAGGGCAGAAAGGAGTGGCTCCTGTTGAGTGGTTCGGTCCTCCAAGACTGATCCACCCATACGGAAGCGACCACGTTCGATTCCGCCATTCACCACCGCCCGGTCGCGTTCGCACCGGACCACCTCGCGGAATTAACCCCGCAGCGTTTGGCCTGTCCATGCTGGTGGGCTCGTTCTGCAATATTGACTCCCGCCAGCACAAAGTTGTTTATGCTCACGGGTTTCGCGGTTGGCTCGCCTGGTTCTGATGTTTTCCAAAAGCGTAGGGCCGGGTATTCCGCGGCCTGACATTTATTCAATTTTCGTTAGAATTGGCTGGTTCACGCCCGCATACGCCTGATTGAGTCCATGATCCGCAAAGCCACACCGCCCGCCCGTTCCGGCAACAAACCGAATTTCGGCCTCCCCTGGATATCCATCCTTCTCGGGGCTGTCACCGTGGTTTTCGGAACCACCGGGCTCGTGAACATCGCCACCCAACCGGATTCCGAGGTCCGGATCCTCGTTGAGGGCCAGCAGCCGTGGAACATCTCCCGGGAAACGGTCGAAGCCGCACTGGACCGACCAGTCGCTTCCTGGCAACCGCTCACCCTCACGGTCACCGACCGGACGCTGAGTCTCGAGGAACAGCAGGGAAACCTCGCCCCGGGCACCGATATCCTGCTGAGCACCAAGCTCCCGAAAGCCGCAACGATCGATAACTACGACGGCTCGATCAGGCGAGCCCAAGCCCGCGACAAGGTGGCAATCCGCCCCTTCTTCGAGGATCCGGCCCAAAACCTCGCCGTCGGCCAGGGTATCCACGATGCATACCAGGCCAATGTCGGAATCGGCCACGGGCCACTGGCAGTCATCGCCGCGGCACAAGAAGCATCCCGGCACCTCGACCACGGGTCTCCGCCTTCGCCCTGGCCCTGGATCATGGCCACCGCGCTGGGCCTGGCGCTGACGGCGTTCGCCCTCTCAAAGGCACAACGCCGCCGTTCCCGGTGGGGGGCCCGCTTCCGCCGGCTCACCGCCGCGCAGCGCCAACTTGCAGGCGTGGTCCTGGAGCTCGAAGCCCTCGAGGTGACCTACCTCGCCGTCGACCCGGGGCAACGCCCCCGCGGGTTCACTGCCGCTTGGGCCAAGGTGCGCAAGGCGTCGCTGGACTTGGCGCGCACCGAGGAAAAGGTCGTCGCAGCGGTGCATGCGCGCGGCAGCGGCATGACACCGGAAACCGCCCGAAAGCTCGAAAGATTCGAATCCCTGGTGTCGCAATTGGCCGCATCGGCCGACGCCGTGATGGGTGCCGGTGCCGTCATTGGACGCTTCCGCGGCGGCGAAAACACCTTCCAGCGGTTGACCGCACCGCTGGCATTCGCCACCAGGGAACTATTGGCGCGCCTGCGCGCCGCCCCGGCCGGCGCGATCGATCCGCGGGCCGTCACCGACCTTGAATCCGCATTGGACGCCCTGCTTGCGGCAAGCACCGGCAAGACGGGCGGGTCCAAACATGCCGTGCGCGCCTGGGACCAAGCGGAGCGTGTACTCAAGCGCCAGGCGCATGCGCTCTCCCGGAAATTGGGCCGCCCGCGGAGGTTGCGCCGCATGCTTCGGCGACGACCTTTGGCGGCCCCGAGGCCCGCCGAAGACCTGAGCGTGTTGCGTACGAGCCTTGGCTTGACTCCCCAGGGTTCGCGGCTGTCCCTGAACGCGGTGGACGAGGTGAATGCCATGGCCCGCGAAGCGATCGGCAGGCTCCCTGAATTCGATGACGCAGCGGAACCGGCGCGCGGCAAGACCCCGCTGCATCCCTCACTCCGCACGGGCGTCCGCCGGAGCGCCAAGGTGCTCGCCGGCATCGTCCTGGTGCTGGCCTCGGCCATGCTGAGCTCGATGGTCATCGTCGGTATCGAAGACGTGGCCGAAGCCGTGCCGACCGGAAACCGGCCATTGCAGGCATTGCGCTTTGAGCCCGACGACAGCAAATTCGACGTGGATGAAATCCGCCGCGGCCTCCCGGTCGATTTCACCGAAGACCTCGTGGTGACGGTGGTTGCCCGGGACGCTGAGGATGAGCTGCAGCTCACCATGGACCCCGAGGTCCGAGCGAAGATTTACGACCCCTCCGACCCTTTCGCATATACCCGTTTCGACCCCAAGCTGCTGGTGGAATCCATGTGGACGATCAAGGCCCAATACCCCCACTTGGTTGACGAGGGCAGCGGGGAACTGCTCCCCGGAGAGGTGGTGCTGCCCGTGTGGTTCTTTGATGACGGATCCACCACGGCGCCCGCGTGGTTGACCTCGGCGGTCGCAACCGGCGTAACTGCCGCGCTGGGCAGGTTCGACTGGAATACCAACCGTTTCACCCCCGAGATGTCACCCGAGTGGGCGGTGTCCAACACCCTGGATCGCCTGGCGAGGGTTCTGCCGCTGAACGACCAGCGGGAGCTGGACTCCAATTTGGATCCCCTGTTCTGGTTGCTGTTCCCGACCAATGGGCTTGTTCTGGTCATCGGTTACCAGGTGCTTCGCTACGGCGGCAGCATGTCCATGCGCCTGGGCCGCTTCGGCAAGGGCGCTGCCAGGTTGCGCACCGTGCGCCGGGAACTTGAGGCCCTGACCATGGGGTTGGACGATTCGCGGCTCAATGCGGTGTTCATGGTCGATCGCGGCTCGGTCCCGCTGGCGGCCTCCGGCGACCAACGACTCTTCGAAAGTGCGCTGGCCGTGGCCTGGCGCATGGCCGGGGAACTCGCCGCCCGCCCGCTGGCCCAGCGCTTCGGCCCGGATTACACGGCGCAGATCCACAAGCTCGAATACCTGGTCTCGGTGCTATCCATGCGCGATGCCGATGTTGCGGGGCGTGCCCGAGCCCTGCTCGTGGCCGTGCGCGAGGCCTGATTGGCGGAATGCCGGGTGGCCGCCGGCTGTTTTTCTTCTCTGGCGCCGGCAACCATCCCTTTTCGCTGGGCGGAGTATGGGCGAGGACATCCTCGTCGACCTTTCCCGGCAGGGGCTTGTTCCCCGGATCGGGTTGAGGTCTTCGCACTTCGAAGTGATCCGTTCAATGGCCGCGCGTGGAGGGTACTCGTTGTTCCGGCAACCACCGACCTTGACCCCCCTCCCATGAGCTACGAAGGCCTCCCGGTAAAGCCCCTGAGGATGGAGCCCAGTCCGATTTCAGCGGAAGCCACGATTGGATGGCTGGAAGGCAGTCGGCTGCCCGGGCGAGCCCCTGCCTTCATCGACCTTGCACTCCACCGTGCGCCGTCACTTGCACCCGATCCTTTGGAGGGTGGGACCCGACGAGCTGTCAGTGGTCCAGCGTGACGGTGCGCAGGTCCAAGCGGCGCAGCACCCTGTCCACGAGTTCGGGGTCATTGCCCGGTTCGTTGCGGGCCTTGAGCATTTCCTCGCGTGCGGCATCAAGTGCCTCGCGCTGGACATCGTCCATGATGGTGAGGATCTGCTTCAGGCGCAGCATCTTTTCCGGGTCCTTCTCGAAGTCGGCCTCGAGAATGGTGTGCAGCGAGGACATGCGCCGGGCCAGGGACTGGCGGCGTTCGGCAGGAAGGGCCGCGGCGGCCTTCGAGCGCTTCATGGTTTCCAGCGCGACCTTCTCCGCCCGCCGGGCCAGTGCACGCTGGGTCCGCTCTTCGACGGCGTGGTCATTGGGAAGCTTGAGCGCCCGCATCAGGGCCGGAAGCGTCAGGCCAGGCAAAACCAGCGTCACGATCAGCACCGTGCAGGCCGTTGCCACCACGAAGTTGCGCCCCTCGAGCGGTTGTCCATCGGCCATGGTCGAGGGGAGGGCCAGTGCCAGCGCCAGTGTGGCCAGCCCGCGCATCCCGCACCAGGAGAGCACCAGGACTTCCTTGAGCGATCCGGGAGTCTTGTTCTTGCGTTCGGTCCCGCCGATCTTGTACATGGCCATCATCCAGCCGAAGCGCACCAGCACGACGGTGGCGCAGATGGCCGCGATGCCGGGGATGAAGGTCAGCAGGTTCTTGCCCTCGTCCTGGATGATGTAGCGCATCTCGATGCCCACCAGTCCGAAGGCGACGCCGGTGGTCAACAGCTCCACCACGTCCCAGAAGGCGGTCCGGGTCAAGCGTTCCTCGGAGTCCTGCGGGCGGGCCCTGCGCCCCAGTTCCAGGGCCGTGACCACCACGGCAACGACGCCGGAGAAGTGGACTTCCTCGGCCAGCAGGTACACCGCGTAGGGCGCCACCAGCGTCGCGGCCGAGCGGGCCACCAGGTTCGGGACGAAGCGGTTCAGGGTGCCGATCAGCCAGGCCATGGCCAGGCCCAGGACGATGGCGCCGGCCGCGCCGATGAGGAACTTCGGCACGACGTTCCAACCGACCTCGCCTCCGCTCATGGCAGCGGCAACGGCCGCCTGGAAGATCACGATGGCCATGGCGTCGTTGAACAGGCCCTCGGTCTGCAGAACCGTGATGAGGCGGCGGCGCATCTTGACCTTGCTGGCGATGGCCTCCACCGCGACGGGATCGGGCGGGGCCACGATGGCGCCCAGTGCGATGGCCAGCGGCAAGGCCATGGACGAAACCATGAGCCAGGCGACACCCGCCACGGCGGCGGTGGTCGCGAGGACCAGCAGCACGGCCAGCAGCACCAGCGAGCGCCACCGCAGCCGGAAGATCGACCAGGAACTGCGCTGGGCAGCCGCGTAGAGCAGCGGCGGCAGGAAGAGCGGAAGGATGAGTTCCGGGTTGATGTGGACCTCGGGGATGAACGGCAGGAACGCCGCCCCGGCGGAGAAGAGCAGCATCAGGATGGGGTAGGGCAGGCGCATTCGTTCGCCCAGCCCGACCACCAGCACCGTCCCGAACAGCAGGCCGACCAACAGCAGCAGGAATTCCATGGGTGTCGCCTCACTCTTTCGCGTATCCCTAAGCTTTTCACACGTCGGTTTCGGCGAGGTTAAGCGCCACCTGTGTCACTGCACGCAGGCAGAGGGGGCGGAGGTCGGTTTCCCGTCCTCCGCCCCCTGGTGCGGTGCGTTGCCGTGTCAGCGTGAGGTGCTTCCTAGCCGATGCCGATGGCGCCGGTGAGCACGCCGACGGCGAGCATCACCAGGGAGACGACCAGTGCGCGCCAGAGGACCTTCTTGTGGTGGTCGCCCAGGTCGACCTTGGCCATCGAGACCAGCAGCAGGATCGCGGGAACCAGCGGCGACTGCATGTGGACCGGCTGGCCGGTGATCGAGGCGCGGGCCATGTCCACGGCGGGGATGCCGTAGTGGGCTCCCGCCTCGGTGAGCACCGGCAGGATGCCGAAGTAGAACGCGTCGTTGCTCATGAAGAACGTGGCGGGGATCGAGATGATGCCGGTGAGGATCGCCAGGTACGGGCCCATCGAGGTGGGGATGACGTCGACCAGCCAGGCGCTCATCGCGTCGACCATGCCGGTGCCCGAGAGCACGCCGGTGAGCACTGCGGCGGCAAGCACCATGGAGACCACGGCGATCACCGAGGAGGCGTGGGAGGCAATCATCTTGGCCTGGTCGGAGATCTTCGGGAAGTTCACCAGCAGGGCGACGGCGGTGCCGACCATGAACAGGTAGGACAGCGGCATCAGGTCCAGGATCAGCAGCACGAAGATGGCCACGGTCATCGAGAGATTGAACCAGAACAGCTTCGGGCGCAGGGTCTCGCGGGTCGGGTCCAGGACCGTGCCGTTCATGGTGGCGGTTTCGGTGCCGTCGCCGCGCACTGCAACCTTTTCCAGCAGGGCGACGCCGCGGCCGCCTGCAGGGGTCTGGGTGTTTCCGGAGTCGGAGGAGCCGGACGTGCCGCCGGTCATGACCGAACCCGGGCCCCAGCGCAGCGGGTCTTCGCGCTGCAGGCGCTTGCGCTCGGAGATGCCCATGGCCCAGGCGAAGCCGAAGACGACAACCAGGCCGACTGCCAGTGCCGGGATCATCGGGACGAACACTGCCGAGGCGTCCACGTGCAGGGCGGCCGCGGCGCGGGCGGTCGGACCGCCCCAGGGGACGATGTTCAGCGTGCCGTTGGTCAAACCTGCAACACAGGTCAGCACCACCGGGCTCATGCCCAGGCGCAGGTAGATCGGCAGCAGCGCCGCGGTGACCACGATGAAGGTGGTGGAGCCGTCGCCGTCCAGGGAAATCAGGCCGGTGAGCAGCGCGGTGCCCATGACGACCTTGGCCGGGTCGTTGCCGACCAGCTTCAGGATGCCGTCGACCAGCTTGTCGAAGAGCCCCACGTCGATCATGATGCCGAAGTACATGATGGCGAACATCAGCAGTGCGGCGGTTCCGGACATGGACTTCACGGCGTCCATGACCATGTCGCCGAGCCCCAGGCCGGCGCCGGCAAAGAGGCCGAAGACGGTTGGCACGATGATCAGCGCCAACAACGGGGTCATGCGCTTGGTCATGATGAGCGCCATGAACGTGGCGACCATCAGGAACCCGAGTGCTACCAGCATGGGGGGTCTCCTTCTAAAGATGGTGCGTATTTCTACGCGAGTGATGGGAGTCGGTGCCTGTGGGGGCCGGAAGCGTTGGCCGCCCGATGCACCGCGGATATACACGCTACGTGGTGCGCATCACGCCAGTGTGGTTGTGCCCACAAAGCACCCTTCTTCCCCTAAATCCTTTTTTGCTCATAAAGCCCACGAAGGTCCTAAACTGGTTTCATGCCCCAAGAGCCAAAGCCCTCCCGCGGTTTCGCCGCCCGGATCATGGGCCTGCAATTTGCGGTGGTGGGAATGATGATCCTCGCCGCTGCCGCCGGCGCCATGTGGGTGACCGTGGAACGCGTCAACGAGCAGGCCCAGGAGCGCGCCCTGGCCATCGCCCGCACGCTCGCCGCCGACCCTGAGATCCGGGCACAGGTGAAGGGCCATGCCGACGACGACAACTCGCTCGACGCCGCGGCCCTGCGCGCCGGGTACGTGCAGCGTGCGGCGGAGGCGGCGCGCACGCGCACCGGGGCCTTCTTCGTGGTGGTCACCGAGGACCGCGGGATCCGGCTGGCGCACCCCACCGAATCCCTGTTGGGCCAAAGGGTCTCCACCGATCCCGTCGCGCTGTCGGGCCAGGAATCGGTGTCCCGCGAGCACGGCACACTGGGCGAATCGGTGCGCGCCAAAGTGCCGGTCTTCGCGCCCGCTTCGGACACGGTGGTCGGGGAGGTCAGCGTCGGGGTCGGGATCCAGGAACTGGCGGCCCGGCTGCGCGTGGCCGGCTTCTGGGTGTTGGGGCTGGGGCTCGCCGCACTGGGCCTTTCCGCGGCGTCGACGCGCTGGCTGGTGCGCCGGCTCAAGGCCCAGACCCTGGGGCTGGAACCAGCCGAAATGGCGCAGCTGCTGCGGGACCGCGACGCAGTGCTCTACGGCGTGGCCGACGGCGTCATCGGCATCGGCCCCGACGGACGGGTGAGCGTGCGCAACCGGGCGGCGCGGATCATGCTGGGGCTGCCGCACCGCCACGAATCCTCCGACATCATCGGGCTGCCCTATACCGAGGCGAAGTTGCCCGCGCCGTTGGTTGCCGCCATCGCCACCTGCGACGGTGCAACGCTTCGCCTGGAAACCGAGCGCGCAGCGCTGGTCGCCACCGTCCACCCGGTGCGACGCGACGGCACCGACCTGGGCCAGGTGGTGTTGCTGCGCGATGTCACCACCATCGAGACCCTGGGCTCGCGGCTGGACGCGGTGGAGACCATGGCCTCGGCATTGCGCGCCCAGCGCCACGAATTCGCCAACCGGCTGCACACCATCTCCGGGCTGCTGCACCACGGGGACGTGGACGAGGCCCGCGACTACCTCGGCGAGGTCATCGCCTCCGGGCCGGTGCGCGAGCCGGTGCAGAACCTCGAGGCCATCGAGGACACCTACCTGCGGGCCTTCCTCGGGGCCAAGGGCGTCCAGGCGTACGAGCGCGGCGTGGTGCTGCGCGTGGGGGATGCCAGCGCGCTCTACGGAAGCCTCATCGACGCCCAGGACGCCACCGCGGTGCTGGGAAACCTGATCGACAACGCGCTGCGTGCGGCGGTGGAGGGCCCGGCCCCGCGCTGGGTCGAGGTCGACCTGCTGTCCGAGGGCTCCACGCTGCACCTGGCCGTCGCAGATTCCGGGACCGGAGTCGAACCCGGGCTCGACGTCTTCGCCGAAGGGGTCAGCACCGGGGCGCTGCCGGGCTCCCCGGAGCGCGGGCAGGGCGTGGGGCTGCCACTGGTGCGCCGCCTGGCGCGCACCCGCGGCGGCGAGGTCTGGATCGCGGATCCCGGCGGGGCCCGCGCGGACGGCGCGGGACCCGGGGACACCGAACATCGCACCGCCGGCGCCGTATTTGCCGCCCGCCTGCCCGGGGTGCTGTCCACCGATGCAGGATCTCCCGAAAGGACCAATGCACGATGAACGAGAACACCGACTACAAGGTCCTGGTCGTCGACGACGACTTCCGGGTGGCGGCGCTACACGCCGGCTACGTCGATTCGGTGCCGGGCTTCCGCGCCCTGGCGCCGGTGCACGATGCCCGCATGGTGCCGCGCGCCGTGGCCGAGCAGCAGCCGGATTTGCTGCTGCTGGACGTCTACCTGCCCCAGGGCTCGGGCCTGGACCTGCTGGCCACCCTCGACGTGGACGCCTTCGTGCTCTCGGCTGCCACCGAGGTCGATGCGGTGCGCACCGCCATCCGGCGCGGCGCGCTGGGATACCTGGTCAAGCCGTTCGACCCGAAGGTCCTTGCCTCGCGCCTTCGGGCCTACGCCCGCTACCGCCGGCAACTGGACACCGCAACCGGGCTGGACCAACAGGCCATCGACCGGGCGCAGCGCACGCTGCTGGCCGGTGAGGAAGGTGGCACGGCCGTGGCTACGCCCACCGAGCAGGCGGTGCTCGCCGCGGTTGCCGCCGCGGGGGAACCTGCCACCGTCATGCAGGTGGTCACCGCCGTGGGGATTTCCCGCGCCACGGCCCAGCGCTACCTGGCCAACCTGGTGCAGGCCGGATCGCTGCGCCTGGAGCTGGCCTATGGCAGCCGGGGCAGGCCCGAACACCGCTACCTGGTGCAGGGCTGAGGCCCCCTCCCTATTGCAGTTGCCCTGAAGGTTGGTCGACCAGTAGCGCCAAGGCGGCGGTCCAGTCGGAAATCGCGCAGCCGTCATGCAGGTCGAAGGTGCGCTCCACCGCCTGCCCGTCCCGCGTGCCCGTCACCCGTGCGATGGCCGGACCGCCGTATTGCTGGGTGCACATCCGCGTGGCGCCCGCCGCGGGCTCGGTGAGCAGCTGCGGGTGGGCATCCACCAGCGCGCAGGCCGCAGCGGCCCGCGGGTGGTTGCTCCGTTCCAGGGCGACGGGCCCGTCGCACAATAGGTGGAAGTGCGCGCTTTCAGCGTTTCCGTCGGCCCGGATCGAGATCTGCAGGTCGGTGTCCTGGCCCTGCCCCTGGCTGGAAGTCGACGCGCTCGGCGATCCGCCGGTTCCGCCGCCGCCGGCGCACCCGGAAAGCAACGCGACGGCACCAAGGAGCAGCGCGGGGAGAAGCGAATGGTTCCTGTGCCGCATGGAGTTGCCCTCCAATCATGCGTCGGCCGCCGGTGGCGGCCGGTACCTCTAAGTCTGTGGCAACGGCAGTGATTGGGCAACGGCCAGTAGGCGATCGCGCAGCACCTGCGCCCGATCGGCAAAGTCCTTCTGCAAGCGAACGTACTCGGCCTTGCCCGCGGGAGTCTCGATGGCGATGGGCCGGTGGCCCCAGTCGGCCAGGTCGTAGGGAGAGGCCTGCATGTCCATGGTGCGGATGTCCCACGCCAGTTCGAAGCAGTCCATGACCAAGTCGCTCGGCACCGCGGGGGTCAGCTTGTACGCCCACTTGTACAGGTCCATGTTGGCGTGCAGGCACCCGGGCTGCTCGAGGTCCCGCTGGGTTTCACGGGTTGGCTGCAATTCATTGAGCGGCACGGCCTCGGGGGTGTAGAACCTGAACGCATCGAAGTGGGTGCAGCGGATCTTGTGCTCCTGGACCACCGCATCGGTTCCCGCAGAACCCAGGCGCAGGGGCAGGTATTCGTGCCTGATCCCGTTGTCGGCCGATTTGTAGGCCATGGCCCATTCGTGCAGGCCGAAGCATGCGAAATTGGCCGCTCGGGTGGCTGTTCCGGCCAGGATGATGTTGGCGAACCGGATCGCCTCCGTGCGGGTTTGCGCAAACGCCTCGAGGTCCACCGTGTAGCCGCGCTCGCCGGTCGACTCGTCAACGACTTCGCGATAGAACTTCCAGTCTCTGCGTTCCGTGGCGCTCTCCCCGGATAGCACCACGCCGGGCCCCGGATGCCAGCGATAGAGCTGCCCAGGCTTCTGTGTGTAATAGGTAAAGAGGAAGTCCTCGATCGGGTGCTTCTGGCGCTTCATCCTGCGCTCCGTGAACGGTTCGCCAAAACGCTTTGCGCGCACCTGATGAGCGGCGGCGGACGACAGCCACTGCTCTTCGGGCAGCCAGACAAGCGAGGAGGAGAGCATCCATTCATTATCGCCGCGCCGACCGGGAAACCCTTAATTCTTGAATCACACCCTCCGATTCAGCGACCTTTGTCAAGAATCCCGCGCAGGATTGTGGACAACCATAAAGCGCATTTGACATGAGCCTTTGGGGTAATTTTCTTTGTTTTTTGCCCTTCTTTTCGAAGGTTTTCGGGCGTAGAATGGAGGTATGTTCGATGAATATCCCAGCGGATATTCCATAGACGAACCTCCCGACGAATACTTTCCTGTCGCACCCGCACCCGCACCCGTGGCCTGCCTCCCGCCCGTGCCGGGGCGATGCCACGAGGATGACCTGGCGTTCCTGAGATACGTGCGCGACGGGTTGGCGGCCCTGGACACGGATGGCACCGCCAAGGAACATCACGAAAAGATCGCCCTGGCCGAGGAGATCAAGAGCGCCGCGGCCGGCGCCCAGGTCATATCCGCAACCCTCATGGAAGCCGACGTCGTGGCCCGGCGCACCGAGGCCGGCGTGCGGGAAAACAACCCGTCCTACGGGGTCGGGGCACAAGTCGCCCTGGCACGCCGCGAATCCCCGGAACAGGGCAGGGCCTTCCTGGGCTTATCCGGCCGCCTGGTCTCGGACCTGCCATTCACCCTCATTGCCCTGGTGCGCGGCAAGATCGGCGAGTCCCAGGCGCGGACCATTGACCGCGAAACCGCGAACCTGCCTTCGGCGCAGCGCGGCGAGATCGACGCGGCACTGCTTCGCGATCCGGAAGGGCTCAAGGGCCTGTGCGTGCGTGCCGTCGTCGACCGGGTCCGCCGGCTCGCCTACGCATACGATAGCTCCGACGCGCTGACGCGCCTGGAAGAGGCCAAGTCCTGTCGGTACCTCGCGGTGTTCCCGGCCCGGGACGCGATGATGCAGGTCGCCGGGATGCTCTCTGTCGAGGACGGGCTGGCGATCCGCCAGGCCCTCACCCTCGAAGTTGACAGGCTCAAGGCGGCCGGGGACACCCGGACACGGGCCCAAATCATGGTCGACGTCGCGGTGGACCGGATCACCGGCAGGTCCACCGCTGAAGGAACCCAGCTCATGTTGTACCTGGCGATGTCCGACCGGACCTTGCTCCAGGGCGGCAGCGAGCCGGCGTTCCTAGAAGGCTACGGCACTGTCCCCTCCACCTGGGCCAGGAACCTGGTCGGCGGACGCGAACCGCAGGACCGGGAACGCCGCCGCTCCCAGGTGGCCCTGAAGCGGCTCTACACCCACCCCGACACCGGGGCCCTAGTGGGCATGGACTCACGCTCCCGCCAATTTCCCAAGGCGCTCAAGGACCTGATCCGCATCCGCGACCAGTACTGCCGCACACCCTACTGCAACGCACCGATCAAGCACTTCGACCACGTGGTCCAACACAGCCGCGGCGGACCGACCAACGAAGCCAACAGTGCCGGACGATGCGCCGCCTGCAACCAGACAAAGGAACAGACCGGCTGGGAAGAACAAGTGCTGGACACCGGCGGGCGGCACACCATCCTGATCACCACCCCCACCGGGGCCCAATACACCTCCACGGCACCCGCCCTGCCCGGCACCCCCGCCTGAACACCGCAGAGTTCCGCCGCCGCACCACGCCCACCACCAAAAACGGTCCGCAGCACCGAAGGCACGCCCCTTGGCGTGCCCCGGTGCCACGGACCGCGTGGCGTTAAGGCATATGTACCTTAGCGGCCGGTGCCGCCGTAGACCGTTGCCTCGTCCTCAGCATCCAAGTCGAATGCCGCGTGGATGGCTCGCACCGCGGCATCGAGCTTGTTGGCGTCGGTGACGATGGAGATTCGGATTTCCGAGGTGGAGATCATGTCCACGTTCACGCCGGCCTGGTGCAGGGCCTCGAAGAACGTGAAGGAAACGCCCGGGTTTGAACGCATACCTGCCCCGATGAGCGAAAGCTTGCCAACGTTCTCGTTGTAGGAGATGTCCTCGAAGCCGATTTCCTCCTGGGCGGATCGCAGGGCCTCCTTGACTTGCTTGCCATCGACCATGGGAAGCGTAAAGGAGATATCTGTGCGGCCCGAACCTGAAGTCGAGAAGTTCTGGACGATCATGTCGATGTTGGCGTGGGCGCCGGCAATGACCCGAAAAATCTGTGCGGCCTTGCCGGGGATGTCGGGCACGCCAACAATCGTGACCTTGGCTTCGGAGCGGTCGTGGGCGACACCGGAAATGATGGGCTGTTCCAAGGGTTCTCCCTCTTGAATCTTGATCTGGTCATCGGGGCTGGGCATAACCCAGGTTCCCTCATTGGTGCTGAACGAGGACCGCACGTGAAGCGGAACCCCGAAACGACGCGCATATTCAACGCAACGCAGGTGAAGGATTTTGGCGCCGGAGGCGGCCATCTCCAGCATTTCCTCGCTGGAAATGGTGTCGATCTTGCGGGCCGCCGGAACCACGCGGGGATCGGCGGTGTAGATGCCATCGACATCGGTGTAGATCTCACAGACATCGGCACCCAGTGCGGCGGCAAGCGCCACCGCGGTGGTGTCCGAACCGCCGCGACCCATGGTCGTGATGTCGTTCGATTCCTTGCTCATGCCCTGGAACCCGGCGACGATGGCGACGTAGCCGCGATCGATGGCGCGGCGCACGCGCTGCGGCGAAACCTCAATGATGCGTGCCTTGCCGTGGATGGCATCGGTCATCATGCCGGCCTGTGAGCCAGTGAAGGAAGCCGCCTTGGCACCCAGGCCGTCGATGGCCATGGCCAGCAGGGCCATGGAGATGCGTTCGCCTGCAGACAGGAGCATGTCCATCTCGCGGGCGGGGGCATCTTCGGTCAGTTGTTCGGCGAGGTCGAGTAGTTCATCGGTGGTGTCGCCCATGGCGGAAACCACCACGACGACATCGTGGCCGGCGGACTTGGTGTCAATAATCCGACGGGCAACACGTTTGATGCCTTCGGCATCTGAAACGGAAGATCCGCCGAATTTCTGGACAATCAGGCTCATGCGTCAGCACACTCCATGGGACGGGAACAGGTGGGACTTCAAAGGGCGCGACAATAATTGGCCCAACCCCCATATTAGCCATTGTGATGCACCGGGACGCCAATGCGTGACCGATCTAGGTCATAAAGGGTGGTTTGGCTGGTCTATTTGCTCGGTTTGGTGTCGGCGAGGTCACCTCGTCCGGAAGACTGGTCGGCCCCACGCGGCGAGGGGGTCATTTGGTAACGGATTGGACGAAAGCGTGATTTGAGCAGCTTGCCAAGCCGGTATTGCCGGCTCGTCGCCGGGGCTTCCAACCCGCCTTGGCGCTGGGCGCCGGGGCGATGGCGCGCACCTTGCCGGGGCCAGCGCATAAGCTGGACGAAAGCGACCAAGTATGAAGATGAACGCAAAGGACGGCAGGCCCTTGGCAGTCGATAAATCCCATCGCCCGGAAATGGACGACGACGATGCCGTGCATGGGGGTGTCCAATCGGTGGACCGCGCCCTGGCCATCCTGGAAATCCTCGGCCGGGACGGAAGTTCCGGGGTCGGCGAAGTTGCCGAAGAACTGCAGATCCACAAGTCCACGGCTTCCAGGCTCTTGGGCTCGCTGCTGGCCCGCGGCATGGTGCAGCAGAACACCAATCGGGGAAAATACGAGCTGGGATTCGGCATCCTGAAGCTGGCCAGCACCATTCCAGGCCGGCTTTCACTGGTGGCTCTGGCCCGCCCGGTCATTGAGGCCTTGGCCGAGCAGTACAAAGAGACTGTCAACCTTGCCGTGCTGCGCGAGGAATACGCGGTGAACGTGGACCAGGCCATGGGCCCTTCGACCCTGGCGACATATGACTGGCTGGGCAGCCTCACCCCCCTGCATGCGACCTCCAGCGGCAAGGTCCTGTTGGCGGGCCTCAGCTCCGATGAACGGGGGCGGATCCTGAAAGCCACCAAGCTTCCTCAGCGCACCGCCAAAACCATTCGGACCCGGACGGCTCTGGAAAAAGAACTGCTTCAGGTCGTGAAGGACGGTTACGCTCAGGCGCTCGAGGAGTTCGAGATGGGCATCAATTCCTATGCGGCGCCAGTGCGCAACCACCTCGGCGTGGTCGTTGGTGCCATCAGCATCTCGGGCCCTGCCTTCCGCTTCGCCCCCGAAATGGAGCCCGGTCTGCTGGAGGGGCTCAAACAGGCAGGACTGCAGGTCAGCGCGTCGCTTGGCTACACCGCCGGCTGAGGCTCGCCGGTCGATGATGTCGGCGCACTCCGTGCGCTGCTGACGACGTGCCGGGCTGCATGACCGACGATGGCCTTCCATCTGGCCATCGCGTCGTGGTCGATACCACGGTCATCAACCGAGGTTTGTGATGCCAGGGTCCTGGCTCGCACCAAGTCTCCCGGGCGAATCCCGGAAGATCCCATGATGTCGTCCTGGAGGGACGGCCTCCCTTCCCTGCCCTCATGCGGCGCCCGGGTTCCCGATCTATCCGTACCAGAGAAATTGGACTCCGTGACCTTTCCCGGGGTGATTCGCGTACGGCGGAGATGCAATCGCAGTGGTCCTGCGAATGGCCGCAGATGATCATCAGCCGGCTGGCTAACCCCTGACTTCGGGGCATTCGGGAAGTCGGTTCGATTTGTACTGGGACCTCTGTTTCCCAATTGCGTAATAAACATCAAGCATCTGTAGGCGCAACTCTTCTACTGTTACGCCAATGCGTCGCCTGGGCCAGGTTCCACAACAAAGGGGTGATTCCGGTGTGGCGCGACGCAGGGCGGCCCCAGAGTCGGGATGGCCGGAAGGAAAAAGACCTAAACCTCTTGACACCCTTCTGTGGCGTGCGCCACAGTTGTTGCACAGGGCGAAGGCTGTTGATCATAGCGAGACTGAATCGCCGCCGAACCATCGAACGAAACAGCCGAAAGGAAGTCGATGCGCGATGCACGAAGCCTGTCCATCGAAACGGTTGTCCCGCAGTGGCGCCCTTCTGGACAAGCCGGCCCTGATTGCCGCAATGCCTATCGACGGCGCTGGGCTGCTCGCCAGCTACTGCACCTGAACGCAGGAGGCCCCTGTTCACCCGGTTGCAGGCTCGCATCCAATACGCCACGGTCTTGCAAAGCTCCACCACGGGCGACGAAGCCACTCCGATGCCCCGATTTCCAGGACTGCAATCCCGCGGGATAGCGGTTCTCTCGGCGGGTGACCGCCCCCGGTCCACGGACCAAAGACACGTTCGCATTCACCAGGCAAAGGAAAACACCCATGGCAGTGAACACCGACGAGACCATGTCCGAAGAACCGGACGTGCCCGACGAGTACGTGGTCGAGGATCCGGTCGCGGGTTCCGCGCCACCAGTTGACACCGCCATCCTGCAGGAGCTCAGGGACGGCGAATCGGAGCGGAAGGCAACACGGATGATTCCGCGCCTGCCCGAGGGACTGGACAAGGTCACTTTCGGGGTCGCCGGGGCCTTCGCGCTGGCCTTCGTCATCTGGGGCCTGGTCAAAACCGCCTCGCTCTCGGCGGCCTCGAACGCTGCACTGTCCTGGGTCACCGAGAACACCGGCTGGTTTTTTGTTTCGCTGGCCTCGTTCTTCGTGATCTTCGTGCTCTGGCTGGCTCTAGGCCGGTTCGGCAACATCCCGCTGGGGCGTGACGGGGAAAAGCCGGAGTTCCGCACTGTCTCCTGGATCTCGATGATGTTCAGCGCCGGCATGGGAATCGGCCTCGTTTTCTACGGGGTGGCCGAACCGCTCTACCACTACGTCTCCCCGCCACCGGGAACGGTTGACGGGAGCACGCCCGAGGCCATCCAGACGGCCATGGCCACGTCGATATTCCACTGGAGCATCCACCCCTGGGCCATGTTCGCGGTGGTCGGCATCGCCATGGCCTACTCGACCTTCCGGCTGGGTCGCCGGCAGTTGATCTCCTCGGCCTTCACTTCCCTCTTCGGTCCGCGGGTCGAAGGGCCAGCCGGCAAGATCGTGAACATCCTGGCCATCTTCGCCACGCTCTTCGGCACCGCCGCCTCGCTGGGGCTCGGGGCCATGCAGATCGCCAGCGGCATCGAATTCAACGGCTGGGTCGGCAAGGTCGCCTCGCCGGTGCTGGTTGGGGTCATCACGGTACTGACCGTCTGCTTCGTGCTTTCCGCGGTCTCGGGGATCTCCCGGGGCATCCAGTGGCTGTCCAACATCAACATGGTCCTGGCCCTGTTGCTGGCGGTGCTCGTGTTCGTGTTGGGGCCCACGCTGCTGATCCTCAACCTGATCCCGTCGGCCATCGGCGACTTCGTCCGGGACCTGCCCTCGATGGCCTCGCGCACCGAGTCCGCCGGTGACGAGTCGGTGCGGGCGTGGATGTCGAGCTGGACCATCTTCTATTGGGCCTGGTGGGTGTCGTGGGCGCCGTTCGTGGGCATGTTCATTGCCCGGATCAGTCGCGGACGCACCATCCGCCAGTTCGTCACCGGGGTGCTGCTGGTCCCGTCGCTGGTCTCCGTTATCTGGTTCTCGATCTTCGGCGGCGCCGCCTTCGACATCCAGCTCAAGTCCGCAGCTTCAAACGGGGCGTCGGATTCGATGGTGAGCATGGTCGACGGGGAACCCTCCATCGACTTCGAGGGCGCCATGTTCGACTTGATCCAGCACCTTGGCGCCAGCCCCGGGGTCACCTTGGCCATTGCCATCCTGGCCATGGTGTTGATCGGCATCTTCTTCGTCACCGGCGCAGACTCCGCCTCGATCGTGATGGGCTCGCTGAGCACCAATGGGCGCTTGGAACCCTCCAAAGGCGTCATCGTGTTCTGGGGAGTGCTCACCGGGGCGGTTGCCTCCATCATGTTGCTGGCCGGCGGGGACAATCCCGGACAGGCGCTGAACGGGCTGAAAAACATCACCATCGTCTCCGCTCTGCCGTTCGCTGCCGTCATGTTTATCTTGTGCATCGCCCTGGTCAAGGACCTGCGCCGCGATCCGCTGGCACTTCGCAGGAAGCTGGCCGACTCGGTGGTCGAACGGGCCATCCGCAGCGGCGTGGACGAACACGGCGGAGTGCCCTTCGAACTGGTGACCAAACACGACTGCACCGAGGCCTGCGACGCCGAAGACCGCTGCCCTGGCCGAGGCGCCGACGGCGCATGAGAACGTCCGCAATCCACACACCAATATCCAGCCACAACCAACCACCTTTCAACGAGCCAAGGGAGCAAACGTGAGCACCATGATCCACGAGACGGCAGTGACCCGGGATGCCACGCACCCGCGCAGCATTCGCTTCGTCCTGACCCTTTCCTGCCCCGACAAGCCCGGCATCGTGCGGGCAGTGACAGGGTTCCTCGACGACCGCGGGTTCGACATCGCCGAGCACCAGCAATTCGACGACCACGTCGGCGGCCGGCTCTTCCTGCGCACCGCACTGGCCGGGGGGAACCCGGATGACACCGCCGAGGAGCTGGAAACCGCGTTCGGACGGCTGGCAGGTGAGTTCGGCATGGACTTCGCCTTCCACGACGGGCGCGCCCAGCGGGTGCTGGTCATGGTCTCGAAGTTCGGGCACTGCCTCAACGACCTGATCTACCGCTGGCGCACCGGAACCCTCGGCGCCGAACTGGTCGGCGTCGTCTCCAACCACGAGGACCTGCGCCCCATGGCCGAGGCCGCCGGGCTGCCGTTCATCCACATCCCGGTCACTGCCGACACCAAGCCCGCAGCAGAGGCCCGGCTCCAGGAGGTCATCGCCGACCACCGGGCAGACGTCGTGGTGTTGGCCCGCTACATGCAGGTGCTCTCCAACGAGCTGACCCGGGCACTGCACGGACGGGCCATCAACATCCACCACTCGTTCCTGCCCGGGTTCAAGGGCGCCAAGCCCTACCACCAGGCCTATGAACGCGGCGTGAAGATGGTGGGGGCCACCGCGCACTACGTCACCGAGTCCCTCGACGAAGGCCCGATCATCGAACAGGAAGTGTTTCGGGTCGACCACGTCCCGGACGCCGACGCGCTGGCACGGATCGGGCGCGACGCCGAGGCCCAGGCCCTGGCCCGCGCCATCACCTGGCATTGCCAGCACCGCATCCTGCTCAACAACACCCGCACCGTCGTCTTCCGCTAAACACCCCCGAAAAGGAGCATTTCCATGAACCAAGCACCCCGCGTCGTCATCATCGGGGCCGGCATCGTCGGCGCGAACCTTGCCGACGAGCTGGCGACCCGCGGCTGGGCGAACACCACCGTCATCGAGCAGGGACCCCTGCACCTGGCCGGCGGCTCCACCTCGCACGCGCCGGGACTGGTCTTCCAGACCAACGCCTCGAAGTCGATGACCGAGTTCGCCGGCTACACCGTCGAAAAGCTGCTGTCCCTGCAAAAGGACGGCACCTCCTGCTTCAACCAGGTCGGAGGGCTGGAGGTCGCGACCACGCCGGAACGGCTCGAGGAACTCAAGCGGCGGCACGGCTTCGCCACCTCGTGGGGACTTGAGTCGAGGCTGGTCGACGCCGCCGAATGCAAGAAGCTCTACCCGCTGCTGGAACAGGAGGTGGTGCTTGGGGGCTTCCTGGTTCCCTCCGACGGGCTGGCGTCCGCGGCGCGGGCGGTGCAGCTGCTCATTGAGAAGTCCACCGCTGCCGGGGTGCGGTTCCTCGGGGACACGACGGTCACAGGGATCGAGCAGGACGGCGGCAAGGTCACCGGGGTGCGGATCGGGGAGGACGAGGTCATCGAGGCCGACATCGTGGTCTCCTGCGCCGGGTTCTGGGGTCCGGCCATCGGGGAAATGATCGGGATGGACGTGCCGCTGCTGCCGCTGGCCCACCAATACGTCACCACCGACGCGCTGCCCGAGCTTGCCGGGCGCAACGAGGGCCCCAACGGGGCGACGCTTCCGATCCTGCGCCACCAGGACAAGGACCTGTACTACCGCGAGCACGGGGATAGGATCGGCATCGGCTCCTATGCCCACCGCCCGATGCCGGTGGAGCTTCACACGCTGGCGAAAGTGCCGGCCGACCGCATGTCCGAACACGAGATGCCGTCGCGGCTGGACTTCACCCAGGAGGACTTTCTGGACTCCTGGGAGGATTCGAAGGTGCTGCTGCCGGCGCTGGGCGACAGGTCGATCGACGACGGCTTCAACGGGATCTTCTCCTTCACCCCGGACGGTGGCCCGCTGGTGGGCGCCGCACCGGAGCTGGAGGGCTTCTACCTTGCCGAGGCCGTCTGGGTGACGCACTCGGCCGGCATCGCCCGCGCCATGGCCGAGCTGCTCATCGACGGCCAGTCCTCCATCTCCCTGCACGAGGGCGAGGTGACCCGCTTCGAGGCATTGCAAACCACGAAGGAATACGTCAGCGAGACCTCCCAGCAGAACTTCGTGGAGATCTACGACATCCGCCACCCGCTGGAGCCGCGCACCTCCCCGCGCGACCTGCGCTCGAGCCCGTTCCGCGCCCGCCAGGACGAACTCGGCGCCTTCTACCTGGAATCGGCGGGCTGGGAACGTCCGCACTGGTTCGAGGCGAACCGGCACCTGGTGGATACCCTGCCCGAGGCCTGGCGCGGTCCCGAGCGCGACGCGTGGTCGAACCAGTTCCATTCGGAGATCTCTGCGGCCGAGGCCTACACGACCCGCACCGCCGTGGCAATGTACGACATGACCCCGCTCAAGCGCCTGGAGATCACCGGCCCCGGGGCCCTGGCCCTGCTGCAGCGGCTGAGCACCGGCAACATCGCCAAGAAGCCCGGGGCCGTCACCTACTGCCTGCTGCTGAACGCCGACGGCGGGATCCGCTCGGACGTGACCATTGCGCGGCTGGGGGAGGAACGCTTCCAGCTCGGCGTGAACTCGAACATTGACTTCGACTACTTCACCGTTGAGGCGCGGCGGCAGGCAGCCGCGGACCCCGCGGCGTGGGCCCACGTCGCTGACATCACGGGAGCCACCTGCTGCATCGGGCTGTGGGGGCCGCTGGCCCGCGAGGTCATGGCCAAGGTCAGCGACGACGACTTCTCCAACGAATCACTGAAGTACTTCCGCAGTGCCGAGGTGGTCATCGGCGGGATCCGGGTCACCGCGATGCGCCTGTCCTACGTGGGGGAGCTTGGCTGGGAACTCTACGCGAGTGCCGAGACCGGGCAGCGGCTCTGGGACGTGCTCTTCGAGGCAGGGGCCGAACACGGGATCATCGCAGCAGGGCGCGGGGCGTTCAACTCCATGCGCTTGGAGAAGGGCTACCGGCTCTGGGGCACCGATGTGACACCCGAGCACCACCCGTTCGAGTCCGGCCTGGGGTTCTCCATCGCCAAGGGAAAGACGGGGTTTGTGGGGGCCGACGCGGTGGATGTGCTGCGCAACAAGCCCTCCACGCGGGCGCTGCGCTGCCTGACCGTCGACGACGGGACGTCGATGGTGCTGGGCAAGGAACCGGTGTACCTCGATGGTGCCCCGGCCGGGTATGTCACCTCCGCTGCCTACGGCTACACCGTGGGCACGCCGCTGGCCTACGCCTGGCTCCCGGCCTCAACGGTGGAGGGAGACCAGGTGGAGATCGAGTACTTCGGCCGCCGGATTCCCGCCACGGTGGCGGCAGATCCGCTCTTCGATCCGAAGATGGAGCGCCTGCGCGGCTAGGCGGGGCACCCCGCCGGCCGGATCAGGAGGCGGAAACCGCTTCCTGATCCGGCAGCGGGGTACGCACCAGGGGTGCGGCGGGTGCCGCCGGCGCGGTGTTGCGGCGGCCCTCGATGGCGCGGGCGAGGGTGACCTCGTCGGCGTACTCGAGGTCTCCGCCCACCGGCAGCCCGGAGGCCAGCCGGCTGATCTTGATGCCCAGCGGGCGCAGCGTGCGCACCAGGTAGGTGGCCGTCGCCTCGCCTTCCAGGTTGGGGTCGGTGGCCAGGATGATCTCGGTGATGCGCTCATCTCCCAGGCGGGCGATCAGCTCGCGGATGTGCAGTTGTTCCGGGCCGATCCCGTTGATCGGGTTGATGGCCCCGCCCAGCACGTGGTATTTGCCGGTGAAGGCGCGCGAACGCTCGATGGCGATGACGTCCTTGGACTCCTCGACGACGCAGATGATGTCATCGCCGCGACGTTCGTCCCGGCAGATCGAGCAGGTCTCGGACTCGGAGACGTTGAAGCAGACGGTGCAGAACTTTACCCGTTCCTTGACCACGGAGATGGACTGGGCCAGGCGCTTCATGTCCTCCGGGTCCGCCTCGAGGATGTGAAAGGCAATGCGCTGGGCGGACTTGGGGCCGATGCCCGGAAGCCTACCCAACTCGTCAATCAGTTCCTGGACTGCGCCTTCGTACACTTGGATTCACACTGCCTAATCTTGCTGTTCCTGGGAATTACGGTTCCGTGCAGCAGACACTACACGTTCGCGGCGACGCTTCACCGTGCCGGTTCCGGCCTTCCGGTCGGGGTCCGAACGGATCAGCGGGGCCGGTTGGGTCGCTCGATCACGTTGCCGGCGGCATCCCGTTCCTCAATGACACGGCCGTTGAGGATTCGCTCGATGGCGGGGACCCCGATCAGCGAGGAATCCTCGATGGCGATGTCGTCGTCACTGGGGACGAACTCCGTCTCATCCAATTCTACGGGTGCAACAGGTGCCGGGGGGCGTGTGTCTTCAACGGGTGCGGTGGGTCTCGGGCGTGCGAAGTCTGGGGCCTCGTCGGGGTTTCCCCATGCGCCTGCAGCCGGGTCCGTGGTGATGCGGGCGTGTGCGGGTGCCGGGGCGGAGTCGGCGATCCCCGCGGCGCGGTTCATCAGCCGCTGGTAGCGGCTGAGCTTTCCGCCGTTGGCGACCGGGGCGGAAGCTGCAGGTGCGCCGGGTTCCCCGGAAGAAGCGACCGAGGGAGCCGCAATCGGCATGCCCCAGGTTGCTGCCGATGCGCCTGGAGGAGGTGCAACCGGACGATCCGCATCGCCCAACGACGGCGCCGGGGCTACGTAGCCCTTGGGCGCGGCAGGGGCGGGGGCGGCCGGCCGCGAGGTTTCGCCGGCACCGTGTAAGGGTGCTGCAGTGTCGGTGTCGAGGGCAGGTTCCGCCGAGGCGGAGCCGAGGTCGGCTTCCCAATCGGGCACCGGAACGGAGGAGGCATCCCAGTCTCCGCCGCCATCGTCCCATGGTTCCGAGTCCCAGGTGGGTTCCGGTCCGAAGCCCGGATCCTCGTCGGACAACGGCGCAGACGGGGACGGCGCCGAGACCTGGACGGGTTGCTCGGTAGCGGAAACCGGGCGCACGGGCTCGGCGGCCAGCCGTGGGGCTTCCTGCTGGACAACCGGCCGGGGAGCAGCGGGCTGGGAGACAGGCGGCACTGCATCCTGCTCGGTCGCCGCAATCGGGGCGGTGCCGTGTCCGGGTTCGCCGGGAGCGGGCGCACTGGAGGGTGTCGGGGCGGTGTGCTGCTGTGGTGCGGATTCAGCTGGACCTTGGGTCACCGCCGGCTCGGGCCGGCGATCAACTTTTGGGCCAGAACCACCCGCCGGTGCGGACCCTCCCGCTGCGATGGCCAATTCAACGTTCACGCCGAGCACCCTGTTGACGCTCTGTCCCAGGATCGCGACGTTTTCCTGCCGCGCGGTGAACGCGGTCAGCGCGCCGGTGTGCGCAAAACTGACGGTCAACGTGCGACCGTCAAACCCGGTCACAGAGGCGTTGGGCGCCACCATCATCCAGACGAACTTCTTGTTGCTCTTGAGTTCTTCCAGGATGTCGGGCCATGCCCGGCGGAACATCTCAACCGATCCCGTGCCGCCGGAGGTTCCAGCCGGGGCCTGGCCTTGTTGCGGGCCCTGGCCTTGCTGTGGAGCGTGACGTTGTTGCTGGGGGGCGGGCTGCCGCTGGGGTGCAGGCGATTGCGGCGGCTGTTGCTGCTGCGGTTGCTGTGGTGCCTGGTGCTGTTGCGGCGCGTCGGAACGCTGGGCCTGGTGAACCTGCGATGGCGCATGCTGTTGCTGTTGCTGTTGCTGTTGCTGTTGCTGCGCGGCGCGTTGCTCGGCCGCTGCACGTTCCTGTGCCGCTCGTTCCTGGGCGGCGCGTTGTTCGGCTGCCGCCTTTTCCTGGGCAGCGCGTTGGGCCGCTGCCTGCTCCGCGGCGGCCCGATCCTTGGCTGCCTGCTCTTCCTTGACCTTCTTCGCGAAGTCGGCCATGGCCTGGTTCTGTTGGATCGGCGCGGGCTCCGCTGCCGGAGCGCTGGACTGGCCTTCACCCTCGGTCTCGGGGGCGCGGTCGGGCAGGATGCTGAATGGCGGGACGTTTGCCGGAGGTTGAACCGGGGTGCCCTGGACGGGCGACACCGGCTCGGTCACCGGGTTGGCGGGGGCGTCGGGAACGGGTCCCCACGTGCCGCCCCAATCGGGGGAGTGCCCGGTGGAATCCTCCATCGGGGGAGCTTCCTGGGTGGGAACCGACGGTGTTGGAGCCGCCGGTGCGGAAGCGGTTGCCGCTACAGGATCGGCCGGTGCCGGCGGCTGGGCCGATTCCGGTGCTGGCTCGGAAGCCGGTTGGACCGTCGGTTCCTGCGCCGCTGGAGGGGCAGAAACGGCTTCGGAAGCCGACGGCGCATCGGGTGCCCCGCCTTCCTTCTGGGCGCGGGCGGCACGCAGTGCCTCGCGGACCGCTGCAGCACCGGCGCCGGAGTTCTCGGCCTCGTAGCCGGAGGCTCCGGAAGACCCTGCCGAACCGTCGGCATGCGCGTAGGCTCCATCGCCGGACGGCGCCGGGGGAAGATCGTCGCCGGCGTACGCCAAACGGCGCTCGACCCGGTCCATGCGCGCATTGAAACCGCGCTCGGTGGCGTCGGATGCCGGAAGCAGCAAACGGGCGCAGAGCAGCTCGAGGTGCAGGCGCGGCGACGTCGCTCCCGTCATCTCGGTCAGCCCGGCGTTGGTGACATCGGCCCAGCGGCTGAGTTCGGCTTGGCCAAGTCCCGCTGCCTGGGCGTGCATGCGCTGGAGCTGGTCCTCGGGCAGGCCGCGGATGATCTGGGAGGCGTTTTCGGGCACCGCACGCACGATGATCAGGTCGCGGAAACGCTCGAGCAGGTCCTCGACGAATCTCCGCGGGTCGTGTCCGGTCTGCACCACTCGGTCGACGGCGCCAAACACCGTCGCGGCGTCGCCGGCGCCCAGGGCATCGACCACGTCGTCAAGCAGCGAAGCGTGGGTGTAGCCCAGCAGCGAAACCGCCAGCTCGTAGTCCAGCCCGCCCGGTCCGGCTCCGGCGATCAGCTGGTCCAGCACGGACAGCGAATCACGCACGGAACCGCCGCCGGCGCGAATGACCAGGGACAGCACACCTGGGGCAACCGTGACGCCTTCGGCGGTGCACAGGTACTCGAGGTACTTGATCAGCGGCTCGGGCGGCACCAGCCGGAAGGGGTAGTGGTGGGTGCGCGAGCGGATCGTGCCGATGACCTTGTCCGGCTCGGTCGTCGCGAAGATGAACTTGATGTGCTCCGGCGGTTCTTCGACAATCTTCAGCAGGGCATTGAAACCGGCCGAGGTGACCATGTGGGCCTCGTCGATGATGAAGATCTTGTAGCGATCGCGAACCGGGGCGAAGGTCGCACGTTCGCGCAGGTCGCGGGCGTCGTCGACGCCGCCGTGCGACGCCGCGTCGATCTCGATCACATCAAGGGAACCCGGACCGCCGCTGGCCAGTTCGATGCAGCTGGGGCAGGTGCCGCACGGGGTGGGCGTCGGGCCTTGGGCACAATTCAGGCAGCGGGCAAGGATGCGGGCGGACGTGGTCTTGCCACAGCCGCGCGGACCCGAGAAGAGATAGGCATGGTTGACCCGGTTTTTTTCCAGGGCTGTCATCAGCGGTGTGGTGACATGTTCCTGCCCGATCACGTCCGCAAAATTGTCTGGACGGTAGCGACGGTAAAGAGCTGTACTCACGAGGGCCACCCTATCGGTTTTCCGGTGCCGCGTGCATCCGGACTTGTTGTGAAGACCCATGGGTCGGTGGGCAGCGAGGCCGGCCTAAAGGCCGCCAGGGCCGCGTCGATCGACGACGTCGGGAGACCCAACGAGGCCAGGATCACCGCGCGGGCCGCATCGGCGTCGATTCCCTCGGCCGCCAATTGGGCCAGCGTGACCGCGCCGTCCCGTTTGGCAAGGCGCTTGCCTTCCGAATTCAGGGCCAGGGGGACATGGGCATAAGCGGGAATTCCGTAACCGAGCAGTTTTGCCAGGTATGCCTGCCGCGGAGCCGAAGAGAGCAGGTCGTCGCCGCGGACCACCTGGTCGATGCCCTGGATTCCGTCGTCGACCACCACCGCCAGGTTGTAGGCGGGAACCCCGTCGTTGCGCAGCACCACAAAGTCATCGACGACTCCGGTGTAGGCGCCGTGGAGTTCGTCGGTGACGGTGAAGGAACCCACCTCGGTGCGCAGCCGCAGTGCCGCCGGGCGCATTTCGCGCTTCGCGGCGCGTTCGGCCTCGGTGAGACCACGGCAGGTTCCCGGGTAGGTTCCCGGGGCGGCATGCGGGGCGCTGGGGGCGTCGGCGATGTCGCGCCGGGTGCAGAAACATTCATAGAGCAAGCCACGGTCCCGAAGGCCGTCAAGTGCGGCTGCATACAGGTTGGATCGCTCGCTTTGCCTCACGACCTCTCCGTCCCACGACAGACCCATGGCCGCAAGGTCGGAAAGTTGCTGGGCTTCGGCTCCGGCGCGTGCGCGGTCAAGATCTTCCACCCGCATGAGGAACTTTCGTTCGGTGGACCGGGCAAAGAGCCATGCCAGGATCGCCGTGCGCAGATTGCCCAGATGTAGATCCCCCGAGGGGCTGGGGGCGAAGCGTCCGGCACCCATCGACAACTCCCTTTCGACTCCCGGATTCGAGGTGAATGGGTCAACGATCCCCGGGCAAATAGTAAAGGCCCCTCATGCACCTGCCAGAGCCCATCTACCCTTGCTACCTTCCGGTCCTGGGGGAGTTCAACAGGATGACACCACATGAGGGGCCGACAAGTAGTCTACCCGAGGGAGGGCCTTGGCCCGAAATCCGCGATCCCCGGGCGCCCGCCGGGTCCGATCACGGCTCCGGTGAGTTGTCTGGAAACCCCGGGATGTCCTCGGTCTCATCCCAGCCCAGCAACTTCTTGCTCTGCGCGTCGATCGTGGTTCCGGGCAGCATCAGTTGGACAGGTGGAGGTTCGGGGCCCAGCGCTCGCGGGAAGAGCAGGCCGTCGGGCAGTTCCAGGTGTGTCACCCCGTGGGGAGTGCGCCATTGCAGTGACCCGTTGCCCAGATGGACCGCCTGCCAGCCCAGCACATGCTTGTAGATCTGGTGTCGCTTGCACAACAGCTGCGCGTTCTGCACCGAGGTCGTTCCGCCGGTTGCCCAATCGTCGATGTGGTCGAATTCCGAAGTCTCCGGCGCCCTGCGGCAGCCGGGAAAGCGGCAATGCTCGTCGCGGACGCGCAGGAAATCCCGCAACGCCTTCGAGGGCTTGTAGCGCTTGCGGCCCAAATCCAGGATTGAACCTGTCCAGGGGTCGGTGAGGATGGGTTTGAGTGATGGCGCGTTGGCGGCAAGGCGCAACGCGACCCCCAGGGGAATCGGGCCGTATCCCTCCAAGTTGGCGATGCCTCGTTCGGGGTTGGTCAGCAACTCCAGCGCGGGAATCGTCAGACCAACAAAGAGCGAGGGCTTCCTCTTGACTTGTCCGGGCCAGCCATCGAGCAGCGAATCCCGGAACACGTCGGCCCTCAGCTGGCCCAGGGGCCGCTCCTGTTCGCTTGAAAGCAGCAGGTTGGCGTGGGTGGTTACGGTGTTGAAAATGGACAAGACGTCCTCGGCCGGCAAGTAGGCCTGCAGAACCGCCATTCCGTCATCCTCGGGCCACCACATCAGCGAGCGCCCCATTTCGGCCCGGGTGCGGCGATCCGCGGCCGGTTGCGGATGCAGCCGTTCCCGTGCGCGCTTGATGCGCAGGGACATGGAGGCGTCGGAGGCAGTGGTCGCCGTCGGCAGTAGGCCCGCTTCAATTTGTTGGGCAGTTGCCCTCGGGATGCCGCGCGTCTGCTTAACGAGCGCGGCAGCAGTGCGTGAGGTGATGCTGCCGGTGTAGAGGGCGAAAAGGGAATGTTCGTGCACGTACCGTAGGCCCTCCGCCGTGGCCAGGCGGTTGAAGGTGGAGCGTTCGGATGTGCGGGTGACCATGGCGGCCTCGGCAACGAACGAGGAGCGATTCAGATCCTGGTCCGCCCGGGAAAGCGGGAAACCGTGCTCTTCGATCTCGCGCTTGTAGTCAAAAAGCGTGGGATTTTCCTCCGATAGAGGAGTGGGCATTCCGCGCTGCACCATCTCGCTGGTATCTGCCAGAAGCGTGGATTCCAGTCCGTCGAGCATGGCCCGGATCCTGCTGATCACACGGAGCTGTTCGAGCCCCTGCGCAGGGCTTCGAGGGTGCTGGGCAGATGTGAGCTTCGTAACGGCCGTCATAAGGGGGTTCCGCTCAAGAAAACCTTCCACGCATGCCGTCCAGGCACCGTCCAGTCCGGTGTAATAGCGTGACCCGGGCGGTGGCACGCCACCGCCCTCGGGCCCCGTATTGCCGTGGTGAGCCGCGAACTTTCCCATAATCCAGTACAGCCCCGATGCGTCATGCCAGGGCGGCGGCCTTGGCTGCCTGTGGCTCAGGAGCACCCACGGCCAAGGCCTGTGGGGGAAGGTGCGCCAGGGCGCTGGAACGGGCGCATGGCGAGGTTGAACATGCCTCGATTAGTTGTCGTCGAAAATGTCCGCTATGCTGGAACCTGCTCTTTGGAGCAAGCTGGAGGATTCGCCTAGCGGCCTATGGCGCACGCCTGGAACGCGTGTTGGGTTCACGCCCTCGGGGGTTCAAATCCCCCATCCTCCGCGGATACGGAATCGGTCTTGACTTGAGAAATCTGGTCAAGGCCGATTTCGTTTAAACCACCTTTCAGTCGGAAAATCGTTAGACTAACGAACATGCCCTTGGCGAACCACTGGAATCGCCGATTGGACCCAGCTGGAGAGGTAACCGTCGTGACTAGAGCCCGTACCGCAGTGGTCGTTGAAGATGATGCAGACATACGGGGTTTGCTCGAGGTTGTCCTGCAGCAATCCGGGTTTGACGTGCACTCCACTGACTCCGGAGTTTCCGGCGTGGAAATGGTTGGTTTTCACGAGCCCGATCTGGTGACCTTGGATATCGGGTTGCCTGACATCGACGGATTTGAAACCGCACGCCGCATTCGCATGATCTCGGATGCGCACATCCTCATGTTGACCGCCAGGGCCGATGAGATTGACACGGTCCTGGGGCTTGAATCCGGTGCCGACGAATATGTCACTAAACCATTTCGTCCCCGTGAGCTTCGCGCCAGGGTCGATGCGATCATGCGCCGCCGCACCGCACACCAGGCGACCCATCAAGATACGGGACCTGTCGAAATGCCGTCAGGCGAAGGTGTGGGCCCCGAGGCCGACTCGGAACTTGTGCGCACCCTCAACGGGCTGGTGATGAACGTTTCGACGTATTCGGTCCAGGTTGACGGTGAAAACTTAAGTGTCACCCCGACGGAGTTCACTCTTCTTGATTTGCTCTTGGGTGCCAAGGGCCACATTCGCACCAAGGCCGATCTGGTCAGGCGACTTCGCAACGAGGACTCCGACGCCGGGACCTTCGTTTCGGCGGCGGATGAGCGGTCGGTGGAAGTGCATGTGGGAAACCTGCGTCGCAAGCTGGGCGATTCCGTCCACGAGCCGCGCTGGATCGAAACAGTGCGCGGCGTGGGGTACCGA
Organism: Paeniglutamicibacter sulfureus; assembly: GCF_039535115.1. NCBI lineage: Bacteria > Bacillati > Actinomycetota > Actinomycetes > Micrococcales > Micrococcaceae > Paeniglutamicibacter > Paeniglutamicibacter sulfureus. The sequence goes on from NZ_BAAAWO010000001.1 coordinate 3,395,057, forward strand.
GCTGTGATCGGGCGCTAGGCGGACCGGCGGTACATATCCAAGGCATGCTCGGGGAAGCCTGGCTTGGTCAACTCGGCCAAGATGGCATTGCCGGCTCCCTCGATGCGGCCCACGAGAGAGCCCTGCAGAGCTTGGTTGTCCGTACGGAAGGCCGCCTGTAGCTGGACTGCCAGCGTGGCCAGGTCGTGCGCACCGACCATGGTCGCCGCCGATTTCAGGGATAGCGCCGAATCCTCGCCGGCGGCTCGGTCATTGTCCGCGATCGCCTTATTCAATCGACCGATTCGTGTGGGCCACAGCGACCTGAACTGGGAGATGAACTCGTTGACCGACTCCGGGCCGAGCTCGGCGCACAGTTTTCCCAGGGTCTGCGCGCACACGACGGCGTCCGGGGAAATTGGCTGCAACTCCATGTTCCCTATCATGATGGGTGAAGCTCACGATCCGACCCCAAATATGCTCAAGGCAACCTCAAGGTATGCCCCTGAATCTTGAGCATACTGTGCGTCAAAATTGTTGCCGATTGAGAGGAAACTTGATGTCGACAAGGAATAGTCCTTGGTAGGCGGTGGTTTGGTCCACCAGTTTCCACCGACAACGGGGAAGTTATCGAGTCCCCGGATACCAGGACAGGGTTCTTCACTCGCTTCATGGGGGCGTGAGTGGACATGACGAACCAGACAAAGTGTGGGTTTCCGGCGCGTCGAGAACCCACACTTTGGCGTTAATGCACCGGATCAGTGGCGCGATTCCGGATGCATCGTCGGGAATCCTATCCTGCGGGTCGAGGATGCCGAATTGCCGTCCGCATCCTTGCGAGGCAGCACGACTGTCATCGTTGTGCCCTTCCCCAGCTCGCTCTCTGCCGAGATCCGCCCGCCATGGGCCATGACAAGCTCATTGCTGATCGCTAGCCCGAGTCCCACCCCCGGAAGCCCGGAGCGCCGTGCCTCGTCGGTGCGGAAGAACCGGGTGAAGAGTTTCTTCAAGTCCTCGGCGGCCATGCCACGTCCGGTGTCGGCAACCCGCAGCGAAATTTCCTTGCTGTTGCAGTTCATGTCAACGGTAACCGTTCCTCCTGCCCCGGAATATTTGATGGCGTTGGAGACGAGGTTGTCCACCACCTGGCCCAATCGCAGCGCATCGCCCAGCACGGGCTCATGGCAAAGATTCCCTTCGACCAGTTCGAGGCCTTCCGCCGCGGCGCGCGGGCGCATGGATTCGATTTGTCCGTGGATCACCGCACCGAGGTCAATGGTGCTGATATTGACCTGGTGCTGGCCAGCTGCCGCGGTAAGCAGGTCGTTGACCATGTGCAGCATACGCTCGGAATTTCGGGAAAGGACATCAACGGATTGCCGCTGGTCGTCGGTGAGCCGATGATCGTCCTCGAGCAATTCCAGGTAGCCGAGGATGGAGGTCAACGGGGTTCGCAGTTCATGGCTCACGTTGGCGAGGAAGCGGTCCCGGGTCTTTGAAGCCTCGATGAGCGGGGTGATGTTCTTGAACATGGTCACCGCGCCGTCGTACTCTCCGTCTTCGTTAAAGAAGGAACGGGCCGAGGTCGAGAGGTACATGGCGTCGTTTAGCGGGCCAAGGGCAAAGAGCTCGTCAGTGAATTCCTCCTGGCGGATGGAACGAATGACGGGACGGTCCTTGGGGTCCAAGAGTTCCGGTACGGGCTCGTAGGCGCTGGACACGGCGCGCACCAAAAGCTGCGACTCGTCGGGGTCGGGATTGCCAGGCGGGGTGGCGTGCCGATGCTGGAAGCGCTGGACATCGTTCATGAACAGGTCGTGGCCGTCGCGGTCAACTACGACAACGCCGACGTTGGCGGCATTGAGTACCGCATTGAGCAGTCGGGTCTGACGCCGGCTCGTGGCCAGGGTGGCGCGCAATTGCCGTTCCGCCAGCGCGGAGTTGTGTTCGACAATGACGGTGGTGGTGGCCAGCGCGAGGATGGTCAGCGGGATCAACATCGGCTTGGCCATGGTTTCCAGGGAGAAGGGGGTGCCCGAGTTCCACAATTGCAGCAAGGTCGTCGTCAGCGGAACCAGGAACGAGAGCATGAGCGTCAAACGCGGGACAAATCCCGACCAAGCAAACCAGAAGATCGGGAAGGCAATCAGCAGGGACACCCCGTTGAGCCACGGGTAGGCGCCAGTTGCCATCAAGGCTGCCGAGACCAGTCCCAGCGCCGGAATGGCCAGATAGGTCGGTTCCGGACCGATGGACTTCCACGGGATGGTCCACGCCAAGACGCTGTTAAGCAGCGTCAGCAGCACACCCGCAACAAAGTGCCCATCCCCGAAGATCTCCGTCGGAGAAGTGATGAGCGCCAAGAAGCAAGCGGTGACCACTGCAATGAGCATGGGGGCCTGCGACCACCCGACCTTGCGGCGCACGGGCAGCTGGGAAAACGGCACGCCCTTGGTGATGATCCGGGGGAATAACGACGACAGCCAAATGCCTCCATGGCGCTGGCGGCCCGTTCGTGCGGCGCTCATGGACATAGCTTAGTGACTGATTGCCTGATCAGCACCGATATGACGACGGGGCTGGGTGAATTCGGACCGATTCGGACCAACTTCACCCTGCCCCGTCGGCGCTTGCGCTACTTCACCAGGTGGGGGTAATGCGCCTTGGCCGTTTGCGGGTGGGCGCGGAGCCAACCCTTGAGAACGTTGGCGCCATAGGAAGCCAACATGGGGTTGTGCGGATCGTCGGAGACTCCGCGGGCATCGGCGGCAAGCTTCTCCGGGAGCGGCACGGTGCTGATGACCGAATCCAGGCGCGGCGAGTAGAAGAAGGGGACCGAGTAGCGGTCCACACCGGCCGGCGGGGCGATGACACGGTGAATCGTGGCCATCAGGTAGCCGTTGGTGGCGACCTCGAGCATTTCTCCGATGTTGACCACGAGGGCGCCTTCGATTGGCTCCACGGAGATCCATTCGTCCTGGCCGTAGGGCTTTACTTCCAGACCTCCGACCGCATCCTGCAGCAGCAGGGTGATGAAACCATAGTCGGCGTGCGCGCCAACGCCCTGGGTGCCCGCCTCGGGAACGATGTCGCCACTGACGTAGTGCACCAGCTTGCCCATCCACGCGGGACTCTCGGCGAACGGCTCGTCGAAGTACTCCTCCGGCAATCCCAGGCCCACGGCCAGGGCCGAGAGCAGTTCGGCACCCACCTTGTTCATCAGCTGCGCCCAGTCCATGGCGGCCGATTCAAGTTGCGGGAAATTCTCCGGCCACTGGTTCGGCCCCTGCAGGTTCAGGTAGGGCGCGTCGGACGGGACATCGGAAAGGACCTCGCGTTCGGGTCCGTAGTCAATCTGTTCGCGCGAGTCTGCACGCCCACGGGTGATTTCGGCCCCAAGCCGGGTGTAACCGCGGAACTGTGCCGAGGTGCGATTGTCCAGCTTTAGCTTCTGCTCAACGGGCAGGGCGAAGAAGTCGGCCAGGGTCTTGAGCAAGTTCTGCGTCGTTCCCGGACCGGCTCCAAAGCCGGTGATCTGGAAGAAGCCCACGCGGTGGGCTGCATCGCGCAAAGCCGTAATGAAGTCTTCATCAAAAGTGCCATCGGCGCGACGTGCGGTAGACATGTCAAGGACCGGAACGGTGGTGAGAACTGTACTCATGGTTCAAGAATGCACCCGGGAGACCGGTTTGTGACAGCGGAAGTTACTTCACGTTCCGTACTGTGAATCCATGAGTCGTAGCCCTTGACGCGGACCCCGAAGTCGCGTAGCCGAAGGACGACTCGCACAAAAATCTGCCAATCGCCCCAATAGGCGTCAGAAGTTTCCTAAGCTGGTCAAGTGATCTTCAAATCTGTCGGCGATTCGCGCCCATACCCGGAACACGGCTACGTGACCCCCAAGGACTGGGCCTCCGTCGCACCCATGCAGGTTCGCTTGGATGAGCTGGTGACCACCAAGAGCACCCTGGACCTAGCCGCGCTGCTCGCCGAGGACTCCACGTTCTTCGGCGACTTGTTCCCGCACGTCGTGCAATGGAAAGGTACCCGCTATCTGGAAGACGGGTTGCACCGGGCAGTCCGCACCGCCCTGCACCAGCGTTCGATACTGCACGCCCGCGTGCTCGTGCTGGAAGACTAGGCAACAGATTGGCACGCAACACGGATCCGAATGATTGGCACGGCCACCACATCATCTCCGAGGACGAGCTGGGAAGCCCCCAGTTCACCACCGATAGCCGGATCAAGCGCCGCCGACACATCCGCCACGGCGTCATCTTGGTGCTTGTGGTCCTGCTGCTTGCCGCCGCCCTGGTCCTGGCCTACATGGTCAATACGCGCACCCTGGTCATCGATGCGCTCGAACCCAAACCGGCAGCCGAGGCTCCCGCATCAGTGAACGAAGCATGCCCCACCAAGCAGTTCAGCTACGTCGACCCTGCCAAGATGAAGGTCAACGTGCTGAACGCAACCCAGATCTACGGCCTGGCAGGGGCCACCGCGACCAAGTTGAAGAAGCGCGGATTCACTGTGGGGGAGGTGGGGAACGCCCAGCTGTCCAACGTCCAGGTCGTCGGTGCGGTGAGGTCCGGGCCCGATGGTTATGCCGAGGCCATGACGGTACAGCGGCACATCAAGGGCCTGACCTATGTCTACGACGCGAAGCGTCCCGGGAAAACCGTGGACGTGGTCATCGGTACCAAGTACAAGGACCTGGTCAGGGAGAAATCCGTCAACAAGAAGGCCGGCAAGCTTGGTTGCACGCCGCCGAAACCGAAGGCCGATGCAAAAAAGTCGACGGCCCCGGCCAAGCCGGAACCGTCGACACAGAGCAAGGGCGACTAGCCCCTAGTTGCAGCCCTCGGGCCCGCAAACCGCGCCGTCTTGCCCCGTGGTACCGATCATCTGCAGGTTCTCGCCGCCGATTTCTTTCCAGACCTGGCTCAGTGCCTGCTCAAAGACCTCCGAGGGCTGGGCACCGGAGATGCCGTATTTGTTGTCCAGGACGAAGAACGGCACGCCGCTGACGCCCAGCTCGCGGGCACGTACGCCGTCGGCCCGCACCGCATCGGAATACTTGTCGCTTGCGAGCACCTCGGCGGTTTCCGCCGGGTCCAGGCCAACGGAGTCGGCGAGGCCCTGCAGAGCTTCATTGCTGCCGGTATCCACACCTTGCTCGAAGTGCGCAGAGAGCAGTGCTTCCTTCATTTCGTTGCCGAGGCCGCGTTCCTTGGCCAGCGCCAGCAAGCGCAGCGCGGTGAACGAGTTGGCGACGTGCAGGGCATCGAAATCGTACTTCAGGCCCTCGCCGGCGGCCTGGGTGGTGACGTGCTCGAGCATTCCGGCCACCTGCTCGGCGGGCATGCCCTTGGCCTGGGTGAGGTAGTCCAGTTCGCTTCCCTCAAAGTGGTCGGGCAACGAGGGGTCCAACTGGAACGCATGCCACTTTACGTCGACCTTCTCGCCAAAGGGGAGGGCCGCCAAGGCGGTTTCGAAGCGGCGCTTGCCAATGAAGCACCACGGGCAGGCAATGTCGGAAAAAATGTCAACGCTCAAGCGGGTTTCAGTCATACCTTGGGCAACAGCGGGTCCAGGGCGCATATTCCCCGCACGCTGCGGGTGCCGGCGTGATCTTTCCGGCAACGGTACGCGGAAAGCCGAGCCGCTGTGCAAGCGGCTCGGCTTCGTGACGATGGGAAAGTTGGGGGTTGGGAGGACTTGCTAGAGCGAATCGACCGGCACGTATTCGCGCCCGGTCTCGTCGACCAGCTCGGCGCGCTCGTGCCCCTTGCCGCGGACCCAGACCTTGTAGGCAACAAACAAGAGCACGATCCACACCAGGCCGACCACTATGGCAACCCGGGTTGCGGGGATGACGCCCAGCAGCACGATTACAAAGCCCATGAAGGCAAGAGCCGCATAGGATGCAGCAGGCCACCAAGGCGAAGGGAACTCGGACGCCGGGAGGTTCTCCCGCGCAATGGTTCGCTTCATGGAGATGTGCGAGAGCAGGATCATGACCCACACGAAGACCGTGGCGAACGTGGCGATGGAGGCAATGATCAGGAACAGCGACTCGGGCAACACCGCGTTGAGCACCACGCCGGCCAGAAGCACGATGCCCATGGTCAGGACCGTCATCCACGGCACCCCGTTGCGGGAGATCTTGGCGAAGGAAGCCGGGGCATGGCCCTGTTGGGCCAGCCCGAACATCATCCGTCCGGCGCCGAAGATGTCGGAGTTGATCGCGGAGATCGCGGCGGTGATGACCACGGCGTTGAGGATGTGTGCGGCCGCGGGGATGCCCAGGTTGTCGAAGATCTGCACGAACGGGCTGCCCTCGGAACCGATCTGGTTCCACGGGTAGATCATCATCAGGATGCCCAGGGTGCAAACGTAGAACAGCAGGATGCGCACCGGCACGGTGTTGATCGCCTTGGGCACCACTGACTTGGGGTTCTCGGCCTCACCGGCGGTGATGCCGATGGTCTCGATGCCGCCAAAGGCAAACATCACGATCGAGAATGAGGCCAGCAGGCCCCAGAATCCGTTGGGGAAGAACCCTCCGGCGGCCAACAGCGTGCCCATGCCCGGGTTTGCCTCGGCGGGCAGGCCGAAGCCGAAGAGCACGATCAGGACGCCGCCGGCAATCATGGCGATGATGGCAGAGACCTTGATCAGCGAAAGCCAGAACTCCGTCTCGCCGAAGACCTTGACCTTCATCATGTTTAACGCGGCAATGAAGAAGACCACGGCCAGGATCCAGATCCAGCGTGGGACATCCGGGAACCAGAAGCCCATGTAGATGCCGAAGGCAGTGACGTCGGCAATGGCCACGATGGCCATCTCGAAGGCAAACGTCCAGCCCGTGATGAATCCGGCGAACGGGCCAAGGTACTTGGAAGCGTACTGGCCGAACGAACCGGAGACGGGGTGGCGTACCGCCATCTCGCCTAGCGCACGCATCACCATGAAGACGGCCGCGCCGCCGATCATGTAGGCCAGCAGGACCGCCGGTCCGGCGGCCTGGATGGCGGATGCGGAACCGTAGAACAGACCGGTTCCGATGGCCGAACCGAGGGCCATGAACCGGACGTGGCGGACATTGAGTCCGCGGGCAAGCGCCTGGGCAAATTGGGGCACGAAAACAAACCTTTGGTAGGAAAGGGGACATTCAATGGTAAGTCGATGGCCCAGATCCACCATGATCCCGTGGCACGGATCACCTGAGGTGCGGAGCCGGTTTTGGGCGCCGTGAAGGGATACCCGGGGCATCGCCCGCGTGGGACCGAACGGTGCACTGCGGTTGGATCACTAGACTGGGCAGGAGCCCGATACCGTTGTGGATGCCGGCCGGTACCAACGACCGTGACGGGGCCGCAGGGCGGAGCGCTGCTTCGGGTCTGGGACGGATGAAGGAGAAAACACGTGGCGCGGTCGTTGGGTTGGCGGGGGATCGCGTATGCCAGTGGACTAACTGCAATTGCAGGTTTCGTCGATGGCGTGGCGTTCATTCACTTTGGCGGATACTTTGTCTCGTTCATGAGCGGGAACTCGACCCGTTCAAGTGCGGGACTGGCAGAAGGCAACTTTTTGGAGTGGGCGCTGGCCATCGGGCTGGTGCTCGGCTTCGTGCTGGGCGTGGCCGCGGCGACCCTGGCCAGCCAGGTTCCCTCGGTCCACAGGCGCGGAGCCGTGCTCTCGGTGTCCTCGGCATTCTTGTCGGCTTCGGCATTCACCACCCTGGGGTCGGCTGGTGGGGTCTTGACCGCCGTCTTGATGGCCATGTCCATGGGGGCAATCAACGCGACCTATACGCGCCGCGGCGAAGTAAGCGTGGGATTGACGTACATGACCGGTGCCCTGGTGAAGATGGGGCAGCATCTTGCCGCGTCACTGATCGGCGGTCCCAGGTGGGCGTGGCTTCCGTACGGCGCCCTATGGGCCATGATCACGCTCGGATCCTTTGTCGGTGCCTTCCTGTACCTGCACGTAGGCCTCCAGATCCTCTGGGGCGCAGCGCTGGCGCTAGTGGCCTGGACTGCGGTGGCCTTCGTGCGCGACAGCCCTGGCATGGGCTTCGGGCACCGAACCTAGGCTCCCTGCATCCCGCGGGCGTGGCGTCCATGCACCTGGAAGTACAGGGCGATGCCCAGGACCGAGAGCACGGTGAGCATCCCGAACATGCCCGTGTATCCCAGATGGGGGATCAGCAGTCCGAGGGCCACCGGCCCGAAGCCGATCCCGACATCAAGCATCAGGAAGAATGTCGAAGTGGCCACGCCAAGTTCCGCGGGTGGCACCGCTGAAACGGCAATGGCCTGCGCGCAGGGCATCAATGCGCCGAAGCCGAAACCCGTGAGGGCGGCAGCGGAAGCCACCGTCAGGATGCTCGGGTCGAACGCGAGTGCCGCCATGCCCAGCGCAAACACCAGTAGCAGGGGATACATGATGGCGTTGTCGCCCCGCCGGTCTTGGATGCGCCCGGCAAATAGCCGGGAGATCAGCACGGTGACGGCATAGACAATGAAGAACCAACTGGCGGCTTCCGCCATGGACTTGGAAATCAGGAACGGTGCCAGGAAGGAAATGATGCCCGAGTAGGCGATGCCGCAGATCAGGATCACCAGCGAAATGGGCAGTGCCGCGGGGCTGATGATGGACCGGATAAAGCTGCCGCGCCGGGCGTGTGCATGGGGTTTTTGGGCTGGCCTCGGCGGTTCGGGCATGCGGACGAGCAACGTGAAGAGCAGGGCCGCGGTCGAGAATGCGGTACAAAACACGAAGACGGCCGTGTAGTTGCCGTTGCCTGAAAGCAGGACCGCCAGGAAAGGGCCGACAGCGGTGGAAAGGGTGGTGGAAAGGCCGAAGTAGCCTGTGCCCTCGCTGCGTCGCGCTGGCGGAATGATCGACTGGACGGCCGTGGCGATGGCGGTGTTGCCCATGCCGAACGCAACCCCGTGGACTAGACGCACGATCAGCAAGAGAAACAGCGTGCTGCTGAAGATATAGAACACGGAGGCAAGGGCAAAGAGGCCCAGTGAGAGTATGGCGAGCCGCTTCCGCCCCATGGTCCGGAGCAATTTTCCGGCGAAGAGCCGGGCGATGACCGAGCCGATAACAAATACGCTCGAGGCCAACCCTGCGGCGCTGTCGGAGGCCTGGAACCTGTCCACCGCGTAGAGCGCCATGGAGGTCATCAATAGGTAGAAGACCATGGAAATGAAGAGGTTTGCGACGCCGGCGAGCAGGAAATCCCGGGTGAAAAGCTTCGTGGGGGGAATATGTGGCTGGCTCACCGCGCTCCTTCTTGGGTTTTTCCGCATTCGGCCCGGAGGAGGAGCCATGTCCCATTATTGACCTTGATTAGAGCCAGCTTCGGCATTTATAGGTGCCCAAGGTGGTGTCATTGGCGACAGCCCCGGGAGACGTTGACCGCTTTTGGTGTCGGGGCGTTGGCGGTTTCCGGATTCTCCAGGGTATTTGGGGCTATCGGCCCAAATGCCACGAATAGGATGCATCATCCCAGTTCATGGTGGCGGTAAAGACATATCCGCTTTCGGTCTTGTCTTTGTTCGTTTCATTGACAGCAATGCACTCGAACGTTGTCGTGAGGCTGGTGAGGTCGTCAAGAGACCCGCCGCCAGTGGGCGTGCAGCTGACGCGTTTGATGGGGCCAGTCAGACTGCCCTTTTTGACACGGGCCTTGGAGTCTTTCTCGATGCTGGATTCAAGTTCTGCCACATAGACCTGGCGGATTGCACGTTCTGTGTCTTCGGACGCGGCAGCTGCGGAAGCCTCCGCAGCTGCCGCTGCTTGGGCGGCCGCAAAAGCCGCGGATGAACTGGCAGCTGCGGATGACGAGGCGGCTACTTGTGAAGCCAACGCGTCTTCGGCCACCTGTTTGGCAGCCGCCTGTTGAAATACATAGATGATGCCTACAACCAAAAGTGCGACCGCGACCGCTGCGATTATGAGCACCATCATTTTTTGCGATCTAGGATTCTTCTTTTCGAAGGGCTTCCCGCAATTGGGACAGAAATTTCCAGCAGATGTGGACTGGACGCTGCAATCTTGGCAAACGCGAGTCAGGGTGGACCCGTCAACTGAATTATCTGCTTCGTGATCGTCCAATTGGATCTCCTGATTTGCTTTGCGAGTGCGTGTATTGGTCGATCCTGGGATCCCCCAATGCACATCAGCCCAGCACCCATAGTCAGTTCGGGAAATGTGTATGCCAATGAATCCCAAAAGGTGGATTGTACGAATAAAAAACGATCGTCCCCGCCTGGGGCAGTTCTGCCGGTGGGGACGATCGAAGGTTATGAAGTTGTTTCTTGGTGGCGGGATCCAAGGGGTGGTCGCGTCGTTGCGCTTGCCCCCTGACCCCGCCACCGAAGACTGTTTACGCGGCGGCCGTTTCCAGGGACTTTGCCTCTCGCAGGAAGCGGTTGTACGCCTGGACGGTGAGGAAGGTCGGGAAGTCCTCTCGCAGGGCACAGGCCTCGAAGATCTCACGGGCATCCTCGAAACGGTCGCCTTCGAAGCGGGAGAGCTTCTCGAATTCCTCCTCGGTCATGGCCTCGACCCAGGCGCGGGAAACCAATTCACCGGTGTCGGTGATGGCTGCCTGCTGGATCCACTGCCAGATCTGCGAACGCGAGATCTCTGCGGTTGCAGCATCCTCCATGAGGTTGTGGATGGCAACGGCACCATTGCCGCGCAGCCAGGCCTCCATGTAACGGATGCCCACCTCGATGTTGTTGCGGATGCCGCCCTCGGTGATCTTGCCTTCGGTGCCCGCGATGTTCAGCAGCTCCTTGTCATCCGGGGTGACGTCCTCGCGGGTCCGCTCACGCTGGTTGGGGTTCTGGCCCAGGACCGCGTCGAAGACCTCTCGGGCCACCGGAACCAGGTCCGGGTGGGCAACCCAGGAACCGTCGAAGCCGTCGTTGGCCTCGCGGGTCTTGTCTGCACGGACCTTCTCGAAGGCCATGGCGTTGATGGCCTGATCCTTGCGGTTGGGGATGAAGGCAGCCATGCCGCCGATGGCCATGGCACCGCGGCGGTGGCAGGCACGCACCAGCTGCTCGGTGTAGGAGCGCATGAACGGCGCCGTCATGGTCACCATGCCGCGATCCGGGAGCACAAAGCGCGGGCCGCGGGAACGGAAGTTCTTGATGATGGAGAAGATGTAATCCCAGCGGCCAGCGTTCAGCCCGGAGGCGTGCTCGCGCAGTTCGTAGAGGATCTCTTCCATTTCAAAGGCGGCCGTGATGGTTTCGATGAGGACGGTGGCGCGGATGGTGCCCTGCGGGATGCCAATCAGGTCCTGTGCCAGCACGAAGACGTCGTTCCAGAGGCGTGCCTCCAGGTGGTTCTCGATCTTCGGCAGGTAGAAGTACGGGCCCCTGCCCTGGGAGATCAGGCGCTGCGCATTGTGGAAGAAATGCAGTCCGAAGTCGACCAACGCACCGGAAACGGGCTTGCCGGCAACCAGGAGGTTCTTCTCCGGCAGGTGCCAGCCGCGGGGGCGGACCACGATGGTGGGCAGGTCGGTGAGCTTCTCGCCGGCCAGCTTGTATTCCTTGCCCTCGGGGGAGGTGAAATCGATGGTGCGGTCCAGCACCGCGCGCAGGTTCAGCTGCCCGTTGATGACGTTGGACCAGGTGGGGGTCGAGGAATCCTCGAGGTCCGCCAGCCAGACCTTGGCGCCGGAGTTCAGGGCGTTGATGGCCATCTTGCGGTCGGTGGGGCCGGTGATTTCCACGCGGCGGTCCTCCAGGCCTGGGGCGATGGGGGCGACCTTCCACGACTCGTCGTCGCGGATCGACTTGGTCTCGGGGCGGAACTTCGGGTCCGAACCGTTGGCGATCCGGGCGCGGTTCAGCTGGCGGGTCTGCATGAGTTCTGCACGGCGACCGTCAAATGCCTTGTGGAGCTGGGCCAAGAAGTCCAGCGCTTGGGGCGTGAGGATCTCTTCCTGCCGGCGGACTGGGGCAGCGACCAAAGTAATACCGTTCAGGGTGATTGGATCGTTCATGGCTGTGACTCCTTCTTGAATCAAATGCTTGTGGGTGGTGGTGTGCCTGGATGCTGGTGCTCCGAGGCGGGTGCCCCGGCGGGGCCGACCGTGTCAGGTCGACCCCGCCGGTGCCGTGGGCGGGAAACCGCCCGGTGGGTGTTTAGTGGAACTGTCCGGCTTCGGTGGACCCGGCCAAGGCAAGGGTCGAGGCGTTCGGGTTCAGTACGGTGGCGATGTCGTCGAAGTAGCCGGTGCCCACCTCGCGCTGGTGCTTGGTGGCCGTGTAGCCGCGTGCCTCGGAGGCGAATTCCGCTTCCTGGAGTTCGACGTAGGCGCTCATGCCGTCACGGGCGTAGCCGTGGGCCAGGTTGAACATCGAGTGGTTCAGGGCGTGGAAGCCGGCGAGGGTGATGAACTGGAAGGTGAAGCCCATGGCGCCAAGTTCGCGTTGGAACTTGGCGATGGTTGCATCGTCCAGGTGCTTCTTCCAGTTGAAGGATGGGGAGCAGTTGTAGGAGAGCATCTGGTCCGGGAAGTCGGCCTTGACTGCCTCGGCGAACTTGCGGGCCAGCTCCAGGTCCGGGGTGCCGGTCTCCATCCAGATGAGGTCGGAGTACGGCGCGTAGGCCTTGGCCCGGGCGATGCAGGGTTCGATGCCGTTGGTGACCTTGTAGAAGCCCTCGGCGGTGCGCTCGCCGGTGATGAACGGCTTGTCGCGGTCATCGACGTCCGAGGTGATCAGGGTTGCTGCCTCGGCGTCGGTGCGGGCGATGACAACCGACGGGGTTCCGGCGACGTCGGCTGCCAGACGGGCGGCGTTCAGGGTGCGAACGTGCTGCTGGGTCGGGATGAGGACCTTGCCGCCGAGGTGGCCGCACTTCTTCTCCGAAGCGAGCTGGTCTTCCCAATGGACGCCCGAGGCGCCGGAGGAAATCATCGACTTCATCAGTTCGTAGGCGTTCAACGGGCCGCCGAAGCCGGCCTCGGCGTCGGCCACGATCGGGACGAGCCAGTCCTCGACGGACTTGATGCCCTCGGCGTGCTCGATCTGGTCGGCGCGAAGCAGCGCGTTGTTGATGCGGCGCACGACCTGCGGAACCGAGTTGGCCGGGTAGAGCGACTGGTCCGGGTAGGTCTGGCCCGAAAGGTTTGCATCGGCCGCGACCTGCCAACCGGAAAGGTAGATGGCTCGAAGGCCGGCCTTGACCTGCTGCACTGCCTGGTTGCCGGTCAGGGCGCCCAGTGCGTTGGTGTATCCGCCGGACGGGGCTTCCTCGGTGAGCTGCTTCCAAAGCTTCTGCGAACCGCGCTTGGCCAGCGTGTGCTCTTCCTGCACGGAGCCCTGGAGCTTCACGACGTCTGCTGCCGAGTAATCACGAGTGGTGCCGGTCCATCGCGGGTTGCTTGCCCAATCCTCTTCGATTGCAGCGATGCGGTTCTCGGTCGAATTTTGCTCGGTCATTGCCTTCTCCTTGCTGGATTGCCGGGTGCCGGGCCAGGATCGTCTTCATGATCCCGGTAGGTTGTTCCGGCGTTCTTTCTGCGTAGGAATTACATTTCCGCACTTTTCCAGAGTCAGCTAGGGGGTATCGGAGGAAAGATTTGCACTTCTTCGCGAAATCTAAATTTGTGGCCGTCCACACATGTATTCCAGCAACAAAAGCGAAAGTGGCCTCCTCATCGGCGGCAACCGTAGAAGAAGGAAGGGATATTTGAAGGTCGACAAGAATCGGCGATCTGTGGAAGTGCACGCCGAAGGATCGCACTACGTCAGGAGCAAAGGGCCGTGCCGCTCAGCCGTCCGGGAACCGTGGCACAGATGGTGCCGAGCGCCGTGGTCAACCGTTGCTTGTCGCGGCCCGTCGCGTTGTGGCGGCTACCTGCTGCGGAGTGCCGGAACCGTCGATGATGTGCCAGCCTCTGGCCAACGCAATCTCCAGGTATGCCTCTCGCGCCGACTGCAAGTAGGAAAGTGTTTCGCTATCCTCCCCGCGCGCAACGATGCGGGCGTGGGCAATTCCGGCGGGAACATCAATCAGGATCATCGCGTCCGGCTGCGGCAGGCGGGAAAGCAGCCATGGCAACAGCACCCCCTGGGGCAGTCCGCGGACTGAACGCAGGACCAGCTGGCACGCCAAGTGCCGATCCATCACGGTGGTGCCGGCGAAGCCCGATGCTCGCGCGTGGGCGAGCAGAACGTTGACAAGGCGCACGACAGATTCCAGCCGGTTAGCCCAAACCGGAGTCAAAGCGGTTCCGAATCGTTCTGCCACACGTGACATCCAACGGCGTCCGGCCGGATTGCGCAGGAGTTGGGCCGGCGTGCCCGCTTCCCGGAGTTCGGCCACCAGCGTTGTCCCGACGGTGGTCTTGCCTGCTCCATCGATGCCGAGCAACACGACGGTCCGGGCGCGCGACGGCACGACCGAAGGGATATCGTCATGCCGCGGATCCGGAAGCGTGGCGGTAGCCGTGGTCGAGGCTGCGGGCGTCAAAAGCAATAGTCTCCGTCGGTTGATTTGGCTGGGTTCGCTACTGGGTTCAACGACGAGTCCACGCGAATCGATGCCTGCACCGGCCTGTGCGTTGTCTGTGAATGGCGCTGGCCCCGACTAGCGTGGCCCTGGACGCGTTTGGGTTGCCGGTCGTCCCCACGAAAGCTCCCGCATGGCTCTCATTTGCCTCTCACTGACCCATCATTCTCCTCTCACAAGGCATTTCTAGTGTTGGGAACATGATTCGCCGCATACTTCTCCTGCTCGTCGTCTTGGCCATTCCGGCCGGACTGGCGACCGCCAGCCAAATACTGGCCAATACCGCCAACCCGCCGTTGCCGCACCAGCACCCCATCGTGGTTGAGCTTGCCTCCCCGTCGGGACCGTCGGCCCAGGCCCCTTCCCAGGAGCGCGACCATGACCAGGACTGAAACCCATGAGCGCCAGGGCTCGGCCGTGTCGGCGCGCTGGCGCATAGTGGGCTGGATCGTGCTGACCACCGCCCTGGCACTGCTCGCTGTGACAGTGACGATGCGCTCCGTCATGTCCGGACAGGTCGCGGAGGCCGCCAACGTGGGCGTCGTGCAGGAGATCGAGGAGTTCCGCACCTTCGCCGCCGAGGGACGTGACCCCAGGACGGCACTGCCCTTCACCTCGATGGGCGCACTGATGGAACGCTATCTCGCCCGGCAGCAGCCGCTGGCCGGCGAGGAGATCGTCGGCGTGGCCGGCGGGACAGTGCTGGCCGCGCGGGGCGTGGCCGACGATGACGGCAGCATTTTGGTGGGCGACGCCGCCTTGGTCGAACGGATCCTCCGCGACCCAAAG
This sequence comes from Paeniglutamicibacter sulfureus, assembly GCF_039535115.1. Taxonomy (NCBI): domain Bacteria; kingdom Bacillati; phylum Actinomycetota; class Actinomycetes; order Micrococcales; family Micrococcaceae; genus Paeniglutamicibacter; species Paeniglutamicibacter sulfureus. The sequence continues at coordinate 3,410,384 of NZ_BAAAWO010000001.1, forward strand.
ACCGCCGGCGTCTATGAGAGCGCCCACGGAACGGTGCGCTGGGGCAAGGCCGAGGCCGTCGCCGCCGGTGAACCCGCAGGCACGCCGCCGGAAAGGCAGGCGCATCTGGTGGTCGCGCAGTTCACCGGGGCCGCGCAGGAGGAAGCCAACCGGCAGGCGGTCATGCTCTTCGGCGTGGCGGCGGGAGGACTGGCGCTGACCGCCGGGATCGCCTGGCTGGTGGCCCGGCAGATCACGCGCCCGATCCGGACCGTGCGGGAAACCGCCGAGTCCATCACCGCCCACGACCTCTCGGCACGCATCCCGGTGGAGGGCAGGGACGACCTGGCCCAGCTGGCCGAGACGCTCAACGCGATGCTTGACCGGGTCGAGGCCTCCCACCTGGCACAGCGCCACTTCATCGCCGAGGCCCGCGAGCACCTCAACGAACCCCAACGCCGGGTCGCCGCGGCCCTGCACGAACTGGTCGACGAGGACCTGCCGGGTGCCGAACGCGCCCGCATCGCCTGCGGTGCCCAGAGGCTGATCGCCCGGATGGGACGCACGCTCGCGGACCTCGATGTGCTGGCCCAAAGCGGGAACCCGGGCTTCGTGAAGCCCGCCCGCGTCTCGGTTGGCGAGGTGACGGCCGATGTCGCCGCCGAGGCATCCCTTCCCGGCACCCACCCCGAACGGTACTTCCGCATCGAGGCGACCGGCAACGCCGACGCGTGGCTGGACCGGAACCGCATCGCCGATGCGGTGCGCCAACTCATCGAGAACGCCGTTGCCCACACCAAAACGGGCGACACCATCCGCATCGGTTCCTCTGTCGCCGACGGCTCCGCCAGCTTCTGGGTGGCCAATCCGGGCCCGCCGCTGGATCCCGAGCGTGCCCGGGCGCTGCTTGAAAGCTACCGCAGCGCAGAGGGCAGCGACCCCGGAATGGGCCTGGGCCTTGCCGTGGTCAAGGCGGTTGCCGAGGCACACCAGGGCACCGCCTGGGTCGAATCCGGGGACGGTTCCGGAACCCGTTTCGGGCTCTCGGTGCCGCTCGAGGCACTGGCACCCGCCAGCCGCCAGGACGACGCGTTCGCAGACAGGCTCGCCACCACCCTCGGGGAGGAATCGTGAACACCACCGACGCCGCCACCGGCACCCCCGCCCATTTCCGCTATGCAACGCCAGCGCCGGCGGTACTTTCCCCGGCACCCCGTCCCAAGCGCCCACGCGACAACCGCCGGCGCATCGCGGCCCTTCTCGCCGCGGCGCTGCTCGCGGCGTTCCTGATCTGGTGTGCCACAAGCACCTTCGGCCAGGCTGCCGGGACCCCGACGGCGCTGTCGGCCCAGGGCGCGCTGACGCTCGCGGTCTTCGCCGTCGCCATCTGGCTGTGGATCTTCTCGCCGGTCGGTGACACCTACGTGGCCCTCGGCGCCGCACTGGTGCTGGTGTTGATGGGAGTCCTGCCCGAAGACCAGCTTTTCTCCTCGCTGGGGGAGGACACCATCTGGCTGCTGCTGGCGGCGTTCGTGATCGCGGCCGGGATCACCGCCACGGGCCTGGCCACCCGGGCAGCGGCCTACATCGTCGCAGGTGCCCGCAGCCCCCGCCAACTGGTGCACCTGACCACCGGGGTGTTGGTCGCCACCGCGTTCGCGGTGCCTTCAACCTCCGGCCGGGCGGCCCTGGCCATCCCGGTGTTCATTGCGCTGGCCCGGGCCCTGCAGGAGCGCCGTCGGGTGGTGCTGGCGCTGTCGCTGGTCTTCCCTTCGGTCATCCTGCTCTCCGCTGTGGCCTCCTACCTGGGTGCCGGGGCTCACCTGATCACCAGCCAGATCCTCACCGCCTCCGGATACGAGGGCTTCTCCTTCGCCGGGTGGTTGCTCTACGGCCTGCCGCTGGCCTTCGTCTCCTCGCACCTGTGCGCCGAGTTGGTGCTGTGGCTCTTCACCCGGCCCGGGGACCGGCGACTGCCGCTGGCGGTTGGCATCGAGCAGCTGCAGGAACACTCCCCGGTGCCGCTGACCGGGCCGCTGACCGTCGGCCAGTCAAGGGCAGCCCTGCTGATCTGCGCGGTGGTGGTGCTCTGGTGCACCGAACCGCTGCACCACCTGCACCCCGCCATCGTCGCACTGCTCGGCTCCCTGCTCGTGGCCAGCCCGGGCTTCGGCTCCGTCGGCCTGACCAAGGCACTGAAAGCGGTGCCGTGGTCGATGCTCATCTTCATGGCCGCCACCCTGACCCTGGGCACCGCCCTGGTCGGGACCGGTGCCGCGCAATGGCTGGCGCTCAGTGTGCTGGGCCCGGTCGACGGGCTGGGAGCCGCGGCCCCGTGGGTGTTCACCGTGCTGGTGGTCGTCATGTCCGCAGCCGCGCACCTGGTCATCCAGTCGCGCTCGGCTCGCTCGGCGGTGCTGATCCCGCTGGTCGTCTCACTGGCCCCCGGCCTTGGCGTGAACGCCGTGGCGATCGCCTTCGCATCCACCGCCGCGGCCGGCTTCTGCCACACGCTGACCAGCAGCGCGAAACCCGTCAACCTCTTCTCCGACATCGAGGGCGTGGAGACCTACAAGCCTGCGGACCTGCTGCGGCTCAGCGCAGTGCTGGCCCCGGTCATGGTCGCCCTGGTGCTGGTCTTCGCGCTCTGGATCTGGCCCGCGATGGGCATGCCGCTCTTCCTCTAGCCACACATCCACCCCCCGAATACCTTCCCCAACAGTTAAGGAACCATCATCATGTCCAACGCCCTGCCCCGCCGCATCCTGGTTGCCCCCTCCGGATTCAAGGAATCCCTCGATGCCGCAGCCGTCGCCCAGGCCATCGGCGCCGGTGTCCGCCGCGCCCTGCCCGGCGCGGTGGTCAAGGCCGTTCCGATTGCGGACGGAGGGGAAGGCACCGCCGAGACGCTCGCCTGCGCCACCGGCGGCCGGCTGGTCCCTGCCCGGGTCACCGGCCCCGTCGGTGACCCGGTCGACTCCCACTACGCCATGCTCGGCGGCGAGGCCACCGGCACCGCAGTGGTCGAAATGGCCGCCGCGGCAGGGCTTCGACTGGTTCCGCGGGACCAGCGGGATCCCGGAACCACCACGAGCCACGGGGTCGGCGAGCTCATCGTCGCTGCCATCGACGCCGGTGCGCAGAAGGTGCTCGTCGGGTGCGGCGATTCCGGGACCTCCGATGGCGGCATGGGCGCGCTGGCGGCACTCGGCGCGCGGATCCTGGACGCCGCCGGGCGCGAGGTCCCGGCCGGCGGCAACCACCTGGCGCGCGTCGACAGGATCGACATGGCCTCTCTGCACCCGGCCATCGCCGCGGGCACCGTGGAAATCACCCTTGCCCTGAACCAGCACAACGTGCTCACCGGTCCGCGCGGCGTGGCCCGCGTCTTCGGCCCGCAAAAGGGCGCCACCCCGGAACAGGTCGAGGCCATGTCTGCCGGGTTCGAACACTGGGCCGCGGTGTTGCGCCGCGATTCCCTGGACTCTGCCCGGGCCACCGATTTCGCGAACGCGCCGGGAACCGGCGCCTCCGGCGGGCTCGGTGCCGGCTTGGCCGCCGTCGGGGCGGTGCTGATGCCGCGCTTCGAGGCGATCCTGGACTCCGGTCTGGCCGGGATCGACCTGGACGGGCTGCTGCGCGGGGCCGACCTGGTCATCACCGCCGAAGGCGCCATCGACTTCCAGACTCCCCGGGGCAAGGTTCCCGCGGAGGTCGCGCGCCGCGCGTCCCTGCACGGGGTGCCCGTGGTGGCGCTGGCCGGGACGCTGGGCAAGGGCTGCCGCGACGTGCACGACATCGGGATCGATGCCATCGCCTCGATTGTCCCGATCCCGATGACCCTGGAGGAAGCGGTGGAGGACGGGGAACGCCTGCTCATCGAGGCCGCGGAGCGCTTCATGCGCACCATCATCCTGGGTGCCTCGATGGCGGCGGCCCGGCTGAGCCCGCGCGACGCCTGGTAGCGCGGCGCCGGCGGGCCGGCAGTCGACAGGCTGGGGCATCCGCCACCAAACACGAAGATGTCCGCCCGCGATCCAAAGACTGTTGCTGCACTTCGCCGGACCCGGGACAAGGTTATTCCAAGACCTAGCCGCCGCCCGGATTGCATGCAAGGCGCGCACCAAATTGCCGGACACGGCCATCGAGGTCGTCGTCCGGGGTCCCTGCGTCGCCCAGCTGTCCGCCGTCCCGCACCTGAACTCGGATGTTGCCCCGCTGGCGGCCGAAGTGGGCATCGAGGTCTGCGCCTGCCAAAACAGCATGCGTGTGGCCGGGATCGAGGAAGCCGCGCTCGCGCCGGGCGTGCGCCCGGAGCCAGCCGCGGTCGCCTACTTGGCCAGCGGGCGGTTCGCGGGGGCCGCCTACCTGAGAATCCGAGGATTCTCGTGCTCCGCGGTGCTCCCCGTTGCCGGGAAGGCTCCGCCGCGACCCTGTGACCCGCGTCATCTTTCAAAAAGTTGTTGACTGGATCACATATCAAACATATCGTTCGTGGAGTATTGATATATCAGGAGTTGACGTGCGTGCACCGGCGTCGGTTACTTTCGGGAGAAGTGCAAGGTATGGCACAGAAGGCATTCACCAGGGCGCACTTGGACACTGTCGAGAAGGTGAGCGTCCTGCGCGTTCTCAGCTACGCCGGTGCAATCATCGCGTTCCTCATTGGTTCCGGTTTCGCCACCGGCCAGGAGATCCTGCAGTACTTCACGTCCTACGGTTACTGGGGGGTCTTCGGCACCGGGCTGTTGGTCCTGGTGCTCATGACATATGTTGCCGTCGAATTCTTCGTGGTCGGCCAGGCGAAGAAATTCGAGCGGCCCTCGATGATCTTCCACTACTACTGCGGCAAGCACCTGGGGACATTCTTTGACTTCTTCTCCATCCTGTTCGTCTTCCTGAGCTTCACGGTGATGGTCGCCGGAGCGGGGGCCGTCTTCGAGGAGCACTATGGGCTCTCGCGCTACGCCGGCGGCATCGGACTGGCGGTGGTCGTCGGCATCAGCGTCTGGTTTGGGCTCAAGTCGCTGGTCGACGTCATCGGCAAGATCGGCCCGCTGATCGTCGTGGTTGCGATCGCACTGGGGCTGTTGGGGATCCTCCGGAACCCGGGCGGGATCGCCGAGGGCAATGCACTGCTGGCCGGGATGGAGCTGACGCAGGCCTCCACGAACTGGTTCATGGCGGGCCTGTCCTACGTCGGCTTCTGCATGCTGTGGCTCGCCGCCTTCCTGACGGCGCTTGGCAAGACCGCCCGCAGCCGCAAGGAGGCTTCCTCCGGCGCGCTGGCGGGATCGATCGCCTTCTCGGTGGCTTGCATCGTCGTCGGGCTCGGACTCCTCGCCAACATCGCCAAGGTCGGCGGGACCGAGATCCCGATGCTCGTGCTGGCCAGCGATGTGAGCCCGGTGCTTGCCGCCGGGATCTCCGTGATGATCCTTGCGGGCATCTACACGACGGCGGTGCCGCTGCTGTGGACCGTCTCCTCGCGTTTCTTCGCCGACAAGACGCCCCGATTCAAGTACCTGACCATCGCGTTGGCCGTCGCCGGGACCGTCATTGGCCTGGTCCTGCCATTCTCCCAGATGGTCAACATCGTCTATGTCATCAACGGCTACGTGGGAATCCTGCTGCTGGTCCTGATGCTGGTCAAGACCGGCACGCGGCTCATCCGGCGCCAATCCCTCTGAGGATGCATGACCGGCCGCGTTTGGTCGGGACGTGCGGCGCTACAGGACGTAGGATCCGATGAGTTGCGAGAGCGCACGCACATCGACCTTGCCCTTGAATTCAAGGCGGACCTTGCCCAGGGAGCTGAACCACAGGTCCAGCTCGGCATCGAGGTCGAAGGTGCCTGCGGTCTCCACGGAGAATGCCTGGATCTTGGAATACGGCAATGACGTGTAATCGCGCTTCTTGCCCGTCAGGCCCTGGATGTTCACCGCGATGAGCCGCTTGTTGGTGAAGACCACGTAGTCGCGCGCGCCCTTGAACGCGGCGAGCAGCTCCTCGCCCTGAACAAAGAGGGGCGTGACTTCCCCCGCCACGTCATCCGGGTTGCACGGGCTGAGCTTGAACACGGAGGCATTGTTGAAATCAATCATGCCCCGACCCTACCCAAGATCGGGGACAATAACGCGCGCTGCCGCGGGGTTAAGCGCGGGCCAGCAGGTCCTCGCCCAGATCGGCACGCCGGTAGCAGACCTCGCGGCCCGCGCGGATGGTGTCGGTCAGGCCCGAGGCCGCCATCACCTTCAGATGCCCGTTGACGGTTCCCGCCGCCAGCTCCAGGGCGCAGGCCAATTGCGTGGTGGTCATGGGCAAGTCGAGCTGGGCCAGGATCTGCGCCCGGGTGTGCCCGAGCAGCTGGGCCACCGGGGAGTCCTTGACCTCCCGGGTGTTTTCCCACAGCCGGCCGACGCCGCGCGGGGCATAGGTCAGCGTGGGGACAAACGGGTCCACGTCCAGGACCAGGGTGCGTGGCCAGACGAAGGCGCTGGGAACAAGGATCAGCCCGTTGCCCGGGGCCGCATGGTGCGAACCGTCGCAATGGGCGGTGACCTCAATGCCGTCCCCGGTCAGCCGGACGTTGGGGTGCAGGGTGTTGAAGACCTGGTGGATGCCGTGTTCGGCCAGCAAGGCCAGCCGGTAGTCCAGGTCGGCCAGAAGCATGGCCCGCAGCCGCGGCCAAAACGGTTCGACCGCGGTTTGCCAGTACCAGCGCAGGGCAGAAACCACGCGCGGTATCCCGGATTCCGGGTCCTCGAGGATTGCCTGCACCTCCCTCACCCGGCTCCCCTCCAGCCCTGTGGAGAACAGGTAGTCGAGGTCGCGAACCCACAATTCCGGCGGGACGGCGCCGACCGCGGCGAGCCCCGCCTCGAAGGTGTCCTGCCGGAGGGGAGTGGGGGTCAGTGAATCGGCGATATACCCGGTGGGGCGGATCAAGGTGGTCAGCAGCCGCAAGTGGTCCTGTTTCCGCGGGTCACCGGAGGCGAGTATGCGCGTGGTGGCATCGGTGATCCACGGGCGGTGCATCCGGGTGCCCAACTGGAGGGCGCGGACGCTGGTGACCGTTTCCCACAGGGGCGAGACGGTGAATCGCACCCGGGTCAGGTCCTCCGAGGTCAAGCTGATCCGCATGCAAGACAGTCTAGGCCGGCAACGGGGTCGGCGTAAGGATTCGGAAATAGCCGAATGGTGGCTGTGCGGCCTCCCTGGTTGCAGGCTTGATGCATGAGCATTTCAACCGAGATATTCACCGACCATCCAGCCATCGTCAACCCCGACAAGGCGCGCCACGTGGCCCGAAAGCGAACAACACGGGCAGCTGCCCACGCCGCCCTGAGGCGCAGTCGCCTGGCCCGCGTCCTCCTGGAGACCTCGCCGGAGCAGGCGAAGCTGCTGCGGGAGAACCGCGAGCGTGCCTGGCTCGAGCTCGCCGGGGTCGTGGCCGGACGGATCTGAGCCATCCTTGGCCCTCTGGCCGTTCACCCTCGAACGAATGGCCATGGTCGCCTCGACGCCCCCTACCGAGGCCCACCGGCGTCGACTAGTCTGGCTTCGCGGGCGCCATTTCCCCGTTCGCCGAACAAGGAGGAAAGATGCCAACCATCGACTGGGACTCCGTCCCCGTGGCCGACCCGCCGCCCGGTGCGGTGGAGGTGCCCCGCAGCGGCTTTGGCTTCCTCGCCGTCGCAGGAATACTGGAGCTCGGCGTGCCGCACGTCATCTACCGCCTGCCGCGCGAAGACCGGCTTGATCCGACTGCGGGTTCCGCCGGCAACCCGATCTCCGTTTTCCTGAACGAAGCCGGTCTCAACTGCCCGCCCGACCCGCTGGCCCATTGCTGGTTCATCGTGCCTCCGCCCTCCATGCCCACCGAGGGTTTTTGGGACGCGCTGGAGGAAGCCGAGCCGCTGCGCACCGCGGGGTCGGATCCGCTCGAGCGCCGACACGGACTGCACGAAGCGCTACGGGTCCTTTACTCCAACAGCTGAGTTTCGGGCGTGTTCCCAGGCCCTGCCACCGTTCGTTCGGCGGATCCGGCAGCACGCGAGAGTGTTGCCACGGCGCGCTCCCACGGAATCCTTTCCTGTTCCAGCCGGGTGTTGCCCCGTTCGGCGAGGACCTGGAGCGTTTCGAGCTCGGCGGCGGTGAGGTAGACCAGCCGGGCGGTGGACGGGACGGGTTCCATTACACACAGGTCCGCATAGGCGTCAAGGGTTTGGATGTCCATCAGGACGCTGCGGGCTGTGACGCCATGGGAGCGCAGCCGGTTCAGGATCGCGAATCCGTGGCTGTCCAGATCGCCCCAGTAGATTACTTGGGCCGTTCGCGCCCAAGGCATCCGGCCGAGTCGTTCCACTGCGTATCCCGATCCGTGGACGACGACGGCACCTGGGAACGGCGGCATGGCCAGCACGGTTTCAAGGTTCTCCAGGACGAAGACCGTGCCGGGGGAGATGTCGAGGGCGGCAAGCTCGGCAAGGGGAGCAGAGACATCGCTCAGCCCGCCCGGGGCGAGCGCCGGGTCGAGGAACCGCATACGGACCAGGTCCGGCTTGGCCGCCAGACCGAGGTCGGGGTGGCCGCTCGCAGCCAGGTGGAGGCGCTGCACCAGGGTGCGGTGGGAGCCGACCCACTTGGAATCCACGCCCCTGATCGGCAGCTGCCGGATGAACATGCCCGATGCCGGGTGCCCGGCCAGCCAGTCCAGCACCCCGAGAAGGCGTGTGAAGTCGGGCTCGTCCAGTGCCACCACGTCCTTGGCCACGCGGGGCAACGCGGCAGACAACGCAGAAGTGTCACCAGGCACGGCGGCGAGCAGCCGGGCAAAGCGTTCGGTGAGCCGCGTCCAATGGGCGGCACGGCCGGCCACGTGGGCCACGAGGGAGGGGGAATCGAGCACGAGGCGTTCAGGGACACGCTGGGTGCCGAGGTTGGCCCACCGCCGTTCGCCCCAGGCCACCGCGTACGGGGCCACGGCGAATGCGGACCATGAGCGCACCCAGCCGATGGCGGCTCCCTGGTCGGCCAGGGCTGCCCGCTCGGTCGGAGAGTGCAGCGGTATCGACAGCAGTGGCGTGTCGAGGGAAAGGGCTGCCGCCCACGTGCCGGCGTGACGGTCGTATTTGGTCCGGGCCGCCGCGCGTGCGGCGTCCGGTGTGACGGGGCCCGGACTCACCAGAGCGTCCCTGCTTCGCTGCCCGCGACGAGGCCGTCGGGCAGGGCATTGCCAGCAACGGTCCTTTTGCCGGTGGTGGCGTTGTCCTCCGTGGTCGTCGCGTCGTCGTAGTCCAGGGTGGCGATCCGCGAGTCGCGGAAGTCCATGCATTTGATGACCGCGGTCCCGCCGATGTACTCGGACAAGGTCTGCAAGAGCTTCAATGGCGTGGCCAGCACCATGTGGAACCCGAACTCGTGGAACACGTCCATGGCCATGCGGGTAAATCGGGCGTCGGCCTTGTCGAAGGCTTCGTCCATCATCACCGTTCCGTAGCGAGGCAGCAGTTCGTCGTCCCGGGTTAGTTGGTAGCGCAGCGCAGCGGCGAGACAGAACGTGACAAGCTTCTGCTGCTGGCCGCCCGAAAGCCCGGCACTGGAGTCATGGATATTCACCACGGTCCCTCGACCGTCCACCTCCAGGGCCGTAAACCTCACATGGAGCCTGGTGTCCAGGCAATGCCGGCGCCAAGACGCATCGGCCGCTTCGGATGAGGCCAGTCGGCCCATGAGCCGGCGCATGGTCTCGAAGCGACGTTCGGCTTCCTCCCGGTCCTCGGCCATCCAGGAGCCGGTGGCGATGTCCTGCAGATCGGTCAGGAATTGGCGCCCCAGTTCGCCGCGGTTTTCCTTGACCGAGATGCGCAGGAACCTGCCCTCGTCGAACGCCGAACGGGCCAGCGATCGGTTCACCGGGTCGACCCGTTCCCGCACTTCACCGGGTGCACGGCGGATTTCCGCGGCCAGCTGGGCGACGTTTTGCTGGGACTGGCTCTCGAGCAGCCCAAAGAACCGGATCTCGAATTGCGGAAGTCCGTCGGCGACGAGCCGGTCGAGAAGTTCCAGGTAACCAGAACGGTCCTCGATGTCGGTTCCCAGGTCAGCAGCAGTGGCCGTCCAGGCGGTGCAGAAGTCGTGCGCGGCAGCCCCGAAGTCCCGGGCCGCGCGCTGCGCAGTGTCCGTATGGCTGCGTTCCTGCTGCGAGAGCGCGCCACTGACGGCCAGCGCGACATCGTCGATGATGGTGTGGGTGATTCGGCGTTTCTGGGCGCTGGAGGTGAACAGCTCCTCCAACCGGATGCGCTCCTGTTCAGCGACCGGCTCGCTGGCGGCGCGTTCGCGCAGCTCGGCGATGGTGCCCTCCAGGGAATTGACCAGGGCAGCGGCTTCCGCGACGGCGCTGCGGCGCTCGGTCTCCAGGCACCGGGCGGCTTCGTGCCGGGCCTCGGCCTCGCTTTGCGCATCCTGCGCAGCACGCAGATCGTCGCTGGCGGCGAGCAACGACTCGAGCCGGCCGCGTTGTTCGGCCAGGGCGGCTTCGGCTGCAGCCGTGTCCACTTCCGGCCAGGTCAGGCCCACAAGCTCCTGAAGTGCGGCCAGCCGCTGTCGGACGGTTTCGCGCCGCCCGCTGAAAGTGTCGACGGCGCGTTCGGCCGCCTCCAACCGGCCACGGGCCTCGGCGAGGCTGCCGATCAGGTGCTCCAGCTTCGAAGCGGTGCTAAATCCCAGATACCAGTTGCGGCGGTCATCGACACGGTGTCGGTCGTCCTTCTCGTACTTGGTCCGGGACCGGCGGACCTGTCCGGCGCGGGTCACGGCCTGGTCATGCACGGCGAGGTCACCCGGTGATTCCACGCACGCATAGTCGTAGCGCCTGGACAGTTCCAGATGCAGCCAGCCGGACATCGGTCCTTCGGCCACCTTCACCCGGTGTACGAGTGAGGTGGCCGGGTCGGTTTTCCGCGGCGGTTCGGGGCTGGCGGGGACATCCTCGAACACTAGCCGGGTTCCCAGGTGCAGGGAGTCCACGGCCTTGCGAACGGCCGACAAATGGGCCCGGGGCACAAGCATCACGGTGGCCAGCGGCCGCAGCACACGTTCGATGGCACCGGTCCAGTCCGAGTACTGCGCATCTACCTCCAGCAACTCCCCGGCGAACGGCAGCGCCATTTCCGGCAGCCCGGCCGCCTCGGCCACGGCGGTCCGTGCCTCAAGCAGCCGGCGATCAAGGTTGGAACGCCGGGTACGCAGCGCGGTGATGTCCTTTTCGAGGGAATCGCGTTCCAGACGGGCGGCTGCCCGGGCGTCGTGCAGCTCCAGCAGCCGGGTCTTGGCTTCCGGTTCCGCGGCTTCCCACTCCGCATGCTCGCTGGCGGCGGTTGCGCGCAGTTCCTCCAGTTCGGCAAAAGACCCGGGCATGGGCACCGAGGCTTCCTCGAGCCGGCCGGCGAGGCGTCGAGCTTGCCGGGTGACGGCGGCGAGTTCCCGCTCGGCCAAGTCGATCCGCTCGCGCTGCGTGCCGAGTGCTGCTCCGCCGTTTTCGGAGACGCGCTGCCGGGCGACGGAGAGCGTCTGGTAGAGGTCCCGTACGTGGTCGGTGGCCTGGGCCGCCGAATTTTCGGCTGCGAGGAGCTGCTCCCCGGCGGAGGCGCTGGCCTCCTCCGCTAGCCGCAGCTTCCAAGCGTCCTTGAAGGCAGGAACCGCAGCGTGCAGGTTTCCGGCCTCCGCGGCCGCAGCCGCGCTGGTGTCGTAGGTGCGGGCAGGAATGGCCATCGCCGCCAGGTGGTCTCGCTGGAGCCGGGCCTGGACAACGGCGGAGTGCGCCTGGGAGAGCTCGCCGAACTGGGCCACCGCATTTTCCGCCATCGCGAAGGTGCGCGGCTCGTCCAACATGAAGGTGCGGAAGAGCTCATCCAGGTTGCCCAACGACTTGGCAGCCTGCGTCTTATGCAGCAACAGGATCGCGTTTTCCCCGGAGATCCCGAGCAGCCGGCTGAAGCGGGCGGAGAAGCTCGAGTGCTTGTCGGTGATGGCCATCGCGTCCGGCCAGTCGGCCTTGATCTTGCGCACGTCGATCCCGCTGCCCAGGTGCGGGACAAAATCCGGAAGGACGGCGTCCTGCTGCAGGATCAGCGAGAGCTCCTGCACGTCCGAGGGCGTGTTGCTGCCCCGGCGCAAGTGGTAGAGCTTGGCCAGGATCACGGGGCGGCCGCCGGTGCCGTCGGCGTAGCGCAGCAGAATCCCACTGTGAGTGGCGCCCGGGCGCAGGTACTCGCTGGCGACCTCGCCCGTTTCCTCGTCGGCACTGCGCCGCCACGCGCCGCGGATGTAGCTGACGAGGCTACGGTCATCGCCGCGCGCTCCGCCGTCGTTCGCCGCCGCATTGAAGCGCAACTTGCCACGCGGGGTGAGGACCGCGGAAACCGCGTCCAGAAGCGAGGATTTGCCCGAACCCGAGGGGCCGGTGACCAGGAAGCCACGCCGGGCGACGGGTACCGACCAGTGCCCCTGGAACGTGCCCCAGTTCAGCAGTTCGATGCTTTCCAGACGCCATTGGCCCGGGTGGATCGCGTTCATGAAGGTTCCTCCCCGTCATCTTCCGTTGCCTCGTTCGGCAGCGGGGGTTCCGGCAACGCGGGAGAGCCAGCGAGTCGGCGGTACTCGGCACGGACCGCGGCAATTTCCTCGGGCCCGAACACCAACCGCATCACGGGGGAGACCTCGAATCGTCCCTCGGTGCTGGTCGGTGCCAGCAAGCCGAACTTGACCATCTTGGTCCACGATGCGTTGATGCGCTTGGTGAACCCGGCCGGGTCCGCGTTGTCGCTGCCCCGGTAGACCTGCAGCTGGTCCGCGACCTCGTCCGCCCCCACGATCGTCCGGGACCCGTGGGAGTCGTGCAGCAGCTGTTGCCGCAGGTGCAACAGCAAGGCCGTGTCCAGGAAGGTCAGTGTGGCGGTGCGCATCACGCGCGGAGCGTCCACGTCGGCCTGGACGTTGCGCACGAACGCCACCTGGGATTCGTGGTCAGCGATGAGCTCCAGGAACATGTCCGCCAGCCGGGAACGGATCTCGTCCTCGTCGGCGAGCAGGGCCGACCACAGGTTCGAGTGCCTCGTCGCGGAGAGATAGGGGCCACGCAGCAGCTGGACCAGGGCGCGGCGGGAGGGTTCACGCAGGGTGCCGCCGTCGCCCTCCCACAGGCTGGCCCGGGTTTCAGTCCCTGCTCCGTGTTCGGGGAACGCGGCGTCCGGAGGGACGGGGACGGGGTTGCTCATGCGGGAATCCTTCCGGTGAACAGGTGGCGGTCCAGGGTGCCGCGGCGCCCGTCCCATTGAACGGTCTCGCGCCCACCGACGGCGGTGCCGTGTTCCTGGGCGAGCACCAGCAGCCCGACGACGCTGGCCACGCCCTGGGACGCGGGGTGATTGGCAAGGACCTCGGCGATGGTTGCTGCTCCCTGAGCCTCGATGGTCAGGTTGATGTTCGCCTCCAGCTCCGCCATGTCGATATCCGAGGCGCGGGCCAGCGCCAGCAGTTCGCCGACGTCAACGAGTTCGGATTCGTGGGAGACAACCTCGGTTCCCGACTCAAAATCGCCGGGGTTGTGGAGTTTCAGCGCGGACACGCTGGAGAGCGGGACGCTGGTCAAGTCCAGGGTGAGGTCCGTCTTCGCATACGGTTTGACGGTCTCCGAGGCGTTGAGGGCCTCACGTAAGCCGGCGCGCAGCTGGCGGCTGATAAGCCGCTCGCGCTGCAGGTCGTGGCTTTGGACGAAGCGGCGCAGGCTGCGGCTAAAAGTGGTCAGCACCGTGTGGATCTCGGCACCGCGGTCCTGCAGGTTGGGCAGCAGCCGGCGCAGCGTGCGGACCTGCGCGGGGGCGAGGTCCTTGACGAAGCCGCGGTCCATCACCGCGGTGAGGGATTCCTCGAACTCGAGTCCGCGTTCGGGATCAAGCAGCAGCGAATAGAACCCGGCGAAACTGCGACCGGCGTCGGATTCGGCGAGCAGGTCCACCCCACGGAAGATGTCCTCCAGCACGGAAGACCGCGGCCCTTCTGCCTCGACTAGTCGCTCGCGCAACTTGCGGTTGAGTTGCTCGAACTCGCCGCGCACCCGGGCGAAGTCGGCGGGCACCTCCTCGACAAGCCCGAGGATGTCGCGGATGCGTTCCAGTGCTCGGTCGGCGGGGAGCACATCGATCTCCCCGGCAACCAAGCGGGCGATCTGCGCATCGATCCGATCCCGCTCGAAGTGCAGCGCGCCCAGCCGATTGGCCACGTCCGGGTCGGTGTCCCGGGCGAGCGACCGAAGTCGTTCCTGGATCGTGGCGAGTCGCGACTCGGTGACAGCCTGGCGGGGTTCGGCGAGCTGTGTGACGAAGCGGATGGCGGTGAGCGCACCAGGGGAAAGTTCGAAGGTCTCCTCGCGGGAGTCGTCGGCGGAACGGCGGACGAGGATCTGCTGGTTGCGCCATTCCGTGCAATAGGCCTGCGCGGCCTGGGGCAGCTCGAAGCCTTCGCCGCGAAGTTCCTCAAGGTCGGAGTCGACTTTCTCGAAGAGCACCGGTGCGGGCAGCCGGCGCTCATCGCCGGCCAGGTGGCGGCTGAGAATTGCGACAGCGACGTCCGCATTGCGGGCTCGGAGCATCGCCCAGGCGGGATCGGAGGCCTGAAGCCTCGAGGCGGCACGCGCGGTGCGAAGGACGCTCATGGTTCCACGGTAACCGCAGGGACCGCCAGTTCGGGAACCCGGGCCCCGCGGGCCTGCCGAATCTACCGGACCCCTGCAGGCTTCGTCGGGCTGCCGACGGTGGAACTGATCAAGGACGCGCTCGGGGCCCGGGACAACCAGGGAGCCCCGGTCCCTACAGGTCCCGGAACGTCACGCCGGAGTCGTCCAGGCACGGTGAACGCTTGCCCGCCGGCGCCCCGACGGACCTCAGGCACGTGCAGGACGGCGTCCGCAGCGCCGGGAGCCGACGCCACAGGAATCGCTCGCGGCCGGAGTGGCGGCCGAAGTCAAGGGTCGCGCCATCAAGCATGGACGCCAGCGAGGCGCCGATGCTCAGCTGCAGATCGCCGTCGTCGGCACTTGCGGCCTCGTCCACCGGGACCAGCGCGCAGTCCAGCGCCCGTTTCGGCCGGTTCAGTGAGAAATGCAGTGCCCGCGTGCGACAGCCGCCGGTGTGCTCGTAGCAATGCAGCGCACCGCCGAACGCACTGATCAGCTGTGCGGCCTCGGCCGTGACGAGGAACCGGCCGCCGTCGGGAAGCTGCGCCCAGAGGGGCTGCCATGTCGTGTCCCTGCCCACGGCCTATGGTTCCAGCCGGACCGCGTCGACGCGGTCCGGCCTGGCCACGGCGAGCGTGTCCAGGTCGATCCAGGCGACGCGGACGGCGTCGTCGTACCCCAGGTCCGCCAACGGCACTGCCGGCCGGCCGGGCTGCTGGTCCGGCACCGACCAGACCCGCACCTCGCCCTCGGATCCGACGGACGCCACGACACCAAGGGAACAACCGCGCCAGGCGAAGTCGACGACGGACCCGTGCCCACCCAGCATCCTGGGCCGCGAGCCGGCGGGGCCCGAGGCGCCGCCGAAGTCCCACACCGGGAGCACCGAATGCCCGGTGTTGGCCAGCCAGCGCCCGGTCGGATCGAAGCGGACCTTCGTGACCTTCGTGTGCAGTCCGGGCATCTGCAGGTCCCCGCCGTTGGTCTTCCACACCCGGCCGACCGCGTCCTGGTTGCCGGAGCAGACCCATCGCCCCGTCGCGGAGACGGCGACACAGAGGTTCGGCCCGGCATGCGCATACTCGTGGACCGGGCGCGGGGAGTGGCGTGCGAACATGCGCACCCCTCCGTAGCCGCTGGCCGCGACGCTGCGCTGCTTGGCGTCCCACGCGACGTCCGTGAGCGTGTGCCGGCCCGGCTCGGTCCGCCACGCGGGGGACCCGTCCGCCGCATAGACAACCACCGACTTGCCGGCCGCGACGGCCAACCGCCCGTTGTCCGCCCAGACGGCCCGGGTGCACCAGGCGCCGGATTCCTTCACCAGGATTCCGGAGGATTCCCACACGCCGTGTCCGCGCGCGCCGGTGAGGGCGACGGCCGTTCCGGACGGCGAGACCGCGACGTCGGTGAGCATGTCGAGCCCCGGGTTGACCTCCGCGACCAGGCGCCCGCATTCGGAATCGAGCACACGCAACGCGCCGTCGGTTCCGGCGACGGCCGCCAAGGCGCCCGAGACGGAAATAGCGGCGGGTTGCTCGGCCAGCGGCGCGCTCCAGAGCACCCTCATGCGACGACCCTCGCCAGGCAGGCGTCGAATCCGGCCTCGAGCTCGGCGCGGTCCAGGTTGCGCCCGATGAACACCAACCGGTTCAGCCGCTCCTGGCCTTCGGGCCACGGGCGGCCGTCCTCGGCATCCAGCAGCATGTGGACGCCCTGGAACACATAAGGCCGTGGGAGGGCGTCGACGTCGAGGATGCCCTTGGAGCGGAAGAGGTCCACTCCACGCTCGCGCAGCAAGTCGGTGAGCCAAACCTGGAGCCGGTCGCCGTCGACCACGCCGCGGCGCTCGATGCCCACGCTCGTCACGGTGGCGTCGTGCTCGTGCTCCAGGTCCATCAGGAAGCCCGGCTCGGATTCGAGCACGCGGTCCAGGTCGAACGCGCCGACGTCCAGGATCCGCCCCAGGTCCGCGTCGGCCCGGGTGGCCGGCAGGATCTCCACCATCGCGTTGATCGAGAGCAGGCGCCGCCGCACGCGCTCCAGCTCCGTAGGCGTCACGAGATCGGTCTTGTTCAGCACGATCCGATCGGCGAAGGCCACTTGTTCCAGCGCCTCGTTCTCCACGCCCTCGGGCCTCGCGTCGTCGAGGTGTTCCAGGATATGCCGGGCATCCACCAGGGTGACGATCGCGTCCAGCCGGAGCGCGGAGCGCAGTTCGTCGTCAAAGAAGAAGGTCTGGGCCACCGGCGCCGGGTCGGCCAGCCCAGTGGTTTCGATGATGATCCGGTCGAACGTCTCGCGGCGGCGCAGCAGCGTGCCCAGGATCCGGATCAAGTCCCCGCGCACGGTGCAGCAGATGCAACCGTTGTTCATTTCGAACACCTCCTCCTCGGAGTTGTAGACGAGGGCGTCGTCGATGCCGACCTCGCCGTATTCGTTCTCGATAACGGCGATCCGGCGGCCGTGTTCTTCGGTGAGGATGCGGTTGAGCAGGGTGGTCTTGCAGGATCCAAGGAATCCGGTCAGGACGGTGACGGGGATGCGGTAATCGTTCAAGCGGGGGCTCCTTCGGGGGCGGGGCGGTGGGTGCGAACGGCCAGACGGGGCAGCGCGCAGACGGCGACGAGCAGGACGGCGGCCACGGCGATCACCGGGCCGGCAGGGAGGGCGAGGTGGTAGGCGGCGAGCAGGCCGCCGAGGGAGGCTGCGGTGCCCAACCCGACGGCGGTGGCCAGCGTGCCGGCGAGGGTGCGGGCCACCAGCCCGGCTCCGGCGGCCGGGGCGATGCACAGCACCACGACCATCAGCACGCCGACGGTCGTCATCCCCACCACGACGACCAAGCCGAGAGCGAGCACCAGCCCCACGTCGAGCACCGTGGTCTTGACCCCGAGTGAGCGGGCATGGCCGGCATCGAACGTGGTGGCCGTGAGCACGGGCAGGAACAGCACGACGGTGCCGAGCACCAGGGCGGCCAACCCCGCCTGCAGGGCCAGGTCCGTGGCGGTGACGGTGAGCGGGTTGCCGAACAGGGCGTGGGAGAGCGCGCGCGGGTCCGACCCCAGCGAGACCCCAATGACCCCGAGCGCGAACAGCCCCTGGCCGGCGATGCCGATCGCGGAGTCCTCGGCCAGCCGGCTGCGGGCCACGAGCAGGGCGACGACGACGGCCATCACGGCCGCGCTGCCGAGTCCGCCCAGCAGCAGCGAGCCGCCAAGGAGGGAAGCGGCCGCGACCCCGGCGAGTACCGCGTGGCTCATGGCGTCCGTCAGGTAGACCATCCGCCGGTGCGTGGCCCAGATCCCGGCGATCGGCGCGGCAATGCCCAGCGCGAGGCAGGAGATCGCGGCGTGCTGCATGAAGTCGTGGGCGAAGGGGCCCAGAAGCCAGTGAAGTGCCTCGGACATCAGGCCACCAGCCAGGGCGCCAGGGAACCGACGGCGGGGAGCAGCTCGGAGGTGGGTCCGTCGGCCAGGATGCGGCGGTCCAGCACGATGGTGCGGGTGAATGCGCCGCGGACCAGGTCCAGGTCGTGCACCGAGGCCAGCACGGCCGTCCCGGCCTGCGCGAGGGCGGCCAGCGCCGTGTTCAGCGTGGTGGCGGCCTCGACGTCGAGCCCCGCGTGTGGTTCGTCGAGCAGCAGCAGCTTCGGTCCCTGTGCCAGCGCCCGGGCCAGGAGCACCCGGCGGGCCTGGCCGCCGGAGAGGTCCGCGAACGGACGGTGGGCCAGGTCGGCGACGTCGAGCCGTTCCATGGCGTCGGCCGCGGCCGCACGCTGGGCCGCGTCCGGGCGGCGCCACCAGCGCCGGGCATCGAGGCTGCCGGTGGCGACGACCTGCGCGGCGCTCAGCGGGAAGGCCGTGCGCAGGTCCGGGGACTGGGGGACGTAGGCGATGCCGGGGGTCGGCTGGGCGCCGGTGCAGCCGCAGCGCAGCACGGATCCGGTATGCGGGCCCAGGCCCGCCAGGGCCGCGAGCAGCGAGGATTTCCCGGCGCCGTTCGGGCCCACCAGGGCAACCAGTTCGG
This sequence comes from Paeniglutamicibacter sulfureus, assembly GCF_039535115.1. NCBI lineage: Bacteria > Bacillati > Actinomycetota > Actinomycetes > Micrococcales > Micrococcaceae > Paeniglutamicibacter > Paeniglutamicibacter sulfureus. The sequence goes on from NZ_BAAAWO010000001.1 coordinate 3,429,129, forward strand.
CGTGGCGCACGTTCAGGTCCACGCGGTCCACGGCCGTGCGTCCGGAGTAGGCGACGACGAGGCCGCGGGCGGCCAGGATGGGAGTGCTCACTTGCAGTCCAGCCCTGCCTGGACGGACCGGCCGTTGGCACGCATGAGGTCTAAGTAGTCGCCGTCGGCCGGGACGAATTCGGCGGTCTCCAACGCGGCGACGTCGGCTCCGACGGCCTCGGCTACTCCCTGCGCAAGTTTCGGCGGCAGGGCCTCCTCGAAGAAGACCGTTCCGACGCCGGCCGCCTGGGCGGTCTGGGTGATGTCAGCGAGAGTGCGGGCGTCGGGTTCGTCGTCTGGGGACAGACCGGCGATGCCGACCTGGGTGAGGCGGTAGCGATCGGTGAAGTAGCCGAAGGCGGAGTGTGCAACGACGAGCGTGTCGCCGGCGCAGAGAGCCAGTCCGTCTTCGAGTTCCGCGTCCAGGGCCTCGAGGTCCACCGTCAGTGCCTGAAGGTTCGCGGCATATGCGTCGGCGTTCCCGGGGTCGGCGGCGGTCAACTCGTCGGCCACTGCGCGGGCCGCGGTGGCGTAACGGGCCGGGTCCAGCCAGAAGTGCGGATCGGTGGCGCCGTGGTTGTGGTCATCGTGTTCGGCGTCCGCTGCATCGTGGTGTTCTTCCGTCCCGGGGTCGGCCGGCAGCAGGTCCAGTCCGGCCGTTTGGAGCAGTTCGGCCACGCGCACGTCGCCGGGCAGCACGGAGACGGCCTTTTCGACGTCGGCCTGCAGGCCGTTGCCGATGTAGAGCACGACGCCGGATTCGCGCAGCGCGGCCAGGTCCGGTCCGGTCAGGGTGAGGGAGTGTGGTTCCTGTCCCGGCGGAGTCAGGCCGATGACGTGCGCGGTGTCGCCGGCAATGCGTTCGGCCAGGAACTGGACCGGGTAGAAAGACGCCGCCACGCGCAGCGTGTCGAGGCCAGCCCCGGCGGGTTGCGCAGCGCAGCTGGCGAGGGCGAGCGCTGCGGTGGCGAGAGCGGCGGGCAGGAAGGGGCGCGGTGGAAGCGAAAGCATGTCAGAACCCTATCTTATTGAGATCGATTCTCAATAACGGGACGGCCTCCGCCAAGGGCGGCAAGGGCTCCCACCAGGTGGTCTTCGACGTTCCCGCCGAAGCCGTCACGGATGCAAAGGTCCGCGTGGCCGAGACGATTTCCCTCGACGACGAAGCCGGACTCTGGGCCACTAAATAGTCGAAAGCGAAATTATGCTGCGGCCGCCCCCTTTTTTGTGGGGCGGCCGCAGCGTTTAAGGGCGCTTGGCGCCGATGGAGGGCTGCAGTCGTTGATCCGAAGGTGCCCAGTGCCACGGCACGAAGTGGTCGCGGAGCCTTCTCGTCAACTACGTGAGGCCGATGGCGAGGGAATGTCCTGGATGTGACGGAATGTTGTGCTGTGGCGGCTCTGGAGCGCTATTTCCGTGACGTATGTGTCGCCAGGTTCCGGACATTTCCGGAGATGAAGAACTCCCATTGGATTCCGTCGTGCCTCCCGTACCGTCGGAAGCGCAGAGCATCCAGGCGTGGCCGAAAGGCCTGGCTCGATGAAGCCGCAGCAGCTGAAGCAATGGCTTATTCGTTCCGCGCGATGGGAGCTGCCTCGCGAACGATGTTCCCGGGACGGTCGGTTCCGGTCGGCTCTGTGCCCATTCCGGTTGATCTGCGCCAAGCCATCGAGGGAGGCATGATTTCCACGAACGCATGTTCCCGCTCGAATCCCTGACCGCTTCCGAAACGAAGGAATGAATCCCAATGTCAGATCCCCAGCATGGTCCAAGGTCCGACGCGTCGGCACACAGCCCGTCCGCGGGCAACGCGGAGGCACCGGACCAGGTATGGGGCGCGCAGACCGCTTTGGTGCGTGGCGGCATCGACCGCACGCATTTTCAGGAGACCTCGGAGGCACTGTTCCTGACTTCGGGGTATGTCTTCGATTCGGCGGAGGCTGCGGAGGCCTCCTTTAATGGCGAGGTCGAGCGCTTCGTCTATTCCCGTTACGGCAATCCGACGGTCGCCGCTTTCCAGGAGAAGCTGCGGCTCATCGAGGGTGCCGAAGCCTGCTTCGCCACGGCCAGCGGCATGTCTGCTGTCTTCACCGCACTGGGCGCGCTGCTGGCGGCCGGGGACCGCGTAGTTGCGTCCCGGAGCCTCTTCGGTTCCTGCTTTGTGGTGCTGAACGAGATCCTGCCACGCTGGGGTGTGAAAACCGAGTTCGTGGACGGTCACGACCTCGCCCAATGGGAACGGGCGCTCGCCACTCCGGCCACCGCGGTCTTCTTCGAATCCCCCTCGAACCCGCTCCAGGAGCTGGTGGACATCCGCGCCGTCGTTCAGCTGGCGCATGACGCGGGGGCGCAGGTCGTGGTGGACAACATCTTCGCCACGCCGCTGCTGCAGCGGACGACGGAGCTGGGCGCCGACGTCGTGGTGTATTCCGGCACCAAGCACATGGACGGGCAGGGCAGGGTCCTCGGCGGCGCGGTCTTGGGACGCAAGGACTTCATCGACGGTCCGGTCCGGAACTTGATGAGGCACACCGGTCCCGCACTGAGCCCGTTCAACGCCTGGACTCTGCTCAAGGGCCTGGAGACTATGAAACTGCGCGTCGATTACTCGGTGGCTTCGGCGTTGAAGATTGCCAGCTGGCTCGAGGACCAGTCGGGCGTTAGCCGTGTCATCTATCCGTTCCTTGAATCGCATCCGCAATACGACCTGGCTCGAAGCCAGATGAGCGGCGGCGGCACGGTCGTGACGTTCGAACTGGACCCGGGCCGCGGCCCGGCCAAGGAAGCGGCCTTCCGACTGCTCAACGGCTTGAAGCTGGTTGACATCTCCAACAATCTCGGCGATGCCAAGTCCCTGATTACCCATCCGGCGACCACCACCCACCGCGCCATGGGTCCTCAGGGGCGCGCCGTGATCGGGCTCGGCGATGGAATCGTGCGTCTGTCCGTCGGGCTGGAAACGACCGATGACCTCCTGGGGGACCTGGGCGCTGCCCTGGGCAGCTGAGCAGGCAAGGCCACGATGGCGTTTCGGATGCGGCAGGCAGGCAACACAAGGTTCCGGCCGCCGGCCGGAGGGGACGGAGATGGCGTTAACCGCAGCTGACCCTCTTGCGTCCGACCACGTGAAACTGGACTTCTCGATGGCAGTCGTCGTGTGAAACCCGCGCGAAACACGTACTGGATGACCGTTACAGGGTGGAAACAGCGACGAAAACCGCTGGGCAATCCGGGTTGCTAGCGTGGCACCCATGACGCAGACCAAGCCCCCCGCAGCACCCGAACCCGCCGTTGCACAGGACGCGGCCATCAAGGAGTCCCTCGAGGGCCGCACCCACTGCCTCGCCCGCGAATATGACGAGTCCCCGTTGGAGGATCCGCTCCACGTCAGAATGACATTTTTCGACCCTGCGCTGTAATGAAACGTTCTGCGGTTTGCTCCACAGGAAAACTTTCGCGTAGATTGTGACAGTAGTCACAAGAAATTCGCCGTCGACACGTGGCGGGAGAGTCCCGCCCAAACCATGGGCGGGCGCCGTAGGAGCAATTCCTCCCCAGGAAACTCTCAGGCCCCCGTACCGCCACGAAGAGGCGAATCTGGAAAGCAGCACGACGAAGTTTCGTGCTCACCGAAGGAGCAAGTCCCTCACCCATTGCGGGCAGGGATGGAAACTCTCAGGTCAGTAAACAGATTGGGGAGGAACCAAGAACAGCACGGCACCGTCCGTGCACGATTCGGGAGTTCCCCCATGACGCTCACCACCCACGCCACTGCCCGGTTGCCCCTTGACGCGCCTTCCGGCCAGCTTCTCGATCCTGTCTTGCGGGATCAGGAGTTTGCCGCCCGCGACGATGTGCTCTCCTGCAAGCGCAACGGCCTGGGAATGAGCGCCGCGGAGAACGACGCGACACACGCGACCGAAGACTTGGCCCCACTCGGCGACGGGCACTAGGGAATCACCATGGCGCGTCACCGAAGCACCACCATCCACTTGGAAGGCAACAGCATGAGCAACAACAGTTCCGAGCCCCACCTCGAGCGCGGGCTCTCCAACCGCCACATCCAGCTAATCGCGATCGGCGGCGCCATCGGCACCGGCCTGTTCATGGGCTCCGGCAAGACCATTGCGGTCGCCGGCCCCTCCGTGATCTTTGTGTACATGATTATCGGCTTCATGCTCTTCTTCGTGATGCGTGCGATGGGCGAACTGCTGCTGAGCAACACCAATTACAAGAACTTCTCCGACTTCGCCGGGGACATCCTGGGCCCCTGGGCGGCATTCTTCACCGGCTGGACCTACTGGTTCTGCTGGGTGGTCACAGGCATCGCCGACGTCGTGGCGATTTCCCACTACGTGGCGTACTGGTGGAAGGACCTGCCGCTCTGGATTCCGGCCGTGGTCTGCATCCTGCTGCTGGTGGCCCTGAACCTGCCGAGCGTGAAGAACTTCGGCGAGACCGAGTTCTGGTTCGCCCTGGTCAAGATCGTCGCCATCGGCGCATTGATCGTTGTAGGCCTGGTCATGATCATCACCGGCTTCGAGAACAACGGCGCCACCGCCTCCTTCGCAAACCTCTGGAACGACGGCGGGATGTTCCCGACCGGCTTCATGGGCTTCGTCGCCGGCTTCCAGATCGCAGTGTTCGCGTTCGTCGGCATCGAGCTGGTGGGCACCACCGCCGCCGAGACCAAGGACCCGGAAAAGACCCTGCCCAAGGCCATCAATTCCATCCCGGTCCGCATCCTCTTCTTCTACGTTGGTGCGCTGGTTATTCTCATGGCCGTCCAGCCATGGAAGCTGTTCAGCGCCGAGGAATCCCCGTTTGTGGGCATGTTCGCGATGGCCGGCCTGGTGGGTGCCGCCGGCATCATCAACTTCGTGGTGCTGACCTCGGCCACCTCCAGCGCGAACTCCGGGATCTACTCGACCTCCCGCATGATCCACGGCCTGGCAGAGGAAGGCGACGCGCCCAAGGGCTTCGCCAAGCTCTCGAGGACCAAGGTCCCGCGCAATGCACTGCTGTTCTCCTGCATGTTCCTGCTCGCCGGCGTGGCCCTGCTCTACGCCGAGGGCGGCGTGGCCGAGGCCTTCACCCTGGTCACCACCATTTCGGCACTGTGCTTCATGTTCGTCTGGTCGATCATCCTGATCAGCTACCTGGTCTACCGCAAGCGCCGCCCGCAGCTGCACGCGGCCAGCAAGTTCAAGATGCCCGGCGGAACCTTCATGCCCTACGTGGTCCTGACCTTCTTCGGTTTCATCCTCTGGGCGCTGACCACCCAGGCCGACACCATGGCCGCACTGCTCTTCACCCCGATCTGGTTCGTGGCACTGGGCATCGGCTACGCAATCCTGCGAAGCAAGCCGAAGCACGCCGAGCTGCGTGCCATGCACGGAGCCAAGGTCGCCCAGGAGCGCATGCTCGCCGCGTCGTTCAACGCCGGCGTCGTCGTCGACGAGGCGGAGCTGAAGGAACCGGCCGCGAAGTAACTCCGCGCAGCAATAAATAGGGTGCCAGCTGGCGCCCCGGAATCCGGTACGACGTCGGGGCCTCTTCCCTTGGGGAGGCGGCCCCGACGTCATGTCGGCGTGTGCCGCCCGCGGCCGGTGCGAAGCGCAGTCTCCGGGTTCCAGGTCCGTTTGGTCTCGAGATACCAGAAGTAGACAAAGAGCGCGATCTCGTACCATTCGACCAGGAAGAGGGCCTGCTTGACCCCGATGGCCGTCAGGACCAGCCACGCAACGACGCCCAAAAGCATCAGGACCAACAGCCCGGCGTAGTGGGGTGCTCGCCCGCCGCTGGTGTCGGTGGCGCTGAGCCGGCCACTGCCCAGATGGCTGGCGATCGCGATGCCCATGCTGCTGATAAGCAGCAGCGCGGCCGCCACATGGACGCCGGCAAACTCCGTGCCCTCAATCGTCCGCCACACCAGCAGCACCAGGAACCCGACCAGCAGCACGGAGCTAGCAACGGTCAGCACGCGGGTCCACGTGCTCTGCAGCAAGGCCCGGGGAGCCCAGTTCATGGTCTTGAAATCGAGCCAGACGAAGGCCGTGGCCACAACAAGCAGCGCCAGCACGGAGACCTGGATGGAATGGACCAGCTTTTGCGCTGCGGCGGCATCGAGGTTCGCAAGCGTCTCGCCCAGCTTGGTGGGGACGAGGGCAACAAACATCGCGTAGAAGCCGGCGAGGTTCAACGCGTAGTCCTCCAGCGGGGGACCCTTGTAGACCACCAACAGCACGCCGATGGCAACCAGCATCGCCACGAACAGGTCCCTGGCGGGGCCGAGGTAGTAGGAACTGATGGAATCCTCGATCGTCCCGGTCAAGATTCCGTAGACGACGATGGCGACCAGCAGCAGTAGCGGAATGACCAGCAGCATCAGCCGCACGTAGCGCAATGTGTCCCGGCCCTGGTGCTCGTCCGTAATTGTGTGCATGCCTGATTGTGCAACAGCAAAGGCCATCTGGCTAGGACATATCGATGCCCTGGGAGAGTGTGTCGAATCGGGAAATGCGGCGGTGCCAACTAAAGCGGGCAGGCCTGCCGGCTCCCGCCGAGGACCGGGACCGTCGGCGGGAACCGGGCGTCAAAGGGGCTGGCCGTGCCCGCGGGATCAGCGCCAGCCAGCTCGTCGGGTTCCCCGGCGTAGGGCTTGCCGGACTCGTCGTCCCAGGAGCGTGGAGCCTTGCGAGTTCACGCCCAATTTCGCGGCCCAGACGGCGGTCGCGTTGGAGTCGGAGCCCAAACACATGCGCTCGCGCGGACGCTCTGAGTGACGGCGGCGGATCCTAAGCGATTTGCTTTATCGTTCTACGTAGAGCGTCCGACCCTACCTTGGTATCGAAGAGATTCGGGCCGCCAATACTAGACTGCGAGTTCTGCGATGGCACGTACTGCGCGAGCGGCTTCGGCGCCTTTTTTCAAGAAATGCTCGAAGTAGAACTTTTCGTGGTCGGGTGTGGAGTGGAAATGGTGCGGTGTCAGACTCACGGAGAATGTCGGCACGTTCGTGTCAAGCTGCACGCGCATGAGGCCTTCGACCACTGCCTGGGCGACGAAATCATGCCGGTAGATTCCGCCATCGACAACGAGCGCCGCCGCGACAACGGCGTCGTACTTGCCCGAATCAGCCAGACGCTTGGCCTGCAGCGGCATTTCGAAGGCTCCGGGCACGGTAACGACATGGATCGTGTGGGACTGGCCCGATGTTTCCATGTCCTGCTTGAATCCGATCAGGCTCTGGTCCACTATGTCGGAATGCCAGCCGGCCTTGATGAATGCGACGTGCAGCTGCTTGCTCATGGTTCTCCTGTGTCAGATTTTGGGATTCGAAAAATGCTAGGTGTTCTCAGTCGGGGACAACTTCGTCGAGCCGCGCGCGGGCCGTCGCGAGATCCGCGATCAGGACGTTGATCCAGCCGCTACCCACGGCCCCGGATATCGCCATAAGCTGCCGGGAGCCGTCGGCGATACCGATGACGCGGGGAACGGAGCGACGTCCGCCGCTTCCTTGAGCGACCTGGACACCCTGGACTGGGACTTGCCAGGCGTCGAAGCGATCGCCGGTTGACGCATGCTCTGCCCGTGGTGCATATGAGCTACTTTGGTCAGCAACCGCAACCGTTCGAGGCTCTGCCGGCCGCCCAGGCTGCGGGAGACTTCGTTCATGAATTCATCCTAGGTGAGCAATTTTCATTCGAAGCAATTGCAAGTCATTCCGTCGAACGTTTCCCCGAATCTTCGGGATGCCGGCTGGTGGCTACCGGCGAAAGCCTATTCCCGTTCCAATGGAATAGGAATTTTCCTGGCCACGCTCGCACAGCCAACGAACACTGTTGTCGGTCCGCAGGTTAAGGCGTCTATCCATTGGCCATGCGATCGACAATGCCCATCCGCGCACCTTGGGGCCAGCGGTTTCCTTGGCACGCAATGCCGGTTTGGCGGGCAACGCCGTCTCCGTGCTCCCGGGTGGGAACACGGAAACGGCCTTGGATTGGCCTGGGATCAGCGCCAGCCGAGCAACGGCGCCACGTGCGTCAGGATCGATTCGATGACGTGCGCGTTGTACTCGACGCCGAGCTGGTTCGGGACAGTGAGCAGCAGGGTGTCTGAGGCGGCGATCGCCTCGTCCTCGGCCAGCTTCTTGGCCAGCTCGTCGGGTTCCCCGGCGTAGGACTTGCCGAAGACCGCGCGGGTCTTGGCATCGATGTTGCCCACCTGGTCGGAGCTGTAGCGGTCGCGGCCGAAGTACTGCCAGTCGCGTTCGTCAGTCAGCGCGAAGATGCTGCGGCTGACCGAGACGCGCGGCTCCCGCGGGTGCCCGGCTTCCTTCCAGGTCTGCCGGTAGAGCTCGATCTGCTCGGCCTGCTGGACGTGAAAGGGCTTGCCGGACTCGTCGTCCTTGAGCGTGGAGCTTTGCAGGTTCATGCCGAGCTTTGCGGCCCAGACGGCCGTGGCGTTGGAGCCGGAGCCCCACCAAATGCGCTCGCGCAGGCCCTCGGAGTGCGGCTCCACGCGCAGCAGGCCCGGAGGATTCGGGAACATCGGGTTTGGGTTCGGCTCCGCGAAGCCGTCGCCGGTCAGCACCTCGAGCAGGCGCTCGGTATGCCGGCGGCCCATCTCGGCGTCGGATTCGCCCTCTGCAGGGGAGAAGCCGAAGTGGCGCCACCCGTCGATGACCTGCTCGGGTGAACCACGGCTAATGCCCAGCTGCAACCGGCCACCGGAGATGAGGTCGGCCGCGCCGGCATCCTTGGCCATGTAGAGCGGGTTCTCGTAGCGCATGTCGATCACGCCGGTGCCGATCTCGATGCGGCTGGTCCGCGCGCCGATTGCGGCCAGCAGCGGGAACGGGGAGGCATGTTGCTGGGCGAAGTGGTGGACGCGGAAGTACGCACCGTCCGCGCCGAGCTCTTCGGCCGCGACCGCGAGGTCAATGGCCTGTAGCAGCGAGTCCGACGCACTGCGCGTGCCGGACTGCGGGTGGTCGGTCCAATGGCCGAATGACAAAAATCCGATGTTCTTCACACCCGTTGCCAACATGGCGGCGGCGGTTCCTATTCCTTGGGACGGCGAAGGTGGCGGGTTCAGCGCCGGCCTTGTCCCAACCGCCATCCATGAAGGAACATTGAAACAAGGGGTGAACCGTCTATAGCGGCTCACCGGGTCGGAATCCCAGCCGGATGCGCGACAGACGCACCCATGAAAGTAGAACAACATATGCCTGATCCACGAGTATTCCAGGCCGTCGTCGGAAAACAAGGCGGTTGGTGGAACATCTGGGTTCCAGAGATCGACCAAGTCACCGCCACCAGGAAGTCCCGCAAGATCTCCGGCTACACCCGCAGCCTCATCGCTTTGGTCCTTGACATTCCGGAAACGTCCTTCCGCGTGGAGCGCGAAGTGGTTTCGGGCGTGGAGCTCGAGCGTCGTTTCACCGCCGTCGTACTGGAATCCAACGCCGCGGGCGGGAACTAGTCCCGGCAACGAAAATGATTCCCTGAACCTGCAGGTAGCAGCAGAGTTCCGGCTCAAAGCCCGTCAGCAATGATCTCGGAAGCGATCGAACGCGGTGCGGTGGAGCAACATGCGCTTTGGTGCTAGCGCCGTTCGGCAAGCCGCGCGGCCAGCAGCGACCCGATGGTGAAGGCCAGGGTTGCCGCAAGCACCAGGAACAGCGGCATGGTCCAGGAGCCGGTGGTGCTGTTGAGCCAGCCGGCAAGTGGCGGGGCAAAGGTGGCGGCGAGATAGCCGCCGGCCTGGATGCGGGCGGAAGCGGTGGCAGTGTCGGCGTTGTTGTGGGCCACGCGGGGGATGATCGAGAAGATGGCCGTGAACCCGCCGCCCTGGGCGATCCCGCCGATGATGGACCAGAGCACGAACGCCTCCGGGGCCGCCAACAGGCCGATCGGGAGCGAGACCCAGAACAGCGCGATGACTCCAGTCGCGATCCAGAGCTTCGTTCGCGCAGCCAACAGGGGCACACCGAAAGCGCCGATGACCGCGGCGATCTGGAACAGCGAAGCCGTTGCGCCGGAGGTGGCCGGCGCAAGTCCGCGCGTGTCCGAAAGCATCAGGGGCAGCCAGGCGGTCGTGGCGTAATAGGCGGCGGACTGTCCTCAAAAGGCGAGAACCAGCAGGGCTACGACCCTGCGGAAGCGGGTCCGGTCAATGGCTGCGCGAGCCGTGGCGGCCGCGGCGCCGGGACCATCCGAAACCACCGGGACCGCCGGTGCGCGGGCCGGCTCCACCGTGGATTCCAATGTCGAGTTGCGCGCATGCCGTTGCCGCAGCAGCCAATAGGCCAGTCCTGCAGCGGTCACCATGCCCCACGCCGCGATCGCCCAGCGCCAGCCAACAACGGCCGCCAGCGGCGCGGTGCCCAGCAAGGTGGCCATGGAACCGATGTTCATGGTGGCCGAATAGGCGCCGGTGGCGGCGGAGATCCGGTTGAACGGGACATCCCGACGGATCAGCACGGGGACGGCGATGTTCCCCAGGGTCATGGCCGCACCGATCAGTATGGTTCCGGCCAGGACCACCCAGGCCGGTCCGAGCGAGCGGATGACGGTCCCGGCCAGCACGCCGGCCAGGCACAGGATGATGGTTGCCTCCGGGCCGAAGCGACGGATGCTGCGCGTCGCCAGCGGGGTGGCGAGCGCGAAGAGCAGGACCGGCAGTCCGGTCAGCAACCCGGCCCCGACCGCGCTGAGCCCGGTGTCGGCCGTGATGTCGGGGATCACCGCGGTGGGCGCGATGATCGGTGCGCGCAGGCTCAAGGCCACGACCACGATGCCGGCGATGACCCACGGGAGTGCCGTGCGCGATGCTGGGCTGCGGTGCGTGGTGGACTCCTTAGGGCTCTCTGGACGTGGTGGCCAATTGGTGCCCTGGTCCTGAAGCCAGCCTAGCGGAGCCCCGGCAAAGGGTGCCGGTTCGTGGGAAAAGCCACGAAATTCACCGCAACAAACATCAGACGTCTAATGTTTAACCATGAGCTCAGAGACGACCCGGAAACCACCCAGCCCACCGCAGGCCGCGGAGGATGTCGCCGGACAGATGGCCGAGGTCGAAGCGGCCGTCGGTGCTCCGGTTGCCGGGCCGGCGCCCGCACGTCGAAACGGCTGGGTCACCGGGGCCCTGACCGTGGCTGCGGTGGTCCTGGTCGGCCTGAACCTTCGCGCCGGGATTGCCTCCGCGGCGCCGCTTTATCACGACCTGGAAACCCTGCTCGGATACGGCACGCTGGTGGCCTCGCTGCTGCCCACCATCCCGGTGCTCTGCTTTGCCTTCGCCGGGGCCGGCACCGCCTGGTTGGTCAAGCACACGGGTCTTGAGCGGGCGATTGGAATCGCCCTGCTGCTGCTGACCCTGGGTCTGGCCGTGCGCGCTTTCGAGTCCACCTGGCTGCTGCTGGCCGGCACCGTGCTCGGCATGTCCGGCCTGGCCATCTGCAACGTGACCATGCCCTCCTTCATCCGGGAGCACCACGCCAGCAGATCCGCGGCGATGACCGCCACCTACACCGTCACCATGTCGGTGGGTGCGACTAGCGCCGCGGCGCTGAGCGTGCCGATCGCCGGAGTCTTGGGATCGCCGACGCTCGGCCTTGCTGCCTGGGCAATTCCGGCTGCCCTCGCGCTGCTGGTCTTCCTGCCGCTGGCCATCAGGGGAAGCCGCGCTTCCGGACCCGCCGGACCCCACGTCTCCCCGTGGCCCATGCTGGCAACACGCAAGGGCCTGCTGTTCACCTCGGTCTTTGCGGTCCAGTCACTGCTGGTTTACACGCTGTTGAGCTGGTTGCCGCACATCCTCATTTCGCGTGGATCGAATGCCGCCACGGCGGGCTTCATGCTGGGCCTGGTGCAGGCGGTCAGCATCCCCACGGTGTTGCTCCTGTTGTGGATGGCCTCGAAGCCGCGGCTCTTGCGCCCCGCATTTATCCTGACTTGCGGGTGCGCCGTCGCCGGCTTCACTTCCCTGCTGCTGCTCCCCGTCGCGTTCTCGGTGATCCCTGCGGTTCTCACCGGCCTGGGACTGGGCATTTTCCCGCTGTTGATGCTGATGATCAGCCGCAGCGGCGAGAGCGCGGCCGAAACCACCGCACTGTCGACCCTGGCCCAGTCCGTCGGTTACCTCGTCGCCGCCGCCGGCCCGTTCGGCCTCGGCCTGTTGCAGGGCGTTCTTGGTTCCTGGACGGTTCCCCTGGTGATCCTCGTCGGTGTGGCCCTGGTGCAGTTTGTCCTCGGCTACCGGCTGGGCGGAATCGGCCGGAAAAAGGTTGTCCCGGCGGAGGTGCAGGCGTGAGCGTGCCCGGTTTGCGGCCGCCGTTGGCCGACGAGGTTGTGGCCCGGCTGCGCGAGGCCGTCGCTTCGGGGCGCTGGGGCGTGGGCGAGAAGATCCCGTCCGAACCCGAGCTCGTGGCCGAGCTGGGAGTTTCCCGTGGCACCCTGCGCGAGGCGGTCAAGGCGCTCGCGCACGCCGGCTTGTTCGAAGTCCTGCGCGGGGACGGGACCTACGTGCGCGCCACCAGCGAAATCAGCGGCACCGCGCAGCGGGTCTATCGCGAACACGCGGACGAGGACGTGCTCCAGGTGCGCTTTGCCCTGGATACGCAGGCCGCCCGTCTCGCCGCCGGCTCGGCCGACCCCGCCGTGATTGCCGTGCTTCGCGCATTGCTGGTCCGACGGCGCGAGGCCTGGGAGGCCGCCGACTACGAGGCCTGGTCGACGGCGGATTGGGAATTCCACCTGCGCGTGGCCGAGGCCTCCGGCAATACTCTGCTGCACGAACTCTACGAAAGCTTCGGGGATGTCTTCCACGGGACCAAGATGGTCCAGCGGCTCGAAGCCGGCTTCGACGGCTGCATGGCAGTGGGCCACGAAGACCTGCTGGACGCGATCGAGGCCGGTGACGGCGAGGCCGCCGTGCGCACCGTCATCGCGAACCTGGACTACTGCATGGGCTGGATGCCCGTGAAGTAGCGGCACAAGCGACGTCATTGGCCGACGAGTAAGCGCAGCGATTTTGGTCCGGGGCCGCCGGATTAGACTGAAGCATGCCGATATTGAACAAGGACATGAAGCTGTGCATTTCGCTTGCGGCGCGGCCCAGCAACAACGGGACCCTGTTCCACAACCACCTTTACGGGCAGCTGGGCCTGAACTGGATCTACAAGGCGTTCGCCCCCACCGACTTGGCCCAGGCCATCGCCGGCGTCCGCGGTCTTGGCATACGTGGTGCCGCCGTTTCCATGCCCTACAAGGAAGCGGTGATTCCGCTCGTCGACCATGTGGCCGCTTCCGCCGCGGCCATCGATTCAGTGAATACCATCGTCAATGACAACGGTGTCCTCACGGCCCACAACACCGACTATTCGGCAGTGCTTGAATTGCTGAAAACCCGCAACATTTCCCCTTCGCTGCGAACTGCGGTCCGTGGGTCCGGGGGAATGGCCAAGGCAGTGGTGGCAGCACTGCGGGACGCGGGGTTCGACGACGTCGTGGTGGTTGCCCGCAATGAATCGGCCGGCCGGATTCTGGCCCGGGCCTATGGCTTCGAGTGGGCTGCTGAAGCCGAGGACGGTGCAGAACTGCTGGTCAACGTCACCCCTATCGGCATGGCCGGTGGCGGGGACGCGGACCGGATGCCGTTCTCGCTGGAACAGGTCACGGCTTCGCAGGTGGTGTTCGACGTCGTTGCCATGCCGGTTCAGACGCCTCTCATCCGTGCCGCACGCAACGCGGGGAAGCCGGTAGTGACCGGTGCCGACGTTGCAACGCTGCAGGCCGTGGAGCAGTTTGTTCTCTACACCGGCCTGACGCCCACCGAAGAACAGGTTCGCGAAGCCCGCGAATTCATGCTGGCAAATACGCAAGCCAACTAAGGCCTGTTCTTGCAGCAAGCGTCGAAGCGGCATCCGGCGGCCCGGTGCACCAAGGACTAAGTGACAAAAACGACGGCGGTGCGCCGCTGCCCGAAAGCCGCGACGCACCGCCGGTGCGCTCAATATGTGAAACCGGGTGTTACTCGGTGACCTGGAAGGCCAAGGTTTCGGTGAATTCACGGCCGTGCATGTCGGTGGCGGTGAACTCCGCGGTGTGCTCCCCGAGCGGGAGATCCGCAGACAGCTCGAGACGCCACAGGTGCATGGAGCGGTCGGCGAGTCCGCCGCCGTGGACGAACTGCTCCTGGATGGCCGCGGGGTCGGAATACTCGGCGCCGATGCGCGGGGTCTCTCCACTCATCTGCTGGGTGCGTACGGCCGCGACGGGTTGGCCGCCGTCGACCTTGACCTCGACGGAGGAGCCGGTGCTGCCCATCCAGAAATTGGCAGTCAGCCAAGCCTGGTCGGCAAGATCATCCTGAGACACCAACAGCGGTTCCTTCAGCTCGGGAGCGGAACCGCGCGGCAAGTCGATGTTCTCTTCGTACCAAGCGCGGTACTTCGGCGTGTTCAGGCCCACGGACATCTGCCGGGCCCCATCGCCGCCTCGGATAGTGAAACGCTCGGTGACTTCCGTGTTCTTGATGTCGAGGGTCAGCACGCCTGGCGGGGTGCCGTCGCGCTGGACGGACGTCGGATAGCCTCCGTCCAGGACCCGGCCGCCGTACCAGTGGCCCGACACCGCGGGAACGGTCAAGTGGGTGAACGGCAGACCCGCCTCGCCGACCTCGTCGCGCCACCCGGCCATCAAATCGCCCTCGCGCAGGTTCTCCGCCATGTGCGTGTGCCCGCCCAGCGAGACGACCTCGCGGCCCTCAAGGATCTCGTAGATCTCCTTCAGCTGCTTCACGGTGTGCGAGTCGCTGTAGTAGAACTCGAGCAACGGGCTGTGGCCCGCCAACACGATGACCTTGTTCTTCGGGACCTGTGCGATGTCCGCGCTCAACCAGTCGAGCTGGCGCTCGCCGAGGCCGTAGGTGTAGCTGCTCTTCTTGGCGGGCACCTTCGTCGGGTACTCGATGTTGCTCAGCGCCACGACGTGCGCCTTGCCGGAGTCGTAGGAGTAGTACTCCGGCCCGAACTGGGCGCGGAAGGAGTCGAACTCGTGTTCCCCGTCAAGCGCGTCGAAGTCCAGGTCGTGGTTGCCGGGCAGGAAACGTGCGGGACCGTTGAGCATGGAGGTCAGCTCGCGGGTCTGGGTGAATACAGAGAGGTCGTCGCCCACCACGTCGCCGATGAACAGGGCGCCGCAACCGGCGTAGTCCTCGCGCGCGGCGAGATCCGCGAATACGCCGTTGCGGGCGTACTCGACTTCCTTCTGGTTGTAGGTCTGGATGTCTGCGCCAATGGCGCAGTGCTGCTCGGGCGACTGGGTCAGCGTGCTTTGGGCCAGCGGGAAGTTGACCGCGTCCGGCAGGGCCCCGGTCGGGGCGATGCCGCCGAACTTCAGGGCCGGGGAGCCTTCGGGCAGGTGGTTGTAGAAGAACTGGGCGATGTTGTCCTCGTCGACAGGGACCTGGTAGCCGCGCGGCTGGGTGACGAACACCGTCATGTTGTCGAACGCCGGAAGTTCGTAGCGGCCGCTTGAATCGGTTGTGGCGATCTCGCGTCCGTTGGACACGCTCACGCCGTTCAGGCCGGGCTCGTTGCCGTCGTGCCGGGAGTTCTTGTTCTTGTCGTCAAAGACGACCCCGTTGAGCATTTCCTGGTTGTTGGTGCCGGTCGGCGCAACGACCTCGACGGCACCGCGGTAGACGGTTGCGTCCCAGTCGGGCTGGGTGGGGGCCGCGCCCGCGCTGGAGGAAAGCAGGGTGCCCGCGGTGGCCAGGACCAGGGCACCTGCCGCGATGGCCAGCGGCCGGACTGGTGGCTTCTTGGACGGATTGATGAACGGCTTCAAGACGTGCCTTCCGGTGCGATTGGATTTTGGGCCGATCGGGGAACCGGCCTTGTCCAGCGTTTCAACGGCAGGTGAACGGCAAGCAGTGATTGGGGGAGCGCCGGGTGGCATGGACGAGGCGACTCGCCGAAGGGAAGATTCCGAAAACGGCGGCGGTGCGCCGCAGCCCGAAGGCCGCGACGCACCGCCAGTGCGCTCAATGTGTGAAACCGGGTGTTACTCGGTGACCTCGAACGCCAAGGTCTGCGTGAATTCGCGTCCGTGCACGTCGGTCGCGGTGACCTCCGCGGTGTGCTCGCCGACGGCTAGGCCGGATGGCAGTTCCAGGCGCCACAGGTGCATGGAGCGGTCGGCGAGGCTGCCACCGTTGACCAGCTGCTCCTGAGCGGCCACCGGGTCTGAGTACTCGGCGCCAACCAGCGGGGCTTCGCCTTCCATCGCCTGGGTTCGGGTGGCTTCGGTGGATGCCGCGCCGTCGATGCTCACCTTGACGGTGGAGCCGGTGGAACCCATCCAGAAGTTGGTGGTCAGCCAGGTGTTGTTGGCCAAGTCGGACTTCGGCACGGACAGCGGGTTCTCGAACTCCGGGGCCTTGCCCTTGTTGGAAAGGTTCGCTTCGTACCAGTCGCGGTAGGCCGGGGTGTTCAGCCCCAGGGCCATCTGCACGGAGTCGTCTTCGCCGCGGACGGTGAAGCGCTCGACGACATCGGTGTTCTTGATGTCAAGGGTCAGCACGCCCGGGCGTCCGCCGTCGCGCTGCAGGGCGAGCGGGTAGCCGCTCTCGGCGTCGCGTCCCGAGTACCAGTCACCGGAGATCGCGCCGGCGGTGATGTGGGTGAAGGGCAGTCCGTCGATGCCGAAGATGTCATTCCAGCCTTCGAGCTTGTCGCCTTCGCGCATGTTCTCGATGCTGTGGGTGTGTCCGCCCAGCGCCACGACCTCGCGGCCCTTCAGCAGTTCGTAGATCTCGGCTACCTGCTTGACCTGGTGCTTGGCGCTTCCTTGGTCGGCGAAGTCGAGCAGCGGGATGTGCGCGGCCAGCACGATGACCTTGTTCATCGGCACCTGGGCAATGTCGTTGCGCAGCCACTGAAGCTGTTGCTCGTCCAGGGCGCCGGTGTAGTCGCCCTTCGCTGCGGGCTGCTTGGTCGGGTACTCGACGGTGTTCAGCGCGACCACGTGGGCCTTGCCGGCGTCGTAGGAGTAGTACTCCGGGCCGAGGTTGGCCTTGAAGGTGTCAAACGCGTGTTCGCTGGTGGTCGAATCGAAGTCCAGGTCGTGGTTGCCGGGCAGGAAGCGGGCCGGGCCATTCAGGACGCTGGCCAGTTCGCGGGTCTGCGGGTAGAAGGAAAGGTCGTCGCCCACCACGTCTCCAATGAACAGGGCACCGCAGCCCTCGTAGTCGGTGCGCTGGGCCAGGTCGGCGAAGGCGCCATTGCGGGCGTATTCGACCTCGTCCTGGTTGTAGGTCTGGATGTCGCCGCCGATGAGGCAGTGCTGCTCGGGGGACTGGGTCAGCTGGCTCTTGGCCAGCGGGAAGTTCACTGCTTCCGGCAGTGCGCCGGTCGGGGCGATGCCGCCGAACTTCAGCTCCGGGGAGCCGGCGGGCAGGTGGTGGTAGGAGAACTGGGCGACATTGTTTTCGTCGACCGGTACCTGGTAGCCGCGCGGCTGCGTAACGAACACCGTCATGTTGTCAAAGGCCGGCAGCTCGTAGCGGCCCTTCGAATCGGTCTTTGTGACGTCGCGTCCGTTCGACACGGTCACGCCGTTCAGGCCGAGTTCTTTGGCGTCCTGCTTGGAGTTCTTGTTCTTGTCATCGAAAACGATTCCATCGATGGCCTCCTGGCCTGCGTCGCCGGTTGGCTTGACGACATCGACGGTGCCGCGGAAGGCAGCTGCGTCCCAGTCAGCCTTGACGGTGGCTGCGCTGGCGGCGGGGGAGAGAACGGATCCGGCGAACATGAGCGCCAGGGTTCCGGCGGCAATGCCGAGGGGACGGGCATGGGCCTTCTTGGACGGTGGGGTGAACGACTGCACGAGCGACCTCCGGGTTGGGGGAAAACCTGCCGACTTATTCGTCGGCACCTCCAACTTTCCAAGTGCAGGTGAATGGGGAACGGGGTTCGTGGTCCGGGAAGAGGTCCTGCCGGCAAAGACTCGCCCACGAATTCGTGAACACTGGGGCGGGCAATGTTCGTGCGATGTTTTTGCCATGGTTCCATGACGTCAACGTTCATGGGCGGGACGCGCGGAATCTATTGCGTGTTGCTATCCGAGGGTGGCGGGTTCGGCATGGCGACGGTTCCATGCTGTGTGGCCGAATGTCGCGGCCGTTGTCAGCAGCGCGCTGAGCAGCAGGCCGTAGCCGAAGATGGCGGCGTAGTCGCCCGTTTCGGCCAGGGTGGCCGTGGCGAAGTTTCCCAGCGAGCCGCCCAGGAACAGCGATGCGGCGAACAACGAGACGGTCGTCGCACGGGCCTGCGGTGCGACATCGGTGGCCCAACCCTGCATTGACGAGTGCATGACCGCGTTGGCGACGCCGATCAAGGTCGCCGTCACGGTGACCACCGCAGGTACCGGCCACAGCATGGAGATCCCGCAAGCCACCGTCAATACCGAGCCGCCGGCACAAATCAGCTGGGTCCGGGAGAAACGGTGCACCAATTTCTTCATCGCGCGGGCACCGAATATCACCCCCACGGCGTAGCCGGTGGCCAACAGCCCGGCAACCCCGATCCCCACGCCGGCGTGCTGAAGCGCCGGCACGATGTAGGTCAGCGCGCCGAGCAACACCATGCCCTCCATCAGGGCAATCACATAGACGCCAACCGCGGCTACGGTAAAGGCGCGGCGAAGCTGGAAGCGGCCGCGAACCACCGGAACTGCCGAAACCTTGGCCAACGCAAACAGGATTGCCGCAGCTCCCAGTGCAGGAATTCCAAAGACCAACCGCCAATCCAGGAAGGTCGCGACGGCTCCTGCTCCCAAGGTGGCCAGGGTCGCTCCCAGCGAGGAATAGATCTGCAGGTCCGAGAGCCCCCGGGCGCGGTCGATCCCCGTCCGGGTATCACCCAGCAGCGTGAGCAAGGTCGGATACAGCGCGCCGAACATGAAACCAGAGAAGGCCCTGGCCACCAGCAACGGCACGTATGAAATGAACAAGGTGCTCGCAACGGCGCCGAGAACGGCCCCGATGAGTGCCAGACGCAGCACCGTCAGGCGACCAAAGCGGTCGCTGAGAAATCCCCACAAAGGTTGCCCGAAGGCGTAGAAAAGCGCATAGACGGCGACCAGCTGGACGGCCTGGGACAAGGAGAGGTCAGTGAAAGTAGCCAGGGCGACGAGCATGGGCGGTGTGGCGAAACGGTCAAAGAATGCCAAGAAGCCGATGGAACGAAGTACCGGATCGGGTATTGCGCCCACTGATTCGGTGGAGTCCTCGGACATATGGTTATTCGTCCCTTTCCAAGCTCGATCCTCGCTATATGAAACCAGTTCGCTTGGAAGAAGGGAGGTTTGTGACGGCCTGCGGTACCTTTCGTGTGGGCGCGGCGGGACGGCTAGGCCATATCAGGTTGCCCAAGTGCTAGCAGCGATCGACAAAAGGAGTCGAAGGATGCAAGTCGTCGCTAGTCCGCGCATTTCCCATTACCGCTATTGAGCTGAATGGTCGCCTGCAGACGAGGAATTTATTGCGACCGTTGCGGAATTTCCCTCATTGTCATGGCTGGACGACGATCAGCACGCGTCCCTTCGCGCATTGGAGAATCTCGTCGAAGGAGTCGTACGCGACCTTGAATTCAATGGCGAAGACGTGCCTGCACCGTTCTCCGAGCGTATGGTGGCAACCTCCGCGTTCGGGTCTCACCGGCCGAGCACCGGCGCCTTGTGGTCGAGGCCCAGAAGCAGGGCGCCTCGTTGAATCGGTTCCGGGGCTCGATCCTGGCTGCCCGGGGCCAACGCTAAGACTTCAAATGGGAACACAAACGTAGGAAACCATGAAGATGGTTGCCTACGCTTCAGGTAGACGTACTACTCCGTGGAGTACAACAGATTGGATTCCTTGCGACACCTCAGCGTCTAAAGATCCTGCCCAGGAAAGAGCGAATCCCGCCGCGGGAACCCAAATGGCCCTCAAGTTCCCACGGATCGGCAGCTGCGTCGGACAGCGTACCGTCCGCGCCGTAGAGGACATGCTTGGTACCCGGGCCCGGGATCTGGGCACCTGCCAAATTTGGGAGTCCGGGGCTTGACGCCGAACCGTGCAGCGCGGCAGGACCCATCCTGGAAGTACTGCCTGCGCTGCCTGCCGAGCGGGGACGTTTGTTTTTCATGTTCATCACCAAGTCCTTTATCCGTACCCTAATTCTAGATTTTTTGTCCGTGTCGGAGCATGAATTCCGACAACATCTTTTGCCATCGGCATCGCGGGCTGCTGGGGCACTGCATCATTCGTCAGCCCTGGGCGGTTTGATTCCTGCCGGACACAAAGTGAATTGCGAAGCCGGGTCTGGTGAATGTGTCACCGGCCCCAGCAGGAGAAGCCGTAGCGGATGGAGCGGAGGGCGGCTAGTTCCAAATTGAAGGCGAAAGGTGACGGTTCCTTGCGCCATATGACATCTCGAGGTCGACGAAGGGCGGAATCCGGCCCGGTGTGACGATGTGAAAGTCGCCAGACGACGTCATGAGGCCTGAGGCAACCGACATATTACGGTCGTGTTTATTCGGCGGAATCAGGCTGTTTGAATCGATGAGTACCCATCCAGAGCGGCCGAGAGACCTGGCTTGTTGACGCCGCAGCAAGTTTACGGAGCAATCCGTGGATAGTGCTTCGGCCAGGACCGATGGAGATCTCGCGATTCCTCCCGCCGCCAGGACCTGCTGGCCATGGGACGGATTGTTTGTCGATTTCTTCGCCACCGAGATTGTTGAAGGAATGCGTTTCATGGAAAACACCAAATCCCACTCGGCATCGTCAGGCCGTGCGCTGCGCGGAGCGATTCTTAAGGGCGCGAGCCTGGCAGCCGCGCTGACCTTGATGGTCACCGGATGCTCGCTGAAGGAACCGGTGGCGACCGCCGCTCCGGTCGCCAGCCAACCAGGCACGGGGGCAGCGGGCGCTCCCGTTGCAGAAGCCGACTCCCTCGCCGGCGTCCCCTCGCTGGAAGGCAAGACGGTTGGAATCGCCGCGAAGGACATTGTCCACGACTACAGCCGCGTTATTTATGAGGAGCTCCAATCCCGAATTGAGGAACTCGGTGGCACGGTGATTGCAACCCAGGCCGAGGCAAAGGACGACAAGCACGTCAGCAACGTGGAAAACCTCGTCACGCAGCAGCCTGATGCGATCATCGTGATCCTCGGTGATGCCCAAACGCTCAGTCCCGCCCTGAAGAAGGTCGACGAGGCCGGGATCGCACTGTTCACCATAGATTTCCAGTCCGAGTACAGCAGCAACAACGTCACCGGAGACAACTGGTGGGTCGGCTCCACCGTTGCCCGCACCCTGGCCGAGGACATCGGGGGCAAGGGCAAGATCCTGGCCTTCAACGGTTTCCCCGGAGTGGCCCCGTGCCGCATCCGCTACAGCGAACTCAAGGTGGTGCTCGAGGACTACCCGGGAATCGAAATCCTGAAGCCCGAGCTTCAGGACAAATACGAAGGCACCATCGAGGATGCCAAGAAGCAGGTCCAGGACCAGCTTCGCAGACTCCCCGCCGGGGAGATCGACGCCATCTGGAGTTGCTGGGACATCCCGCTGATTGGTGCGGCCCAGGCCGTCGATTCGGCAGGCAGGGACGAAATCAAGCTCTACGGCGTCGACGCCGAACCCGGGGCACTTGACCTCATCGCGGACCCGGAAAGCTCCTACACCGTAACCGTTGCGCAGCAGACCAAGGCGATGGCAGCCAAGTCGGCTGCCAACGTTGCCCTCTTGCTCGGTGACCGAGCCGACGAGGTCCCCAACACCAGCTACCTGGCCCCCGTGTTCATCGACAAGTCCAACGTGAATCAGGTGCGCCTTGACCTCGGCATCTAACGTCCCGCTGCTGGAAATGACCGGAATCAACAAGTCGTTCGGTTCCACGCAGGTCCTCACCGACGTCGACCTCGAGCTCGGTTCCGGGCAGATACTGGGGCTCGTTGGCGAGAACGGGGCCGGCAAGTCGACACTGATCAAGATCCTCACCGGCCTCTATGCCGCCGACTCGGGCGAGATCCGGCTGGACGGCAACCCCGTGTCCATCGCCAGGCCGGCCGACGCCGAGGAGCTGGGTATCCACGTGATCCACCAGGACCGGCACCTGGCCCCCAGGCTCTCCGTCGCGGAACAGCTGTACCTCGGGCACCGGAACCTCGGCCGCGGCTGGATACGCCGCGGCAACCTGGAACAGAAAGCCTCCTCCGACATCCTGCGCGTCACCGGCCAGCACATCGATGCCTCCCTGCTGGTGGAACGGCTTACAGTTGCCCAGCAGCAACTGCTCCAGATCACCCGGGCGGTGCTTTCCGAACCGCGGGTGCTGATCCTGGACGAGCCAACCGCGCCGCTGGCCTCCGGCGAGGTCGACCAGCTCTTCGGCACCCTGCGCCGCCTTCAGGGCGCCGGAGTTGGCATCATCTACATCTCCCACTACCTGCAGGAACTCAACGAGATCACCGAAAAGATCACCGTGCTGCGCAACGGCGGGAACGCCGGGAATGTGTCGCTGCGCGCCGGGGACAGCCTTGAAGACGTGGTCGAGCTGATGGTGGGTCGCAAGGTTGTCGAGTTCGACCACGGGCGGACCCCACGCCGTCCCGACAGCAAGATACCGGCACTTCAGGTCCGTGGACTCAGTGTTCCCGGCGCCCTGCAGGGGCTTGACCTCCAAGTACTGCCCGGAGAGGTGCTGGCCATCACCGGGCTGGTCGGCTCCGGAGTGGATGTCGTCGCCGACGCCGTCACCGGCACCGCCAAGCGCCACGGGAGTGTTCAGCTGAGCGGCCAACCGGTGCGCGACGTGGCCGGATTCGTTGCCAACGGCGGGGCCTATGTGCCCTCGAATCGCCGCCGCGACGGCATCTTCGTGCGAAACACCGTGGCGGAAAACCTGTCAGTGGCGCGCTTGCGCAACGTTTCGAAACTCCTGGGATTCATTGCCCCCGCGCTGGAGACGAGGCTTGCAAGGAAATACATCGAGCAGCTCGACATTCGCCCGGCCAACGGTTCGGCCATCGCCGGGAACCTTTCCGGGGGAAACCAGCAAAAGACGGTGCTGGGCAAGTGGCTGGCCGCCGACGCGTCGGTGCTGGTGCTTGACCAGCCCACCTCCGGTGTCGACGTCGGCAGCCGTGCCCAGATCTACGCCCAAATCAATGAGCTCGTCGAGGCCGGAGCCGCCGTGTTGGTAGTGACCGTCGACCTGGAGGAACTCATCGGCATCGCCGACCGGACCTTGGTCCTTTACCGCGGAAAGGTCGCCGCCGAACTTTCCGGACCCGAGGTCACCACCGACCGGATTCTGGCGATCGCCTCGGGAGCCGCCTCGGCTCCAGGCCAGGTCCAATCCACCCCCGAAACCCTGAATGCGAGGCAGTACGCATGAGCGTCACCACGCTGGACCCCATCCGTCCGGGCGCCGGGGCCGCCGCCCCGCGCAGACGCCCCGCACTGATCACCTGGGCCGGTTATGCCGCCGTGGTCCTCATCCTGGGTTTCTTTGCCCTTGGGTCGCCGCACTTCCTGCAGTGGGAGAACGTGTCCTCGGTGCTGAACCAGGCAGCCGTCTTCGGGATCGCCGGCATTGGCTTGGCCATCGTGATCGTCACCGGTGGCGACGACGTCCTGGAGGGCGGCATCGACCTTTCCATCGGGGCCACCGCCGGGCTTGCCGGGACCGTCACGGCCGTTTCCGTCGCGGCAGGCACCGGAGCCACGGCCGCCGTACTCACGGGTCTGGCAGTTGCCGCGGCGCTGGGTGCTGTCAATGGAGCTGCCATCATCTTGGGCCTGCGGCCGTTGCTGGCAACGCTGGCGACCATGGGCATTGCCACGTCCCTGGAACTGGTGGTCAGCGACAACCTCAAGGTCGCCCTCGATGGCGGAGCCTTCCTGTGGCTGCGCCAGGGAACCTTCGCCGGCCTGCCCGCCGCCGTCGTGGTGCTGGTTGCGGCCACCCTGCTTGCCTGGTGGGCGCTGGGCAAGACCGCCTGGGGCGTCAACAGCTACGCGGTGGGGCAAAACGCCACCGCTGCCTCGATCGCCGGGCTGTCCCCGGCACGCTACCGCTTCTCCAGCTACGTCATCAGTGGCGTATTGGGCGGCATCGCCGGGGTATTGCTGGCCTCTCGGCTCTCCGCCGCCGTACCCGGCATCGGCGGGCAGATCCTGCTGGACATCATCCTGGTGGCCTACATGTCCACCGTCTTCTCCCGCCGGCTCGTGGTCAATATCCCCGGCACCGTCGTCGCCGCGATCTTCGTCGCCGGGCTGGCCAACGGGCTAACCCTGCTGGGGGTTGCCAGCCAGTGGGTCGGCGCAGCCAAGGGCCTGTTGATCCTGCTGGTGCTCGCCGTCGTCGTTGTCCGAGGAAGGAACACCGCATCATGACCCTCATTCAACAATCCCCACCGTTGCTGCCCACGCCACCGACACCGCAGGGCAACCCCGGGCCCGCTCCCGGCCGGGAGCGGCGCCGGGTCGGAGCCATCGCACCGCGGCTGATTGCCCCGGTGGCCCTGGCCGCGATCCTGCTCGGCTTCGGCATGCTGTCCCCGGTCTTCCTGACTGCAGGGAACCTGGCCGGCGTACTGGGCCAGATGGCCATCCTGTCGCTGGTGGCCATCGGGATGACCATCGTGGTCCGTGCCGGCGGCATCGACCTGTCCATCGGAGTCGCCGTGGACCTGGCCGCGCTTGCGTCCGCGGCGTTGATCGCCGACGGATACCGTGCCTGGGTCGCCATCGCGGCCGGTTTGCTCTTTGGACTGCTGGTCGGCGCCGTCAATGCAGCACTGATCGTGGGCCTGCGCATCCCGCCGTTCCTGGCCACGCTGAGCGTCTGGTTCATTGGCACCAGCGTCCAGCAACTGCTCACCGGCGGTGGAGCCCCCATCTACCTGTCCAAGCCCCGCGTGCCGATCGAGTTCGCCCTGCTTGGCCGCGGTTATCTGGTGGACGTGGACGGGGTGATCGTCAGCGCCGCGCTCGTTGCCCTGGTCATCGGCGTGCTGCTCGGGGCGACTCGCTGGGGCCGCACCGTGACGGTCACCGGCGAGCAGCCCACCGCGGCGCGGATCTCCGGGCTGCGGATCAACCGCATCACGGTCTCGGCTTATCTGCTCTGCTCCCTGGTTGCGGGGTTCGCCGGAGTCATCCTGGCCTCACGGACCAATGGGTTCGTGCCCGGATCCGGACAGGCATACCTGATGGATGCCATCGGCGCGGTTTTCATCGGGGCGACGCTTTCCCGCTTCTCACGCGTCTCGGTGCCCGGGACGCTCATCGGCGTGCTGATCTTCGCTCTGCTGAGCAACGGGATGAACCTCGTGGGGCTCTCCTTCTTCTGGCAGGGACTGGGCCGCGGCGTCGTGCTGTTGGCCATCCTCCTGCTCGGTGTGCTGCTTTCCCGAAGCGTCCCGGCCGGAACCGGGATCCTGGCCCGGCTATTGACCAGGCCGTCACCCCGCAACGCAACCCAGAGCACCGACTAGGAAGAAGCCCCACACGCCATGGCACAACGCATTTCCCTCAATGCCTTCGACATGACCACCCCGACCCACCAGAGCCCCGGGCTCTGGCGCCACCCGGAAAATCAGGCGGATACCTACAACACCCTCGAATACTGGACTTCCCTGGCAAAGACCCTCGAGGCCGGCGGCTTCGACGCCCTCTTCCTGGCCGACGTGCTGGGAATCTACGACGTCTACCAAAACTCCAGCGCCCCGGCACTGCTGGACGCCGACCAGGTCCCGCTGAACGACCCGTTCATGCAGGTCTCCGCGATGGCGGCGGTGACCAAGAACCTCGGGTTCGCGGTGACCAGCGCGCTGACCTACGAACAGCCCTACGCACTGGCCCGCAAGTTCTCCTCGCTTGACCACCTCACAGGCGGGCGCATCGGCTGGAACGTTGTCACCAGCTACCTCGAATCCGCCGCGCGGAACCTGGGCTACACGCGCCAGCTGGGACACGACGAGCGCTACGACCTCGCCGATGAATTCATGGAGGTCGTCTACAAGCTCTGGGAGGGTTCGTGGGAGGATGGCGCCGTCGTCAAGGACAGGGAGCGCGGAATCTACACCGACCCCTCCAAGGTGCACCCGATCAACCACGACGGCACGTACTACAAGGTGCCCGGAATCCACCTCTCCGAGCCCTCGGTGCAGCGCACCCCTGCCATCTTCCAGGCGGGGGCATCCTCACGCGGCAGGCGCTTCGGCGCCACGCACGCCGAAGGGATCTTCCTGAACTCGATCAACACCACCGTCACACGCCGGCAAACCGAGGCAATCCGCGACGAACTCGAGCTGGTCGGCCGACCGCGCGATGCGGCCAAGCTCTACGCGCTGGTCACCACCGTGGTCGCCGACTCGGATGCCAAGGCCGAGGCGCTGTACCGCGAATACCAGTCCTTTTCCTCCCGCGAGGGCGCCATGACCTTCTACGGAGGCTGGTCGGGCCTGGATTTGAGTAAGTACGCCGGCGAGGACGAACTGAAGTACATCGACACCAATGCTGCGCGCTCCGCGCTGTCGATCTTCACCACCGCGGATGCCACCAAGTCGTGGACGCCGAATGCGATCGCCGACTACCTGGGCATCGGCGGCATCGGCCCGGTCTTTGTCGGTTCAGCCGAGACCGTTGCCGATGAGGTGGAGCGCTGGGTGGACGAATCGGGGCTCGACGGCATCAACCTGGCCTACGCCGTGACCCCCGGGTCCTTCGAGCAATTTTCCGACCTGGTGGTCCCGGAACTGCGCAAGCGCGGACGCGCCTGGGGTGGCTACGAGGGTTCCACGCTGCGCGAGTACGTGGCCGGGCAGGGCAACACCAAGGTCGCCGACACCCACCCGGCGGCAGCCTACCGCGGCTCCTATGCGGACAAGCCCTCCGCAGCCGAGGCCGCGGCAAGCGCCACCCCCGAGGCCGTCCTGGCCTCGAACCACTCCTAGGAAAGAGGCAAGCACATGAGCACAAGCACCGAGACCCTGCGCCGCACCCCCTGGACCGGGAACGCCGACGAGGCGGAGATCGCCCACTGGAGCGCCATCGCCCAATCGGTGGCCGACACCCTTGCCACCGATGCCCTGGTCCGGGACCGCGCCAACGCGACACCCCATGCGGAGACGGAATTGCTGCGCTCCTCGGGCCTGCTGGATCTGCTGGTCCCTGCGGAGTTCGGCGGTGGCGGAGGACACTTCGAGTCCTCCTTCCACGCCGTGCGTATCCTGGCCACCGCCGACGGCTCGATCTCCCAGCTACTGGCCTATCACTACTTCAACCAGGCGGGCATCGGCTTCTACGCGGCCCCGGAGGACCAGCCGGCCTGGTGGCGCCGCACGGTGGAGGGCGGCTGGCTCTGGGGCGACTCGGTGAACCCCGTGGACCCCACCCTGGTGCTCACCGAAGAGGGCGAGGGCTACCGCCTGAACGGGTTCAAGCGCTTCTCCACCGGCTCCGGGGTGGGCGAGGTCATCATCGTCAACGCCGTCATCCAAGGCGGAACCAACGACGGCAAGGTGCTGGCCTTCGTGCTGGACACCGGGCGGGAGGGACTGGAACTGGTGGGAGACTGGGACCACCTCGGCCAGCGGCTGACGGCCTCGGGCTCGGTGCGGTACACCGATGTCGCGGTGTTGCCCGAGGACATCCTCGGGCCGGTCACCGACGAGCCCATCGCCTCGCTGCTGACGCCGGGGGTGCAGTTGGGCTTCGGCAACTTCTACCTCGGCGTCGCCCAGGGCGCGCTGGCCAAGGGCAGGGAACTGCTGTTGGCGCGCAAGAACGCCTGGTTCCTCTCAAACGCCGAAAGCTATGCGCACGACGTGGTCTTCCAGCGCGCCATCGGGGAATTGAAGGCCGGCACAGCAGCGGTGGAGGCGCTCGCCGAGAAGCTGAACCGACGCTTCGATACCGAGGTCGCCCGCTCCAACGAGCTGACGGCCGAGCAGCGCGGGGACTACGCCATCGCCATCGCCGAGCTGAAGGTGGTGGCCACCGAGACCGGCATCGAGGTCGCCAACCGCATTTATGAGGTCACCGGCGCCAGCTCGACGGCCAATTCCGTGGGCCTCGACCTCTTCTGGCGCAATGTGCGCACCCACACCCTGCACGACCCGGTCGACTACAAGAAGATCGAGGTCGGCGCCCACTTCCTGCATGGAGAGTTGCAACCGCTCTCGCTCTACACCTAAGCCCCGTCCCGCTTTCCTTCCCACGCAAAAGGAGTCCAACCATGACCACCACATCCCTGAACCGCAGCCGGCTCGAGCAGCTTTCGGCACGCTTCGCCCCGCTCTTTGCCGACATCGCCGCCGGTGCCTCGGAGCGCGACCGCACGGGGTCACTTCCCCGCGAACAAGTCTCGGCGTTGGCCGCCGCAGGGTTCGGCGCGGTGCGCGTTCCCGAATCCCACGGAGGTGCCGGGGCCACACTGCCCGAGCTCTTCGAGCTACTCACCGAGCTTGCCGCGGCAGACCCCAACATCACCCAAGCGCTGCGCAGCCACTTCGCCTTCGTGGAGGACCGGCTCGTCGCCGTCCCCGGCGCGGAACGCGATGCTTGGTTGGCGCGCTTTGTCGACGGCGAGCTGGTCGGCAACTCCTGGACGGAGGTTGGGACCGTAACCGTTGGGGAGGTGAACACCAAAGTCGCTCCAGACGGCAACGGCGGGTTCGTGGTCAACGGGACCAAGTACTACTCGACCGGGTCGATCTACGCCGACTGGATCGACACCTACGCCCAGCGCACCGACACCGGCAGCCGCGTCATCGCGGCCATCAATGCCCACCAGCCCGGAGTGCGGATCGAGGACGACTGGGACGGATTCGGCCAGCGCACCACCGGCACCGGGACCTCCACATTTACCAACGCGGTGGTTGCCCCCGAGAATCTCATCGAATTCGACACCCGGTTCAAGTACCAGACTGCCTTCTACCAGGAGGTGCTGCTGGCGGTGCTGGCGGGAACGGCACGCGCCGTCGAACGCGAATTCGCCGCAGAGCTGGCCGCGCGCAAGCGCACCTTCAGCCACGCCGCGGCCAACGTCGCCAGTGAGGACCCGCAGCTGCTGCAAATCGTCGGTGAGGTATCCGCCGCCGCATTCGTCGCGGCCGGTGCGGTGGAACGCGTGGCGGATTCCCTGCAGCGCGCCTATACAACCGCCGTCGCGCTCCACGCAGGGGACGCCACGGCGCAGCAGGACGAGGCGGCCAACGACGCCGCGGAACTCGCCTCGGCCCAGGCGCAGGTGGCACTGACCCCGTTGGTCCTGAACGCCGTGACCCACGCCTTCGATGCGCTGGCTGCCTCGGCCACCAGCACCGCCAAGAACCTGGATCGCCACTGGCGCAACGCCCGCACTGCCGGCAATCACAACCCCTGGGTCTACAAGGCCCGCCTGGTGGGGGATCACTCCGTCAACGGCGCTGCCCTGCCGCGGGTCTGGGCCATCGGCGCGTCAAAAAGGGCGTAGCCGGCCGGCGCGGTCTTCGGACTCAGCGCGACCAGTAATAGGGCGTGGTCGTGGAGACCTTGAGCAGGCCGGAGCGTTCCAGGATGGGTCGCGAGTACTCCGTCGAGTCGCTGTGGACCAGCTTCTTGCCCACCGCCAACGCCGACCGAGCCCGCGCAGCCGTCAGGGCGCGGTAGATGCCGCGTCCGCGGTAGGCCCGGAGGGTGGAGCCGCCCCAGATGCCGACAAAGTCGGTGTCGGGCACGGGCTCGAGCCGGCCCGCGCCGACCATGCGCCCGTCGGTCTCGGCCACCCACAGCTCCATGCCGTCGTTGCGCGCCAGTCGGTTGATGAGTGCATCGGCAAGACGGGTGTTGGAGGGGTTGCCGAAGGCCTGCTCGACCATCTCGCTCATGATGCGTACATCGGAATCGCTGGTGATCCGCCGCAGGCCGACCCCGTCCGGGGTCGGGACATCGGCACACAATCCTTCGAGGGCTCCGATCATGATCGATTCTGGCTCGTCGGGCAGGAATTCATTGGCCAGCAGTGCCTCGTGCAACCCCGGTGCATGATCGTGCCCCCGGCTTTTCCACTCGATGCCGGCGATCGTCGGATCCTTGCGGAAATGGTCGAGCGCCCGGCCAACGAGTGTGGCGATTCCGACGTCGTCAACGGATCCCAGATTCCGGTACGTCACGAAGCCACGCCCTCCGGCGAACGTCACCAGGCGCAGAGTGTCCAGACGGTCAACCCGGATCGCGCTGGGCGTTTCGGCGTCCGTGCGGAGCTGGTCGTCGTAGGCCTCGAGGTATTTCGCATGGTCAGTCACCGGTTTCATGCTGTCAGGGCGGTTGGTCGGGCACAACCCCCGTTGGGCAGCGGGAAAGCCGGACGCGGATAGCTCCACATCGAGTCCCGGGGGTTCGTGGATGGTTGTGCAGACTGGCGGATTCGGCATGCAACTTCGCTGAAGCGCATGTTTGGTGTTTCCAGGGCAGCCTTTGTGGCAAATTGCTGGGAAGATCTTCACTTCTTCGCGTACCCTGAAAATGTGAGCACCCCCACATGGAACCGACCCGCAGCGTCGGACAAGAGCATCCTGTCGCCCGAAGACGCCGAGCAATTGGACATCATCTCCCTCGGCCGCCGGATCCGACACCTGCGCAAGGCCAAAGCCATGACCCTCGATGACCTGTCAGAGGCCGTGGGCACAGCGCCCAGCCAGCTGTCGCTGATGGAAAATGGCAAGCGCGAGCCAAAGCTCAGCATGCTCAAGTCGCTCGCCGCCATCTTCGGCGTCGGGTTGGACGAGCTGCTCGGTGCCGCACCTCCCACGCGGCGCGCGGCACTGGAAATCGAGCTGGAGCGCGCCCAGCGCGGACCGCTGTACCAGTCGCTGGGACTGCCCAAGGTGCGCATCTCCTCTCGGACGCCCATGGACGTGCTCGAATCCCTGGTCGGGTTGCAGGGGGAGCTGGAACGGCGGCTCAACGAGCAATCGGCCACCCCCGAGGAGGCGCGCCGCGCCAACGCGGAGCTGCGCGGCGAGATGAAGGCACGCAACAACTATTTTCCGGCGATCGAGAAGGAAGCCGCGGCCGTGCTCAAGGCCATTGGCCACACCACCGGTCCGCTCTCACACCACCAGGTAGCCGACATCGCCGCGCACCTGGGCTTCTCCCTGCACAACGTCTCGGACCTGCCGCACTCCACCCGCTCGGTCACCGACCTGAAGAACATGCGGGTCTACCTCACCCAGTCCCAGCGTTCGGAGCATTCCACGCGCTCGGTGCTGTTGCAGGCCTTCGGACACCACGTGCTGGGCCACGCCACCCCGTCCGACTACGCCGAGTTCCTGCGCCAACGCGTGGCCACCAACTACTTTGCGGCCTCCCTGATGATGCCGGAAAAGGCCACCGTGGATTTCCTGCAACACGCCAAGAGCGCGCGCGAGCTCGCCGTCGAGGACATCCGGGACGCCTTTGCGGTCTCCTACGAGACCGCCGCCCACCGCTTCACCAACCTGGCCACCGAGCACCTGGGCATCACGGTGCACTTCCAGAAGGTGCACGAGTCCGGCATCATCCACAAGGCCTACGAGAACGACGGCGTGAACTTCCCGATGGACCACATCGGTGCCATCGAGGGGCAGTCGGTGTGCAGGCACTGGACCAGCCGCGAGGTCTTCGACGTGGCCGACCAGTTCAGCGCCTACAACCAGTACACGGACACGACGGTCGGCACCTTCTGGTGCACCGCGCGGACCGAGCGTTCCAACACCGGGAAGTTCTCGCTGAGCATCGGGGTGCCCTACGTGCACGTGAAATGGTTCCGCGGGCGCGACACCACCGAGCGCTCCGTATCCACCTGCCCGGACGAGTCGTGCTGCCGCCGCCCGCCGCTGGAGCTGCAGCAGCAGTGGGCGGGCCAGGCCTGGCCCAGCGCGCGTGCCCAGACGCATCTGCTGGCGGCCATGCCGCAGGGTGCCTTCCCTGGCGTGGACGAGACCGAGGTGTATTCCTTCCTGGCGCAGCACTCGATGGACAAATAGTGCGCCGCGTCACAGGTGCGTCATTCTTTCCGCCCTGAACCGCGAACTGGTAGGCATAAGGGGGAAAACCCGAATCTACTCCCAATGAAGGGGGGGAAGCCCACGCCATGAGGTATGTCGTTGGCTGCACCGAGGACAAGCGCGGCCGCGAGGCAATCTCCCTGGCACTGGCGCTGTCCAGGTCGTTGGCGGCTCCCACGCATGCCGAGATCGATCTGGTCCACATCCTCCCCGGCGTCCCGCCGGCCGCTGCAGCCACCCGCAGCGAACGCGTCTACCAGGAGTTCCTGGAGCAGGCAGCCCAAAAATGGATGGACCGGGCGCTGGCGCTGGTGCCCTCGAGCATGGTGGCGCGGACCCACATTCGTTTTGCCGCATCGATGGCCGAAGGGCTGCTCGAGGCGGTGTCGGCGTTCAAGGCGGACCTGGTGGTGGTGGGAGCAGCGAGCACCGGGCCGCTGCGCCGGT
This sequence comes from Paeniglutamicibacter sulfureus, assembly GCF_039535115.1. Classification (NCBI taxonomy): domain Bacteria; kingdom Bacillati; phylum Actinomycetota; class Actinomycetes; order Micrococcales; family Micrococcaceae; genus Paeniglutamicibacter; species Paeniglutamicibacter sulfureus. The sequence continues at coordinate 3,461,696 of NZ_BAAAWO010000001.1, forward strand.
TCACCGTGGGCTCCGTGGCCAACGCCCTGCTACATTCCTCCCCGGTCCCGGTGGCGCTGGCACCCTCGGGCTACCTCCCGCCGCGGGAAATCACCCGCATCACCTGTGCGCTGGGCACCCGCAACGGGGCCGATTCGGTCCTGGAGGCCGCGGTGGATTCCGCCGCAGTCCGCCACGTTCCGCTGCGGCTGATCTCGCTGGTGGCCATGGACGGCGAAAAGCACCACGGCGACCGGATCGATGCGGCGCGCGAGCACGCCCGGCAGACCCTCGAGACGGCCATCGCGGGGGTGCGGAACCGGACGATTGTCACCGCCGACGTCGCCCAGGGCCGCTCGACAGAGGCCGCGGTGGATGCCCTTGACTGGGACGAGTCAGAAATCGTCCTGCTCGGCTCCAGCCGCCTGGCGGAGCGGAGCCGGATCTTCCTGGGGTCCACCGCGAACAAGATGCTGCGTGCCCTGCCGGTGCCCATTGTGGTCATCCCGCGTTTCTACGTCCCGGTCCCTGCGGGCGCCAACCATGGCCACGTCTAGGAACCCGCGCCCCGCCAACCCCGCAGACCTGCCGGAACCCCGCGAAGGGGTCAGGGCTCCGATCGCGGTGTCGTCCGGGTCGGGGGAGCCGCTGTACCGGCAGCTGAGGCAGGCGCTGGAGCACCAGATCCTCGTGGGCACCCTGGTGCCGGAGCAGCCCCTGCCCTCGTCGCGCGAGATGGCCCGGGAGCTCGGGCTCTCGCGCAACACCGTCAATGCTGCCTACCAGGAGCTGCTGGCCTCGGGCATGATCGAGTCCCGGTCGCGCCGCGGCTACTTCATCAACACCCAGATGCTGCGCAACCGCGAGCTCGGCCGCGCCGCCGCCACGGCGGAGGGGTCGGCCGTCGACTGGTCCCGGCACATCCGCCCGCGCGAGGATGCCGGGATGCCGGAGATCACCAAGGTCCGCAACTGGTCGAGCCACCCGTACCCGTTCGTGGCCGGGCAGGTCGACGAGCGCGACTTCCCGCGCCTTGCCTGGTCCCGGGCACTGCGCGACGCCATGGACGCACCACACCTCTTCTACTCGCTGCGCGACTCGGTGGACGAGGACGACCCGTACCTTCTCGAGGTGCTGTGCAAGAGAGTCCTCCCGGCCCGCGGCATCCAGGCCCGGCCGGAAAACATCCTCATCACCGCCGGCTCCCAACAGGGGCTGGACCTTCTGGCGCAGACCATGATGGGCCGCGACACCGTGGTCGGGGTGGAGAACCCCGGGTATGTCGATGCCCGGCACACCTTCGCGCGCACCGGTGCCACGCTGCGTCCGTTGGAAGTCGACGAACACGGCCTGGTGCCACCCGCGGACTTCGGGGACCTTGACCTGCTCTATCTCACCCCCAGCCACCACAGCCCCACCAACGTCACCCTCTCGGGCAGCCGCCGCCAGCAAATCCTCGCGAGCACCCGCGACGCGGGGGCACTGATCATCGAGGACGACTACGATTCCGAGTTTCGCTACCGCGGCAAGCCCACCCCGGCGCTGAAGGCGCTGCCGAATTCCGGGCACGTCATCTACCTCGGATCCTTCACCAAGTTCCTGGCCCCGGGGCTGCGCATGGGCTACCTGGTGGCCGAGGCGGAGCTGATCACCGAATTGCGGAACCAGCGGCGCTACAAGATCCGGCACATCCCCGGCCACCCCCAGCGCGCCATGGCGCTGCTGATCGAATCGGGCCAGTACCACCGCACCATTTCGCGGCGCCGCACCCAATTGCAGCGCAAGTGGCAGGTGCTCACCGAGGCGCTGGAGGAATTCGTGCCCTTCAAGGTCGTTGCGCCTCCGGGCGGGGTCAGCGTCTGGATCACCGGCCCGGCGGACCTGGACTGCGTGGAATTGGCGGCCGAGGCGCTGAAGGCAGGAATCGTCATCGAGCGCGGGGACGTTTTTTACGATGATCCAGGAGCCAACCGGAACCACTTCCGCCTGGGATTCGCCGCCATCAAGCTCGAGGCCATCCGACCGGGCATCAGGGAACTGGGCCGCGTCATTGCAGGGCTTGCCGGGCGGCAGGGCGAGGCCCCTTCACATCCTGTGGACCCATTGAACCCTGCCCGATCTGGATCTGTGCCGAACGGCGCACCTGCAGAACAGTTGTAGGTAGCGCGGGCATGTTGCCGCCCGCCGCCCCCTGCCCGCGCACCGGCGCACCCCACCAACGACAAGGACGTCGCAATGAATCCCTTCAGCACGCTCGAAAACAACCAGGCCCCCGGGCCGCAGACAGCCCTCGGCGCGGTGCCGCAGCGGGCAGCCTTCATCGAAACGGCGGCCATCTCCGCCAACGTGCGGGCGCTGCGGAAGGTCGCCGCCGGCGTCCGGCTGCTGGCGGTGCTCAAGGCCGACGGCTACGGACACGGCATCGTGCCCGCCGCCCGCGCAGCCCTCGAAGGCGGAGCCGACTACCTGGGCACCGCCGTGCTCGAGGAGGCCTTCGCGGTGCGGGAAGCCGGGATCGACGCCCCGCTCTTCTCCTGGCTGGCGGCGCCCGGCGCACCCTACGCCCGGGCCATCGCCGAGGACATCGAGCTTGCCGCGTATTCGGTGGGGCAATTGCGGGAGATCGCTGACGCCGGAACCGGGGCCGGCGGCGTTCCCCGGATCCACCTGAAGATCGACACCGGGATGTGGCGCGGCGGGGCAACGCCCGCCGACTGGCCGGCATTGTGCACAGCGGCCCGGGAGCTGGAAGCCGCCGGACGGATCCGGGTGGTGGGAGTCTGGTCCCACCTGGCCTGCGCCGATGAACCGGGGCACCCTTCGGTGGCTGCGCAACTGCAGGTCTTCAGGCACGCCATCGACACGGCCAGGTCCCTGGGGCTGGACCCCGCGCTGTGCCACATCGCCAACTCCGCAGCGACCCTCGCCACCCCGGAGGCGCACTTCGACATGGTCCGCACCGGGATCGCCGTCTACGGGGTGAACCCGCTCCCCGAATCCGAACGCATCCACTGCCCCCGGTTGCGGCCGGCCATGTCCCTGGGCGCTGCCGTTGTGCAGACCAAGCGCGCCCCGGCCGGCGCCGGGATCTCCTACGGCCACACCGAATCCACGCAAGGGGAGACCACGCTGGCAGTCGTTCCGCTGGGCTACGCCGACGGCGTCTTCCGCAGCGCCAGCTCGGTGGGTCCCGTCCAGGTCGGTGGCGTGCGCTACCGCGTCCTGGGCCGGGTCTGCATGGACCAATTCGTCATCGACGTGGGCGACGACGACGTCTCGGCCGGGGACGCGGCGCTGCTCTTTGGCCCCGGGGATGCCGGGGAGCCGCACGTCGAGAAGTGGGCGGAGGCCTCCGGCACCATTCCGTACGAGATCCTGACCCGCGTGGGGACCAGAGTGCCGCGGATCTACGTGTAGCCCCAACCTCTGGTACCTAAAAAGGGAAGCCGATTTGGGTCTGGGAAAGGGCCCAGCATGGGGGCAGAGTGATACACACCACACGGCAACGTCGGGTGGCGCGGGGATCCCCGGGGCAAGGAAGCGCCCGCGGACCCGACAGGAAAACCTTGAATGGAGGGGTCTCGTGACCAACTCAGATATCCGCAATCGTGCTCAGCGGCATCTCTACCCGCACTTCACCACAGGCCAGGTGTGGAACGACCCGAACCTGCCCATCATCACCCGGGGCGAGGGAAGCTACCTTTTTGACGAGGACGGCAACAAGTTCCTCGACGGACTGGCAGGGCTCTTCTGCGCCAACATCGGCCACGGCCGCCAGGACATTCCCAAGGCCGCGTACGAGCAGATGTCGCGCTTGGCCTACTGGACCAACTGGGGCTCGGCCCACCCGGCGGCCGTGGATGCCGCCACGCTCATCGCCGGGCTGGCCCCGGGGGACCTCGACGTCGTCTTCTTCGTGAACTCCGGTTCCGAGGCCGTCGAGTCGGCCATCAAGTTTGCCCGGCAGTACCACCGCGGGCAGGGCGAACCCGAGCGCACCAAGATCATCGCCCGCAACATGGCCTACCACGGCACCACCCTTGGCGCCCTGGCCGTCACCGGGATCCCCGCCTACAAGGAGGCCTTCGGCACCCTGATGCCCGGCGTCTTCCACGTCCCGAACACCTTGGGAGAGGTCATCCCGGAAGGCGGATCCGCCGCGGACCTGCCCTCGATCCAGGCGATCCGCGAGGTCATCGCCCGCGAAGGCGCCCACACCATCGCCGCGCTCTTTGCCGAGCCGGTGCAGAACTCCCGCGGCGCACTGGTCCCGCCGGCCGGCTACTGGCAGGAACTGCGCTCCATCTGCGACGAGCACGGCATCCTGCTGGTCGCCGACGAGGTCATCACCGGCTTCGGCCGCCTCGGCGAATGGTTCGGCAGCATCAAGTACGACGTGGTCCCGGACCTGATCACCTTCGCCAAGGGCTCCACCTCCGGCTACGCGCCGCTGGGCGGGGTCATTATCCGCAAACCGCTGGCCGACGCCATGCTCTCCTCGCCATTGGCGGGCATCTTTACCCACGGCGCCACCTGGGGAGGCCACCCGGTCTCCACCGCGGTGGCGGTGGCCAACATGACCGCGCTCAAGGAAGAAGGCATCGTGGGCAACGTCCGGAGCCTGGAACCGTACTTCCAGAACGGACTGGACAAGATCGTCTCGGCGCACACCAGCATCAAGGAATACCGCGGGACCGGATTCTTCTACGCCATCGAGCTCACCGGCAACCGGGAAACCGGACGCGAGCTCACGGCCGAGGAATCCAAGGACCTGCTGACCAGGGTAATGCCCAAGGCCATGCGCGAGGTCAACCTGATCACCCGCCCGGACAACCGCGGCGCCACCATGCTGGTGCTCTCCCCGCCCCTGGTCGCCGACCAGGACGTGCTCGATGACTTGCTGGACAAGGTCCACCACGTGATGAGTGCCGCCGACAGCTACCTCAAGTCGCCGGCCGTCACCCTGGCCGCGGTCTAGCGGGCAATGGGAGGAAACCGTCCCATGGCCATCGCAACGGTGAGACCCCCGGGTGTCGACGAAAAAATCCTGGCCCGATTCCTGGCAGGCCCGGACCAAGGTTCCCGCGGACCAGTCATCCTTGCCGACGGGCACGATCCTCGGGCCATTGCCGCGGCCGGGGTGCTGGGCGAGATCGGCGTCGAGACCATCCTGGTGGGGGAGCGCGAGTGCATCAAGGCGATGGCGCTCGCCGAAGGCGTCACGCTCACCGACGCCACCACCGTCCTGTGCGTGGCCGAGCTGCGCGACAGTGCCGCCGGGACGCTCCTGGCCGGCAAGGTCGCCGGCCTCGGCCCCGCCAAGACAGCGGGGTGGATGGATGACCCGTTGTTCCTGGCGGTCGCGGCGGTTCCGGCGGGGCTGGCCTCGGCCGTCGTCGCCGGGGCCACCCGGCCCACCGCCGACGTGCTGAGAGCGGCACTGCGCGTGGTGGGCACGGACCCGGGTGCCGGCAGCATTTCCTCCTCCTTCCTGATGCGGCTGGCCGACGGGCGCTATGTGGGATACGGCGACTGCGCCGTCATCCCGACGCCCGACGCCACCCAATTGGCGCACATCGCCCGCGCCACGGCACGGACCTTCGCCATCCTCACCGGCGAAGAACCGGCCGTCGCCATGCTCTCCTTTTCCACCGCCGGATCCGCGGAGCACGAAAGCATTTCCACGGTCCGCGCGGCAACCGCCCTGGCCCTGGCGGCCGAGCCAACACTGAGCATCGACGGGGAACTGCAATTCGACGCCGCATTGCTCGAATCGGTGGCCGCGTCCAAGGCCCCGGGCTCAACGGTGGCCGGACACGCAAATGTCTTCATCTTTCCCAACCTGGCGGCCGGAAACATCGGGTACAAGATCACCCAAAGGCTCGCCGGTGCCCAGGCCTACGGGCCAATCCTGCAGGGGCTGGCCGCGCCGGTCAACGACCTCTCCCGCGGCGCAAGCGTCGCGGACATCGTCAACGTTTCACTCATCAGCATGTTGCAATCCCAGAAATCTTGATCCACCGGTCCCGCCCCTGCCGGGGCGGCCGGTCTTCGCAAGCGGTGGCATCGCCGCCACCACCCGAGAACGAGGTTAAAATGAAAGCCACAACAGACAAGACGGTGGTTACTCCCATGGCATCGGCATCGGCAGGTCCGGACAACGGCCAGCCCGAGCGCATGGAAAAAACACTCAAGGCCCACTGGGTCTGGGCCATTGCCCTGGGCTCCGCCGTGGGTTGGGGTGCATTCATCCTCCCCACCGACTGGCTGGCCATGGGAGGACCGCTCGGAGCGGTCTCCGGCTTCCTGATCGGTGGCGCACTGATGGTGCTCATTGCCGTCAGCTACGGGTTCCTGATCAAGTCATTTCCCGTCTCCGGCGGCGAGTTGGCCTTCGCCCTGGTCGGCTTCGGACGGACCCACGCCTTCTTCTGCGGCTGGTTCCTGACCCTTGGCTACACCTGCATCGTGGCCCTTAACGCCTCGGCGCTGGCCCTGCTCTTCCGCAAGCTCATGCCGGACGTGGTCCAACAGGGATACCTATACACCGTGGCAGGTTTCGACGTGTACATCGTCGAGGTGCTCATCTCCATGGTCGCCCTGGCGGTTTTCGCCTACCTCAACATCCGCGGCACCGCCCTCTCCGGCCGCATCCAGTTCATCGCCTGCGTCATCATGCTCGTCGCCGTGGCCTGCATCCTGGTGGCGGTCATCGCCAGCCCGCAGGTCCTCTTCTCCAACGCGCTTCCGGCCTTTCCGGAGGGCGTGAACCCGGTCGCCGCGATCGCCGCGATTGTCGCCATCGCACCCTGGGCCTTCATCGGTTTCGACAACGTGCCGCAGGCGGCAGAGGAATTCGATTTCCCGCCGGCCAAGGCCATGAAGCTGATCGTGCTGGCACTTCTGGCCGCAGCCCTGCTCTACGCGGCCATGATCGCCGCCGTCGCCATGGCCGCCCCGTGGGAGGCCCTCGTTGCCGGCGACTCGGCCTGGGGCACCGCGGACGCATTGACCGGCGTGCTGGGCGGATCCGGCCTGCTGCTGCTGACCATCGGCATCACCATGGGAGTGAGCACCGGCCTGAACGGCTTCTACGTCTCGGCCAGCCGCATCCTGCTGGGCATGGGCCGGGCGCAGATGGTCCCGAAGATGTTCGCCCGCCTGCACCCCAAGTACAAGACCCCATACGTCGGCGTCATCTTCGTCGGGGCCGTCTGCCTGATCAGCCCGTGGTTCGGCCGCGCGGCACTGACCTGGGTCGTTGACATGTCCGCGGTGGGCGTGACGGTTGCCTACCTCTACACCTGCCTGTGCGCGTTCAAGATCTTCCGCCCGACCAACTCCATCGAGTGCCCCGGAGACCTCGAGGGCACCCGCTCCACCTCCAAGAAGGTGCTCAGCGCGCTGGGCGCCGTGACGGCCCTGGTCTTCATGGGGCTGCTGCTGATCCCGGGTTCCCCGGGCGTGCTGGGCAAGGAATCCATGACGGCGCTGGTCGTCTGGACCTTGCTGGGCGTCGTATTCTTCCTGATGCGCCGTAGGCACAACAAGACCCTGACCGACGAACAGGTCGACATCCTGGTCCTGGGTGCCCCGCGCCCGGAAGGCACCAAACTGAAGTCCGGCACCCCGGCCGTGACGCCCGGAGCCTGATTAGCAGGCAGAATTGTCAACGTACCCACCACATTGATCGTGGTGCGTCCGCAGCCCCCGACGGGAGAATCCCCTGGTGCGTGCGGCCGCACCACGCCAATGTCATTCTTCGAAGGAGCCACCTTCATGGTGCATCAAACACATGAGCCGGCAGTGCGGCCTCCGACCGGGGGCGGCGCACCGACGCCCGTCGCTCCCGTGAGACCTACCCGGCGGGCCCGCGCGCGCGCCTGGGTCACCGGGCATTGGGCCGGGCTGGCGGTCTGCGCCGTGGTGGTCCCGCTGTCCTTCCTGGTCCACCTGCTCGTCCCCTCGATCCCGGTCATGACCACGGCCGTGGTGCTGGGCATCCTGTCCGCAAACCTCCCGGGGACGGGCCGGCTGGTGGAAGGGCCCTGGCAGAGGGGGCTGGGCTTCGCGGGGAAGAAACTCATGCGGGCCGGCATTGTGCTGCTGGGCCTGAAACTGAGCATCGTCGATGTGCTTGAGCTGGGTTGGGCGACCTTCGGGGTGGTGGTGCTGGTCGTGTTGCTGGCTTTCGGCGGCACCTACCTGCTGGGCAAGGCGTTCCGCTTGCCGGGAGACCAGCCGCTGTTGATCGCCACCGGCTTCTCCATCTGCGGTGCCTCCGCCATCGGTGCGATGAGCGCGGTGCGCAGGTCAAAGGACGAGGACACCGTAATCCCCGTGGCGCTGGTGACTTTGTGCGGCACCCTGGCCATTGCCGTGCTGCCGCTGCTGATGCGTCCGCTGGGGTTGGGCCCGGAGGCCTTCGGCCAGTGGGTCGGCGCCTCGGTCCACGACGTCGGCCAGGTCGTTGCCACCGCGCAGACCGCCGGGGCATCCGCGCTGGCCATTGCCATCGTCATCAAGCTCACCCGAGTGCTGACCCTGGCCCCGATGGTAGCCGCAGCCGGCATCATCAGCCGGCGCAACGGCCGGGCCGGTGACGGTGAAAAAGGCCTGAAGCTTCCGCCGATTGTTCCGGGATTCATCATTGGATTCGTGGTGCTGGTGGCGGTGCGCTCGATCTTCAACGTACCCACCGAGGTCCTGGAGGCCGTGACGATCGTGCAGGACGTGGTGTTGGCCGCCGCGCTCTTCGGACTGGGTTCGGCCGTGCGGATCCGCCAGCTTTTCGCCTCGAAGGGGGCCTCGATCCTGATGGCCATGTGTTCCTGGGCATTGATTGCCGGACTTGGCTACGCGGGGGTGCTCCTGCTGCAGATGTAGTACGACGGCGGGAGACAACGCCCGCCACAAGTCGTGAGGGAACGGTGCGGGGCCGAACGAATCTTTCGGCCCCGCACTGTTCCCCTTTTCGCGCTATCTCTTCGCTCGGAGCGGTCCCCCCCCGTTCAGCGCACTGAACGCAACGAGCGCTCCAACAGGCCCAACAGGTCACGCACGGTTTCCGAACCGCCCAGCCGGCCCGCGTCCAGGATGGCGTTGCGCCTGAAATACGGACTCATGTCCAGTCCCAGGCCAAGCCCCAGAATCGTGGTGCCGCCGGCCGCCTCGGCCTCGCGCAGCACATTGGCGAGGTCGTGCTGCAGGTAGTTCTCGTCGTTGGCGTTTGCCGTGGCGCCGTCCGCGGGGCTGCCGTCGGAGAGCACCACCAGGATCTTGCGTTCCTCGTCCCGCTGCCCGAGCCGGCCCAAGGCCCAGCGCACGGCCTCCCCGTCGATTCCCTCGCGGTAGAGCGTCGGCTTGAGCATCGCTGCAAGCCCCAGGCGCCCGGTGCGCCACGAGGTCGCCGCATCCTTGAAAACCACGTGGCTCAGTTCGTTCAGCCGCCCCGGATTCGGCGGGGTGCCTGCGCGGCGCCAGTCCTTCAGCGCCCGGCCGCCGTTCCAAGTGCCGGTGGTGTAGCCCAGCACCTCGCAGGGCACCTCGATGCGTTCCAGTGCCCGAGCCAGCACGTCAAGGAATGCCGCGAGTCCTTCCGCATGCTCCTTCATGGAGCCGGAACAGTCCACCAGGAATGTGAGGGTCGCGGCCGCGGAAGGTTCGAAGCGCTCGGTCTTGAACAGCCGGCGCTCGGTGGGCGAGGCCACCAATTGGCCCAGCCGGGTTCCGTCGAGCAGGCCCTCCTCCGTGCCCGAATCGTAGTCCGAGCGCCCGGGAACGCAGAGCAGCGACTGCAGGGACTTGGCCAGCAGCTGCACGTTCACCGCCTCGGTGTGCACCCGGGCGGCGATGCGCTCGCGGTAGCTGCGAAGCAGGTCCTCGCGCACCAGTGTGGTGGCCGGGGAGATCTTGTCGTAGGCGCGGGTAAACACGGTGTATCCCTCGGGCGAGGAATCAAGGGCGCCGCTGGTTGCGCTGCCGGATGTCCCGATGGCAGCTGCATCGTGTTCGACATCCACCAGCAGGGAAAACTCCGGCGCCTTGGCTTGCTTTTCCTTGGCGCCCTTGCGGGCAGGTGCCGGGGATTCCAGGGCGCTGACGGCCTCCGCGACAAGTTCGGCGACCAGCAGCGCATGCTGGGCGAACTCGGCCTGGTCGTGCTTGTACCGGCGAAGGCCCGGGAGCAACGGGCCGAGCGTCGAAGACAGGTTCGCTCGGGTCGCCTCGATCATGTCCTCGGATTCAAGGACCACCGGCTCCGAGCTGATCCGCGAGCGGGCCACCTGGAAGATCGTGTAGAGGAGCATGCCCAGGGCGGTTTCGGTCAGCCCGGAGGCGATGTATTCCTTGGACCATGCGACGTGCCGGGCCCGGAGATTCTCGATGACCCCTGGCAGGGTCGCCAGGGATTCGCAGCGGAATTGTTCCAGCACTTCAAAGACCAGCCTGGCACTGGGGGAGTGCGGGAGCAGGGCCAGATGCGCGGCGGTGTCCGAATGCAGCACGCGCAGGGCCATCCCATCGGCGGCACCGCGAAACGACGTGAAGCCGGCCCCTGCCGCCGGCGGATAGAGGTGCGGGGCATTGAACGGAAGCACGACGGTGCCGCGGTATGGGCGGGAACCGAGCAGTTCGAGCCGCGGATCGGCGCCGAGGGCGCGCAGGGACGCTCCGCACAGTTCCCTGATTTCCTGGGCGCGGCGCGCGGGGGCCTGGGCTGCACTCATGGCGTGCCCGGCTTCCCTAGGCCCCGACGGGAACGAGTGCGTAGGACTCGTCGAGTTCGGTGGCCATGGCACGCTGGTAGTACTCGGACACGATGAAGCGCTCGGCCTCGTCGCACTTGTTGACGAAGGAGAGCCTGAAGGCCAGTGCCGGATCGCGGAAGATGGAAACGTTCTGGGCCCAGGTGATCACCGTGCGTGGTGACATCAGGGTGGAGATGTCCCCGGCGGCGAAGCCGTCGCGGGTGAGGTTCGCAACGTCCACCATGGACCGAACCAGCTCCAGTCCGGCAGGGGTTCGTGCCAGCTCGGGAACACGGGAGGCAACGATCCGGACCTCTTCGTCCACCGGAAGGTAGTCGAGGGCGGCAACGATGTTCCACCGGTCCAGCTGGGCGTGGTTCAGCCGCTGCACCCCGTGGTAGAGGCCGTTGAGGTTTCCGAGTCCAACGGTGTTCGCCGTGGCAAAGAGCCGAAAGTGCGGGTGGGGGCGGATCACGCGGTTCTGGTCGGGTAGCGTGAATCCGCCGTCGCGTTCCAGCAGCCGCTGGACCACGAACATGACATCGGGCCGCCCCGCATCGTATTCGTCGAAGACCAGGGCCATGGGCTGGACCATGGCCCAGGGAACCACGCCTTCCTGGAACTTGGTGGCCGGCTGGCCGTCCTGGATCACCACGGTGTCCTTGCCGACCAGGTCGAGCCGGCTGATGTGCCCATCGAGGTTCACCCTCATGAGGGGCCAATTCAGCCGCGCCGCAACCTGCTCGATGTGCGTGGATTTTCCCGTGCCGTGCAAACCCTGGATCATGACCCGGCTGTTGTGGGTGAATCCGGCGAGGATGGCCACGGTGACATCCGGGTTGAACCGGTAGGCAGGGTCGATGGCCGGGACGTGGTCCGAGGTTTCGGTGAACTTGGGGGCCCGCAGGTCGCTGTCGATGCCGAAGGTCTCGCGGACGGAGACCAATTCCTGCTGCGCGAGGGGGGTGGCTTCCGGGTTCATTTCCCTCACCATCCCGCCGCGATGGGTTCGGACTCCGGGGAACCCAGGTCCGCGTGGTCTTCGATGCGCGAGATGCTCTCGGCCGCTCGGCGAAGTGCGGGCAGCAACTTGAGCAGGTCCTCCGAGCTCTTGCGCATCATGGGGGCCTGCACCGCGATGCAGAGGTTCGAGCGCCCGGCCGGATTGGGAACCAGCACCGCCAGGCAAACCAGCCCGTCCAGGTATTCCTGGCGGTCCTCGGCGTATCCGTCGATCCGGATCCGGGCCAGTTCGGCCTCGATTTCCGCTTTGTCGGTGAGCGTGTGGGCCGTGAAGCGTTGCAGGGGTCCCGTGGCCAGGACGCGTTCGCGCTGGGTGGGCCCGAACTGGGCAAGGATCAGCTTTCCGCTGGCCGAGCAATGCACCGGCACCCGGGATCCGGGGCCCAGGTGCACGCGCAAGGGCTCGTTGGTCTCGACGCGGTCGAGGTAGATGACCTCGTTGCCGGACAGGGCGGTGATGTTGCAGCTCTCGCCGATCTCATCGACCAGGCCCCGCAGGATGGCGTGCCGCGTGCCGTGCCGGGTGTCATTGAGCAGCACGTCCTCGGCCATGCGGCGCATGCGCGAGCCGGTGCCGTAATGCCTGCCGTCGGACTGCCGGGTCAGCAGGTTGGCGCCTTCGAGTTGTTGCAGCATGCGGTGCAGCGTGGGCTTCGGAAGTCCCGTTTGGTCCACCAGCGACTGCAAGGTGAAGAGCTGGTCGCGCGTGGTGATCAACTCCAGCAGCGCGAACAGGCGCAGGGCCGGTGTTTCTCCCTGGACAGCGCCCGCGGGCCCGAGCTCCGGTTCCGTGAGATTTTCCATGATCGATCCAATCTGCCGATGAACGAAGTTTCAATAAATCGTATCAGGACGAAGAATAAATGGAATAGGGGCTTGACTGATGTGACGGGAGTCGCATAGCTTTGTCATCAATCCCGTTTTTGGGAGCAGTTCGAATCATTTTTTGAGACTTTTCGCGATTGCGAGGTCTTGATCCCCGAAGGAGACTTGTAATGACTGAAAAGGCCACATCCCGCGAGGTCGTCCAGGGCGCGCAGAAGATGACGTCGTCGGAAGCCTTCGTTGAGACGCTGGTGTCCAACGACGTCACCGACATCTTCGGCATCATGGGCTCCGCCTTCATGGACGCCATGGATATCTTCGCCCCGGCCGGCATCCGCCTGGTACCCGTCGTGCACGAACAGGGCGCCGCCCACATGGCCGACGGCTACGCACGCGCTTCCGGCCGCCACGGCGTGGTCATCGGGCAGAACGGCCCGGGCATCTCCAACTGCGTCACCGGCATCGCCGCCGCCTACTGGGCACACAGCCCGGTCGTCATCATCACCCCGGAAGCCGGAACCAACACCATCGGCCTGGGCGGCTTCCAGGAGGCCAACCAACTCCCGATGTTCCAGGAATTCACCAAGTACCAGGGCCACGTAACCCACCCGAACCGCATGGCCGAATTCACCGCCCGCTGCTTCGACCGCGCCATGAGCGAAAACGGCCCGACCCAGCTGAACATCCCGCGCGACTACTTCTACGGCGAATCCATCACCGAGATCCCCGCCCCGCGCCGCGTTGACCGCGGTGCAGGTGGCACCAAGTCCCTGGACGAGGCCATCGAGTTGCTCAAGACCGCCAAGAACCCTGTCATCGTTTCCGGCGGCGGCGTGGTCATGGCAGACGGTGTCGAGGAAGCCAAGGCCCTGGCCGAGCGGCTCGGTGCACCGGTGGTCAACAGCTACCAGCACAATGACTCCTTCCCGGCCAGCCATCCGCTGTGGGCCGGCCCGCTGGGTTACCAGGGATCCAAGGCCGGCATGAAGCTGATTTCCCAGGCGGACGTCGTCATCGCCCTGGGCACCCGCCTCGGCCCGTTCGGCACCCTGCCGCAGTACGGCCAGGCCTACTGGCCGACCGAGGCCAAGATCATCCAGATCGACGCGGACCACACCAAGCTCGGTCTGGTGAAGAAGATCGCGGTCGGAATAACCGGCGATGCCAAGGCTGTTGCCATTGAGCTCTCCAAGCGTCTCGAGGGCATCGAACTTGCATCGGATGCGACCAAAGCCGAACGCGCAGCGAACATCAAAGCCGAAAAGGAAGCCTGGGAGCAGGAGCTTTCCGAGTGGACCCACGAGCAGGACGAGTACTCGCTCGACGTGATCGCCGAGGCCGAAGGCGAAGAGGGCAACTGGCTGCACCCGCGCCAGGTGTTGCGCGAACTTGAAAAGGCCATGCCGGAGGACGTCATGATCTCCACCGACATCGGAAACATCAACTCCGTGGCGCACAGCTACCTGCGCTTCGAGAAGCCGCGCAGCTTCTTCGCCCCCATGTCCTTCGGGAACTGCGGCTACGCGCTGCCGACCATGATCGGTGCCAAGGCCGCGGCGCCGCACCGCCCGGCCATCGCCTACGCGGGCGACGGCGCCTGGGCCATGAGCATGGGCGAGGTCCTCACCGCGGTCCGCCACGACCTGCCGGTCACCGCGATCGTCTTCCGCAACCGCCAGTGGGGCGCGGAGAAGAAGAACCAGGTCGAGTTCTACAACCGCCGCTTCATCGCCGGAGAGCTGGACAACGGCGAATCCTTCGCCGAGATGGCCCGCAGCATGGGCGCCGAGGGCATCGTCGTGGACAAGCTGGAAAACGTCGGGGCGGCACTCAAGGAAGCCCTGAACAACCAGATGGTCGACGGCAAGACCACCGTCATCGAGATCATGTGCACCCGCGAACTGGGCGACCCGTTCCGCCGCGACGCGCTCTCCACCCCGGTCCGCCACCTGGAGAAGTACAAGGACTACGTCTAAACCGCAGTTCCATCCGCACGACCCCGTGGCGGGGGAGCACAGCCGGAGGGTGCCCGCACCCTCCGGCGCACTTCCGGCCACCCCCCCCCAGACATTGAACCCAGACATTTAACATCGGCAATTCGGCCGGGCACCACACGCGGACAGCGACGTCCGCCGACGGGTGAGCGGCAAGCAAGAGAGTGGAGCGTGAAATGAGCACAACGAGTCCGGAACATGTGGTCGTCATCGGTGCGGGCATGGTCGGCCTGTCCACCGCCTGGTACCTGCAGGAACGCGGCGTCAAGGTCACCATCCTGGACCGGGACGGCGTGGCCGCGGGTTCCTCCTGGGGCAACGCCGGGTGGCTCACCCCGGCACTGACCCTGCCGCTGAGCGAACCCTCGGTGCTTACCTACGGCCTGAAGACCATGTTCGACCCGGCCTCCCCGCTCTACATCCCGCTCTCCGCCAAGCCTTCGCTGATCCGCTTCCTGCTGGGCTTTGCCCGGCATTGCACCCCGGGCAAGTGGCGCGAGGCCATGGCCGTCTTCAGTGAGATCGGCGCCACCGGGCTGGACGCCTTCGACGAGATCTCAGAGGGCAGCACCATCAGCAGGATCGGGCAGGCGGGCTCCGTCAATGGGACCGGCGTCCCGGCCAACGACGGGGGCACCGCGACGCTGGGGACCGGCGTGGTGGAACCCACCCGCCCGGCCGAGCCCTTCCTGACCGGATTCAAGAACTTCAAGGACCGCGACGGGCTGCTCCACGAATTCGAGGGCATCCGCGCCGCCGGCGGCGAGGTCGAATTCGACCTGATGAGCGCGGCGGAAATCCGTGACATCGAACCGACCCTGGGGGACGGTGTCCAGGCGGGTGTCGCGATCCACCACCAGCGCTTCATCAACCCGCCCAAGTTCATGGACTCGCTGGCCGATTCGGTGATTGCCCGCGGCGGGGAGATCGTCACGGACTTCGAGGTCGCCGACGTGATTGAACACGCCCATGGCGTCGAGGTCGTGGACGCGCAGGGCCGGATCCAGGGTGCCGATGCGGTGGTCATTGCCACCGGCGCCTGGCTGGGCAAGCTCGCGCGGAAGTTCGGCGTCAAGCGCGTGGTCCAGGCCGGGCGCGGCTACTCCTTCACCGTGGTCCCCGAGGTCATGCCGACGCACCCGATCTACTTCCCCGCCCAGCGTGTGGCCTGCACCCCGCTGGGGGACAGGTTCCGGGTGGCCGGGACCATGGAGTTCCGCGACGCCGACCACCCGCTGGAGCCCAAGCGCATCGAGGCCATCGTCGCCGCGGCCTCCCCGCTGTTCACCGGCATCAACTGGGAGGACCGCCAGGAGGAATGGGTCGGATCCCGTCCCTGCACCACCGACGGGCTGCCGCTGATCGGGGCCACCCGATCCTCGCGCGTGCATGTCGCCGGCGGCCACGGCATGTGGGGAGTGGCCCTGGGGCCGCTGACCGGCAAGATGCTTGCCGCCTCGATCACCGGGGAATCGACCCCGGCCATCATGCGGCACTTCAACCCGTTGCGCTAGGTCGCGCTCCAAGCCATCAAACAAAAGTGGTGTGGCCCTTTCGATCCTTGGCTATGGGCGTCGGGAGGGCCACACCGCGTCAGGGTGCTAGTTGTTGATGGAAACCCGCAGCGTCCCCATAGGCGTGCGGGAGACTGCAATCTGGCTGAGCGACTCCACGACGACGTTGGCGTCGAGCGAATTGGAGCCATACGTTCCCGTGACCGCCAATGTTCCGGCACCTGCGGCCTTCCCGGCGCTGATCCCGGCGGGTGCGTCCTCGACGACCAGACAACGGGCGATGTCCACACCCAGCCGTTCGGCCGCCAACAGGAAGCCCTCGGGGGAGGGCTTGCCCGTAGTGATCTGGTCAGCGGTGACCATGTGCTCCGGTTGCCCCAGGGAGGCTGCGCCCATGCGGGCCGCGGCCAGCGCGCTGGTGCAGGATGTCACGATCGTCCAGGATTCGGCCGGAAGGCTCTGCAGCAACTCCCGAACCCCGTCCTTCACTTGAATTCCGTCCGTGTCCTGGATCTCCAGGCGTGCAATCAGCTCGAGGGCCTCGGCCCGGCGCGATTCCGCGATGAGTTCGTTGACCAGGCTTTGCGCCGTCAATCCATGGACGGTATGCCGATAGCCGGAGAGCCCCATCAGTCCGCCCCAGGAGGTCCAGGCACGCTCGGTGGCGACGGTGGAATCGATGAGAGTCCCGTCGAGGTCGAAGAGGATGGCTTGCACATCGAAATGCGTCGTCGATTCATGGCCGGATCGTTCCGGCGAGGCGTTTGTCATGTATTTCCCTTCGGAAAGGCTAGATGCCATAGGTGGCGATGCGAGCGGCAGTGAAGCGCCCGCGAACCTCGGCGGCCCATGATGCGCCGGTGGGTTCATAGGTCTGCTCGGTGGAGCGGGTCCACGTGGGCGGTTCGGTCGCCCCGCTCAGCGCCCAAGCGGCCTGGCGGGCGGCGCCGAGTGCCACGTACTCGGCCGACGGTGGAACGACCACTTCGGTGTCGAAAATTTCCGCGGCCGCGCGACGCACGGACCGGGACATTGAGCCGCCGCCGATCAACACGATGCGCTTGGCGCTGACTCCCTGGGCACGCAGTCTCTCCAGCGCGTCGGACAGCGTGCACAACAGCCCAAGGACAGATGCGCGGGCCATGTTTTCGGGGGTCAGGTTGGCTCGGGTCAGGCCCGTCATGGTGCCCGTTGCGTGGGGCAGGTCCGGGGTTCGCTCGCCGTCTAGGTAGGGAATCAACGTCAGACCGCCGGCGTCGGGGGCTCCGGCAGAGGCCAGGGCATCCAATTCGTCCAGGTCGACGTTGAGCATCCGGGAGCTGGCGGACAGGGTCCGGGCCGCATTGATCGTGGCCAACAGCGGCAGGTTGTGGCCCGTGGCGTCCGCGAAGCCCGCCACGGCTCCGCTGGGATCTTGGATGCGGGCCGCCGACGGCGCGAAGACCGTTCCGCTGGTTCCGATGCTGATGACCACCTCGCCGGGCACCAAGCCCAGCCCCAGGGCCGCGCCGGCGTTGTCCCCGCAGCCGGCGGCGATCAGGGCGCCGGAGGACGTTCTTCCCGCGGCCTCGGCCGGAGCCAGTACCCGGGGAAGGCGAGGTGAGCGGCCGAAGGCCAGTCGCAGTATGTCGTCGCGGTACCGGCCCTCGGGCACGGAATAGTAGCCCGTGCCGGAGGCGTCGGACCGATCGGTCGTCGCGGTTTCGGGGCGCCCGGCAAGCCTCCAGGTCAGCCAGTCGTGGGGCAGCATGACCTGGTCGACCCGGTCGGCCAACTCGGGATGATTCTCGGCGAGCCAGGCCAACTTGGTGACTGTGAAGGAGGGGACCGGGACGATGCCGATTTCCCTGGCCCAGGACTCCGCACCCAACGCCTCGCGCAGCGCCTTGGCCTGCGGGGCCGAGCGGGTGTCGTTCCACAGCAGCGCGTCGTGGACCGGGGTTCCGGAGGCATCCAGCGCCACCATGCCGTGCTGCTGGGCGCTGACCGACAAGGCGGCGACGTCGTCCAGGTCCCCCTGCGATGCCAGGGCCTCCCACCAGCGTTCCGGGTTGACGCTCGTACCGTCGGGGTGTGGGGCGGAAGTCTTGCTCAAGATTTCGCCGGTTTCGGCGTCGACCCTCAGGACCTTGGTGCTCTGCGTGGAGGAATCGATTCCGGCGATGACGGTGCGGCTCATGCGTGGTTCTCCAGTAGTCGGGTGGCGAGCGAAAGGTCGGTGACCAGCGAATCGATGAGGCCCGAGTCGAGGGCCGCGCGGACGGCGGCAGCCTTCGACGCCCCTCCGGCGACGCCGATCACCTCGGGAATGTTGGCCATGGCCTCAGCCCCGATGGCGATGCAGCGATCCTGGATGTCATTGACCAGTCCGCCGTCGCGGTCGATGAGGATGGATCCGATATCGGCCTGGACCCTGTGCTCAACCAGCAGCGCATGGTCGTCCGCGGTGATGGCCGGGTTGTCGAAAAATTGCGAATCCGGAGGAGACCAACTTCCGATGGCAACGAGCGCGAGGGTGACGCGGCTGAACTGGTTCATGGTCAGTTGTACGTCGTGCTGCCGCCGGATGGCGGCGGCCGACTCGGCATCCGAGGCGATCAGCGGTGCATAGAGGGTCCAGCCCCGGGAATTCGCGGCCTCGCCGACACGCCGGATGACCTCGACGCCCGTGGCCTGGAGAGGGCCGGCGACCCCTGCTAGCTGGACGACCTCGCAGGGTGGCAAGGCGCCGAGCGACCGGGCCAGTTGGCCGAGCGTTCGCCCTGCCGTCATGCCGATGACGTCGTCCGCGGTGGCGATTTCCTCCAGCAGCTGGGCCGCAACCCGGCCCAGCTCCTCCTGGACGGCTTCGGCGGAGTCGGTGGGGGTCCGCACCACGACGGCACGCTTGAGGCCGTAGCGCCGTTGCAGTTCCAGCGAGCGCTCCACGTCGACGGGCCCGGGGACGGAAATCTCAAAGGTGACGATCCCGTTTTTCACCGCATCGTCGAGCAGCCGTCCCACCTTGAATCGGCTCAAGCCGAGTTCCTCCGCGATTTCAACGCGGGTCTTGCCGGCGATGTAGTGTTCGCGGGCGATATGGGCCAGGCGCACGAGTTCGTCGGGGCCGATGGGTGCCAAGGAGACTCCTCTGGAAGATGGATTTCCAGACTAGCTTACATTTGCTCACATGAGCATGGGACTTGCACACTTGTGTAAACGTGTTAGATACTTGTGCCAGTCGTCACGGTCCACCGCCGCACCTGAGGCGGGCGAGTCGCCGTCGAAGCAACCAGAAGAAGGAAGCACAAATCATGCGCGAACCACTGCCCACCGAGATGCGCGCCAGCGTTTTGCGCCAAGCGGGCGAGGTCGTAGTCGAGAACCGTCCGGTCCCGGTTCCGGCATCCGATGAAGTACTGGTCCGTGTTGGCTCGGTTGGAATTTGCGGATCGGACGTCCACTACTTCAAGGAAGGCCGCATTGGCGACTTCGTGGTCGAATCGCCCTTGGTGCTGGGCCACGAAGCGGGCGGCGTGATCGTCGCGGTGGGCGCGGACGTCGATCCGGCCCGTGTCGGAGAAAGGGTTTCGATCGAACCCCAGCGTCCCTCGCCGACCAGCAAGCAGACCATGTCCGGTGCCTACAACCTCTGCCCGCACATGGAGTTCTACGCGACGCCGCCGATTGACGGGGCCTTCGCCGAATATGTGACCATCCAGTCACACTTCGCCTTTGCCGTGCCGGAGAACATCAGCGACGACGCGGCCGCCCTGATGGAACCGCTATCCGTGGGCATCGCTGCGGCACGCAAGGCCGGGATCACCGCGGGTTCCCGCGTGCTGGTCACCGGTGCTGGTCCGATCGGCATCATCGCCCTGCAGGTTGCCCGCGCCTTCGGGGCCACCGAGGTCATCGTTAGCGACCTTGACGCTGAGCGCCGGGCCCAGGCGCTCGCCTTCGGGGCCGACCGCGTGCTGGACGCCATCGCGGACGACGCCGAATTGCGCGGCCTCGGCATGGACGTGCTGCTCGAATGCTCCGGGGCCACCCCCGCGGTGCGCGCCGGGCTCGAGGCCCTGGCCCCCGCCGGTGTCGCCGTGCTGGTGGGCATGGGAGCAGACGAAATTGCCCTGCCGATCCCGCTGATCCAGAACCGCGAGCTCGTCGTGACCGGCATCTTCCGCTACAACAACACGTGGCCGACCGCCATCGACCTGGTGCGCACCGGGCGCGTGGACCTGGACGGCCTGGTGACCGGCGGCTTCGGGCTCGACGAGGTCGAAGCCGCGCTGTTGGCATCCACCGCCTCCACCAGCCTGAAAACCATGATCCGTCCCGGGAACGGCGCATGAGCGCGGCCCCCGGGGCGCTGGGCTGCGTCGACATCCATAAGGGCTTTGCCGGCGTCCCGGTGCTCAAGGGCATCACCCTGAGCCTGGAGCCCGGCACGGTCACTGCGCTGGCCGGAGAAAACGGTGCGGGCAAGTCCACGTTGATGAAGATTGCCTCCGGGCAGTACCGGGCCGATGACGGAATCGTAGAGGTGGCCGGGACGCATCTGCCGGTCGGGAATCCGCAGGCCGCCAACCAGCTGGGCGTGGCCATCGTGCCTCAGGAACTGGCTTCCATTCCTGAAATGACCGTGTACGAGAACCTGTACATCGGGCGGGAGCTGCGCCGCGGCGGATTCCTCAGGCGCCGGGCCATGCGTTCCGGGGCCCGAGCGATGCTCTCGACGTTCGGCCTGGAAATCTCGCCCGACGCCCAAATGGGATCGCTGCCCGTGGGCATTCGGCAGATCATCGAAATCGCCAAGGCGACCACCCGCGGGGCCAAGGTGCTGTTGCTCGACGAACCGACCAGCGCCATCGCCGAAAAGGAGGTGGCCCGCCTCGCTGCGGTCGTCCGACAGCTGCGCGCAGACGGCGTCGCGCTGCTGTTCACCACCCACAAGATGGAAGAAATCCGGGCCATGGCCGACCGCGTGATCGTGCTGCGCGACGGAAACCTGGTCGAGGACCAGCTCATTGCGGACATCACCGATGATGGAATCGTCCGGGCGATGATCGGCCGCGAGCTCGAGGACCTGTTCCCCCAGGTGCACCCGCACGCCGACGAGGTGCTGCTTGAGGTAAGCGGGCTGGGCGTCGGAGACCGAGCGCCGGTCAGCCTGAGCGTGAGACGCGGGGAAATCCTGGGGCTGGCCGGGCTGGTCGGCGCAGGACGCACCGAGCTGATTGAGACCATCTTCGGCATGCGTGCCCCGAACGGCGGAACCGTAACAGTCTCCGGCTCCAAGGTGCGCCTGGCCAACCCTGCTGCCTCCATCGTTTCCGGCATGGCCCTGGTCCCGGAGGACCGCAAGGGCGCCGGCGCCGTCATGGGCATGTCGATTCTCGACAACACGATCCTGCCGCGGCTCTCAGCGTTTTCCACCGCGGGTTGGCTCCACGGCCGCTCGCGCCAGCAAACGGCCACCGAGGTCATGGATTCGCTGCGGCTGCGCCGCCGCACACTGGGACAGCCGGTGGAAAAGCTCTCTGGCGGCAACCAGCAAAAGGTTGTCCTCGGCCGCTGGCTCACCGGAAAGGTCGACGTGCTGTTGCTCGACGAACCAACCCGGGGCGTGGACGTGGGCGCGCGCAACGAGATCTACCGGATCATCACCGAACTCGCCCAGGCTGGCATGGCCGTGGTCATGGCGTCCTCCGATATGCCCGAGATCCTCTCGCTGACCCACCGGACCATGGTGATGCGGGACGGTGCCTTCGCCGCCGAGCTCTCCCGCGAGGAACTGTCCGCCCCCGATATACAGGACCGCATTTTCAGACTTGCTTCCGGGCAGGAAGCCGACTCGCAGAAGGACACCCCGAATGTTAACGACTAAGCCGGCCAAGGCCGCCACAATGGCCGAAACGGCCCCAGCGACCGCGTTGGGCCCGGCCCGTTTCAGCGGGGCCTGGTTCAGGCAATTGCTCATCGACAATGCCATGGTCGCGGTCATGGTGCTGGTGATTGTGTTCTTCCTCTATCGCAGCGCACGCTTCGGCACGCCGGAAAACCTGGTCACCATCCTCGTCGCCGCGGCACCGTTCGCCCTGATCGCCCTGGGACAAACCCTGGTCATCCTCACCGGCGGCATCGACCTGTCGGTCGGCAGTGTCATTGCCGCCAGCGCCATGGCTGGCGCCCTGGTCGCCAAGTCAAACCCAGGCCAAATCTGGCTGGCCCTGCTCGCCGCAGTGGTGGTGGGCATGGTGGCCGGCCTGATCAATGGCTTGGTGGTGGCCTACATGAAGGTTCCGCCCTTCATCGCAACCCTCGGCATGATGACCTTGGCTTCCGGTGTGGCCTACGTGATCGGCAACGGCGCTCCGATCAACGGCTTGCCGGCGGGCTTCGGGGCATTCGCGAATACTGAGGTCCTCGGAATGAAGATCCCGGTGATCCTCATGATTGTCAGCATCATCGGCCTTGCCATCGTGATGAAGCGCACCGCCTATGGCATGCGGGTCTACGCGGTGGGCGGCAACCGCCTGGCCGCCGAAATCGCCGGCGTAAACAGCTCCCGGATCCTGCTCAGCGTGTACGCCATCAGCGGCGTGCTGGCCGGCCTCTCCGGAATCATGATTGCCTCGCGCGTGATTTCGGGGGCGCCGAACCTGGGTTCGGGCTACGAACTTGATGCCATTGCCGCGGTGGTCATTGGCGGTGCCTCGCTCATGGGCGGGCGCGGCAGCATCTGGGGCACCGCCCTGGGCCTGTTGCTCATCCAGACACTGAACAACGGCTTCGACCTTTTGGTCGTCCCCGCCTACTGGCAGGACGTCATCAAGGGCATCCTGATTGTTGCGGCCGTGGCCGTCGACGTCTGGGCCTCCAAGCACCGCAAATAGCGTTCCACGTTTCACCTTTTCCCACCTTTCGAATCCCCTTTCAGGAGTGTCAACGATGATCCGTCCTCTCAAGAAAATCACCACCTCCCTGGCCGCACTCGGCGTGGCCTCCCTGGTCCTCACCGGTTGCGGAGCAGGCGACCCGAATGCCGCCGGCGCAGCGGGCTCGTCCGACAAGCAGCTGACCGTGGGCGTGAGCGTCTACGACATGTCCTCCTTCGTGACCCAGGGCAAGGAAGGCATCGATGCATACGCCGCGGCCAACGATGTGAAGATCCTGTGGAACTCGGCCAACCTCGACGTCAATACGCAGGCAACCCAGGTTGACCAGTTCGTGAACCAGGGCGTCGACGCGATCCTGGTCAACCCCGTTCAGGCCGGCTCGCTGCAGCCGCAGGTTGCCGCGGCCAAGGAAGCAGGCATCCCTTTCGTCGATGTCAACGCATCGCTGAAGAACGATGCCCTTGACGGGTCGGTGCAGCCGGACGATGTCGCCGCCGGTGCCCAGGAAGCCCAGATGATGATGGATAAGCTGGGCGGCAAGGGCAACGTCGTGATCCTGCAGGGCCCGTTGGGTGGTTCAGGGGAAATCGACCGCGGCGCGGGCATCGACTCGGTCTTGGCCAAGTACCCGGACGTCAAGGTGCTGGCGAAAGACACCGCCAACTGGAAGCGCGACGAGGCCGTGAACAAGATGAAGAACTGGATCTCTGCATTCGGCGACGACATCGACGGCGTCATCTCGCAGAACGACGACATGGGGCTCGGAGCCTTGCAGGCATTGAAAGAAGCAGGCATCAAGGGCGTCCCGATCGTGGGCATCGATGGCATCGAGGATGGACTGAAAGCCGTGAAGCAGGGTGACTTCATCGGTACTTCGTTGCAGCACGGAACGGTGGAAATGGCCGCGGGACTGGCCGTGGCAGTCAAGCTGGCCAAGGGCGAGGAAGTCAACGCAAAGCCCGTCTACATCATGCCGGCCATCACCAAGGAGAATGTTGACGGCGCCATGAAGAACGTGGTGACCGAACGTGAATCCTTCCTTAAGGCGCTGCCCGAGCTGATCAGCGAGAACCTCAAGACCGGCAACGTGGCTTACGAAGGGCTGCCGGGCCAAATCAAGTAGTACCAGGCACGTGAATCAGCCGTTGGCGGTTGTCCGGGGTTCGCCCCGCGACAACCGCCAACGGTGCTTTAAGGCAAGCGG
Organism: Paeniglutamicibacter sulfureus; assembly: GCF_039535115.1. Taxonomy (NCBI): domain Bacteria; kingdom Bacillati; phylum Actinomycetota; class Actinomycetes; order Micrococcales; family Micrococcaceae; genus Paeniglutamicibacter; species Paeniglutamicibacter sulfureus. The sequence continues at coordinate 3,485,867 of NZ_BAAAWO010000001.1, forward strand.
TTCTTGGACTCGGTCGCGAACCCCAGGTCCCGGTACCCGCCGGCGCGCTTGTCGTAGGCGCGGGCGATCACCGGGGTGAGCACGTCGACGTAGTCGTGCACCACGGCGGTGGCCTTGCCCGGGTGTGGCCGGGTGACCCGGCCGGCGTACTGGACGAGCCGTCCCTTGAAGGAAACGGGTGCGGCCAGGAAGAGCGTGTCCAGGCGCGGGCAGTCGAAGCCCTCGCCGATCAGCGACCCGGTGCCCAGGACCAGCAGCGCTTCGTCCTCGGGGGTGGAGTTGATCCGCTCCATTGCGGCCCGCCGCTCTGAGGTCTTCAGCGATCCCGTGAGCTCGATCGGGTCGAGCCCGGCGCCGCGCAACTCCTCGGCGATCAGCTGCAGATGCCGCTTCCAGGTCGAGAGCACCAGGATTTGCCGGCCTTGTCCGTGCGCCTCGATGACGTCGCCGGCGACCTGGGCCAGGCGGTTCCGGTCCTCGATGAGGATCTTGTAGATCCGCGTGATCCCGCCCGGCTCGCTCGGGTCGATGTCCCCGTCGTAGTCGAACGCCGTGTCGTGGAGGCGCAGCTGCAGGGCGGGAGCGGGGAACTCGGCGGCGCTTTGCGGCAGTTCGCCGTGGCGGGCCGTGGCGAACTCGTGGGTGAAGGTGCCCAGCTGGTGGAAGATCAGCTCCTCCAGCCCGTCGCGTCGGTACGGGGTGGCGGTGAGCCCGAGCCAGGAACGGGCCGGGACCTGGTTCATGACCTGGCTGAAGGCGGCCGCAGGCACGTGGTGGCATTCATCGACCACCACGAACCCGTAGCCGGCGGTCAGCTCCGCAACATTCTTGCGCCGGGCCAGCGTGGGCAGCAGCGCCACGTCGATGCGGCCGGTGGTCTTCGACTTCCCGCCGCCGATCTGGCCGGATTTCTCGCCGAGGAAGGTCAGGATCTCGCCGCGCCATTGGTCCGCCAGCGCCTTGCGGTCCACCAGCACCAGCGTGGAGACGGACTTGGCCGCGATCAGCGCACAGGCCATGACGGTCTTGCCGCTGCCCGGCGCGGCGACCAGCACCGCGTGGGTGCGGGCCGCCAGCGCATTGAACGCCCGCTGCTGCTCGGGATGCAACGTCGCGGTGAAGGCGAAGTCTGCTGCTTCCCCTACGACACGGTGGTCGGTGAGCCTGAGCTTGCTGCCGGCGGTTTGAACGAGTTCCTCCAGCCGGGGCAGCAACCCGCGGGGCAGGATAAGGTCGCCCTCGAGGGTTTCGTCGTAGCTGGTGAGGAAGCGCGGGATGCCCCAGGTGGAGCGCCGCTGGCGCTGCCGCTCGTAGAAGTCGGGGTTGGGCAGGGCCGCGGCGTGCTTCAGCGCGGTGACCATGGCCGGGCCCAGGTCCGTGGCGCGCAGGGTGATGCGTGCAGCGATCGAGGCATTGACGATCGGGGCGGGTCGCGGGGAGATCTTGGAGGAGGCCGGGACCTCCAGGCGGGTCTTGCGCCCGGTGACCGGTGCCGGCAGCAACCGCAGCAGCGATTTCAGTTCCCCGGGGCTCACCCGCCCGAGGCCCGAGAGGTACGCCCATTGGTCCTCGTAGGGCTCCAGGGTCGAGGTGTCCAGAAAGAGCGTGGTGCCGTGCTTGCGGCGCCTGCCGGACAACGGGGCGGCGATCAGGTTGCCCATGCCCTTGCCGGTGTGCCGGTCCTGGGAGGGGAAGAGCCGGTCGTAGCTGCGCAGCGACATCGAGCCCCTGATGCCCATGGCCTCGTGCAGCAGCGAGCTGGCCAGGGAGCGCGCGGACTCGGCAGAGACCTCCTGCGCGAAGAAAATCCACACGTGCGCCCCGCGCCCGGACTGGGAGACCTCCAGGGCGGCGGGGATACCGCGGTAGCGCGCGGCCTTGAGGTAGGCCAGCGCATCGAGCATCGCGGCGTCCCCATCGAAGTCCGCGGCCACAAAGTAGCAGCTGTCCCGCGCCGTCAACGGGTAGAGCCCGATGTGCTGGGTGCCCCGCAGGTGGGCCTCGACCTCGGCCGGGGTGAGCCTGGTGTAGTTCGTATTGTCCCGGTCCATCCATTTGCGCCAGCCCCCGGGAACCGCCGGCACCCAGCCGGCCTTTCCCTCCGCCGCGTTTTCCCAGCGCAGCGCAAAGACATCGGTGCGGGCGCGAAACAGGTCCATGTAGAGCCGGATCTTCTCGGCCTCCGGGGAGCTGGCGGTCACCGGACCAGAGGGGCGCAGCGCGAGCTCGGCCTGGGAGGGTGCCGCGGCCCGTGCCTCGGCAGTGCCCAGGGACAAGAGCTTGCGCAGCCGCAAGTTGTCGATGCGCAGCGCCTCAAGCTCGCGTTGGACGGAGCCGGCGTTGGCAGGGGCGTTGGCAGGGGCATCGGCGGGGGCGCGGGTGTCGGCCGGTGCCGGGGGCCGGGTCGATGCCCCATCAAGCGGCAGCTGGGGTTGGTCCGGATCGTGGTGGGTGGGACTCACACCACCATTGTGCCCCGCGGCCCCGACAATCCGGGGTCGGCGGGGCACCATGGCGCCGGATCAGGAGCTGTGGTGAGTCTCGGCCAGCGCGTAGACGGGGGTGTCGATGCCCTCGAAGCGTGCCTTGAGCTGCAGCGCCAGGTACTTGGAGTAGTGCCTCGACTGGTGCAGGTTCCCGCCGTGGAACCATAGGTTTTCCTGCCGGGTCGGCTTCCACATGTTGCGCAGCTCGCCCTGCCACGGACCCGGGTCCTTGGTGGTGTCCGAGCCCAGGCCCCAGCACTTGCCCACCGCATCGGCCACGTCCTGGGAGATGAGCCTGGCCGCCCAGCCGTTCATGGAGCCGTAGCCGGTGGCATAGACCACCGCGTCGGCCGGCAGCACCGTGCCGTCGTCGAGCACCACCGAGTCCTCGGTCAAATGCGCCACGTCGCCGTGTGCCAGGGCGATGGACCCGTCGGCGACCAGCTCGGAGGCGCCGATGTTGATGTAGTAGCCCGAGCCGCGGCGCAGGTACTTCAGGAACAAACCGGAATCGTCGTCGCCGAAGTCCAGGTCGAAGCCGGCATCGGTGAGCCCTTGGTAGAAATCCGCGTCGTCCGCGCGGATCTTCTCGAACGCCGGGCGGTGGAATTCGGGCAGCACCTTGTAGGGGATGGAGGCGAAGATCAGGTCCGCGGTCTCGTGGTCGATGCCGTTTGCCAGCGCCTCCTCGGAGTACAACGGCCCGAGCACGGTGTTCATCAGCGACTCCGAGCGCACGATGTGGGTGCTGGAGCGTTGCACCATGACGGGCTTGGCGCCGTTTTGGTAGAGGTCCGCGCAGATGTCGTGGGCGGAGTTGTTGGCGCCGACGACCACCACGTTCTTGCCCCGGTAGGCTTCGCCGCCAGGGTGGGTCGAGGAATGGTTCTGTTCCCCGCCGAAGACGTCTTGGCCTTCGAAGGAGGGGATGTTCGGGATCCCGGACATGCCGGTGGCGATTACCACGTGTGCGGGGCTCAAGGTGTGCTTCCGGCCCTCGCGGATCACCTGGACGGTCCATGCCCCGGTGTCAGGGTCGTGGACGGCGGAAGTGGCCTCGGTGTTGGACCAGTAGTCCAGTTCCATCAGCCGGGTGTAGCTTTCCAGCCAGTCGCCCATCTTGTCCTTGGGGGTGAACACCGGCCAGTGGTCTGGGAAGGGGATGTAGGGCATGTGGTCGTACCAGACCGGGTCGTGCAGGGCCAGCGAGTGGTAGCGCGAACGCCACTGGTCGCCCGGGCGCGGGTGCTTGTCGATGACCAGGGCGGGGACGCCCAGGCGCTTGAGCCGGGCGCCGAGCCCGATGCCGCCCTGCCCGCCGCCGATAACCAGCACGTACGGCTGTTCGGTGATGCCTAATTCCGCCGCGCGCCGGTGGCGCCGATCCAGCCAGTTCTCCGATGTCATCTCGGACCCGTGGTCGGCCCCGCGTTCGCGCAGCGCCCCGGCCGGCTCCGGGAACTCGCGCAGCCCTTGGGCGGTGGACAGCAGCGTCCAGCACTTGCCGTCGCGCAGCCGCAGCAGCCCCTTGCCGTCGATGGATTTGTTGGTGAAGGTGTACCAGGCCTCGATCACGCCGTCGCCCTCGGTGGCCGAGACCAGGGAGAGGTCCCGCGGCCAGGCGTCGGGCCCGACCCCGTCCAGCATGTCCTTGATTTCCCCGCGGCCCTCGGAGGTGTGCAGGTTCCAGGTCAGCGCCGACAGGTCCCGCCAGTAGGATTCCTCGCCGAAGAGGGCTGCCGCCGCCTCGGTGTTGCCCGCTTCCAGTGCGCGTTCCAGCTCGCGGAGCCATTGCCCTGCCGCGGTGCTGGCATTCTCTTCGGTCATGTCCGTCTCCTTCGAAAGCATGTTGCGATGGAGACGATGCTATGAGCTGGGTCACAGTGCCGCGAGGGTTGCAAGAGGTTGCAACACCCGCCCCGCCTCAGGGGCGGAAGGCCGCCGGCAGGCCCAGGCGGTAGGGCCGGGATTCGATCAGCCCGCCGAGCCTGGTGCGCAGCCGGGAGAGCTCGGCGCGCACCGTGACGGTGGTGGTGATGCCGGGAAGCCGCTCCATGAGGCCGTGGGCGTCCAGGCCGGCCGGGTTGGCCACCAGCAGCGCCAGGATCTCGCCGTGCCGCTCGGTGAGGCGGATCTCGGTTCGTTGCCCGTCCTGGACAACGACGGCAACCGGCACCGGGGCTAGGGCCAGTTCCAGCCGGGCGTCCGACGCGCGCTTGCCGCCGTGCAGCAGCCAGCCGCCGGGGACCTCTTCGGCCACCACCGCCCCGAGCTCGGGCAGCCAGGCGCCGCCGGGGGACAGTGTGCCGGGCAGCCGCAGGCGGGTTCCCACGCCGAATCCCGTCGAATGCGCCACCCAGCCCTGCGCATCGACCAGCACATGGCGTCCGACCGGGGACGGAACCGAAGCAGCCAGCAGATGAAGCTCGCGGTGGTGCCGTTCGGACAGCAGGCCGGCGGCCTCCCGCGCCGTGGCGCTGACCAACGCAAGGGTATGCGGGTGCGCGGTGCGGTAGGACCCGGAGAGCGTGATGGCGCCAAGCACCTGTCCGGTGCGTTCCTCGATGATCGGGGCACTGGTGCACACCCAGGTATGTTGTTCCTCGCGGGCATGTTCCGGGCCGAAGATCTGCACCGCGGTGCGTTCGGCCATGGCGGCGCCCAGCCCGTTGGTGCCGACATCGGTTTCCCGCCATCGCGCCCCGGCAATGAATCCGATGCCCTCACTGCGTCGGCGAATAGGGGACCGGAATTTTTCAAGTCAAGCGGTACCAAGGTGAGTTAGGCGGCCGTTAGGCCGCTGTTTTTTCGGTGGTTTCCTTTGGTTGGTTGATCCATGCCGGCCCGGGCAGGGCCAGGATCTTGGGGTCGGTGGTCGTGGCGAATCGGTGGGGATGTTCGGCGCGGGCCGCTGCCAGGGTCTGCGAGCGTTTCTCCGCGACGCCGGCGGCGAAGCCGTAGTGCACGTTGGCAGGGGTGTGGAACCCGATGCCGGAGTGCTGGTGGTGATGGTTGTACCAGTCGACGAAGCCGCTGATGAAGGCCCTCGCATCGCCCAGGGACGCGAAGCGTTCGGGGAACGTCGGACCATACTTCATTGTCTTGAAAATTGACTCTGAGTAGGGATTATCGTTGCTCACCCGGGGTCGGGAATGCGATCTGGTGACCTCCAGATCCGAGAGCAACGCGGCGACGGTCTTCGACGTCATCGAGGTGCCGCGGTCGGCGTGGACCACCTGCGGGATGCCGTGGATGCCGAAGATCTCCTTCATCATTTCCGCCGCCAGGATCGCCGCTTCGGTGGCGTGCACGTGCGCGCCGACAATGAACCGCGAGTGGATATCGATCATCAGGTAGCAGTCGAAGTACTTGCCCTTGACCGGGCCGGCCAACTTCGTGATGTCCCACGAATACACTTGGCCGGGGGCGGTGGCCACCAGCTCCGGGATGGCCCGGGGCGGATGCTTGGCGAGTTTCCGGCGTTCTTTGACCTGCCGGTTTTCCTCCAGGACCCGGTAGAACGTGGAGACCGAGCCCAGGTAGATCCCGGCGTCCAGCAACTTCGCATAGACCTGCAGGGGCGCCAGGTCCACGAACTGAGGCGAGTTCAAGGCCGCGAGGATCTCGGCCCGCTCCGTGGCGCTGAGCTTGTTCGGCGGAACCACCGGATCGTGGTCCCTCGGCGCTGCGGGCTTGCGGTAGATCGTGGTGCGCGAAAGCCCGAGCAAGGTAGCGGCCCGCCGCGTCGGGACTGCCAGTTCCACCAGCTGCACGTAGGCGCCCGTCAACGCTTCTTGGACTTCGGATCGTCGTTGGTGTCCTCGGAGATCGTCTCCAAGAACGCGTGCAGTTTTCCCATCACACCAAGGGCTGCCTCCGATCGTTTCAACCGGCTCTCGCTCACCTCCAGCTGGCGGCGCAAACGCGCGATCTCGGCCTGCTCGGGGGACAGTTTCCCGATTTTCTCCCCGGCCGTCTTGCCCTGCAGCACGCCGGCGTCGCGCAGCTTGCGCCACTCGGTGATCTGCGAGGAATACACCCCCTGCTCCCGCAGGAACGCACCGCCTTCCTGCCGGGTGCAGGCGTCCTCGTACTGGGCCAACAACTCAAGCTTCTGCGCGGGGTTATACGACCTGCGAGGGGTCGGTCCACCGGCACGCGGTCCGGAACTACTCATGGATCCATCTTGGCGCACTTCGGCCAAAACTAGATTAGACATACAGATTGGTTTCCTGGTTCTCGCCCTACGCGATCGAGCCGACTTGCTCTGTCACCCTGGTACCGCTCCAGCCTGACACGTAGGGGACGGCCCGGCAACCCACAGGACATAGCCCTCGTCATCGCTGATGACCAGTTCGTTGCCCGCATCGGCGGCAAGTTGCAACAAGCGGTCCTCAAGCAGGGGAACCAAGCCGGAAAGCACGGCTGCACGTTCCCTGCGGTCAACGATGTCCTCGGTGCCCAGCGGCCGGATGGCCGGGTTCTTCAGCGACTGTCGCTGCCAGGAGCGGGCCACCACTGGACGCACCGGTGCGGGGATGATCTCCGTGTTGGACCACGCCCGATGCAGCGGCATAAGCGATCGGGCCTTGGCCGCCGGATCCTCGAACGCAGCAAGCGCGGCCTCCAGCCGATGAACTGCCATATGTCCCACCCCTCAACCCTTAGAGGATCGCATGGAAGCACTTCCTTTGGACAGGGGGCGGGGGGCCGGGAAAGACGAAACCACTGAATTTACGCATCTGCATTGGCAGCTGAACTTCCCCGACGAGTGTCGGTGGTAGGCAGTCGGGGTGCGGAAGCGCGAGAATGGAGCCATGAAACTTGGATTCATTCGCCATGGGCAAACCGATTGGAACGCCGAAGGCCGCCTGCAGGGCTCCAGCGACATCCCTCTCAACGAGGTCGGACGCCAGCAGGCCCGCGACGCCGTGGCGGTGCTTGGCGCAGGCTCCTGGGATGCGATTGTCAGTTCCCCGCTGTCCCGGGCGCGCGAAACTGCGGAAATCATTGCAAGTGGCCTGGGGATAGAGTTGGGACGCAGCTACGAGGAACTCATTGAGCGAGATTACGGTCAGGCCGAAGGCATGCAGGACGGTGAATGGGAGAAGCTCTGGCCTAACAAGGTCGGCGGCGGAATAGAGAACTTGGACTCAGTGGTGGCTCGCGGTCTTGCCGCCATCGAGCTGATCGCCGCGGACTTCCCGGAGAAGAACGTTGCGGTGGTGTGCCACGGAACGATCATCCGCTACACCCTTTCCGCGCTCGCCGGAAACCAATTTGACAGCATTCTCAATGGATCCGTATCGCTGACGGACAACGTTGATGGCCTGTGGATGGTGCGCAGCGTCAACGGGGAAACGCTTGGAACCCCTCTCATCCAGTAGGCGCCGCATCCCGCGTATGCGGGTGCTCCACCCAACGCGTCGAAGCAGGAGAAGATATCACGGGGAACGCCGGACAACGGGACCGCCAGCCGAGTCCCTAAATTTTCGAGTATTCGTTCCCGGAGTCGCAAGGTTCACAACAACGGAAGACCGGTGAAGCTGGGAACCTCGTCGTTGGGATCCAAGAACGTGTACGCGACCTCGGAAGCATCCGCGAGTTCCAGGACCAGCGGCTTGCACAAGACCGGCGGGATGGAAAGCCGTGCGTTGATGGTCACGAGTCCTTCCGCATGCAACCGTTCCAGGTAATGCCAAGCTACTTCAATGGTGTCCGGGGTTCCGCGCGGATCGAAGTCGCTCAAGCCCCGGACCGGGTGCTTGAGGACTTCGACGCTGATCGGCTCGACGGCCGCCTCCAGCAAGAAATAACGGGTTAGGTAACCCATCTCCGGAACTCGGCGGAGTCCTTCTACCTCCACCGACACTGCACGGTACATTTGCTGCGCCACGCTACGGACCACGTTGATGAGATTGGCGGAGGGATCTTCAAGCAAGCCGATGGCCTCCTTGCTTGGGTAGGCGCGGGTGGCGCTCAATTCCACGAGTCCGGCGGCCACCGACGCATCCCAGTACAAGTTCAGGCGAGCCACATTCTTGGCGGACTTGAACCGGACCGGACCGTTCTTCGACGGTCCGCCGAGGGGTGTCGGCGAGCCGTCGTAAACGGCTGGTACTTCGAGGGCGGCGGCCGCCTCTTGTACATGTTTGCGGGTCAAGATCTTCGAGCTAGTGATTTCGCGCTTCGTGCCGAACCAACGCAAAAACGACAGCAATCGGCGGGTCAGGGCCAACTCCGCGATCCCTTCATGGACTTCTTCGTGGGAAAGTTTCGGAACACTGATCATCACGCTTTGAAGTTCGGGAATGGCGGAATATTCCGGCTCGAACCGGGGAAAATCGAAGCATTTGAAAAAAGATTCGAGGCGTTGAAATTCCTCATGGGTGCCGCTCCATGTTCCCGTGGTGCCTAGAAACTCAAGGTAGGCCCCCAGGACGTGTGTCGTTTCCAGGAAGTCGTTGGTTTTCTTGCCAAACATCAGGTCATCGAGCGTCGCGGCGAAGGCCGGGAGATTCAGGAAGGTGATTTCGCGACTGCTGTTTACGCGCGCATAGTGCTCCAGAAAAGCAACGATTTTCGCGCGGAGATCCGAACCGCGGATATCGAATCGACGTTCCGAGCACCATTGATCGAAAGCGGGGAGGACGCGAGGTAGTTCGCGGCGAATTCGAAGCTCATCGATGCTTACGACGGAAGGATCGGCTGCGCCGCGTGGTGGCGATTCGACCTTGTTGGCTGATTTCGGATCTTTGGGAGACATCTTTTTCCGCACAGTTTGGTCCTCTTGGCAGCGCCTACAACCCCGGCGCCGCCGCTGATGACTTGAGCATACTAGTGAGCCGAGATCGATTGTACCGTTGTCAAAAAATTCTGAAGAGACGTCAGTTGCCCGGCGATCTAAGGAGACGGTTCCACAGGTAATCCTCCCCGACCACCGGGATGCCGTAGGATCTGGCTTTTCGCGCTTTGCCCGAGAGGCTGTCCGGATCGGCGGCCACGAGAAGCTTGACCTTTTTTGTCACAGCCCCGTGAGGCGTGAAGCCGGCTTCTTCCAACTCGGCTTCGATGGCATTGCGCGGCCTGCTCATGTCCCCGGTCAGTACGACGAGATCGCCAGGTACCAGGAACGAGGAGGTCAAAGCAGTCGTATCAGGGACCGGCGGGACCGTTTCCTGTGTTGCTTGGGAAGCGGCCTCGAGCTGTTGGGCAGAGATGCCGAGCAGCCCCGCGATGGTTGTCAGTTCGTTTAGTTCATCTCCGGTGAGCGAACCATCTGCCCAAGCGACAGCTGACACCGAAGCGAAATACTTCCCGTGCAGTTCCCGAACGGTGGTTTGGCCGATTCCCAGATCATCGGCGGTGGCAACGAGTGCGGACTTTTCGTGAGCGGAGAGATACCGGTCAAGCAGTGCGCGGTCAAGTAGTGCCAGATACTCATGGTGTTCCGCTGGTCCGGATATTTCTGGCAGCCGCACCACAATCCGGTCAACAAAGTGCGGTTCCAAAGAACCCGCCGATGATCGGTGCGCGGGTTCGCGAAGGGGCGTAAGCGGTGTTTGTCGCCAGGATGTTTCCGCCGCCTCCGTCAGGAGAAAGTCCCAGTCTCCCAGATCGGGATCGAGCTCCATATATCGGGATAGAAGGACGGCCGCTGCCTCGGCGTCATCCCCGGCGCTGTGAGCATGCCGCAGCTCGATGCTGAATGAATCACAGCAGTCCTGCAGGGAGCGCCCCGCCCCAGGCAGATACTCGTGCGCCATCTGCATGGTGCACAAACCGCGTGGTAAATAGAAATCGGGAAGTTCGAGTCCCGCACGATGAAATTCGGCCCTGAGGAAACGCGCGTCGAATCCGAGATTATGCGCAACAACAATGGTTCCGGATAGGCGCCAATCAAGTTCGTCAGCGACGTCACTGAAGCGTGGCGCGTCGAGGATGTCCTTTGCCCGGATGCCATGGATCGATTGCTTGCCTAAGTCACGCTCTGGATTGATCAACGTTTCCCATCGATCCAGTACCGCTCCCGAACGGTCCATGGTAATGACGGCAATTTCTGCGATGCGGTCGTGGTTTCCCGGGAAAAGTCCCGTGGTTTCCGTATCAATGACTGCGAAATGTCCCAGTGTCATGCGAGTCCCCGATTCTTGCGCGTATCCAGCAATCCTCTTTGAGCTTAGGCGAACCTGCAAAGGTCGTTCCCAGACCAATGTCGATCTGTGGGGTTATGGCGTGGGAGCGCATGCGCGAAGTGAAAAGGCGACTGAGGGCGCGTCCCTCGATGTTGGTGCGCCACCAAACGTTAATCTCAATGTAGTACTTGTTGGGAATGCGAAGCTTGAGCGGAGAAGAAGTGGGCCCTGGCCTCAAACGTCAATTGGGTACCCAAGCGGCGGTGATGATCGGTTTGGGTGCAATGATTGGCGCCGGAATTTTTTCCGCGTTCACACCTGCGGCGTCCGCGGCCGGTTCCGCACTTCTGGTGTCCCTGTTTTTGGCGGCCGCGTTGGCGTATGCAAATGCACGCTCCAGCGCCCAACTCGCGGCTCGGTACCCGACGTCCGGAGGTACTTATGCTTATGGGCGCGAGGTGCTTGGCCCGTGGCAGGGCTTTATCGCCGGATGGGGCTTCGTAGTCGGCAAGACGGCTTCGGCAGCTGCAATGGCACTGACCTTCGCAACTTACACGGTTCCCGAAGCCTGGGTGAAGCCCGTCGCTGTTCTGGCGGTGGCGTTGCTGGTCGGCGTCAACTATCTGGGAGTTACACGAACAGCGGCCGCAGCACGCATCATCGTCATCGCGGTATTGGCGCTCCTTGCCGTGGTTCTGGTCGTGATCCTTACCGGCACCCATGCGCCGCCGGCCCACGCGGCAGGGGAGAATACCGGCGCTCTGGGTATCTTGCAGGGGGCCGGTCTACTGTTCTTTGCCTTCGCTGGATATGCACGCATCGCGACCCTGGGCGAGGAAGTACGAAACCCGACCAAGAGCATTCCCCGTGCCATTGGGATTGGCCTGGGCATCGTCGTAGTTCTCTACGCGGTGGTCGCGGTGGTGCTCCTGAATGTTTTGGGTGCCGGAGGCATTGCCCAAAGCGCCAAGCCTTTGGTCACCGCACTGGGGGATTCCTGGGCCTTGCCGCTGGTGCAAATAGCCGCGGCCCTGGCATCCCTTGGGGCGCTCCTAGCTTTGATTGCAGGCATTGGACGCACGGCCATGGCCATGGCACGGGAACGCGACCTTCCCCATCCCTTGGCCGCCATCCACCCGCGCTTTTCAACGCCGCACCGCGCCGAGTTGACGGTTGGCGTGGCGGTGGTCTTGCTGATCATGTTCTTCGACCTGCGGACCGCCATCGGGTTCTCGTCGTTCGGAGTGCTCGTCTACTACCTAATCGCCAACATCGCGGCGTTCAAACAGCCGCGGGACGAGCGCCTGAGCCCCGCGTGGTTGGGAGTCGCAGGTGCCATTGGGTGCGCCGTGCTTGTTGCCACGCTGCCACCCAGCGCCGTCATCGGCGGACTGGCGATGTTCGCCGTGGGCCTGGCCTACCGTGCCATTCGCCTGCGCTTCGGGGCTGACTGATACAACGTGGACCATTGATCGTCCAGCCTGGGAACAAGGTTCCGACTGACCACCACTTGCGGAACGCGGATGGCGCCGCACGTCGTGGTCTTCCACGACTTGGATCCGAGTCGGTGACCGCCAACCGGGCAGCAGAATACCGCCGTTGAGTCCGGCAGCTATTTGCCCACGCCTGTCGGAAACATTGATTGAAACGCATTCGAGGTGTTGGGTTCCCGTACATGGACGGGAACCCAACACCTCGATTTTGCGATGTAGGTTCGGCTAGCTCGTGGCCTGCGGTGGCTGGCCGGAGTCGCTGCCTTCGGTTTCCGGTGCGTCTCGATGGTTGTCAGCTTCCAAGCGAACCCTGCCCGAAGCCGCCGGCACATGGCCTCGGCGTGCCAGCGGAACTGACCGCCGCAGCCGTGCAGTGAAGTTCTGGAGATTGATCAACTGCGAATCCTGGTTCGGGGCTTCGACTTCCAGACCATAGAAATCGCCGATGTGGTCGACGAACGCCATGCGCCGTGCCTTTTCATATACCTTCACTTCACGTGAAAATGCCCGATACGTCGACCAACAGATCAAGATCAGGACGATGCTGAACGGCAGGGCAATGATGATCGCCGCTGTCTTGAGTGCCTCAAGGCCGCCCGAGAGCAAGAGGGAAGCGGCCAGGATCGAAGTTGCCAGCGTGAAGAAGATTCGGATCCAGTTCTTGGGCTCCACGTCCCCGCCGGTGGCAATCATGCCCATGACCAGCGCGCCCGAGTCAGCCGATGTAACGAAGAAGATGACAATCATGATGATCGCACCCACCGTTAGTACAGAGCCGGCAGGCAATTGGTCGAGCATGGCAAACAAGGCGCCCTCGGTGTCAATCGAGCGGTCCGGGGCGATGAGGTTGCCCGTTCCCTCCAGCTGTCCGTGCAAGGCGATTCCACCCAGGACCGAGAACCACATCATCGTGACAATGGTGGGAACCAAAATGACACCTGCAACGAATTGGCGTACCGTGCGACCGCGAGAAATCCGGGCAATGAAGATTCCCACGAACGGCGCCCACGAAATCCACCAGCCCCAGTAGAACGTGGTCCAAGTGCCCTGCCAGACCTCGCCCTCGGCCCCGGTGAAGGCACTGACGTTGAACGACATTGCAAGGAAGTTCTGCAGGTAATTGCCCACGGACTGTACGAAGTTTCTGAGCAGGAATTGCGTGGGGCCAACAATCAAGAGGAAGACGACCATCACGCCTGCCAGGATCAAGTTGGTGTTCGAGAGCCACTTCATGCCCTTGCCGACGCCCGAAAGAACGGAGAAGAGCACCAACGCGGTGACGACTGCAATGATGACGAGATCGATGAATTGGGAAGCCTGAACCAGTCCGGCGCTTTCCAGTCCTGCACTGATTTGCAAGACGCCCAATCCCAAAGAGGTCGCCACACCAAAGATCGTGCCAACCAACGCAACAACGTCGATGAGGTTTCCAAGTCCGCCATGGACCTTGCGCCCCAGCAGTGGCTCGAGTGTCCACCGAATCGATATGGGTCGGCCACGGCGGTGAATGGCGTAGGCGAGGGCCAACCCGATAACTACGTAGATCGACCAGGCATGCACCCCCCAATGCAGGAAGGTTTGCGCCTGCGCCTGTTGGGCAAGCTCGCCAGGCGATCCCGAGGCGCCGGGCTTGGGAGAGGCAAAGTGGCTCAGCGGCTCGGAGACGCCATAGAAGACCAGGCCGATGCCCATGCCGGCGGCGAAGAGCAGCGAGAACCACGAACCGAGGGAGAACTCCGGTTCGTCTTCGTCCTTGCCGAGCTTGATTTCGCCAAATTTGCCGAATCCCAGCCACAGGCTGAACACCACAAATCCCGTGGCAATAAGGACGTAGTACCAATTGAAGTAGCCGATGATCTGCGACTGGACGGACGCGAAGAGTGCCTCGGCAGTGCTTGGCATGGTCATGGCAAACGTGGCAAAAACAATGATGATGATGGCCGCGGGCCAGAAAACCCATCGGTGTACGCGTGGCTGGGCGCGCGCCTTCGTCAGTTCAGTTGTCATTTTTCGAGCCTAGGCGATGCAGGGGGGACCCTAGCAAGAAAGGTGGTTATTGCCACCTAATTTGCAAATGAATGCTAATCCATGAAATGGGGATCATATTAGTAAAATGTACAAGTTTTATATGTGCCCGGTCCCGCTGCCTGACGCCGGTGGCCGGATGGGCACCTATTCATCGTGCAAAACCGGTGCCCGTCCCGATCCGTTGGAGGCAAGGACGCCGGGTTGGCGTGACAACATCTGCCGAGCAACAACCGTAGGCCCTTGTCTAATCCATGTGCAGCTCGACAAGTCCGAATTGTGCAGCCCGGATCAAGGTCTGGACCCTGTCCCGGACACCGAATTTTGCCATGACACGGCTTAGATGCGCTTTGACGGTGGCTTCGGAAATGTGCAACTCGGCAGCCATCTCTGGATTGTTTCGGCCGCGAGCCAGCAACTGTAGGACTTCTAGTTCCCGCTCAGACAAAGGCATGGGGCTTTGTCTGCTCGTACTACTTGGTTTGATGCCGTGAGCATCGCGAACCGCGCGAATGAGATCCTGCGATAGCGATGCCGAAATGGCGGCGCTTCCGTCGTGCACTGCCTGAATCGCGCCGAGGATTTCCATGGGCTCGGCGTCCTTGACCAGATATCCTGCAGCACCGGCGCGTAGAGCCGGGACCAGGTATTCTTCCGAGGAGAATGCGGTTATGGCGAGTACGCCGATGTCCGGGTAATTCGTGATGATAATTTCTGTGGCCTCAACACCGTCCATACGCGGCATCTGCATGTCCATGAGGATCACGTCCGGGCTGTTGCCCGCACAAAAATTCACGGCCTCAATGCCGTTTGTTGCCTCTCCAAGCCAATGAAATCCTGGCGCTGCGTCGAGAATGATTTTGAGTGCTTGGCGCATGAGTGGTTCGTTATCTACCACAAGAACTTGGATGTCGGTCACAACTACGAGTCTAATGACCCTGAGTGGAATTGTGGGACTTGCAGGTGAGCAACAAAAGTTTTCGGGAATGTAGCTGTTGACTTACTGAAATAGGTGCGAGAATGGGCAACATGAATCGTAAAACTCGTATCTTCGCTGCTGTTACCATGTCCGTCGCCTTGCTGCTGCCGGCTGCAATTCCTGCCCAGGCTGCTGCCGTTCCGGGTTCCCTGGCGCAAGGTGGCTCAATGCCAGTCGCTGAAACCGCTGGCGCATCTCTGGCTTTCAATGACTGGCTGTGCCGATACTTTGGTGCCGGCTGCCGTTCATAGCTCCTAAAGATCTGGGCTTATTTGTGCGAGCCCTTATTTCGATGAGAATGGAGAAATGAACTCTCCGATAACTGTCGCCGCCAAGGAGCAGTCTTCCTCCAGTCTTGGGAGGAAGATTCTTCTGGTGGCCAGTGGATTCGTCGCACTGCTGCTGGGCACTGACATTGTGACACTTCTCAACGAAACTGACCCTGCCCTGTTTGTCTCCTTTGCTAAAGCGGTCGCTGTTAATGCGACCTTCGCTCTGGCGCTCGGACTACTGTGGGTGCGTACCCGATATGCGGTCATCGTTTCGATAGTGGCAATGACGTTGGCAGCATTCACCGGAGCATATTTGTACTCGCTCCTCATTATTCCCCTCCTCGTCGGCTTGGTTACTCTGACGGAGACCCGCAAATTCTCGCTCCGCTACCTCTGCATAACGGGCCTTTGGCCGATCCTGATCATCGTCGTCAGATCCTACGACGTGGGCTTCTTGATCATCATCATTCCTTTGGTTGCGGCGGCTTACTTCATCGCCATATTCGTCCGGAAATTCCAGGAACAGCGCGAAGCCGACAGGGAGCGCATTGAAGAATTACGACGCAAACAACGGGAAGCTGTTGAAGCGGAGCGCAAGGCCATTGCGAGGGACCTTCACGATATCGTCGCCCACGACATCACCGTGATTTCCATGCAAGCCAAGGCTGCAGGTTTTTCCGGCGATCCGGCGGTTGCCCAGGCCGCGCTCAAGGTTATCGGTGCTACGTCTAAGGAGGCGCTCCAGGACCTGCGCGTCCTGCTCAATGTGCTTCGATCCGACGGCCAGGCAACGCGTTTGGACGGATCGATTGTTGACAAGGCGGGGAATGCGGCCAGCAGCCTGGAAATATTGATTGGTGTCGAGATCTTTGCCGAGCGATTGGTTGACCTCGGCCACCCGACCAAGACCATGGCCGACCCAAAGCTTGCCGGGCTGCCCCAGTCGGCCCAAGCCGCGTTATATCGGGTGTTGCAGGAATCCACGACGAACATCGTCAAACATGCCGAGCGTGATGCGCCGTGCCGCATTGAGGCCCTCATTGTCGGTGACAGGGTTTGGCTTGAAGTCGCCAACAAGCTGCCTGGTCGGGTGATCGACCAGGGTTTTGACAATGGTGGTCATAGCTCCGGCATCGTGGGCATGGCCGACCGCATGGCAGCCTTCGGCGGGACTCTGTCGGCCCAGGGCGTCCGAGGTGACTGGGTGGTTCGGGCCGAGCTGCCCGCCAAGATTCTAGATGGAGCCCACCAGGTGCCCGAGGAACTACCCGAGGTCCAAGATTTATAGTGAGGTTTCCTCACTAAGTATGGTCAAAAGTCTAATGTGCTGTGGTTGCCACGCTGGATACAGTAGGTACTACATCGGCCGTATAGCCGATTGATGAGTACGAAGAGCGTTTTGCGAGTGGCGCTTCGAGAACTCATTTCCAGCACGCCAGACGACGCCAGCCCCGCAGACCAAGCCCCCAAGTTGGTCCGCATCGGGAACCGCGTCAAATGCTTTCCCCCAAGGAGCATTTGATAACCATGGTTCCCGGTCGCTACTACCCCAAGAGTAGCTACCATCGGCGTCGTCAGGCGTGCTGATGTTTAACCACGAAAGTGTCCCGTTCTCGAACCCTTGGCCATTCCGGGTGACGTGAATCACGGATGCCGGTGGAATGTGGCGGTCAACAGTGGTGGTTCTGCTTTAGTAGGAAACTACCGCTGAACCGCAAGGAGCACACCCCCACATGAGCGTTGAAACCGCCGCGACCGTGTACGAACAGCTGTCGATCGATGCAGATACCGCTGACAAGCTTTTCCTTCAAGCGCGAACTGCCAACACCTTCTCCGACGACGCCGTCTCCGACCAGACCCTGGAAGCCATCTACGAGCTCACCAAAATGGGTCCGACGATGATGAACAACCAGCCGTTGCGCATCACTTGGGTCAAGAGTGCAGAGGCCCGCGAGGCAGTTGTTGCCCAGATGATGGAAGCGAACCGACCCAAGTCCCTGGCCGCCCCGGCGCTGGCTGTGTTGAGCTACGATGCCAACTGGCACGAGCAGTTCCCCGTCTTCTTCCCCCACGCGGCGGAGCGGAAGGCAATGTTTGAGGACGATGCCGCCATGCGTGCCGAGATCGCCAAGAACAACGCCTGGATGCAGGCAGGCTACTTCATCATGGCCGTCCGTGCTGCCGGCCTGCATGCCGGACCCATGGGTGGCTTTAACGCCGCCGGCGTGGACACCGTCGTCAACGCCGAAACCGCCAACCACGCCTTCCTGATCGTCAACGTGGGCACCCCCGGCGAAAACGCTTGGTTCGACCGCCTGCCGCGCCTGGACATCGACATGGCCACGGGCAGCATCTAAGGGTTCCTCGTCCAATGTGACAGACGCCGTCGGGCGGCGGACGTGCCACGCACGTCCGCCGCCCGACGGCGCTAATAACCTATGAACTAGGCCAGTAGTTCCTCGGCCACCCGCGTCAGTGCCCGTTCCAGCGGGGCGCGCAAGACGCGCGGCACCCGCACGTGTTTTCCGATGCGCACCAGCCCCTCGGATTCCGCTGCGCGAAGCAGCGACTCCGCGGCGGGCACCGTCTTTTCAAAGAGTGGCTGCAGATGGGCCTGCTCGGGTTCGAGCTCCCCGGGAGCTGGGACAGCGAAGGCGGCTTCGGTGCGTGGGGGATTGGCCGACCCGGCCTTGCTCAACAATGCGGCAGCCATTTGCGTCACGGTGTGGTCGTTCTCCGATCCCACCGCGTTGAGCAGGATGTGGGCGTAGAGGCCCTCGGCGATGAGGTCTTTCACGCCGCGTGCGCTAAATCCCGAGTCGGCATGCAACGCTTCGCTGACCACCGGGGTCGGGACCGCTTTTCCCTGCTGGTTGGTCAGCAGACCGGCTCGCAACAGCGAGTTCCAGTAGGCGTCCAGCTTTGGCAGCTGAACGAGCGTGGCCACTGCAGTACCCGCCTCCGGGTCCCAGGGCAGATGCGTAGCCGCGGCTCCGGGGTCGTGGAGAACCGTGAGGCCCACGGCTGCGGCGGCCGGGGCCAGATCCATATCCAGCAGTGAGCCGTCCGGACGGACGTCCCGGCCCTCGCCGACCCATGCCAACAGCGCACGCGCAGTGGAAACCATGGGCAGTTTGGCCCAGCGGGCATCCGCGCCGTCCTCGTCGAGTTCCGGAACGACTACGGGGGACTCTCCGCCCTGGGCGGAGATCAGATCGAAGACCGCTTTGAATCCCTCCACCGAGCCGGACCAACGGCCACTTTCGGCCAGGAAAAGCACGAATTCCCGCAGCATCGAGGCGCAGGCAACCGCAACCTCGTCACCGATAGCGCGCAGATCCTCGAACTGGATCGACAGCGCGTCGTGGTCGAGTTCCGACACCGCTACCTGGCCGCGAAGCCGGGCGTGGACGGTCAGCAGCGTCACGAGCCCCTCGATGCCAGCTTCCGTATCGGCCGCGTCGTGGCGCTGGTTGAAGAAGGCACGCAACTGGGCCAGGTAGGGCCGCATCGCGACGCGCACCTGGTTTTCAAACTTGGACGCACCAGCACTCGAAGTGCGGGCGGGGTGCCCGCCTCGCGACTTATTGGTGGCAGGCTTCGATTTCGACATTTTGGCGTCGTCCCCTCTTTGGTACTTGGAAATCCTTGGATGCTACGGAATATTCAGTCGGCCGGTGCCCACTCAGTCGGCAAAGAGCGAACGGACATCGTCGGCGCTGATGGCCGAGGCGAAAGCCGCATCGTCATCCAGCACCGCGGTGAAGAGCTTGGCTTTCTTGTCCTTCAGTGCCATGACCTTTTCCTCGATGGTGTTCTTGGAAACCATGCGGTAGACCATGACGTTGCGCTTCTGGCCGATGCGGTGCGCTCGGTCAACAGCTTGGTTCTCCGAGGCGGGGTTCCACCAAGGGTCCATCAGGAAGCAGTAGTCGGCTTGGGTGAGGTTTAGTCCGAACCCGCCGGCCTTCAGCGAAATAAGGAACACCTGGACCTTGCCGGAGGTGAAGGACTCGATGACCTTGGCGCGCTTGGTGGTAGAGCCGTCCAGATAGGCGTGCTCGATCCCCGCTTCGGTGAGCCGGTCGCTGGCCTTGGACAGGAACGAGGTGAACTGGCTGAAGACCAGCGCGTTGTGGCCCTCAGCGGTGAGGTCCTCGAGCTGTTCGAGCAGGGCGTCGAGCTTGCTGCTGGGCACCGAGGCGTACTCGTCGTCGATGAGCGAGGCATCCAGGGACAGCTGGCGCAGCTTGGTGAGGGAGGAGAACACCGCGAAGCGGTTCTTGTCCATGTCTTCGAGCATGCCCAGCACCTTTTGGCGTTCGCGCTGCAGGTGCCGCTGATAGATGGTGCGGTGCTTGGGGTTCAGTTCCAGTTCCAGGACCTGTTCCTGCTTCTCGGGCAGGTCGGTGGCCACCAGTTCCTTGGTGCGGCGCAGCATCAGCGGGCGGATGCGTCGGCGCAGGCGCTTCAGCGCCTCGTTGTCGCCGTCCTTCTCGATGGGCTTGCGATAGGTCTCGTCGAAGCGCTTGAGCGTGGGGAAAAGCCCGGGAGCGGCAATCGCAAACATTGACCACAGCTCGGAGAGGTTGTTCTCCATGGGAGTGCCGGTGATGGCGAGCTTGAAGGACGTCGGGAAGTCGCGGGCCTGCTTGGATGCCTGCGTGGCCGGGTTCTTCACGAATTGCGCCTCGTCCAGGATCAGGCCGGAGAACTTCGTGGCGGCGTATTCCTCCTGGTCGATGCGGAACAGCCCATAGGAGGTGATGACGATGTCGACCTCGGCGGCGATCTCGTGTGCCGGGATCCCGCCGCGGCGCACCGTCTCGGTGATGTACACGCTGCGCAGGTCCGGGGCGAAGCGTTTGGCCTCGGCCTCCCAGTTGGAAACGACGGAGGTCGGGGCCACGACGAGGAACGGCGGCATCTTGCCCGCGGTCTCGTCGTGGTTGTCCTTGGCGTGCTGGATCAGCGCCAGGGTCTGCAACGTCTTGCCCAGCCCCATGTCGTCGGCAAGCACGCCGCCCAGGCCGTTGTCATAAAGGAACGAAAGCCATTCGAACCCCTCGCGTTGGTAGGGGCGCAGGGTGGCATCGATGCCGGCGGGCAGCGGGGCGTGGGCGACCTCAAGGATGTTGCTCAGTCCTTCGGAGGAGGCCTTCCACGCTTCGGAGGCCTCGACATTGGTAGCGATGTCCTTGAGGTCTTCCCACAGCGAAGCCTGGTGCTTGGAAATCCGAATGGTCCCATCCGTGGTGGAATCCGAGAGGGCGCGGGCCTCCTCGATGAGCCGGCGTAGTTGCTCGTATTCCGGGCGGTCGAGCGCGAAGTACTTGCCGTCGGGGAGCATCAGGTACTCGTCGCCGTGGGCCAAGGCCTGGAAGAGTTCGGTGAAGGGAACGTTGTTGCCATCGATCCGCACCTCCACACCCAAATCGAACCAGTCGTTGGTTTCGGTGTTCTCGGCCGAGATGGTGATCAGCGGGTCGGCGGTCAGCTCCTCGAAGCCAATGGTTTCGCCCTCGATGGTCACCTCCAGGTTTTCGATCGCCTGCAGTGTCGGCAGGGCGGCGGTGAAGCGGGCGGCTTCCACGCCTGAGATGACTATGGTGCTGTCGGTGGTCCGTTCCTGCTGCTGGATGTTTCCGAGGGCTCCAGGGAAATCGGCCATGGCCGCGCCCGCCTCACGCTGCAGGGCGAGCTCGGCCTTCGGATCGCGGTCGACGCCGGGGACCGGTGCGTTGTCCAGGGGAACCCGGATCTCGCCGTAGGCAAAGCCCCACTGGAGTTCAACGCCGGGAACGCCCGCTTTCTCGTCCTTGCGCCTTCGAGCGGTGTCCGGCTTGACGAGGATGTGCTTGACGCGCAGCAGCATCTTCGGGGCAAGGGAGGCCGGCACCTCGACGGAGCAGTCGAGGGAGGATAGTTCCGTGGCCTTGGCGAGCTTGGGCAGATATTCGCGTTCGAAGCTTTCCCGTCCATTGGCCGGGACGACCACCTTTTTGTCCGTGGCAAGCAGGCCCGTGATCAAAGGGGGGATCTTGGCGCGGGTTGGAGCCAAGCGCAGGTCGAGGTGCTTCATGCCGTCGCTGGCGTTCCACCAGAAGACGCCGTGGTCGGAGACGGTACCGATGAAGTCCGTGTCGAACTCCGCGGGCAGGACGTCGAGGGCGGGTCGGATCCGCAATTTCCGGCCCTCCGATGCGACGTCGGTTCTGATGGTGACGGGCTCGTGCACCTTCACAGAGGATTTTGCCGACGGCCCGCGCAACTCGATTCCCAGCGCCGTGGCACGTTCCAAATGGTTCCAGACCATGGGGCTGAGGAAGTCGCTGGCCGACAGATGCGTCCCGTTCCAGGCGGCAAACGAGTTTAGCTGCAGCAGGGTGCAGAACCACTCCACCTGGTCAGGGTCGTAGGTGTAGTCGAAGGGCAGCACCGGAACGCCGCCGGTGCGGGTGTAGCGGAAGTGCTGCCAGGCGAGGTTGCCTGAGACCCAGCGGCCCTTGTCGTTGAGCTGGACGGGACGCAGGACCAGTTCAAGCTTGGAGGTGTGCGGGATGTCCCCGTTTTTGATCTTCTGCATCGCAGCGGCCTGGTACCGCTGCAGGGTCCGGGGACGGAGCTCGAACTGGACACCCAGGGTGCGTTCCTCGGTTGCCATGGGTTGGGCGCCGCCGTCGCCAATCAGGGAGTCCAACATGCGCTCCCAAGGTGCCCTGGGATCGGGTTCCTCGAAGTTCGTCTCATCCCACATGTAGGCCAGGAGTGCCGCTGCTGCATGCTTGCAATTGGCACCCACCGGGCAGGTGCAGATCCCGTGCTGGGGCATCAAAAAGCCGTGGCGGACCTGGGAGTGGACTGCGGTGCGGTAGACCATGCCGCCCGAGCCCAGGACGCTGGCGCGCACGATGCTCATCGGGGCAACCCAGCTAACGTCCAGCACCCTGCCCTGGCTGGCATAGGCCGCACCGCGGTCAAGGCTCAGCGGACCGACAAGTTCCCGGATCAGAGTGGTCGACGAAAGCACGGGAGCAACGGGAAGCATGGAAATAGTCTAAAGGGGACCGCCCATGCGCCGGATCCAAAAGAACTGTTGTGCGACTGTCGGCTGAATGCGGTGGGTGGTTCCCGGGTGGGTTGTTTCAGTCCATCGGACAGTTAGTCGGCCCGGGTGCTTGCGCGAATATATGATTCGATCGATGATGAGAGCAGGTCAGACCCCATGCTAACGGGTCAGAAATGTGTCGTTATTGATCCCTGTTGCAAGAAAAACTAAAAAGTATCCGATTTTCTGTATTTAATGCAGACTCGGCGATGCAGTGGCCTGCGTCACCGATGAAAAGTGAAATGCCGTTGCTTCGAGTGGCTTTCAGCGCCAAAGTTGAGATCCAGAGTTGGAATTTCTTGAACGGAGTGTGAACCATGGCCAGCGCAGCGACGCCAGAACATGTTGTAATCGTCGGTGCCGGGTTCGTCGGCCTGTCCGCCGCCTGGTACCTGCAGGAAGAGGGCGTCAAGGTCACGGTCGTGGATCGCGGGGGAGTTGCCTCGGGCGCCTCTTGGGGCAACGCCGGCTGGCTGACCCCGGCACTCACCTTGCCGATTGCCGAGCCGTCCATCTTCACCAGCGGACCGAAGATGTTGCTGGATCCCGCGTCCCCGCTGTACGTTCCGTTGAAGGCCGATGCCAAGCTGCTTCGCTTCCTGGTGGGCTTTGCCTGGCACAGCACGCCGAAGAAATGGCAGGAAGCCATGCGCATCTACTCGGAGATCGGAACCACCGGACTGGATGCCTTCGACGAGATCTCCGAGAATACCAATGCCGGCCCGGGCGTCGTCGAGAAGACCAAGCCGGCCAACCCCTTCCTGACCGGCTTCAAGTCCCTGAAGGACCGCGACGGCCTTCTTCACGAATTCGACATGATCCGCAAGACCGGCGGCAAGGTCGAGTTCGACCTGCTCACCGGCGACGAACTGCGTGCCATCGAACCAACCCTCTCCGACGAGGTGGCGGCCGGTGTTGCGATCAAGAACCAGCGCTTCCTGAACCCGCCGAAGTACATGGAGTCCCTCGCCGAGTCGGTGGTCGCCCGCGGCGGCGACATCGTCGGCTCCTTCAACGTCACCGACATCCGCGACAACGGCGGCTCCGTCACGGTCATCGGCTCCGAGGGGCGCTCGATCACCGCCGACCACGCGGTCATGGCCACCGGCGCCTGGTTGAACGACCTGACCAAGAAGTTCGGCGTGAATGTCGTGGTCCAGGCGGGACGCG
The DNA here is from genome assembly GCF_039535115.1 of Paeniglutamicibacter sulfureus. Lineage (NCBI taxonomy): Bacteria > Bacillati > Actinomycetota > Actinomycetes > Micrococcales > Micrococcaceae > Paeniglutamicibacter > Paeniglutamicibacter sulfureus. The sequence continues at coordinate 3,509,535 of NZ_BAAAWO010000001.1, forward strand.
GCTACTCCTTCACAGTCCAGCCCGAGGTCATGCCGACGCACCCGATTTACTTCCCGTCCCAGCGCGTTGCCTGCACCCCGTTGGGTGACCGCTTCCGCATTGCCGGCACCATGGAGTTCCGCGACGCCAACCACCCGCTGGAGCCCAAGCGCATCGAGGCCATCGTTGCCGCGGCCGCCCCGGTCTACAAGGGCATCAACTGGGAGAACCGCAAGGAGGAATGGGTTGGCGGACGGCCCTGCACCGCCGACGGCCTGCCGCTGGTCGGGGCCACGAAGTCGCCCCGCGTGCACGTCGGCGGCGGACACGGCATGTGGGGCGTGGCCCTGGGCCCGCTGACCGGCAAATTGCTGGCCGCGGGCATCGTGGGCAAGGAAAAGCCTGCCGTTGCACGCCACTTCAACCCGCTGCGCAAGGGCTTTTAGGCTCTTGTAGGAAAAACCGCCGAACCCCGGCGATCGGTGCGGATCAGGAAGCCCGCACCGATCGCCGGGGTTCCTTGCGTGAGGGACAACCGATCCGACCGTGATGCCCGTAGTGGCGGCCCCGGCCCCAAGAACCCCGCCGGCGGGCAGCGGGCGGAGCCTGCCGGCTGCTCAGGGGTGCCGCACGCCTTCGCCCGCAAGCACGCTCGAATAGCCTTCGCGGTAGGTCGGGAACGTGAATTCAAAGCCGCTGGCGAGCAGCCGGGCATTGGACAGGCGTCTGTCGCCGCCGCGGTTCACCGGGGCTTCTCCGACCTCGGGACGGGGAACGCCGAGGCTCGAGGCCAGGAACCCCTGGACCTCGCCCAGATCCGCCGGTTCGTGGTCGACACCCAGATACAGCGGGGCGGGCGCGGTGTCCATGGTGCACAAGTGCACGATGGCAGCAGCGGCATCGTCGCGGTGGATCCGGTTGGTCCACACGGTTTCTCCGGGGGTGCGTGCCTTGCCGTTGCGCACCTGGGAGACCAGGTGGTTGCGGCCGGGTCCGTAGATGCCGGCCAGGCGCAGGATGATTGGCGTCGTTGCGCGTTCCCGCACTGCCGCCTCCGTCACTGCCAGGATCTGCGCGGTTTCGGTGCGCGGCGAAATCGGGGTGTCCTCGTCGACCCAGCCTCCGGCGGCATCGCCGTAGACCGCGGTGGAGGAGACCAGCAGGAAGCGTTGCGGATCAACGCCGTCGCGTTCAAGTGCGTCGAGCACGCGATGCGTGGCGTCCAGGTAGGTGCGCCGGTAGGCTTCTTCGCTGCGCTCGGGTGCGGCGGGGGTGAAGACCACGATATCCGTGGCCGGATCGATGGCCGGCAGCTCGGTGCCGGCATCGCCAAGATCGACCCGCCGGGTGCCGAAGGAGGCAGGCAGCACTTCGGGCCGGCGGCGCCACGCGGTGACGTGGTGCCCGGCGGCTGCGAAGCGCAGGCCCGCCTCGGTGCCGAGATCCCCGGCACCGAGAACGAGGACCTTCACTTGGCCGGTGGGCGCAAACCGGCGCGAGCCATGGCGTCGGCGTACGCGGCCACCATTTCGTCGAACCACGCCTGCTGCTTTTCGGCCGAACCCAGGAAGGCGCGGTCAGCGGTGGAACGCACTTCGTAGATCTTGATGCCGCGCTGGTTGATGACTTGCTGGCCGCCTGCCTTGATCCAGGCCTGGACCAGGCGCTTGGCCTCGGTGCCGTGGGCCACGATCGCGGAGGTGCGGTAAGCGATGCGCATCAACTCCTTGAGCGGGCGGATCCCGGCTTTCACCTGGTCCGGGGTCAGCTTGGTTCCGCCGTCGGGCAGCTCCCACGGATAGACATTCCACGGGATAGCAAAACGCGGCTCCAACCCGGCAGTCTCATAGACTGCAGCGAGTCGTGCCGCGGTGGGATCGTCGTTGCGCAGGGACAGGAAGCCCGAAGACGTTCCGGGGCCCGGCGCGATTTGGAGCGAGATAACCCGAGCCTCGTCCACGTCGTGCACCGGGTCGATAAGCGGAACCCGGGAACCGGGCTGCTGGTCCTGCAGCTTGCGACATAGTGCCGTGAGTTCGGCGACGGAATCGTCCTCCACCTTGCTCAACTGTTCTTCAAAGTACTCGGATTGGCTCATTATTCACCTTTCGCCCTCGCACTGAGCCTACGCCGATTAGCCGTCGCGCGCATTCCAGCGTTCAACGGCCTGCCGCGGTGGGCAAATCGACGGCCATGTCGCATGATGGGCACATGGGACTGACGCGCTTGGACATTGACCATCTGACCCGCTGTGTTGCACTTGCCGAGGAGAGCCTGGAGGCAAACGACGAGCCCTTCGGCTCCATCCTTGTCGACGCCGACGGGTCCGTGCTCTACGAGGGCCGGAACCGCGTGGCCGGCGGGGATGCCACCGCGCATCCGGAGCTGGCCATTGCGCAATGGGCGCTGGCAAACCTTGATCCGGAGCGCAGGGCGGCCGCCACGGTATACACCTCCGGGGAGCATTGCCCGATGTGCGCCGGGGCCCACGGCTGGGCCGGTCTGGGACGCATTGCCTTTGTTGCCTCGGCGGCGATGCTTGATTCCTGGCACCGGGATTGGGGTGTCGGGCGCGGGCGGGTGGCCGCGTTGCCCATCAACCTGGTGGTTCCGGGCATAGAAGTGGTCGGGCCCGCCGAGGAGCTGGTGCCGCGGATCCGCTACCTGCACTTCCAGGCCCACCAGGAGACGTTGCGTCGTCCCGCCGCCGTCAAAGGGTCCGGTGGCGCGACATAAACAGTGAAACCCGGTGTCTAATTGTGAAACTGCGTTCCGAAACCTTACTCTGGGAAATGTCGTCGGCGTCACACTGTGCCAAAGACGATTGGGACCGGAAAAACAGACGAAGACCGGAATGAGGACCACATGGGTGTGCAACCACTGGCCAACCACTCGGAACTGACACCATTGCGATTCCTGCAGCGCTCGGTGGAGGTGTATCCGTCCAAGGAAGCCATCGTGCACGGGTCACGGTCCTACAGCTACGCGCAGTTCGGGGCGCAGGTGCAGCAATTCGCCAAGGCGCTGGCCGCTCGCATCGTTCCCGGTGACCGGGTGGCGGTGTTGGCACCCAACATTCCCGAAATGCTGGTCGCCCACTATGCCGTCCCACTGGCCGGCGGTGTGCTCGTGGCACTGAACACCCGGTTGTCGGCCCGCGAGCTCGGCTACATCATGGAGCACTCGGCCACGAAGCTGCTCTTTGTCGACTCGGAGCTCCTGGGCGCCGCGGCGACGCTGCGCGCAGAGGTCCCGTCCCTTGAAGCGCTTATCGAGATCCAGGACCCGGAATTCACCGGCACCAGGTCCGAGGTCCAGGTCGATGGAACCTATGCCGAATTCATTGCCGCCGGCACCGGGGCGGACCTGGACTACGCGATCGCGGACGAGCGGGCCCCGATCACGCTGAACTACACCTCGGGGACCACCGGCAAGCCCAAGGGCGTGCTGTACTCGCACCGAGGCAGCTACCTTAACTCGATGGGGGAGGCTTTCCACCAGGGCTTTGATGCTCACACCCGCTACCTCTGGACGCTGCCGATGTTCCATTGCAACGGCTGGTGCACTCCCTGGGCCGTCACCGCTGCCGGCGGCACCCACCTGTGCCTGCGCGGCGTGCGCGCGGAGCCGGTGTGGGACGCCATCGACGACCTCGGCGTCACACACCTGTGCGGCGCGCCCACGGTCTGCTCCATCATCGCCGACTCCTCCCGCGCCCACGAGCTGGAGCGCGGCATCAAGATCACCACTGCAGGGGCTCCGCCCTCGCCGGCGATCATCCGCAAGCTGCAGATGCTCGGCATCGAGGTCGTTCACGTCTACGGCCTCACCGAGGTCTACGGGCCCTACACGATCTGTGAGTACCAGGACGCCTGGGACGGGTTGGACGACGAGGCCAAGGCGCAGAAAGTCGCCAGACAGGGAGTGGGCATGGTCCAGGCCGAATCGGCGCGCATCGTTGATGCTGACATGAAGAATGTGCCGGCCGACGGGGAGACGATGGGTGAAATCGTGCTGCGCGGCAACAACGTCATGATTGGCTACTACCGGGACGAGGAAGCCACCGCCGCGGCGTTCTCCGGCGGCTGGTTCCACACGGGGGACCTAGGCGTCATGCACCCCGACGGGTACATCCAGCTCAAGGACCGCGCCAAGGACATCATCATTTCCGGCGGGGAAAACATCTCGACCATCGAGGTCGAGCAGGCATTCGCAAACCATCCGGAAGTCCTCGACGTCGCGGTGATCGGCGTGCCGAACGAAAAATGGGGCGAAACGCCGGTTGCCTTTGTCATCCGGGCCAGCGGATCGCAGGTCGACGCGGCGACGCTCCAGGCCCACGCCCGCACACAATTGGCCGGTTTCAAGGTTCCCAAGACCATCCACTTCCCGCAGGATTTGCCGCGCACATCCACCGGAAAGGTGCAAAAGAACGTGTTGCGGCAAAACGCCTAGCGCGTCCGCACGCAGGTGCGTTTCAGCGGTTGGTCCTCCCGAAAAAGCAACACCGGGAGGGCCAATTCTCTTCAATCCCTTCTGTAACACCCGTGACATTGGCAACTCCAGACACATAGTGTGTACCCAAGCGAGCACTTATCCACGGGGATTGATGTCTCAGGGTCAATTCCTTTGTTCAAGGAGTAATCACCATGAGTCCCCAACCCCTCCTCTCCCTACGGATTGCAGCGGCGACATTCGGTGCGTCAATGGCGGTGGGGGCACTGGCCCCCGCGGCGGTGGCAGCACCGGTCCCCACGGGCGCAGCTCCACTGCAACTCACTGTCGTGAAGAAGCCACTCGCCCCGCGTGCGCAAACCACCACGGTCATTCGAACCACCGCGAACTTGAACCTACGTCAGAATGCCGGTGCCCATTACGAGTCCTTGGCTGTTCTTGCCAAGGGCACTGCGGTTACCCGGACGGGCAAGGCCAGCGGTGTTTGGTGGGAGGTCAAGGCCGGTTCGCGGACCGGTTGGGTGAGTTCCAACTATTTGGCGAGGAGCGCTGGCAAGGCGCCGGCTCCCACGTCGTCTGCGACGCATCGGACGAGTGCGAATTTGAACCTGCGGCAGGCTCCGGGCACGCATTCCAGGTCGTTGATCGTGCTTGCCAAGGGCACTGCGGTTACCCGGACAGGCAAGGCCAGCGGTGTTTGGTGGGAGGTCAAGGCCGGTTCGCGGACCGGTTGGGTGAGTTCCAACTATTTGGCGAGGAGCGCTGGCAAGGCGCCGGCTCCCACGTCGTCTGCGACGCATCGGACGAGTGCGAATTTGAACCTGCGGCAGGCTCCGGGCACGCATTCCAGGTCGTTGATCGTGCTTGCCAAGGGCACTGCGGTTACCCGGACAGGCAAGGCCAGCGGTGTTTGGTGGGAGGTCAAGGCCGGTTCGCGGACCGGTTGGGTGAGTTCCAACTATTTGGCGAGGAGCGCTGGCAAGGCGCCGGCTCCCACGTCGTCTGCGACGCATCGGACGAGTGCGAATTTGAACCTGCGGCAGGATCCGGGCACGCATTGCAGGTCGTTGATCGTTCTTGCCAAGGGCACTGCGGTTACCCGGACGGGCAAGGCCAGCGGTGTTTGGTGGGAGGTCAAGGCCGGTTCGCGGACCGGTTGGGTGAGTTCCAATTACTTGGAGAAGAGCACGGGCCAGGCACCCGGCCCCGCTCCGGTCGCCGGCGCCAATCGCTGGGTGGACGGCACCCAGCCGATGTATGCCCAGGCCTCGCTATCCTCCAAGCGCCTCGCGGTGCAAACCGGTGGGACAAAGGTCCGGCTGATCAAGAGTTCCGGCAACTGGTCTTTCATTGAAACGCCGACCGGTCAGGGCTGGCTCCCCAGTTCATCCTTGGCCAGCAGCGAACCGGGCAACAATTCCACCTCGTACCGGTGGACCGCCTATGCAGCCAACGTCCGCACCGGCCCCTCAACCGCTTTCAGCACCTTGGGCGTCATCCCGGCAAACCAAAAAATGACCTACCTGAAAACTTCCGGTGGCTGGTCGCAGGTCAAGACCTCCAAGGGAACGGGCTGGATCAAGAACACGCTGCTGACCAGCGTCCAGTACCAAGCCCCGAAGGAGCTGCAGCCGATGACCCGGGCCATGATCCGGGAAGTCCAGGACCTCTTCGGGGCCGGGATCAGCAGCGTCGGCGGTTCGCGCGCCGGCTCCGTCGGGCACAGCTCGGGGCTGGCCGCGGACTTCATGATCAAGGATTATTCCTCGGCCGCAGGCATCAAGGCCGGCGACCAGATGGCACAGTACCTGGTGGAAAACCACGAGCGGATGGGGATCAGCTACCTGATCTGGCAGGACAAACTGTGGCTGGCCGAGGACGGCCAGTGGGGACCGTATTCAACCAGCGGCTGGGGCAAGCACCTGGCATCCTCCCGCGGATGGAACGACACCACGCGGCACATGGACCACATCCACGCTGAGATCTCTGCCTCCCGGGCCAACAAGTAGTTCGTCGGAGCCCTGGTTTGCCTCGGGGCAGGGGACAATGCCTGCTTCACGGGCGATGAAAACCCTGCTCGGCACCGGTGTGCAGGCCATCGACGAAGAACTGGGCCGCTGAACGCCGTGCAAATCGGGTTCGCCTATGCGTTGATCGGTGGAATGCTTGGCGTATTCAGCCCCTGCAATGCGTTGTTGCTGCCGGCGTTCTTCGCCAACATCGCGACCTCGCGTGCCACGCTCCTGAGCCTTGGTTCCGTGTTCCGGGCGGCCTGCTTGCCACCCTGGTCCCTCTCGGACTGGGTATGGGATGGCTGGGCGGAACCTTCATCATCGACCGCGGCGTCTTGCTCGGCGGAGCCGAATGGGCTTATTGCCCCGGGGCTGTTCACGGCCTTTCGCGGAGGGATAGATCTTTCCCGTCTGGTTCCGGGCCGGCCCCGGCCCGTCGCCGGATCGCTCGCCGGTACATTTGCCCTGGGTGCAGTTTCCGGCGTGGCTGGATTCTGCACTGGCCCGGTGGTGGGCGCGATCCTTACCCTCGCACTGTCTTCCGCGTCCCCGGCCCGCGGCGGAACGCTGTTGGGGCTTTACGGCGTGGGCATGGTGCTGCCGATCATGTTCATTGCCCTACTGGTCCGCAAACTCGGCCACCGTTCCGTTTCATCGAGGGCGGCGATTCCGTGTGGGCAGGTTGCGCCTGCACACGACCTCGTTGACGATGGGCGCTTCACCGTGCTCGTTGGCTGGATCCTCATCTTCACCAATGGCACGGCCGCCGTACCCGAGCTGCTCCCCTCGAACTGGAACGCCGCATTTGAAAATCTGGGAAGGCAAGTTGACGCAGCCGTTCCGTCGTGGGCCTGGACGGCACTGGTCGGCGCATGTTGCTGATCTGGTGGCTTCGTGCCGCCGTCCGCAGGACCAGCCGAACGGGTGGCGCCGACGCCTCGAGAGTCCCCTCAGCAGGCAGGTCCGACCACGATGGAGGCGTCCCGGAAATCCGTTAGCGATGCCCTCCGCGAGCATTTCCGCTGATAAGCTGAAGTATCGAATCTATGTTCTAGGAAGGGCGGGGTCTATGTTCGGAATGGACCAGCCGCAGCCGCCGGCCCCGCAGCCGGAATCCCAGGGGCCCGTTGGAGCCGTCGAGGCCATGGGGTTTCCCTCGCCGGCCAGGGACTACTACAGCGGCGGAATCGACCTGAACCGCCTGTTGATTCGGGATAGGACGTCGACATTCCTGATGCGGGTCTCCGGGAATGCCATGGCCTCTTCCGGAATCAGCCACGGAGACGAAGTCATCGTGGACCGGGCCTTGGCCCCACGCGACGGATCGGTGGTCATCGCCGTCCAGGATGGCGAACTGGTCATCCGCCGCCTCGTGTCCAGCCGCGGCACCACGGTCTTATGTAGCGACGAACAGCCGCAGGAGCGGGCCGAGGCCGTGACCGAGGAAACCACCATTTGGGGCGTGGTCACCAGATGCCTTCACCATGTTTGAGTCGTCGGCGACCGAACCGAGATGGGCGCTCGCCACGTCACCTGGAGCGCATCGACGTGCGTAGCCACACCGGTGCCAAAGGTCCTGTGCCGGGTGAGCGGCTTTGGTCTCGGAGCGCACCTTGGGCAGGGAAGGCCCGATGACCGACCGAATCGCGCTCGTGGACGTCAACAATTTCTATGTTTCCTGCGAGCGGGCCTTCGACCCCAAACTCATCGGCCGACCGGTTGTGGTGCTTTCAAACAACGACGGCTGCGTTGTCGCGCGCTCGCAGGAGGCCAAGGACCTGGGCATCACCACGGGCGCACCGTTCTTCCAGGTCAAACAGTTCATCCAAAGCCATGGCATGATCGTGCGCTCGAGCAACTACGAACTGTATGGGGACATGAGCGCCCGCGTCATGGAAGTCCTCTCGCGGTTTGGCACCTGGCAAGAGGTCTACTCCATCGATGAATCCTTCCTCGGCATCCAAGGCAATCCCGACCAGCTTGGTGAGCTTGCCACGCGAATCCGGACGGCCGTGGGACGAGGGGTAGGGGTTCCTGTCTGCGTGGGAGTGGCCCCGACCAAGACCCTGGCGAAGTTCGCCAACCACGTGGCCAAGCACAATGCGCATCTGGGCGGTGTGTGTTCCATGGACTCCATGGATCCGGACCTCATCGAGAACATCCAGTCCCGCGTCCCCGTCACCGACCTATGGGGAGTCGGAGCCCGCACCGGTACCAAGCTTGCCGGGATGGGCATCGCCAGCATCGCCGACCTCAAGGCAGCGGATGTCACCGAGATCCGCAAGAAGTTCTCCGTGGTCCTCCAACGCACGGTCCTGGAACTCAACGGAACCCCGTGCATTCCCCACAACGAAGAACGCGCCGACAAGCAGCAGATCATGTACTCGCGGTCCTTCTCCAGCCCGGTGAGCACCATCGAGGACATGGTCGAGGTCATGTCGATCTATGCCCAGCGGGGTGCGGCCCGGCTGATGTCTGATGGGCTTTGGGCCACGCTACTCACCGTCACCGCAGGCACCAGCCGCTTTGCCGGAGGGGAAGCCTCGTTTCCGTCGGTGACGCTCAAGCTTCCCTCACCGACCCAGGACCCAATCCTGCTGACCCGCCTGGCCGTCGGAGCCATGCGCGAAATCATGCGGCCCGGCGCCGCATACGTGCGCGGAGGGGTCGTGCTTTCCGGGTTGCAGCCCGACCCCGGGCAGGCCGCCTTCGGAATCTTTGAACAGGACATTTCGACAAAGCATGTCGGCGACGTACTGGGTGCCGTCAAGGCCAGATTCGGGAACAAATCCATCGGACTCGGTTCCGGGGGACTGGCAGTGGAACCGGGCTGGTCGATGAAGCGGGAGTTCTCCTCGCCCAAGTTCACTACCGATTGGGCGCAAATCCCCGTGGTGAAGGCCTAGCTGTCTCGGTCTCGGACGGAGGCACAGATTTCCTCCGGGCAGCCCTGCCAGGTCTTGGAAAAGACCGCCACGATTTCCAGTCCGCGTTCGAAGCGGTACTTCACTGCCGGTCCGCCGTTCACGGCGCTCGCCGAGCGTCGGATACCCATGAGGAAGAACTCGCACACCGACACGTAGTTCCACAGGTCCATGGCTGTATCAATGACTTCGTCGTGAGTCATCCATTCCCGGTCTTCGACTACGGCTTCTGCAAAGTCGAGCACGATTTTCCGGTCAACGGCATGGTGCTGTCCGCAATCGCACCATTCAATACCGCGGGACGGCATCTGCCAGACATCTGGAACCAGCTCGGTGTCGGACGGTTCTTCCGGGGCATGCCGGCGGGAAATACCCGACTGCAGCGTGCCCTCGGTGGTCGTCGTTCTGAGGAATGCGCTCGATGCCAATTGGTTCCTCCTTGAAATGTCCTGTGCCCAGCATAGGCTTGCCCTCCGACAGCTTGGCCGGGTGCCGAGGAAACTGAGTCAGGCGGCAACAAGAACTCTCCATGAAATCGTCCCGGTTGAAATCCCCCTGGCAATCCCCGGACGGGGAAGGCATCGAGAACAATGAGTGTCTCGTCACGATTGGTGGGTCTGGGTGCCACCGTCCGCGCATTTTTCTGGCACGCTGAAGGTGGTTGAGAAAAGAGGCTGCGCACCATGAGCATTTTACGAGCAAAAATTTCCCTGCGGTGCAGGATATTGCCACTGGTGGTCCTTACAGCACTGGTGTTGGCTGGTTGCACCCCTGCCCCGGCGCCGACAGGCAGCGCCGGTACGTCGGCGCCCGGGAACACCGCCCCTTCTTCCAGCCCGACCCCATCGACGGACCCGAACCAGAGCCAGACAACACCCGGCAACGGACCCACGTCCGCCCCGCAGCAAAGCGCCGCCGAAAAGAGCCTCGATGCCATGGGCCTGAAAGAAAAAATCGGGCAGGTTCTCATGGTCGGCGTCCCGGCCACCGGCAGCAGCTCGGCCGACCGGGCGGTCATTGCGGAGCATGCCCTGGGGAATTTCTTCCTGAAGGGCAGAAGCGGCGCCGGGAACACGACAACGGCCGCAGTGGTCGACAAGGTCGAATCCACCATCTCGAAAACCCTGTCGGCGGATATCGACCCGTTTGTGGCAACCGACCAGGAAGGCGGCTCCGTCCAGGTCCTGAAGGGCAGTGGCTTTTCAACCTTGCCGGCCGCACTGACCCAAGGCGGCTGGGCCACCCAAACACTACGCGAGAGGGCCTCTGACTGGGGCCAAGAACTTGCCGAGGCGGGAATCAACGTCAACCTGGCACCGGTCGCGGACACAGTCGCTTCGGCCGCGTTCGCCCCCTCCAATGCGCCCATCGGATACTGGAAACGTGAATACGGATACGACCCCGATACCGTCTCGGCGGCTTCCCGCGCATTTTCCGCGGGGATGCTGGCGGCTGGTGTGGACCCGGTGATCAAGCATTTCCCCGGCCTTGGCCGCGTCACCAAGAACACCGACACCACAAGGAATGTCACCGACACCCGGACCACCCGGCACGACGCCTACCTCAAGCCATTCAAGGACGGCATCGCCGCCGGCAACGACTGGGTAATGGTCTCGAATGCCTACTATGCCAAGATCGACGCCAAGAACATCGCTCCGTTCTCCTCGACAGTCATGCGCGAGATGCTGCGCGAGGACCTGGGGTTCAACGGAATCATCGTTTCCGACGACATGTGCGAGGCCGCGCAGCTGGATCCTTGGGCCCCCGGTACCCGTGCCCTGCGCTTCTTCGAGGCAGGAGGAACCATGATGCTCTGCGTCAATGCCGGCAACATGCCGGCCATAGCCAAGGCATTGCATGCCAAGGCGAGCAAGGACCCGGCTTTTGCCCGCATCATAGACTCCGCGGCACTGCGGGTGCTCGAGGTCAAGGAACGCCGCTAGGAGCGGCACTCCCGGCCCCGATCCTGCGCCCACGTACGGGTGTCGTCAACCGTGGGATCCGAGCAACGAAATCAGGGCGGACTCCGGCCTGAAGTCCGTCTGGCCGGGACAAATGAGCGCGGCCGCGGCACCGGTGGCCGGGGACGTGAAGACGGCGCTCCTATAGCCCGGCCCGGATCCTCCATGCCCCCAGAGCCCCAGCCCGGCGTCGATCATGACCCCGGCGCCGTAGCGCGGTTCTTTCCAGGGTGCCGGCGCCTGCACCGGAACCGAATCCATGAACGCCGCGCGCGCGGCGTTGGATAGCGCAGACGGGAAGAGCGGGTTGGAGTCCGCGAAGAGATCCCCGAACCCCAATAGATCCGCAGCTGTGGAGAAGGCGGCGCCGGCGGGTCCCGCCCACAGGGTCGAGTATCCGGAAGGGGTCAGCGAGGTTTCGGGTTCCGGGTAGCGGGTCGAGGCCATGTCCGCGGGCTCGAAGATCTCCCGATGCAGGTACTGGCCCAACGACATGCCCGTGATTCCCTCCAGCATGGCTCCCAGGTACCAGTATCCCGTGTTGCCATAGGAGAATGTGCCGGGTTTCTCCGGGGTGCTGGCTGCGGAAATTTCCTCCAGCTCCCAGGGTTCGCCGGGATCCGCGTTGATGGCGTGCTGGTAATCCGGGTTGGCGGTGTAGTTGCCCAGCCCCGCGGTGTGCGTCAGCACTTGGGCGATCGTGCAGCCCGTGGGGGCGCCGGGCAATCGCGAGGCCAGGGGATCGGCGAGCGTGAGCAGCCCGGCATCGACGGCACGCAGGACGCCGGCGGCAACGAACATCTTGGTCACGCTGAAGACCGGCAACGGCTCGGCGGGACCGGAAACATGTATGGGGGCCCCGTCCCGGGGGCCGCGATAGGCCGCCACCGAACCGGTGGGAAGCTGCCGGAGAAGTGCCTCGAAGGCCAACGTGTCGTCCATGGCTCCGAGCCTAGTCCCGAAGGCCGTCGGTACAGCGCAAAAGGCGCGGCCCGGGGCCGGGACAGCGAATGGAGTTCCACTGTCCAGGCCCCGGGCCGCGCCCTTGGGTGCCGATCGTTCATTCGGCACCGTTGGTCCGTGCTACTTGCGAACCTCCACATCCACCAGCTGGACGCGATTGCCCGAGGCGTTGTGCAGGTGCAGGAACAGGGCCTTGGCATCGGTGGCTTCCGGGGCGACGGTGGCGGTCAGCTTGTTCTTGTCCAAGTCGGCAAACACGGTTCCGGCACCGGCGAAGGACAAGGCCGGGGCGATCGCATTGAAGGCGATCCAATCGGTCTGGTCCACCGGGGCCAAGGCACCGGATTCATCGGAGTTGTAGAAGGAGTACGTGCTCACGCGGTAGGAAATCGGGGCGCTTGACCCCTCCAGGCCCAGGGCCGCCAGGGACACCGGGAAGCCAGCCACGTTGGTGTCGAAGGTGTTGGAATCGACGTCACCGGTCAGGCCGTTGAGCAGCTGCAGGTCGACCTGCTGGAAGGACTGCAGGCTGTAGGTCGCCACCAGGTCCGCGTCCAGTTCGTCAGCGTAGGTGTTGAAGGTGACGAAGTCGGGCACTGAGTCGCCGTTGGTGTCGATCTCGATGTTGACCTCGGTGGCGCCGGCCAGGTGGGCCCAATTGCCCCAGGTGCTGACGCCGAAGTTCAGCAGACCGTCGGTTGCTCCCGTGGTGGGGGCGGTGGACGCCGCTCCGACGTGCTGCAGGTCCATCTCCCGGGCCCCGGGAACATCGTCGGTGCTGTCGGGCAGGCGGTCCGAGGAGGCGCCGTGCTCGAAGGCAGAGACCAGCGAAACCACCTGGGTGTCTCCGGAACCCACGCGGATGTCGTCGCCGGCCATGTCGATGGTGCCGGAAGTCGCGCCCTTGGCGAACTTGACCTTCTTGGCCGCCATGTCGGAGACCAGCTTCGGTGCTGCATGCACCGGGACGCGCAGCGTCGGGGCCGTGGAGCTGGAAAGCTCCACGCGGCCCGAGACATCGGCGACCCAGGCCCGCGGCAGGCCAAGCTGGGCCCTGTCCATGGTCGGATCGATGGTCTTGGCGTACTTGCGTGCGTCGACGTTCAGGGCAACGTTGACCTTGGTGCTGGCGCCGGCCTCGAGCGTGACCGTGTTCCGGTCCAGGCTGTAGCTTGCGCCAGGGATCTCGGTGGACGGCACGTACTTCACGTCGTACGTCTGCGTCTCATCGGACTTGTTGACCACGGTGATGGACTTGGTGGCTTTGTACTTGTTCTTGTCCACCTCGATGACCCCGAAGACCACGGTGGTCAGGTCACGATCCGCAGTGGCGTAGGCATAGGCCGGGGTGCTGATCGCGGCGTCCGCCACGACGCGGCCGGAGCCCACGCGGTTGGGCCCGTAGGCCTGGCCGTTGGCGGCGAGGATGTCCACCGTCGCGGTGTTCATCACGATGGACTTGACCTCAAGTGCGGTGTAGTCGCCGCTGCCGGCCACGAGGGCGGCAATGCCCGCGGTGTGCGGGGTCGCCATGGAGGTGCCGGACTTGACGGCCGGGCCGGTGCCGGTTCCGACGCCGACGGAGCCGATGAGCGTGCCGGGGGCCGCGACGTCGGGCTTCACCACGCCCTCCGAGCCGTGCACTCCGCGTGAGGAGGACGAGTTCAGGGTGTCCCCGAGTCCGGACTCGCTCGATGCGGTTCCGACCATAGCCGGGTCAAGGGTGACGTTCAGCGTTCCGGCCTGGGCCGCGGGACGCAGCTGGTCGGAGTAGGCCTTGGTGAGCTGCGCTCCGGGGATCGTGGAATTGCCGGCGATGCCTGCCTCGAAGACCGAGACCTCGGCGTCCAGGATGACGCCGGTGGCACCAGCGGCCTCGGCGTTGTTGAAGCGGGTACCCGAGCCACAGGGGAACTCGAGGTTTTCGCTCCACTGCAGCCAGACCCACTTGCCGGTCAGGGAACCGGGCTCAAAGGCGGAGCAGCCGAAGGCGTTGGCGGCCGGGGCCATGATGACCTCGCCGGTGAGCCTGGCCGGGTCGGCGGCGGTGTAGTTGAAGCTGGCCGAGTATTGCCCGGCCGCGGTTCCGGCGACGTCGGCAGGGGCATTGACGGTGATGCCATCCAGGGTGACCCTGGAAGCCACCGAGTTGGCGACGGTGAGCGAGGAGCGGGCGTTGCCCGGCGAGCCGCCGACGTCGGTGACGTCCCCGGCGTTTCCGGAGGCCACGACCGAGAGGATGCCCAAGTCGGTCAGTGCGTTGACGATGTCGTTTTCCGGGTCGTCCGCGGGCGCATGGTCCGAACCGAGCGACATGTTGACGACCTGGGCGCGGTCATCGAAGTTGCCGTCGTTGTTGGGATCCAGGACGTAGTCAAGGGCCTGGCCGACCACGGCGGAGGAGCCGCCGCAGCCAAAGACGCGGATACCGACCAAGGCGGCTTCCGGTGCGCTGCCCGGGCCGATGCGCATGCCCGCCACCTCGTCGGCGGTGAGCTTGGTGTAGTCCCCGGTGAAGGTGGTCCCGTCGGCATTCACGCCGTTCCCGGCGGCAGTCCCTGCGACATGGGTGCCGTGCCCTGCGGCTGCGCAATCCAGCGGGTTGGAATCGGGACGCGGAACCGGCTGGTAGTCCGGTGCGCTTGGGTCGGCGTTGTAGTCATCGCCCACCAGGTCCCAGCCGCCGATGAACTTGGCCGGGTCATACAGCCCGGAGTCCGTGGCCGGCAGGACATCGGAGGACTGCGCCTCGGAGTAGGCCTGGAGTGTGCCCGGGCCGCCGAAGCCGGCATGCGTGTAGTCGATGCCGGTATCCAGCACCGCGATCCTGATGCCTTCGCCAGTTTCCTTTAGCGCTGTCCACGCCTCGAGGGCGCGGGTGTCGATGTCGGCATTCTTGTTCTCCTGCGTCTTGGGCACGATCGCGGTGATCTTCTTGACGTCGGGACGCGCGGCCAAGGCGCGCAATGCCTCGGCGTCCCCGCGCAGTGCCACGCCCGGAAGCGAATTGGTGGTCGTGTAGATGACATCGGCCTTGGCGTCCTTGGCCGCCGACTTGCCCTTGGCCTTGATGCCGTCGCGGATTTCCTTGACCTTGGAGGGGTTTTTGACCGACTTGCCACGCGGGGCCTTGGCGCTCTCCGGCTGGGTGGCCTCGAAGGCGCCTTCGCCCTCGAACTGCACATAGACCGAGACTTCTCCCTTGGCCACCGACAGGGGGCCGGAGACCTTCAGGTCCTTCAATGCCTTGGGGGCGAGTCCGCCCAGGGATGGCGAATCCGACCCTGGCGCCGGGTCGATCGTGGGTGGTGCCGCAAGGGAAGGGACGGACATGGTGACGGCCAGGGCAAGCCCTGAGGCCGAAGCCAGGATCGTCCGCGCAAGTCTGTGACGACGCGGGTTGGACATGGTTCTCCTTGTATCCGAGGGGAGTGACGCGGGAGGAAACCCATGGCTGCTTATCGGTGTCCTTCCCACGCATATCCTATGTGAGCCGAGGCACATATCAAGGGGTTGTTTGAGATTTTCCCGAATGTGTCCGGACGAAGTGTCGGCGGGGATCGATAACCTATGGTCAGTCGGTGAACCTCTTGGGGAGGTTGGCCGCCCGGAGCGCCGGCACTGCGCCCGGAAACATACAGATGGCATCGGGCAAGGACGCCGTCGAAACGGTTTTCGGGCCGGATGCCGGTGTTCCGCGGGCGTTTTTTGGGGAAACGCAAAAGTGCTGGTCCCGTGTATGCACGGGACCAGCACTTCAACCAACCTGCGGTGTGTGAAATTCCTAGCGCGAGCCGCCCTGCCACAAGGCATCGAAGGGGGCCGCGGAGGAAACGCGATTCTTAATGCCCTCGGTGACAAAGGCCTTGGCGTTGCGTGCTGCCTGCAATGGCGACTCGCCCTTGGCCAGCTCGGCCGTGATGGCCGCTGCCAGCGAGCAACCGGCACCCGACACGGCGACTTCCCCGACCTTCGGGGCGGACAACACCTCGAGGGTCTCGCCGTCGTAGAACACGTCCACGGCATCGCTGCCGGAGAGTCGGACGCCGCCCTTGGCCAGCACCGCCGCACCGGAGAGCGCATGGATCTTCTTGGCGGCCTCGGTCAGGTCCTCGACGTTGTTGATGCTCATCCCGGAGAGGGACTCGGCCTCGAAGTGGTTCGGCGTGACGAACGTTGCCAGCGGCAACAGGGTCGACTTGAGCGCCTCGTCGGTGTCCAGGGCGTGTCCCGGTTCCTGGCCCTTGCAAATCAGCACCGGGTCCAGCACGACGTTGTCCCATGCCTGGTCCTTGAGCGCGGCCGCAACCGTGTCGATGGTGGCGGGGGAACCCATCATGCCCAGCTTGACGGTCTTCAGGTCGCCGGCATAGCAAGTCTGGATCGCCTCGAGCTGGTCGGCGATCACCTGCGTCTCCACCGGCACGAAGCGGTGGTTCCAGTTGTCCTTCGGGTTGAAGGACACAATGCAGGTCAGGGCAATGATCCCGTAGGTGCCCAGCTCCTGGAAGGTCTTCAGGTCGGCCTGGGCGCCGGCACCGCCGGTTGCTTCGGAGCCGGCGATGGTCAGGGTAACGGCGGGACGGATCCCGGTGGAGGCAGAAGTCATGCATTCATTTTAGGCGGTTTCCCGCGGGCGCCCACACGCACGGGGTCATCGGCGCCGCGCCAGGGACGGAAAACGGGAACTAAGACCTGGTGAAGGTGGTCAGCTGGGTCGCATTTGACCACCCGGCGCCTCGTTCGGCACGCGTGCCGGCGGCGGTGTCGGCTGTGGTGACCATGAAAAGCACCGGCAGCCCCTGGCGTGCCGCCGTGGCGGCAAGGTTCGCAAGGATCGCGGCGCGGAACTGCTCGACATTGGAAGTGGCGGTGATGCTTGGGTCGCACAGGAGCGCGAACCCATCGGCGAAGCGGATCCGGCCCCGGCCGACAGGAGCGTCGAAATCCGCGATTTCGACCACGTCGTAATCGTTCATGGGGGCCTCGAATAGGCTTGCCGTTTCCGGCAACGCGGCCACCTGCTCCACGTCGTTGGCAAGCGCCACCAGCAGGACGCGCCGATCGCTCAGGCTCCAGCCCCGTGCGGCAAGTTCCCGGCTCGCGACCCCGTCCGGGGAACCCAGGAACGTCAGCCTGGTCTGCCCCTGATGCCCTGACAGCCCTGGATCTCCCAGTAGGGTGGGCAGTTCCTCGGGAAGGGGCCACGTGCTGATGATTTCGTAGTCGCTTCCGTCTTCGGCGATGCTGTGCAGTCGCCCGTCTTCGTCGCGGACCACCGTGCGGTCACGAATCAAGGCAAAAGAGTGGACCCAGGGCGGAAGGTTTGAGGACTCGAATGGCATCTGGCGGCTCCTGTTCCATAGACGGGCAACGGAATGGCGACTCGGGACACAAAATGAGCGCTGATCTGTGGCGACCGTTGCGTTTCGCGCCCCGCGCGAGGCTTCACCTCCGACTCTACGCCTGTAACTGTCGAATCCGGGATTGCCCGTTCGGCAGGGCGGGGAATCGGAAGTGGGAGAGGCCTAGGTTGCGGTGCGCACCAGAGAGAGCACATCGTCGAGGATGCTGCGGACCACGGGCATTCGCGAGAGCACAACCAAGCGCGCGACCACCGGGGCAACGTTCTTGATGAGTCGCAGGCTGCGTGCGGCACCCGGGGACGAATCGTAGGCCCAGAAAAGGAGAATGCCCCGTTGGACCAGCCACAGCAACTGGGGCAGTTCCGTTCGGATGGCCAACGGGGGTAGGGGCCTGCTGGCCGTCACCACCTGGCGCCACAATCCGAGTTCCATGGCTCGCTGGACATTGCCGAACTCTGCGTTGGAACCGGAAAAGGCCGTCCGAATAAACGCGGGTCCGAACTCGCGAAAGGGCGTCATGATGTCCAGGCCTTTGCCCAACGCAATGCGCAGATTCATCTCCAGGTTGTTCCCCGGCACCAACAACGGCCAAGTAGCCGTCCGGTGCTCCTCGAGTAGCTGGCGGAACAACTCATGGACGATGGCGTCCTTGGAATCGAAATAGTAGTAGGCATTGCCTAGGGAAAGCCCGGATTCCTGGGCAATCGAGCGCATTGTGGTCCCTGCGAACCCCTTGGTGGCGAACAGCCCCATGGCCGTGTCCAGCAGCAGCTGGCGCGTATGGGCGCTCTTGGCGGTCGGCTTTCCCACGGAGCTCCTTTCCACGCTGGACATTGGTCTCAATCATATCCATTTTTGAACGCGTTCAAAACTGGAATCTCCGGTATGCAAGCCGTGAAAGGCCCAATGCGATGGCCCAAATCGGGTCCCGGGAACGGGAAAGCGCCAAATCGGAGGCCGCGAAGGCATGGGATACTTGAAGCTCAAGTGCTAATACAGCGAGTGGTCCCCACGACCCCGATTCCCTTGGCTGCGTCGATCGCGGCGGGAGTCGTTGCGCCGGGACCGGCTTGGCGAACCACTTCTTCGATTGGGAATCACCATGGGCGAAAACACCGCCTCAACAACACAACGTCCGAAGGCCCCGCGTGCCATTTTTGCGTCCGCGGGAAGCCCCTACTTTTCGACAGTGCTTGCACTAATGGCCGTCGTGGTCATCCTTTCCAACGTCGGTGCCGCCAAGGGCGTCACCTTCGGCCCCATCGTCACCGACGGAGGATTCTTCCTCTTCCCCTTGGCCTACATCCTCGGTGACGTCATTTCGGAGGTCTACGGATTCAAGGTCGCCCGCCGCGCCATCATCACCACCTTTGCGCTGGCGGCCTTCTCCACCCTGTGCTTCTGGATCATGATCCAGCTGCCCGCGGCCGAATGGTACGACGGGCAGGCAGCCCTCGAACGCACGCTGGGCCCGGTCTGGCTCATCGTCCTGGCCTCGCTGCTCGGCTTCCTGGTCGGGCAAACCCTGAACTCCTGGGTGCTGGTGAAGATGAAGGAACGCTTCGGCGAACGCGGGCTGGTGGGCCGCCTGATGAGCTCCACCGGGGTGGGCGAATTCGCCGACACCCTGATCTTCTGCTCGATTGCCGCCACCGTCATCGGAATCACCGACATTCCCACGTTCATCAATTACGTGGTGGTCGGGTTCATCTACAAGACTGCGGTGGAGTTCCTCTTTGTCCCGGTGACCACGCTGGTGATCCGTTGGTTCAAGCGCCGTGAACCCACCTACGAGCTGCATGCCCCCGTGGCGGGCGGCGCCGCGTAGGCAAACCGCAACACGAATACGGAGGCGGTGGTCTCTTCGCTTTCACTTGGCGAAGGAGCCATCGCCTTTTCCATGCCCCCGGGGGGGCATGGCACGTCCGGTATTGGATGAGGACGGTGTTTGGCCGTTGGCCACTGGCGGCACCGGCACGTTGCGCTGATTGCGGCCCCGGCTGCGCCTATTCTGGGCACATGGAACTACTCACGGCCGCCGGGCTGAGCTCGGCCGCGGGACTGAACGCGTACATTCCCCTGCTGGTTCTGGGGTTGCTGAACCGCTTCACCTCATGGGTCGCGCTACCCGAGGGATGGGGCTGGCTTTCCAACGGCTGGGCGCTGGGAATACTGGCGGTGCTGCTGGTCATCGAGGTGGCGGCCGACAAGATTCCGGTGGTTGACTCGGTCAACGACGCACTGCAAACGGTGGTGCGCCCGGCCTCCGGCGGACTCGTCTTTGCCTCCGGCGTCGGATCCGAGACCGTTGCCGTAGCCGACCCCGGCGACACCTTTGGCTCGGCCCAGTGGGTGCCGCTGCTCATAGGCGCGGCGATCGCACTGGCGTTCCACCTGCTTAAATCGGGGTCGAGGCCGCTGTTGAACCTGGGCACGGCCGGGGTTGCCGCCCCGGTGGTGAGCACCGCCGAGGACGGGGCATCGCTGGGCCTGAGCCTGCTGGCCATCGTCTTGCCCGTGCTGGTCCTGCTGGTAGCCGTGGGGCTGGCCGTGCTGTTGATTGTCGGCGTTCGCAGGCTGCGGCCAAAAAAGGGCAGCCCCGCGGGCTAGGTTCGCTTTGACGGCCTAGGCGGAGACGGTTTTTAGGCCCTGCGGGTCCGGAGCGCCGGCGTAGTAGCGGGAGTGGACACGTTCCTTGAGCTCGTGGAAGGTGCCGTCCTCGATGGCCGCGCGGGCGTCGTCGACCATCTTCACCACGAAGCGCTCGTTGTGGATGGAAATCAGCGTGTGGCTGAGAAGTTCCTTGGCCTTGAAAAGGTGGTGGATGTAGGCGCGCGTGTAGTGCTGGCAGGTGTAGCAGTCACATTCCTCGGACAGGGGAGTGAAGTCGGTCTTGTAACGCTGGCCCGAAAGGTTGAACCGGCCGTGGGGAGTGTAGAACGCCGAGTTGCGGGCCACCCGGGTGGGGGAAACGCAGTCAAAGGTGTCCGCGCCGTTCTCGATGGCCGTGAAGAGGTCGTCGGGCTCGGAGATCCCCAGCAGGTGGCGCGGCTTGTTCTCCGGAAGTTCCTCCGCGCACCAACCCACGATGGTGCCGAGGTTTTCCTTTTCCAGCGCGCCCCCGATCCCGAAACCGTCAAAGGCCATGGCGCCGAGGTCCCGACAGGCCTGACGGCGCAGGTCCTCGTACTGGGCGCCCTGGATCACGCCAAAGAGCGCCTGGTAGTCCTTGCCCACACGGGCATCGGTGAGGTTGAAGTGCTCTGCCACGCAACGCTCGGCCCAGAGGCGGGTGCGTTCGAGCGACTCGACTTGGTAGCCGCGGGAATTCTGCAGCGTGGTCAGCTCATCGAAGGCGAACATGATGTCGGCGCCGATCTTGTGCTGCACGTTCATCGACACCTCCGGGCTGAAGCGGTGCTTGTTGCCGTCGATGTGGCTCTTGAACCAGACGCCGTCGTCATCCACGTTGGCCAGGCGTTCCTTGCCCGGGGCCACCGCGTCGTCGGGACCGGACTGGTCCACCGATTTCATGTCGATCACCTTCTTGAATCCCGAGCCCAGGCTCATGACCTGGAATCCGCCCGAATCGGTGAAGGTGGGTCCGGACCAGTTCATGAACTTGCCAAGCCCGCCCGCGGTGTCAAGGATGTCGGCACCGGGCTGAAGGTAAAGGTGGTAGGCGTTGGCCAGCACCGCCTGCGCTCCAAGATCGGCCACGGATTCAGGCAGCAGGGCCTTGACCGTAGCCTTGGTGCCAACGGCAATGAATGCCGGTGTCTTGATCTGCCCGTGCGGGGTGGTGATCACGCCCGTGCGTCCGTTGGACACCGACCCGTCGGGGCGGGTCAGCCGGGTTCCGACGTCGAAGGAGAACTCGTCCTGGCGCGGATGGGGGGCAGTGGCATCAAAAGAATCGTTCGGCACCTACCTAGTGTGCCGCATGCCCCCGGCGTGGCGGCAAAAACCGGGGCGTGCGGTGGCTCACCCAATGCTATTCCTTCCCTCACAAGAGCCGCGTTCGAAGGGATTCGCGGCGTAGCGTTGGAGGAAGGTGTACGAGAATGCAGGACCGAGAGAACGGCGACCAACCACACGCATGGGCAAGAACTTTGGCGGGTTGCTGACCCTGGGGCCTGCACACAACGACCACTGGATCGCGTTGCGCACGGCCGTGGGGATCTTTGTTCCACTCTTTGCCCTGCTGGCCATCGACCGTTTGGACCTGATGGTCTTCGTGATCTTTGGCGCCTTCACCGGTGTTTACGGCCGGGTACCTGGCTACGCGAACCGGCTGGTGGCCCAGTCCAAGGCCGGTGGCCTGTTCCTGGCGGTAATCCTTGCCGCCGCGCTGGCCTCGCACTACCTCGTAAACCACGAGGACCCTGCGGCAAGTGCCTGGATGATCGTCGGGCTTACGACAGTGGTTTCCGGGATCTGTTCGGTCCTCACCGGATTCCTGCAATTGCGGCCCGGCGGGTCGCTCTTCCATATCTTTGCCTTCGCGGCCATCGCCTCGATGCCGCACCAGCCACTGCTGGCCGAATCAATGGCCGCCGCGCTGGGCGCGGTACTGTTCGCGATAGTCCTGGGATTCTCCGGGACGCTCTTCGCCAAGGGAACATCCTGGGGCCCCTACGTCGCCCCGGCACCGCTGTCGCGGCCCGTTCGCCTGGCGATCTGGAACGAGGCGCTGCTGTACCTGCTAGCTGCGGGGCTGGCCGGATCCATCGCCAACCTGCTGGCCCCGGCGCTGTCTACCGGTCACAGCTACTGGGCCATGGTGGCGGCTGTCGTGCCGCTGGTGGGCCACACCACCAGGCACCGCGTGCGTCGCGGCGTCCACCGTATTCTGGGCACGCTCACCGGGTTGGTGTTGATGGCGGCCATCATCGCCTTCGCGCCGCCCGTCTGGGTGCTGCTGGCCATGATCGGGCTGCTGCAGTTCGCTGCCGAGATGTTCATAGCGCGCAACTATTTCCTGGCCCAGATCTTCGTCACCCCGCTGGCCCTGGTGGGCGTCTCCTTCGGGACGGGGCTGAACAACGTGTTGCTCTACGACCGGATGCTCGAAACCATCATCGGAGCCCTCGTGGGCATGCTGGTGGTGCTGCTCGGATCACTTTACGGGGCCTGGTTCCGCCGCCGCCTGCTGCCCGAAATCGGTTAGCAGGCGGCGCCGTTCAGCAGGTTAGCGGACGTAGCCGACGTGGGCGAGTGCCTGGCGAACCAAATTCTCCCGGCCGCCGGCGAACTCCTCCTGGATGCTCGGGCTCAGCGCCTCCTCGGGCGTCAGCCAGGTTAATTCAAGCGCGTCCTGGCGCGGGGAGCATTCGCCGCGCACCGGCACGATGTAGGCCAGCGCGACGGCGTGCTGCCGTTCGTCGGTCAACCCGGTTTCCGAGGGGGACGGGAAATACTCCGCCACGGTGAAGGGCGCCGGGGACGGCGGCAACTGCGGCATGGCCATGGGCCCCAGGTCCTTCTCGATGTGGCGGGTCAGCGCCGCACGGATGGTCTCCCGGTACATCACACGGCCCGAAACGAAGGTGCGCAGCATCCGCCCTTCGGGATCGGCCGTCAGCAGCAGGCCGATCTCGGTGACATAGCCGAGCGGATCCAGGCGCACCGGGATGGCTTCGATGTAGAGCATGGGCAGTCGGGCGCGGGCCTCGTAGAGGTCTTCGTCGGACAGCCAGCCGGGATAGGGATCCGGAGTGCGAACGTTCATGTCTCCATCTTGTCCCATCCAAGGGGTCGGCGGGCCACGTCGCGGACCGTGTTGTGTGATTCCGGGGATGTTTTTCACTTTCGGGAATCAACCGTCGGCCCCCGACGCTAGAATGAAATGTTCCGCAAAAGCCCACCCCCCACTTTTCATGGAAGAGGCCACTGACCGTGACCGAGACCGGCACCAAACTCAACCCCAAGGATCTGGCCACCATCACGGTGCTGATCGTTTCCGCGTTCGTGGTGATCCTCAACGAAACCATCATGAACGTGGCGCTGCCGGTGCTCATGCACGAGTTCCAGGTCAGCGAGGAAGCCATCCAGTGGCTTGCGACGATCTTCATGCTCACCATGGCCGTGGTCATCCCGGCCACAGGCTTCCTGCTGCAGCGTTTCAGCACCCGCGGGGTGTTCATGCTGGCGATGGGATTGTTCTCCCTGGGCACGCTGCTGGCCGCCGCTGCCCCGGGCTTCGGCCTGCTCCTGGTTGCCCGTGTCATCCAAGCTTCCGGCACGGCGATCATGATGCCGTTGCTGATGACCACGATCCTGGACCTGGTGCCCGCCCACAGGCGCGGGGTCATCATGGGCAATGTGTCGATCGTGATTTCCGTGGCCCCGGCCATCGGGCCGACCATCTCGGGTCTCATCCTGCATTCGCTGTCGTGGCGCTTCATGTTCCTGATCGTCGCGCCGATCGCCTTGGCGGCACTCTTCATTGGTTCACCGCGGCTGAACAAGGTCGCCGAGGCCTCCACCATGCCGCTGTCAATCCCCTCGGTGTTGCTGTCCATCCCGGCCTTTGGCGGACTGGTCTTCGGACTCAGCCGACTCTCGGCCAACGGGCTGGACGGGCAGACGCTGTCCATCTTGGTGGTTGCAGTGCTCTCGCTGGTGGCCTTCACGATGCTGCAGCTGCGCCTGCAGAAGAAGAACCATGCGCTGCTTGACCTGCGCACCTTCACCTACCGCCCCTTCACCTTGTCGCTCTCGCTGATGGTGCTGGCCATGGTGGCGCTCTTCGGCGTGATCATCCTGCTGCCGCTGTACCTGCAAAACGTGCGCGGCCTGGACACCCTGGCCACCGGCCTGATGCTGTTGCCCGGCGGGCTGCTCATGGGTCTGCTGGCCCCGTTCGTCGGACGGCTCTTCGACCGGGTTGGCCCGCGCCCGCTGATGATCCCGGGAACCGTGATCCTGGTGCTGGTGCTCTTCGGCTATTCGCGTCTGCTGGGCGCCGAGACCGCCCTCGGCGTGATTATCGCGCTGCACCTGACCATGTCGCTGGCGCTGTCGCTGATCTTCACCCCGGCGTTCACCACGGCATTGAACCCGCTGCCGCATTCGCTGCATTCCCACGGCTCCGCGGTGCTTTCCACCCTGCAGCAGTTGGGCGGCGCGGCCGGCACCGCATTGCTGGTCGGCGTCCTGGCCTCGCGTATAGGCGCGGGTGCCGCGGCCGGCGCCGATCCCATCCAGGCCCAGATCGACGGGTTCTCCGCCGGTTTCCTGGTGGCTTCGGTCTGCGCCGTGGGCATGGTGGTCATCGCGCTCTTCCTGACCAAGGCCAGGGAACCAGCCCCGGCCACGGCAGCGGAGCACGCGCACTAGGACCTGGCACCTCGTTGACGTGAAGCGATTCCCCGGCCATTGTCCGTTTCGGACAGTGGCCGGGGAATCGTCGCTTAAGGCGACCCCTCCCGGCCCGGATCAGGTGACGACCTCACCGGTGGGACGCCCCTCCGGATCCAGCATCCAGCCCATGCGCTTGAATGAATGCACGCCCACGCAGGCCTCGATGATGTCGACACCGGGGACCCTGGCGGCGAGCCTGGCCTCAATGTCGGCGATGTCGGCCGGGGTGCGCAACTGCATCATGAACGTCATGTTCGCCGCACCCGTGGTTGAGGCGCAAAGGCGCAGCGTCCGATGCTCCATCAGGAAGGCTGCGACGGTGTCCGCAGTGCCTGCGGGAACCTTCGCGAACCATTGCACCGTCAGCGGGTACCCCGTGTAATGGCTCGCCAGATCGCAGCGCAGGGTCACCATGCCGGTCTCCAGCGCCGTGCGCAGCGCCCGGCCGGTGGTTGAGGGATGCTGGCCGGTGGCCTGGGCGATTTCCGCGGCCGTGGAACGGCCATCGCGCATCAGCACCCTGAGCATCGGCCAGAACGTGTCGGGGATGATCGTCGGCTGCGCCAGGGGTGGCTGGTTGAGGCGTTGGAGCTGGGCCTGCTGTGCGGGGGAGAGCACGTCCAGTCGCCACACGTTGCCGGTGGCGTAGAGCTTGGTGCACAGCGAGACCTTGGTGCGTTGGACGCCACGGGCGCCGCGGATGCGCGGCAGGATCTCCCGGGCCATGGTGAGCCAGTCGGCGGCCAGGCAGGTGAGGCGGAAGTCGGCACTGCTGGTCGCGTCGTCGACGGTGAGCACCTCGGAGATCGCGCAGAGGTCGACGCGCGCCTCGTCGATGAGCTCCGGATCGGCCACGACATCGATGAAGGCGGTGCAGTGCTGCTCGGGGTGTCCGCCCAGATGTCCGAGGACCCAGGCCATGCGATCCTCGCGCAATCGGTTCCAACGGGCGGAAAGCGTTGCCGGGTGGCGTCCCAGCGCGGCCGCCAATTCGGCCCAGCTGGCCCGCGGCGCGATTTGCAGCGCATTCACTAGTTGCAGGTCTTCCACCGGCAGTTCCATGAGATCCCTCCTCGTCATTGCTGCACGAATTCGCGGCTTGGATGGCCCCCTGTGCAATTATTCGTGAATTCTAGTTCATTGTCCTGCCCTGGCCCCACGATCGATAGTGACACGGCTCACCACCCGGTGGGTCGCCGGGCTCGCGAAAGCGACCACGACACGCAGCCGGCAACGCCAAGCTCGCTTCCCTGGCCTAACGCCAATTCCCATTTCCCTCTCCCCGCACAGAAGCAGGATCCAACCCGCCATGAGCATCAAGGAACAGCTGGCCCCGGCCGGCACCATCCAACGCACCGAGCCTGCCGCGCACGGGGCACCCGGGCAGTCCACCTTCAAGACCCTGCTGGGCATTGGCGCCGGCAACGCCGTGGAATGGTTCGACTGGGCCATCTACGCCACGTTCGCCTCCTTCATCTCCGGCCAGCTCTTCTCCAAGGCCGACCCGACCTCCGCGTTCCTGGCCACCATGGCGATCTTCGCAGTCGGCTTCGTCGCCCGCCCCTTCGGCGGCGCATTCTTCGGCCTGATCGGCGACAAGGTCGGCCGCAAGTCCGCCATGACCATGGCCGTGGGCCTGGCCTCGCTCGGTTCGCTGATCATCGCGATCACCCCGACCTACGCCAGCATCGGGGCCGGCGCCTCGCTGATCTTGCTGGTGGCCCGGCTGTTGCAGGGCCTGGCGCACGGCGGCGAGATGCCCAGCGCGCAGACCTACCTCGCGGAGGTGGCCCCTGCCCCGAAGCGCGGGTTCTACTCCACGCTCATGTACTTCTCCGGGACCGCCGGCATCGTTGCCGGAACGCTGCTCGGGGCCATCCTCACCGTCGTGCTGACCAAGGAACAGATGGGTGCCTTCGGCTGGCGCATCCCCTTCGCCGTCGGTGCGCTGATGGGTCTGTACACCCTGGTCATGCGCTCGCGCCTGAAGGAGACCGAGCAGTTCGAGGAGCAGAAGTCGGCCAAGGCCGCGGCCGCCACCAAGGGACCCTCGGTCTTCTCACAGATCATGGCCAACTGGCGCCAGGCGGTGCGGGTCATTGGCCTGACCGTTGGGTTGACCGTCGTCTACTACATCTGGTCCGTTTCGACCCCTGCCTACGCGATCGCCAACCTGAAGATGGATCCGGCAACCGCGCTGTGGACCGGCGTCGCCGCCAACCTGGTGTTCATGACGGCCCTGCCGTTCTGGGGGAAGCTTTCGGACCGCATCGGCCGCCGTCCGGTTCTGCTCATTTCGGCACTGGGTGCCGCGGTGCTGCAGTTCCCGATGTCATCCCTGGTGCGCGGTGAGGCATGGCAGCTGTTCATCGCCATGTCGGTGATGCTCATCTTCATCGCCGCCTCCGCCTCGATCGTTCCGGCCGTCTACGCCGAGCTGTTCCCCACCGCGATCCGCACCATCGGCGTGGCCATCCCCTACGCCATCGCCGTGGCGGCCTTCGGCGGCACCGCTGCCTTCCTGCAAGCCGGGTTCAACGCCTGGTTCGGTATCCCCACCGGCGGAACGGTCTTCGCGATCTACTCCATCGTCCTGCTGCTCATCAGCGCGCTCACCATCTACAAGATGCCCGAGTCCGTGGGCAAGGACCTGCGCGGCTAGCAACCGCGCCGCGACGCTGAAGGACCCCCCTCATCTAGGTGCGGGCCACCCGGGAATCCCCCTCCCGGATGGCCTGCACCGTCTGCGTGGGCGGCCATTGGCGGTCCTGCCGGTGACGCGCGTGCCCGCGCGGCCGGCCGAATGCCCCGCACCGGTGTGACTACCAGTGGGCGCGCCAGTACTGGGCGGCGAAGGGCACCTGTTCGCGGGGTGCACCCAGCTCGGCGGCGGCCACCGCCGGCCAGTTCGGGTTCTTCAGGGCAGCACGGCCGATCGACACCCCGTCGGCGGCACCGGTGACCAGCACCTGTTCGGCCTGCGAGGGGTCGTTGATCATGCCCACGGCCGTCACGAAGGCCGCCGGGACCGCCTGCTTCACGGCGGTGGCCAGCGGCACCTGGAAGCCCGGGCCGCTGGGCCCGTGGTACTTGCCGATCCCCGCGCTGGACAGGTCGAAGGCCGTGACACCCAGCTCAAAGGCCTCGGCGGCGAAACGCGCGGTGTCCTGGATCCGCCACCCTCCATCGACCCAGTCATCCCCGGAGAAGCGGATGGCCAGCGGCTTGTGCGCCGGCCAGGCGGCACGCACCGCGGAGATCACCTCGCGCGCGTACCGGGTGCGGTTCCCGAAGCTTCCGCCGTATTCATCCGTGCGGGCGTTGGCCAGCGGCGAAAGGAACTGGTGGATCAGGTAGCCGTGCGCCGCATGGATCTGGACGACATCGAACCCCGCTTCGTCGGCCCGGCGCGCCGCCTCGGCCCAGTCCCGGATCGATGCGGCAATCTGCTCGCCGCTCATGGCGAGCGGGGAGTCGAGCCCGAAGACATCGGTTTCCGAAGGAGCGGCGGTTTCCCACCCGCCGTCCTCCTCGCCGAGGCTGCCGACCTGTCCGGCGGCAGCGGGCTGGGGCAGCCAGGCATGCGTCGAGGCCTTGGCACCGGCGTGGGCCAGCTGGATGCCGGCTGCCGCGCCCTGGGAATGGATGAAGTCGACAATGGGGGCCCACGCCCGGGACTGGTCATCGTTCCAGATGCCGGCATCCCTGTCGCTGATGCGTCCCTGGGCGGTGACCGCGGCGGCCTCGGTGAACACCAGGCCGAAGCCCCCGGCGGCGCGGGCGCCCAGATGGGCAAGGTGCCAGGCGTGCGGCACGCCGTCGCGGTTGTCGACCGAGTATTGGCACATGGGTGCCAGCACGGTGCGGTTCCGAAGCGTCAGGCCCGGGCCCTCGGGCGCGGCAAGGTCGACCGGAGTAAAGAGTTTGCTCATGCCCGGTGGCAACAGGTGCGCCGTCCGGGCTATTCCCGCGGTGCCGGGCTTTGGGCATGGTGGTGGTGTTCGGCGACCCGCAGGTCCCCGCCATCCGGGTGCGCCACCAGCAGTGTCCGGTCGTGGGTCCCCGTGGCGAAGCGCGGTCGCAGTCCGGCGGCCTCCAACCGCGCGGCCAGGTGCCCGGCGTCGCCGTCGATGCCGAGTTCCAGGTCGACCCGGGTGGCTGCGGCGGGACGCAGGTCCACGTACCCGCCATGTTTGGCCCTGAAGTGCGCATCCAATGCTCCTGGCCCACCGGGGGACTGGATCGCGCCGATGTTTCGCAGCGTCTGCGCGGAGCCCGGCACGTCGGGAGTGTTCCATACAGCCAGCACGCCGAGCGAACCCGGCGTGGACTGGAGTCCCGATCCGGCGGTGACACCGGCGTTCACCGGGGTGGCCGTGAATTCCAGCCGGTCATCGGCGGTGATGTGCCCGATGGGTCCGGCGTCCGTGGTGCGCAGAAGCACCTCGGTGCCGTCGCTGCGGGTCCATTGCGCAAACTTGTCCAGGTCTCGCACCTCGAAACCCAGCTCGATGGCGAAGGAGGGCGCGGTACGGAGGAGAACGCGTCCGGAACCCGCGGCAAAGCACCGTTCCCCGGAAGTTCCGTGCGGCAATTCGGCAAGCCCAATGGCCAGCAACAGCTCGGCCCAGGCAGCGGCGTGCCCGGTGTTCACCACGGGCCGCACGCGCAACATCAGCGCCGCTCCAGGTACTCGGCGAGGGCCTTTTCCACGAAGGCGGAAAGGCTGCTGCCGTCATCGACGGCGGCGTGCTTCACGCGGCGCACCAGCGGCGCCGGGAGGTAGACATTGAATTGGATCTTGTCGCTGTGTTCGTCCCTGTTCGCTGCCATGCAACGGATGCTAGCAATATAGCCGCCGTTGCCACAAGGCCACCGCTGGTCGCCCCCGGTGGCCGGTGGAATGATGGGTCCATGGCGATCCCCCTGGAAGAACTGTTGGTGCCCGATGCCCCCGCGTGGCGCGCCTGGCTGCAGGAGCACCACGCCAGCCATCCGGGCGTGAACCTGGTGCTGCACAAGAAAGGCGGAACCACCACAAGCCTGACCTACGCGCAGGCGCTGGACGAGGCCCTGTGCTTCGGCTGGATCGACGGCCAGCGCAACGCGCGCGACGAGCACAGCTTCACCAACAGATTCACCCCGCGCACCGCGCGCAGCAAGTGGTCCGCCAGGAACGTGGAACACGTCCAGCGGCTGGAGGCCGTCGGCCTGATCCAGCCGGCGGGGGCCGCCGCGGTCCAGGCGGCCAAAGCCGACGGGAGGTGGGACGAAGCCTATGCGGGGCAGGCATCGGCGCAGCTTCCCGCCGATTTCCTCGAGGCGGTTTCCGGATTTCCGCGGGCGCAGGAAACGCTGGCAGCCCTCGGCGCCAGCGAGCGATTCGCCATCTACTACCGGTTGCACACCGTCAAGGGGGATGAGACCCGCCGGAGGAAGATCGCCGACTACGTGGCCCGGCTCGATGCCGGGCAAGGGATCTTCTAGCTTTCGGCCCCATAGCGACGCACGAAGTTGCGCAGGATCAGTGCCGGCCACTCCACGAGTGCGGCCATCGCCTCGTCGTGCAGCCGCTGGGCATCCTGCGGGGGGAAATAGCCCGCATCGCGGTAGATCATGATGCGCTGGGCCAGCCCGGCGGGGTCAAGCTCGGGATGGAACTGGGTGGCATAGAGATTGCTCTTGACCCTGAACATCTGCACGGGACAGGCAGCCGAATCGGCCAGCAACACCGCCGATTCCGGCAGCTCGGAGACGGCCTCCTTGTGCCCCACGAAGGCATCGAATTCCTCCGGCAGCCCGGCCAGCAGCGGATCGCGGCGTCCCTGGTCGGTGAGCCTGATGCGCGAGGTGCCCACCGGTTCGCCAAAGTGCGTATCGACTCTCCCTCCCTGGTGGGTGCCGAGGGTGCCAACGCCGTAGCAGGCGCCCAGGAACGGGAAGTCCTCGGCCACCAGCACATCGAGCAGTCGGGAAAGGTCCGCCTCGCAGCGCAGCTGCGTCGCTGATTTCGTTGACGGATGGTCCGAGGCATTGAAGGGGCTGCCGCCCAGGATGATGCCCGGACAGTCCTCTAATCCCAGCCCGTCAAGGGAGCCCAGTGGTTCGCGCTCCAAGCGGATGACGCGCAGCGCATCGGCATCGAGCCCGCTGGCATCCAAGACGCCGCGCACCTCGTCGGATGCGGCAAGGTCGTGTTCCCTCGTCGAAATCAAGATAAAGCGGCCCATGGCTGCAGTCTACGTGCCGCAATCGACTCGACGAGCCGGGGGCGCTCTTCTATCCCGGCGCTTCCCGGTCTAGTCTGAAGTGAGTTAATGGCCACTAACCCAGCTAGGTCGGCGCCGAGCGCTGGCCGGTAGCAGGGGACGGGTCCACAGCAGCGCAGACGAAGGGAACCGCACCATGCTCATCACCGACTCAATCGCCTTGGTCACCGGGGGAGCCTCCGGCCTCGGGGCCGCCACCGCACGGGTGCTCTACGACGCCGGTGCCCAGGTGGTGCTGGTTGACCTGCCCTCCGCGAAGGGCGAGGAGGCAGCGGCGGCACTGGGGCCGCGGGCGAGGTTTGTGGCCGCCGACGTCACCGACGAAGCGCAGGTCAAAGCCGCCATTGCCGCAGCCGCGGACATGGGAAACCTGCGCATCGTGGTCAACTGCGCCGGGGTTGCCACCCCCGGCAAGGTGCTGGGGCGCGAGGGCGTGCTGCCGCTGTCCACCTTCGAAAAGGTCATCGCCATCAACCTCACCGGCACCTTCAACGTGGTCCGGCTGGCGGCAGAGGCCATGGCTGCAACCGACCCGGTCATCGACCCGGCCACCGGAACCCCCGAGCGCGGGGTCATCGTCAACACCGCCTCTGTCGCCGCCTTCGACGGGCAGATCGGCCAGCCCGCCTACTCCGCCTCCAAGGGCGCCGTCGCCGCGATGACGCTGCCGCTGGCCCGCGAACTGGCCCGTCACTACATCCGGGTCATGACCATTGCCCCGGGCATCTTCGAGACCCCGATGATGTCCTCGCTCTCCGACGAAGCGCAGGCATCGCTCGGTGCCCAGGTGCCGCACCCGGCACGTCTGGGCAAGCCCGCCGAATACGCGGCCCTGGTGGAGCACATCGTGGCCAACCAGATGCTCAACGGCGAAACCATCCGCCTTGACGGGGCCATCCGCATGGGACCGAAGTAGCCGGACCGCGGAGCAAAACCCTCAGCGGGGCATGAGCTCCCCGGCGCGCACCGGAACCTCGAGCCGGTTCCCCGGCACCGGTGCCGGGCACACCGCATGGGGTGAGAATGCCATGGGGTAGTTCAAGGTGCGGTTGAAATCAATGGCGACTTCCCCGTTCGTGCCGGGGTCCTTGACCGTGACAAAGCGCCAGGAAGCCGTCTGCACCCCGTTCGTCTGGTCCCGGAACGCCAAGGTCAGCGAACCATCGGCGTTCCGGGAAGCAGCCAGGGACGCGCGGTGCCCGGCCAGCTCGAATCCGACCTCGCCGACCAGTTCTGCCCTGAGCCTGGTGTCGGAACGGAAACTGTCGATCGGCACCACCTTCGGGGCGTGGAATGCGGTGTAGCGCCCGGGGACGATGAAGGTCGGGTCGTGGTCGAAGACCGGGACGCCGGTGAAGGCCTTCAGCCGGGGATGGTGGCGCTCGCGGGTGCGGATCATGTACCTGCCCCCGCGCACGCCCAGTTCCACCAGGGTGTCACCGTGGCGGATGAAATGCATGGACTCGCCCTCGTGCAGGGACTTGGCCAACGTACCGTGAACCGGGTCGCCATCCGGGGTGGTCACGGAGTCCGACACCTCGAAGTCCGCGGTCGCCCCGGTGGCATCGGCGCTCCAGCTTCCCGGAACCAGGTCCAATAGGCAGGGATCCTCGGGCAGCCACTGGTAGCTGCTCAGTGAAAGCCACCCGAACGGGACCGCCAGGCCTTCGTCGCGCATGCGGCGCCACAGTGTGAAATTCGTGGGTGCACTCATGGAACCCAGTGTGCCACTTCAGCGCCCGGTCGCTCCGTCGCCTGAGGGGGGATCGCGATGTGGCCATGCCGAATCCACAAGCATTAGGCTTGTTTCCATGCCTTCCTATCGCGCCCAGCTGAACATCACGGGGCTTCGTCCCGGGCACGCGCCCGAAGCCGTCATGGGCACCGCCGTGGCATCGCTGGCCGACGGCCACCATGTGGATGCGAACCAGCTCGACGTGGTCGCCGGGGTACCGCGGATCACCGTGCGCTACACCGTGGAGGAAGACGGGAACCCGGATATGCGCGCCGTTGCATCGGCCGCTGCCATGCGCGCGGCGGTGGAAAGGGTGGCGGTGAGCGAAAAGCTCGTGGTGCTGCGCCGCACCCGTGGACGCTGGATGACGCTGCGGCGCTAGGCGTGCGGCAGGATCTCGCGTCCTAGGAAAAGTCAGTCGGCTTGCCGCGGGCGGCGCGGTGCTCGGCATGGTGGATCTGGTAGCGCCGGTTCTCGGTTGCCAACAGCACCACGAAACCGGCCATTCCCGCGAGGATGGCGATCCAGATGGAGTTGTTGGTTCCCAATACCCGTGGCACGAGCAGCCAGAACATGCCCCAGCCAAATCCGATGGCCATGATGATGCGACCGCGCTCGGTCATGGACAGGCTTGTGGCACCGTAGCCCAGGGCAGGCACCAACAGGGTTGCGATCCAGATGCCCGCTCCGCCGGCACCCCAGGACTGCAGCATGTTCATGAAGGCGGACGCCAACACGACCATGCTGAAACCGGTCATCAGGCTGACGGGTGCATCGGTGAACATCCGTTCGCGCGTGGTACGGGCGGTGTTCAGGTTCAGCTCGCGCACTGAGGTGTACAGGAACCAACAGCTTGCCGCGGCAAAACCGAAGGCGGGGAAAAGCCAGTCGTTCACGGCGCTGAGCATCCACAGCACATTGCCCACGCAGGCAAGCGCAAACCAATGGCCGACGGCGCGTTGGCGCATCGCGGAGCGCTGCGAGGGCGCCCACGAGTAGGCTGCACCCGCCACCGCCCAGAGAAGGACGACTGGCCAGATCAGGTGCGCACTGGGAGCCAGCGACAACAAGGAGTAATTGGAACCCAGGGATTCGACGGTGCCGGAGGACAACGTCTCCAGGCTGGCCAGGGACACAGCCGCCGCCGCCACGGTGGCAGCGCTGCCAAGGATTCGACGGCGCATGTCCGATGGTTCCTCGACGGGGTTGGGGCCGGTCTCCGGCAGGACGTAAGGTGCCTCGTAGACCGGTTCGGCCGTGGCCTGTTGCTGGTCTATTGCGGCCTTGGCGCTGGCAACCAGGGCCGCAAGATGCTCCGGATCCATGGGCGGGGCCGGAGTGGCTGCCACCGAGGTCCCGGAGTCGGAAACCACAATGTCTTCACCGGGAGCGGCGTGCTCCGCTGGATACCAGTCTGTGGCAGGACCTGGAACCAGGTTTCCGGCATGCAATTCCGGCTCGTCGTGCACCGGGGACTTGACGGCTTGCGCATCATCGGGCTGGAGGGGGTCCGAGGCATGGAACCTCGCCGCTTCGGCACCCCTGGCGCGGTCCTCGGACTGTGTCTGGGCGGCCAGCCGTGCCTCGTCGGCCTGCCGGGCGGCGGCATCGAGCTTGGCCTGGTGGGCAAGGCGCGCGGCGTCACGCTTGGCGGCTTCCGTCTTTGCCTCGGCCCGGGCGACCTCCACCAACCGTTCTTGTTCCTTGGTCTCTGCGGCCTTGGCCCGTTCGACGCGCAACCGGTGCCACCGCCTCTTGAAAGTGGCAGGGGCTGCGTAGATCTTGTCGCCCAGGCGTTCAAGATTTGGCGCGGGCACGGAATCCAGCCAATTGTTCAGTCCGCTGAAGCCGCCGGCGATCGTCTTGGCGGGAACAGCGGTTGCGTTCTTGTCCTTCGACGATTGCCCGTCTGTCAGGTGGCGCAACGGAGACTCGCCGAGTACCTGGTCCGTGGGCTTCTTGAGGACTTCATCCACGGTGTCGGGTTCGGGGACGGAGCGATGCGGCACGGGCCTGGAAATGCGTTTCGAGAGTTGTTCCTTGGCTTCTGCGGGTTTAACCGGGGCGGTCTCCCCGGCCTCACGGACCAGATCGGTGGGGCCGGGCGGCGTGGGTGCGATGTTGCTTTTGGCACCTGGCTTCGGCGTTTGGCCCGGGTTTGACGGACCTGCAGCCTTGGGCGGCTTCGTCGGCTTCGTCGGCTCGGTCTTGGCCGGATCTGCTTCGCCGGCTTCGGGGGTCTTGGCTTGTTCGGACTCCGTCGGTCCGGTCTTGGCCGGATGTCCCTTGTCGGAAGTCGAGCCCGGGTTCTGCGATTTGCTTGACGCGGCGGAGGTCTTGGTATCGGAATTGTTCATGTTCAGCTCCTTCATCGCCGCGATGCATTTGGCGCATCTGCTCATCGGATGGCTTCCAGCGTACCCAACAACCCGCAGGTGATGTCCACTTCCCACGCCCGGCCGCTCGACCGGCAAAGGTGAGCTACGCCATGGCCGTTGGCAGAGCCTCGGCGACCATCCCTTCCGGTCCTGCTCAGGTGGGAGATTCGGAGAGTTCCAGTTCCGAGGTGTAACGCACCTGTGTCCCGGAGAGAGGGTCAATGAACGAAATGCTGCGGGCCAGCAGCTGCAGCGGGCGCTTGTAGTCATCCGCGGCCAGGTCCAGCAGCGTCGGGTAGAACGGGTCGTTGAGGATTCCGAGTCCCAGGGCCGCCAGGTGCACGCGCAGCTGGTGGGTCTTGCCCGAGTGCGGGCTCAGCCTGAATTTGGCGACCCGGAGCCCGGCAAAATGCCCGTTCGAGGTCCCGGTGCCCATCAGCTCAATGAGGGACTCTGCGTTCGGTTCCCCCTTCTCTACCAACGAGCGCAACTGCCCCTTGATCTTGCTCATGCGGTTGCGATACACCAGCGGTTCGTGCGCCAGCGCGTCGAGGCGGTCGCGCAGTGCGGCGGCCGTGAGCAGGTCGTTTCCCGGTCCGGCCGTTCCGTCGACCGCGTTGCCGCTGCGTTCCTCGGCGCTTCCACCGAGCCCGCCTGTGCCCAGGACCTCGCCGGCCGGGCGCCCCGCGACCGGCTCAAGCGCCGAAACCGCCTCGTAGGTCTTGGAGATCTCGCGGCGTTCGAAGAGCGTCTGGTAGGCGCCGCGGGTCTCCGGGTTGGTGGAGAAGAGCAGGATTCCTGCCGTCGCCCGATCCAGCCGGTGCATGGGGATCAGCTCCGGGTTGCCCACGCGGTTGCGCAGCCGCACGAGGGCTGACTGCTGGATGAAGCGACCGCCGGGGGTGGTGGGCAGGAAGTGCGGCTTGTCGATGACCAGCAGGTTTTCGTCGTGGTGCAGGATCGTCTCGGTGAAGGGTATGGGTTCCTCGGCCGGCAGGTTTCGGTAGTACCAGATAAATTCGTGCGCGCCCAGCGGCGTGTGCTCATCCAGGGACTCCCCGTCAAGGCCCACGACCTCGCCCTGTTGGAAGCGACGTGCGATGCCTTGGGCGTCGACGTGCCCGAATCGATGCAGCATGTATTCGCACACCGTTGCCCACTGGCCCCCGGAAGGCACGCGCAGACGGGTTGCATTGACACCGTTGCGCACGGGAAGGGGAGAAGTCATGGCCATGCACACCAGTCTTCCACGTGTGCACGGCCTGCCCCGGTGCGACAGGGGGGCTCTGTCAGCGCGTACGGCCGCCGCTGGGCACGTAGGAGCCCTGGCAGGAGGCACAGAAGAACACATCTCGTTCGGCGCTGCGCGTGGATTCGGCCAGCGATTCCTTTTGCAAGGTGCCACCACAGCGAAGGCACGCCTGGCCGGCACGGCCATAGACCCAGTACGGGTTCATCCCGTCGGAGCCCGTGGTCACGCGCCGGGCGCGGTCCTTGTTGGCATGCAGCAGGCGGTGGGCAATGTCGACCATATGGCCCAGGTCCTCCACCTCGCCCGCCGGGGTGCGTGGGTGCACCCGGGTGATAAAGAGCAGCTCGGAACGATACACATTGCCCAGTCCGGAAATCAGACGCTGGTCGAGCAACGCCAATCCAATGGGTCGCTCCGGGTCGATGAGCAGTCTGCGCAGTGCTTCGTCCGGATCCCAGGAATGCCCCAGCGGGTCCGGGCCCAGGTGGCCAATGACTTCAACCTCGTCGGTGGTCCGCAACACGTGCAGGAACCCGAGCTCGAAGCCCACCGCGGTGAAGGCCTTGTTGCCCAGCACCGCGCGTGCCTTGAACGCCGGGGACCGCCAGCGTTCCCCGGTGGCATAGACGTCCCAGTGACCCTCCATGAGCAGGTGCGAGTGGATGCTCAGCGGAGGGGCGGATACCTTCACGGGCGGGCGGGTGCGGATGAGCAGATGCTTGCCGCGTGAAACGACCGACTCCACCATCCAATCCACCAACGACAAGGTTGCATGGGCGGGTACGCGAAAATCGCTCACGCTCAAGGCCCTGCCCCCCAGAGCGGCCTCCAATCGACGGGCCGTGCGAAAAACTGTATCCCCTTCGGGCATCGCTAAAACCACCAATCCTGCTAGTAAAGGATGCACTTGCCCTCAAGTATCAAGTGACCTAGACCACCCAGCCTAGCCGGTGTCGGTGAATCACGGGTGGAAACCGCGAAATTACCTAGGACCTAAAACGCAGTCCACTAGGACTCGAATAGAACCCGGCACGCAGCAGGGCCGTCCCGACGGGCGTTTCGAGAACAGGTTTCCCGTTGATTTTCTCGATTCCCAGCTTGGCGATGGCTGCACGTCGCAGCACAGCCACCAACTCGGTCGCTATGGCATCAAGCACCGCGGGATCCGCGGCGGCGGAATCCTGGTCCCCGGACAGGGCGCCGAAGCCCAGCACCGTCTTGCCTCCGCGCTCCACGTACAGGGCCAGCGCGCCGTCCAGCAGCACCACCAGCGCGCCGGCCTTGCGCCCGGGGCGGTGCCCGCCGGCGGCCTCCGGCCAGCCCAATGCCGCCCCGTACGGGTTGGCCGGGTCGGTGGCCGCCAGGGCCAGCGCCACCGGAGGCGCCCCGTGTCCGGGTTCGCGGACCAGCGCACGGAGCCTGTCGATGGTCGCGGAGGTGGAGAACTGGGCGGCGCCAAGCCGCTCCACGAAGTAGCCGCGGCGAGTGTGCCCGGCCTCCTCGAGCCGGCCCAGCACCCGGTAGAGCTGTCCGAATCCGCCGGGCACCGATTCGGCGGCGACCGAGCCGCGGGTCACCACCCCGTAGCGTTCGAGCAAGAACTCGGCGGCTGCGTGGGCGCGGATGGTGGTGTCTTTTTCCGGGGCGGGCAGGGCGCCCCAGCGGCCGGAAGCCGAATCGGGGAGCTGGCGGCGACCGGTCACATCGGCAGCTCCATCAGTGCGGGAAGATCGCAGCATCGCCATGCGCCCCAGCCGGGCTGTTCGCGCCCGCGGGGCCAGTGCCGGCACGCGGTGCGCGGCCTTGCCACCGGAGACCAGCTGGCGGATCGGCGCCAGGGTGTCGGGAGCGACGGCCGAGGCCCAGAAAAGTTCCCACAGGGCCTCGAGCACTTCCGCGGAGGACGGTTCGCTTCCCGACGCCGTGCCGGAACCGTCCGGGGGTGCGACGGCCAGCAACCGGGCCAGCTGCGGCACGAAGTAGGCGCCGGAGGAACCCAGCACCGAGAACAGCTCGGTGGCTAGCGGGCCCAGAGCCGAGGTGTCGGGCAACGGCAGGCTCAGCGGCGCGTTCTCGGCGGTGTGCAGGGCGATCCAGCCGTCGGTTCCGGCCAGCGCGCCGGCGCCGGAAACCAGCACCTCGCCGGCGCTCATGAGTTCGTCAAGCATTGCGGGCCGGTAGTCACGGACGCGGGCGGGCAGCACGTGTGATTCCAGGGCGGAGGCCGGAACCGGCACCCCGGCCAGCTGCTCGATGACCGCCAGCACCCCGTCGATGCCGCGCAGTCCCGCGCCGATGCCCTGCCAGCCCGGCAGGAACCTGGCGAAGGTCTCCTGGTCCACGGGCTCGACCTCCGCGCGCAGGGCGGCCAGCGAGCGGGTGCGGATCATCCGCAGCACCCCGGCATCGCAGTACTCGGTGGCGCTGCCGCCGGTCACCGGGGAGTCAAGGAGCATTTCGGCGGGCCGGAACGCCCCGACCATGACCCGGGAATCCGACACCAGCCGCTCCAGCACGGAAACCACCACCGCGACGCCCAGGCCCAGTGCGGCCGCGACGTCCCCGGCGGTGAAAGGCCCGTGGGTGCGGGCAAAGCGGGAGACCAGGTCGCCCACCGGGTCGGCCACGGGGTCGATGAACGCCAGCGGCACGCCATGCGGCAGCGGCACCCCGAGCCCGTCGCGCAGCCGCGGGGCATCCTCGATCGCGGCGAACACTTCCCTGCCGCCCAGACGCACCGCAAGGGCGCGGTTGGAGCGGACCAATTGCTCCAGGTATCCGGCGGCGGCTTCCACCGCGTCGGCAGCGGAAGCGGCTTCGTCCTCGTGCCGCAGCCGGTCCGCCACGGCCTGGGCGTCCAGCGGGCCGAGCAACCGCAACAGGTCCGCCGCTCCCTCGAGCCCGGCCAACTTGCGGTTTTCTGCCGTGCGCTGGAGCTCGCCCTGGGTGCGGGCGATGACCTTGGCGTCGAGCAGCTCGCGCAACTCGGTGCGGCCCAGCAACTCGCCCAGCAGCGCCGGGTCAAGGGACAGGGCCGCGGCGCGGCGCTCGGCCAGCGGCGAATCGCCCTCGTAGAGGAACTGGGCGACGTAGCCGAAGAGCAGCGACTGGGCGAAGGGAGAGGGTGTGCGGGTCTGCACCTCGCGCACCGCGATGCCGCGCGAACCCACCGCGGCAAGCAGGTTCTTCAGTGCGGGCAGATCGTAGACGTCATTGAGGCATTCGCGAACCGTTTCCAGGATGATCGGGAAATCCGGGTACTTCCGCGCCACGTCCAGCAGCTGGGCGCTGCGTTGGCGCTGCTGCCACAGCGGGGTGCGCTTGCCGGGGCTGGTACGCGGCAACAGCAAGGCGCGGGAGGCGCATTCGCGGAAGCGGGAGGCGAAAAGCGCCGAGTTGCCCACCTGCGCGGTGACCACGTCCTCGATTTCGTCGGACTCAAAGAAGAAGAGTTCGGCACCCGGCGGTTCGTCGTCCATCGCCGGGACGCGCAGCACGATCCCGTCGTCGGCTGCCATCGCGGAGCCGTCCAGCCCGTAGCGTTCGTGCAGCCGCGCCCCCACGGCCAGCGCCCAGGGAGAATGCACGGGCAGCCCGAAGGGCGAATGCAGGATGACCCGCCAGTCACCGAGCTCGTCCACGAACCGCTCGACCACCAGCGTCTTGTCGCTGGGGACCACCGTGGTGGCTTCCGCCTGGGCTCCCAGGTAGTTCAAGAGATTCCCGGCGGCAAAGGCATCGAGCCCGATGCCGGCCAGCTTCTCCCGCGAGGCTTCGGCGGGCAGGTTGACCAGTTCGGAGGTGAACTTGCCCAGCGCCTCGCCGAGTTCCACCGGCCGGCCCTGGGTGTCGCCCTTCCAGAACGGCAGTTTTCCCGGCTGTCCGAAGGCCGGGGAGACCAGCACCCGGTCGTGGGTGATGTCCTCGATCCGCCAGCTGGTGGCCCCCAGCGCGAACACGTCGGTGACGCGGGACTCGTAGACCATTTCCTCGTCGAGCTCGCCCACCCGGCGCCCGCCCTTGGCACCGTCCTTGCTGGAGGAATCCTCGGAACCGACAAGATACACGCCGAAAAGTCCGCGGTCCGGGATCGTGCCGCCGCTGACGACGGCCAGTCGCTGCGCGCCCGGCCGGCCCGTGAGCACCCCGGCGTCGCGGTCCCAGACGATGCGCGGTCGCAGTTGCGCGAACTCGTCCGAGGGATACTTGCCCGCCAGCATTTCCAGTGTCGCGGTGAACGCGGCGCGCGGCAGCGAGGCATAGGGCGCCGAACGGCGGACCGTCTCAAACCAGGCCTCCACACCCACGTCCTCCAGCGCGCACGCCGCCAGCGTCTGTTGCGCCAGCACGTCCAGCGGGTTGGCGGGAATGTGCAGCTTTTCGATCTTGCCCTCGCGCATGCGCGAGACGGTCAGTGCGGTGCTCAACAAATCCGACCGGTGCTTCGGGAAGAAGGTTCCTGTGGAAGTCTCGCCAACCTGGTGCCCGGCGCGGCCCACGCGCTGCAGGCCCGAGGCCACCGAAGGCGGCGACTCGACCTGGATCACCAGGTCAACCAGGCCCATGTCGATGCCCAGTTCCAGGGAACTGGTGGCCACCACGGCCCGCAGCACCCCGGTCTTAAGATCGTCCTCGATGTTCGCCCGGGTTTCCTTGGACACCGAGCCATGGTGCGCGCGGGCCAACGGTGCCACCGCCCCTCGCTCGCCCGCCGGGACACTGGTGGCGGTCGTTCCGGCCTGGGCCATCATGGCAGCCGGCATTCCGGTGCCCGGCTGGACCCGCGCCGCGGGCGTGCCTGCACCCGTCTCGGCTCCGGTGGAACCGATGCCGTTGGAGGCGAAGGTCGCTTCGGGGACGGCGTCCGTCCCCGCCGCCCGGGATTCGTGGATCTCGTTCAGCCGCCCGGTCAGCCGCTCGGCCAGCCTGCGCGAATTGGCAAAGACGATGGTGGAGCGGTTCGCCTCGATCAAATCGACGATCTGTTCCTCGACGTGCGGCCAGATGCTGGCCTGCGGGGCCAGCCCGGAACCGGGTCCCAGGTCGTGGGCGGCCGCGGCGGCGGGCAGGTCGGTCATGTCCTCGACAGGTACCCGCACGCTCAGTTCCCAGGTCTTGGTGATCGGCGGGGCGATGATGCTCACCGGG
Organism: Paeniglutamicibacter sulfureus; assembly: GCF_039535115.1. NCBI lineage: Bacteria > Bacillati > Actinomycetota > Actinomycetes > Micrococcales > Micrococcaceae > Paeniglutamicibacter > Paeniglutamicibacter sulfureus. Next base: position 3,551,342 of record NZ_BAAAWO010000001.1, read on the forward strand.
GCGGTGCCGCCCAGGAAGCGGGCCACCTCGTCGCGCGGTTCGACGGTGGCGGAGAGCCCGATGCGTTGGGCGGGGGCAGGGAGCAGGGCATCGAGGCGCTCCAGGGACAACGCAAGGTGGGCCCCGCGCTTGGTGCCGGCCACCGCGTGGACCTCATCGATGATCACGGTGTGCACGCCGGTGAGGGATTCGCGGGCCCTGGAGGTGAGCATCAGGTAGAGCGACTCGGGGGTGGTGATGAGGATGTCGGGCGGGTTGGTCACCAGCTTGCGGCGTTCGTTGGCCGGGGTGTCGCCGGAGCGCACGCCGACCGACACCTGGGGCACCGCGAGTCCCAGGTGCGCGGCGGTGGCCTTGATGCCCACCAGCGGAGCGCGCAGGTTGCGCTCCACATCCACGCCAAGTGCCTTCAACGGCGAAATGTAGAGCACCTTGGTGCCGCCGGATGTGGTCTCGGCCTTTTTGTCCTTGGACGCCCCCGATTCCAGTCCCGGAAGTGCGGGGGCCGTGATCTCCGTGGCGGTGCGGGCGAAGGAATCCAAGGCCCACAGGAACGCCGACAGGGTCTTGCCCGATCCCGTGGGGGCAACGACCAAGGCATGTCGGCCCGTGGAGATGGCGTCCCACGCTCCGATCTGGGCGGGCGTCGGCGCGGCGAAGGCTCCCTCGAACCAGGCCCGCGTCGCGGGGGTGAACCGCTCAAGGACGTGCGCCGCTTCAACATTCTTAGCCATCGACCCCAGCCTAAGCGCTCGCAGGGTCAATTAGGGGACGGATTACCGCAGGGGCCCCGGCTAGACGTGGTGGTACTTGCCGCCACCGGAGATTTCCTGGGCTCGGTAGAGCTGCTCGGTGAGGATCAGCCGCACCAGCTGGTGCGGGAAGACCAGTTTTGACAGGCTCCAGACGAAGTCGGCGCGGGAATGGACCGATTCGTCGACCCCGTAGGCGCCGCCGATCACCACGGTGATGTTCCGCGAAGTGTCGAAGGGTCGCTGCAGGGTCTTGGCCAGGGTCGGGGAATCGATGTTCTTGCCCCGCTCATCCAGCAGCACCAGGAAATCCCGGGAATCGACCTTCGCCAGGATTCGCTCGGATTCCTCGGCGCGGGCCGAATCCCCCTCGCGTGCCGAGTGGGGGAGCAGCTGCCACTTGAGGTCGAAGGGCTTCTTCATGCGTTTTTCGTAGCGTTCGATGCCCTCGGTCACCCAGGATTCATGTTTCTTGCCGATGGCCAGCACGCGAATTGTCATGCTTCCATCTTCCCGCATGCCGGTCCAAGCCTCCGGCACGCGGGGAGGAGGGCTGCCGCTTCGGGCCGTGCCAAGGCACGGACGTTAGGCTGGATTTCATGAATTCACCGCGCCGGACCGGGAAGAACCGCAGCCATGCCGGGTCGATCCTGGTTTTTTCCCTCGCCATTTTGCTGGGGCTTTTTGCCGTGGCACGCCGCATCTGGGTTTCGGCGCGCGCCGGCGGGGTTCCCAGTGTCTGGGACATCCCGGTCCTGGAATGGATGGTGTCGAACCGGAATGCGGCCACGACGGACGCGGCCTGGTTCTTCACCATCCTGGGGGACACCCCTGCCATGACCATTCTGGCGTTGTGCATTGCAGTTCTGTTCTCATGGCGCACCCGTGGCGTGTGGCCGGGAGTGCTCATCGCCGTGACGGCCGCGGGTTCCGTGGCATTGACGGTCGTGCTCAAGGCCACCCTGGGCCGGGCGCGGCCTTCACTGGACAGCGTTCTTGCCCCGCTCCCCGCGTCCTTTGCCTTCCCCAGCGGCCACGCACTGAATTCCATGGCGATCCTGGGGGTTGTCGGATACCTGTCGATCCTCATTTTTCGCACCCTCTGGGCGCGAGTCCTGGTCCTGTGCACCTTGGCGTGCTTTGTGCTTGGCGTGGGATGGAGCCGGATCTACTTGGGGCACCACTGGCTGACCGATGTCCTGGGTGGATTGCTCATCGGCGGCGCATGGGCTGCTGTCGTCATCCTCCTGCATCACTTCGTGCTGCTCAGGAACCGGCGCAGGGTCAGGTGGCTGCAGCTCTAGGTTCCAGTGACTTGCCCCTGCGGCACCCGATGGTTTTTGGGGCACGCTCTTCCCTCGAACCAACGCCGCCAACGGGCGTAGGCTGACATGCATGAGGGTGAGTGTTCTCGGCGGCAGCGGAAACATGGGCAAGCGGGTCGTCGGCCTGTTGCAGGAGGCCGGCCACGACGTGGTGGTTGCGAGCCGTTCATCGGGCGTTGACGCCTACACGGGATTTGGCTTGGCGGTGGCGCTGCGCGGTGCCGATACCGTGGTGGACTGCCTGAACATGACATCGGTCAACGCGCGAGCCTGCATAGATTTCCATGAAACCACGGCCAAGAACATCATTCGCTCCGCGGAGCAGGAAGGCGTCAAGCACCTGGTGTGCATCTCGATCATCAATGCCCGCAATCCGGAGGTCAACCGGCGCATGGGCTACTACCGGGGCAAGGCCGCGCAGGAGGCCCGCTACCAAAACGCCAAGATCCCCACGACCATTGTTCGTTCCACCCAGTGGTTCGAGCTGGCCGAGACCTTGCTGGACCAGATGAAAATCGGGCCTGTGGCGGTGGTGCCGCATATGCATTGCCAGCCGGTCGCGGCCGATGCGGTGGCGCAATTGGTTGTTTCCATGGCCGAGGCGGGGTCGGACGCTCCGGCTGGAGTTGAACTTGCAGGTCCCGAACCCCGCAACATGGCCCGGCTGGCGCGCCTTGTTGCCAGGAGCAACGCCGCCGCGAACCACCGTGGGCCGCATCCCCGCGTCATTGGCGTCCCGGTGCCGGGAATGAAGGCGTTGAACGGCGGGCTGCTCCCCGCCAACGCCGTCCGTACTGATCCAACGACCTTTGAGCAGTGGCTGGCCAACGGCCGCAGAGCCTAGGTTGCCCCTTCCAGTCACTCCGCACCTATGCGAGCCGGAGTGGCCGAACGCCGAGCTGGATGCTGACTTCCTGTCCCCACGAGGCGGTGAGGCGGTCCTGCTCCATGCCGTCGCCAAACACCACTAGTTGGTCCGACGCCACGGTGAGGCGCAGCGGTTCGTTTGCTTCAAGCACGCCTTCCGTCAGGGACGTCCCCGTGATGGGGGAGGGCCACGCTTCGCGGACAAACCAGGCCAGTCGGGGGTCCGTCGGGGCCGGCAGTGGCCGACCTCCGCGTTCGAGGGCTATGGAGGCGCACCATCCGGTGGCGCCCGTTCCGGTGGAGACGATGAGCCCGGACGAAGAGTGCCTTTCGGTCCGTCCGTCCGGAGTCGTGAGCTGGTAACGGGCAGACTGGTGGGAAGGGTGCCCGATGAAAATCTCGTTGAGCCCCGACAGTTCCTGACCGTCGTCGAGCCGCGCCGTCACCATGGCAAGTTCCCGGCAGCGCAGCGCAATCCTGTCCCCGTCAGGGGCGGCGTTCTGCAGCAGCCGTACGGCATCCGCGGTGGTGTGCCGGACCAGAACGCCCGGATTCATTCCCGGTTCCGGGTCGATCCCGATGACGGGCTGTCCGGTGAGGTACTTGGCCACATTGGCCACGAGTCCGTCCTGGCCCACGACGGCGATGACGTCCTCGGCGGTGAACAGAAACCTGCCCAGGTCTGCGCGTTCCACCTCGGCGCGGCGCCAGTCGGGCGGCGCCGCGGCGCGGATGGTTGCCAGCGCCGCGCCGAGCAACTCGTGGCGCGCCTGGACAGCGGCAAGGGTTCGGCCCCGGGTGCCAAGAAAGAATTCGGTCTGGCCGAGCGTGGCGTGCCGGTCCAGCAATTCCGCCAGCTCGGTGCGCCGATGGACGATGACGAGGCGAGGTGTTGCCATGGCCGGGACTACTTTCCGCCGGTGGCCGCGGCGCCCGGCTCCCGAATCAACCCGGCCAGTGCCCCGCTGAGCAGGTCCGGGGTGACGGTCAGGTTACCGATGTTCGGCAGCGAGCCGGCGGCCTCGCGGACCGCCAGAGCCAGCAGGGTGGCCTGGTCCATGCCCCGGTAGGCCTCCATGGCGGCGGCTTCCCGTGCTGCTTCCGCCTCGCCCACCAAACGGATCCGGTTGGCCTCGGCGGTGGCGCCGATGCCCCGGCGTTCGGCTTCCGCATTGGCCTGGATCAGGCCGGCGGCGGCCTGTTCCTCGGCTTCGCGCCTGGCGTTGGCACCCTCTTGGGCCACGAGGTGTTCGCGCCGGGAGGCCAGTTCGATCTGGCTGGCCATCTCGTTCTCCGAGATGGTCCGTTCGCGTTCGACCGCAACTGCCCGGCGTTCGTACACGGCACGGTCGGCCTCGGCCTGCAGTTGTTCGCGGACCGGTGTCTGAAGCGCCCGTTCGACCTCGGACTCCGGCCGGACGGCGAGGACCTGTACGCCGAGGATCTCGATACCGGTGGACACCAGCCGGGTATCGGCGCTCAGGGCCTCGGTGAGGAGGTTGCGAAGCTCGCTGACGCCGTGTTCCAGCGACTGGGCGAGCGTGGTGGTGGCGATGTGGTCGATCGCGTGGCTCTGGCAGAGCTGGCCGATGATGGTGGTCACCTGCTCCTTGCCGCCGGAGGTTGCCGGGCCCGCCTGCTGGAGGGCGAAGTCGAGCCGGCTGGCCACGGACACCGGGTCCACGAAGCGGTAGGTGACGTTGGCCTGGACGCTGACGTCCTGGTGGTCGCGGGTGATGGCGTGGAAGAGCGTGGGTAGTTCCTGGTCGTCGACGGGAACCTCGCTGAGTACGGATGACGCCGGCCGGAACCAAAACGCCTGGCCCACACCCTGGTGCCTGACGGCGCCCTTTTGCAGGTGGACAACGTAACCGGTGGGGCTGCCCAGGAAGTGGCTGATCCAGGGGTAGCGCTTGATGGTGGCCATGGCGGGGGTTCTCCTCAAACTTCACTTTTGTCGTCACTTTGACGATAAGACGAGCGTAGGGTGCTTACTGAATTATTGTCAACATGACGATAAGTATTTATGATGGGTGCATGCCTCAATCCCATCCGGAGCCCACGCGCTTCCCGGTGACGGTGGACATCGTCGCCCTCACCGTCCGCGACGATGCCCTGAACGTCCTGCTGATCACCCGCCTCATCGAGCCGTTCCGCGGCAAGCTCGCGCTGCCGGGAGGGTTCGTGCTTGCCGGAGAGGGCCTGGGGGAGGCTGCGATCCGCGAGCTGGCGGAGGAGGCCGGGGTCGAGCAGGTCCCGGGGCACCTGGAGCAGCTGCAGAGCTATGGGCCGAAGGGGCGTGACCCGCGCGGGGATGTGCTCACCGTGGCCCACCTGATGCTGGCGCCCAACTTTCCCGTATTGTCCGCCGGAAGCGACGCCGAGCACGCCGCTTGGTATCCGGTCAGCCACGTTCTGGAGGGGGAAACCGAACTTGCCTTCGACCACGGGCGCATCCTGGCCGATGCCGTGGAGCGGGCGCGGTCAAAGCTCGAGTACTCGCCGCTGGGGGCGGCGTTCTGCGGGGAGGAGTTCACCATCGCCCAGCTCCGCGCCGTGTATGAGGCGGTGTGGGGCACCCGCCTGGATCCCCGGAACTTCCACCGCAAGGCCACGGGAAACCCCGGTTTCCTCGAGGACACCGGCCGAATGACCGCGGGCGACGCCGGTCGCCCTGCGGCGCTTTTCCGGCTCGCGCCGGCGGCCCGTTCCGCGGCGGGAGAACCAGTCCGGGCGGTGCTCAACCCGCCTCTCATGCGGCCTCGCCCTTAATGGTCGGCGCCGCCGACAAGAACTGTGAGCGTTGCCCCCCCGGCGTCGCCAAACGAGGAATCTTGCGAGAATTTTGTTGGCGTTGCGTTGCTGTGAGGTCAATTTCCGGGCAAAGCAAAAGGCCCCGAATCCCTTGTTTAGAGGGGAATCGGGGCCTTTTTCTGGCGGTGACGGAGGGATTTGAACCCTCGGTACGGGGTTACCGTACACAACATTTCGAGTGTTGCACCTTCGGCCGCTCGGACACGTCACCAGACCAGAACACTCTACCGGGTAAATGGCCCACAACAAAAACGAGTCATCTTTCGGGGCAGAATGTAGCCATGACGACGAAGAGCGAAACGCCGCAAATTCCCCAGGAGAAGCTGACCCTGCAGGTGCTGCGCGCCTGGTCGTGGCACCGCCAGGGACTGGACGGTGCGCTGGCGGGATGCGATTCCGCGACCGTGCTGGACCGCGTGGGCTGGGCTCGGTCGATCGGAGGCGCCAACACCTACCTGACGCTCTTTGCGCGTGCAGGGATCCGCCGCCCCGAGGCCGACGCGGCGCTCGCCGCGCAGCACATCCATGAACTGCCCACCGCGCGGGGCTGCACCTACGTCCTGCCCGCCAAGGACTATGCCTGGGGTCTGCAAATCGGGCACGCCTCGGCGGAGGCCGCGGTAAAGGTGTTGGTGCGACTGGGGGTGGAGCGGGAAGAAGTCGAGCAGCTGGCCGAGGATGTGCTGCAGGTCCTGCTCCGGGCTCGGGACACCGCCGTTGAGGCCCTGGACCCCCGCGGGCTGAAGGAGATCCTGGGCGACAAGGTCCGCAGCATGGGCGAGGAAGGCAAGAAGAAGGGCGCCAGCACCACGCTGCCCGCGGCTCTCGGGCTCCTGCAGACCGACGGACGGATCCGGCGCGTGCCGGTGAACGGGCGGCTGGACCAGCAGCGCTACTCCTACGTGGCCTGGGAACTTCCTGCCAGCGGCGAATCCGACGAAGCGGTCAGGGCGCGGATGCTCGAGGGGTTCTTGGGCTGGACGGGTGGGGCCACGCTGGGACAGATCCGCTGGTTCACCGCTTTCACCGTGGCCCAGGCCAAGAAGGCGCTTGCGGCCACCGGGGCCGTGGAAGTCGCCACCGCGGCCGGCGACGTGCTGTGGATGCTGCCGGAAGACGTGGACGGGCTCGCCGGATTTGAGGTACCGCCGGCCGAAGACATCCAGCTGCTGTCGGGCTCCGATTCGCTCGTGTTGCTGCGCCGGAACGCGGCAGACCTGATCGATGAAACGGGGTGCCAGGCAGTGCAGGGGCTGAGCGGGTCGGCGTTGGCCGCCGATCTCTCGGATCACCCGATCGTGGACCGCGGCCGGATCATCGGATTGTGGCAGTACGACCCGGAAGGCACTCGGATTGCGTGGTGGACGTTCGAGCCCGCAAGCGCCGGCGTGCGCTCGCGCATTTCGCAGGTCGAAGAATGGATCACCGCGGACCTGGGGGATTTCAGGTCATTTAGCCTGGATTCCCCGAAGTCGCGGGCGAAGAACATTGCCAGGCTCGATGCGTTGCGAAAGAAATAGCGGGCCCTGGCTTAGTCCAGGCGCCGGGCGCGGAAGAAATCGGTGAGCAGGGCTGCGCATTCGGCCTCCCGCACCCCGGGGTAGACCTCGACCCAGTGGTTCAGCCGCGGCTCGCGCAGGATGTCGAACACCGATCCGACGGCGCCGGCCTTCTCGTCCCAGGCACCGAAGACGACCTTCGGGATGCGCGAAAGAACGATGGCCCCGGCGCACATGGCGCAGGGCTCGAGGGTGACCACCAGGGTGCAGTCCTCCAGCCGCCACCCATCCCCGCGCCCGGCATCGCGCAACGCCTGGGCCGCGGCGCGGATGGCCACGATCTCGGCATGGGCCGTGGGATCCCCGTGCGCCTCGCGCTCGTTACGGCCGGTGGCCAGCACAGTCGAATCGGGGCCGATGACGACCGCGCCGATGGGAACGTCGCCGGTGGCCAAGGCCGCCTTGGCCTCGGCGAGGGCCAGGTCCATGAGGTCGCGGTGGCTGGGTTGTTCGGGAATCACCCGGCCAAGTCTAGTTCCGGTGCAGGGACCTCGCTGCCGTCTGCACCGGAATGCGGCAACCGGCTGCCGGTAGGTGCGGCTAGCCGGGGCTCGGCAGGACGATGTTGTGGTTCAGGCGAAGCCTGTTGTGCGGGTCGTAGCGGCGTTTGAGCGCCGTGAGTTTGGCGAGCTTTTCGGCCCCGTAGAGGTCGAGGGCATCGAAGCCACCGGGCACGTGTTCATCGCTGCTGGAAAAATTCACGTACTCCCCGCCGTGCGTGAAGGGTTGCATTTCATGGTGGAAGCCGCGGATGAAAGCCACATGGTGGTCGTCGCGTTCCTTCCCGTTCCAGAACCCGTAGATGTTGAGCCAGAAGGGGGAGCTCCGGTCCTCGAATGCCGTAGCTTCAGGGCGAACCCGTCCCATGGCGCCACCCATGACGTGGATGTCGAAGCCCATGCCCGGCCAGTCGAGTTGCCGCGCCCGGGCGGTGAATACGTTGATGGCCTCGTCCGAGAGGTCATCCAGTGCCGTGTTCTTCCAGTAGGCGCGAACGCCCTTGGGGAACATCTCGTCCACCACGGACTGCCAGTCGGGCCATGAAACGGGGGAGATGTCCTGTTCCTCGGTGGGCGCAGCCGCGAGGAATTTCTCGACGCAGGTGGCTCCGGCCGCATGATCCGGATCCGCCCAGAGGAATCCGACGATGAGCACGCTGCTGTTGCCCAGCTCCCACTCGGGCGGCGGCACCATGGCCGTGACGATGACCGTCATCTGGTCCGGGAGCCCGGCGGCCCAGTCGCGCAGGGCGCGCAAGGCTTGCTTCCACTGTTTTGGTCGATAGATCAGGTTCCCGGCATAGAGGGTTTCCGGCAGCGGGTGGGCCTTGAACGTGAACTCGGTGACGACCCCGAAGTTTCCGCCGCCTCCGGTAAGACCCCAGAGCAGGTCGGGGTTGGTGGTGGCGTCGGTGTGGACCAACTCGCCCTCGGGGGTGACAAGGTCCGCCGCCAAGAGGTTGTCGACGGTCAGTCCTAGGGGTCGGGTGAGCCAGCCGAACCCACCGCCCAGACACAGTCCGGCCACCCCGGTCTTGGAGACGACCCCGACGGGAACCGCCAGCCCGTGGGCGCTGGTAGCGCGGTCGAGTTCACCCAGCAGTGCCCCTCCGCCGACCCTCACCCGTTGCTCCGCGGCATCCACGTGCACGGTGTTCAGGGCACGCATATCGAGCACCAGGCCGTGCTCGACGGTGCCGAACCCCGCCACGTTGTGCCCGCCGGAACGAATCGCCAACGGCAACCCGTGCTCACGGGAGAAGGCCAGCGCGAGAGACACGTCCGCGACGTCGGCGGCGCCGACCACCAGCATGGGGTGCCTGTCGATCATGGCGTTCCAGACGGTGCGGACCTCGCCGTATTCGGGGTCGGCGGCGGTGAAGAGCAGCCCGTGCAGTGACGCCGACAGCGACCGCAGTGCGGATGCCGGAAGCGGGTGGGTGATGTCCATGGTGCCAGCTTCGTGTTGTGTCCAGGTCGAGACCGGCCCGGTCTGTGGCCCATTCTCCTCGCGGCCCAAAGGCCGGTCAATGGCGGGAATCACCCGAAGCCGGAAAGCGAAAGCCGGGGAACGTGCCCGTTTGGCTGGTAGATTTTGGTGCATGCGTGTACAGGTAATCGACCACCCATTGGTGGCCCACAAGGTATCGGTCCTTCGGGACAAGAACACCCCGTCGCCGGTCTTCCGGCAGCTGACCGACGAGCTGGTGACCCTGCTGGCCTACGAGGCAACGCGCGAGGTCAAGACCGTCGAGGTCCAGGTTCAGACCCCGGTGGCCACGACCACCGGCATCGCCTTCGCCAAGCCGACCCCGTTGGTGGTGCCGATCCTGCGCGCCGGCCTGGGCATGCTCGAGGGCATGACCCGCTTGGTTCCCACCGCCGAGGTCGGCTTCCTGGGCATGGCCCGCAACGAGGAAACCCTCGACATCATCACCTACGCCGAGCGACTTCCCTCCGATTTGACCGGACGCCAGGTGTTCGTGCTCGATCCGATGCTGGCCACCGGCGGCACGCTGATCGAATCGATCAAGTTCCTCTTTGACCGCGGAGCCGCGGACGTCACCTGCATCTGCCTGATCGCCGCCCCCGAGGGCCTGGCTCGCCTCGAGGAGGCCTACGGCGACAACGAGAAGGTCCACCTGGTGCTGGGCGCCCTGGACGAGAAGCTCGATGAGAACGCCTACATCGTTCCCGGCTTGGGCGATGCGGGCGACCGCCTCTACGGCGTGGCACACTAGCAACCGCATCAACGGCGTCGGGCCGGCAGGGGAACCAGGTTCCCGTGCCGGCCCGACGCCGTTTTCATGCCGTGGGGACGGTGCCCGGACTCAGGCCTTGGTCGTCTTCGGCGGGGTCGAGGGCTTGGGCGGCACCGCGGGCGGCAGCGGCAGGCGCACCTCGAAGACGGTGTTTCCGGGAACGGAGGAGACCGTGATGGTCCCGTCGTGGGACTCCACGATGGCCTTGGCGATGGGCAGTCCCAACCCGGTGGTTCCGTCCGCGCCGGAGCGTGCGGCATCCGCGCGGGTGAAGCGCTTGAACACCAGCGGCAGGAAGTCCGGGGCAATGCCTTCTCCGGTGTCGCTGACCCGCAGCACCGCCTCGTGCGTGGCGGCGTCGCGGCGGACCTCGACGGTGACGTTGTTGCCTTCCAAGGTGTGCTTTCGGGCGTTGCCCAGCAGGTTGGTGATGACCCGGCGCAGAGCCGAAGCATCGCCCGAAACCACCAGCGGTGTTGCGGGGATCCGGGGGGTCCAATGATGGGCGGGAGCCGTAATGGCAAAATCCTCGGTGATTTCGGCGGCCAGCTTGCCCAGATCGACCGGGGCCTTCTTGACCTGGTGCTTCTCATCGAGCCGGGCCAGCAACAGCAGGTTCTCCACCAGGGAGCTCATCCGGGTGCTCTGTTCCAGCACCCGCTTCAGCGAGCGTTGCCCGTCGTCGGAGAAATGCTCGGTGGCGCTGATCAACTCGGTGTACCCGCGGATGGCCGACAGCGGGGTGCGCAGCTCGTGGGAGGCATCGGCCACGAACTGGCGCATCTGTGCCTCCGAGGCCTCACGCACGGCGAAGGCGGCGCCCACATTGTCGAGCAAGGCATTGAGAGCCCTGCCGACCTCCCCGGATTCGGTGCCCGGAATGGAGTCCTCCGGGGCCACCCGTGCCTCCAGGGCGGCGGTGCCCGATTCGAGTTCGGCGTTGGCCACGGATGACGCCACGGCCGAGACTCGCTGCAGCGGAGCCAGGGAACGGCGAATGATCATCGAGCCGATAAGCCCGATGGCAATCAGCCCGGCCAAGGAGATCGTCACGGTCAGGATGCCTAGGGAAGCCAGGGTCCGCTCGGTGGGCGCCATGGGCAGGCCGGTGATCAGGACTCCGCCGGAACCGGGATCGTGCTGGGCCGAGAGCATGTAGTCGCCGATGCTCAGGTGGTGGACGACCGGGGGTGCATCGATCTCAACAGAGGTCAGGGGCTGCACATCGGTGTCGGTGATGTCCTTGCGCTCGCCGGTCTTCGAATCGAGCACGGCACCGGAAAACAAGTAGCCGGAGACGATCTTGGCATTGAGGGTTCCGGATGCCTGCCCCGGGGCAAAGGGCGATTCGGTGGATGGCTTGCGGCCATTTTGCGCTGAATAGCTGGCGGCGCGGTCGGCGGCGAACTCCAATTGTTCGTGCAGTTGGGCCGTAAGGGACTGGCGCATTCCGGCATTGAGCAACAAGCCAATGACGGTGCAGATCAATGCCAGGGAGCCAATTAGGGCGAGCAGCAACTTGCGCTGCAGGGGGAGGTGGCCAAGGCGGTGTCGCAGCCCGAGATGCAGCGGGTCCTTTTCGGGATGGTTCCCGCCGGGAAAGGTGGCTTCCTTGCCATCGTTGTTCGCGGCCTGCATCGAGAGCGCCTCGGTGGGCCGGGGTTCCGGTGCGCCGGAGGGTGGGGAGGGCCGTGCAGGTTGGGTCATGATGCCGGCTTGAGCATGTATCCGGCTCCACGCACGGTGTGAATCATGGCCGGACCATCGGCTTCGATCTTTTTGCGCAGGTAGGAAACGTAGAGTTCGACAATGTTGGCTTGGCCACCGAAGTCGTAGTGCCAGACATTGTCGAGGATCTGGGACTTCGAGACGACCCTGCGGGCGTTGACCATCAGGTAGGAGAGCAGGTCGAACTCGGTCGCGGTGAGGCTGATGGGGACCCCGGCACGCGTGACGTCGTGGGAGTCGGAGTTCAGCACCAGGTCTCCCACGACCAGTTCCGCGCCGTCAGCCGCGGTGGCGCCCGAACGCTCGACAAGCTTGTGCAGGCGCAGCAACACCTCTTCGAGGCTGAAAGGCTTGGCCACATAGTCGTCGGCACCAATGCCCAGGCCCTCGATCCTGTCCTCGACCGCGTCCTTGGCGGTCAGGAAGAGGACAGGGACCTCGGGCAGGAAGGTACGGACCTTGCGCAGCACCTCCGGGCCCTCGAATCCGGGCAGCATCCAGTCCAGCACCAGGACATCCGGGACCGATTTGCGGGCTGCCTCCACCGCGGTGGGCCCGTCGTGGGCCACGGTGGCTTCCCAACCCAGCATCCGGGTGCCCATGGAGACCAGCTCGGCCAGCGAGGGCTCGTCGTCGACAACAAGTACCCGGATGGCGGTACCGTCCGGGTGGGTCAGGCGGGGCAGTTGCGTGGGTGAAAAGCGGGAATCTGGCATGTCTTTAACTCTCCATCCGAGGTTTAGGCCGGCCCTGTGGCCCGGCTGTGTGCGCGCTGTGAGGCCTGGTCGTTCCAGCCTAAGGCCTGCAGTTGGCGGCATCCTGGCGCGGGGGCCATCGGCACCCGCAGGTTCATTGCCTGAGACCCGGTCCGGGTGTAGGTCGGGGATTCCAAACGCCGCGGGACTGCCGATTGATCACATTGACCGGTGGTGAGGAAAAGATGGCGCATAACGTCGATCGGAGAGTCCGCATTGCGCAAATCTGTACAATGTGATGATCGACACGTTAAGCGCTCGATGTCTCACATCGTGGACGCAATCCCAGTTTGTTACTTGCGGGTTCCGAATATTACGAGGAAACTAGAAATTGTGAATAGCGCAGCAACAACACCTCAGGGCCTCTTCGGAGGCATGGCGATGACTTGTCGCCAGTGTTGTTGTCGAATGCCCAGCTGAGCGACCGGAACCCTTCGGCGCTCAGTGACACTCGCATCGCTCCCATGGCTTCGCACCTGCGAGGTAAGCGGAGCACCTAAGCATTCGCGCCATTCCGTGGCATTCACACGAGTTAGAGGTAAAGCATGTCGGTAACGTCCGGATACGTCCATGTCTCAATCCGCAACGCCCAGTCCCGCGCCGCCGCAGCGCAGCGCAGCACTGCTCCCGGCGGCTATGCCCCGGCCGGCTATCGCCAACTCCATGCCGTGCCCGCGGCGCAAGAGCCTCGCCCGATGACAGCCCCGACTCCGGTTGTAGCCCCCAGCGGCACCCCGGGACCACAGCCGGTATCCACCGATACCACTGCCCGCGGGTTTGTGCTCTACGTCGGCTTGGACGAATCGGTGGCACAGGCGCAGGGGACCTCGCTGGGCAAGCTTGCCACGCAGGTCCGCGCCTTCCTGGCCACGCTCTCTCCCGAAGCACAGACCCACGCGGCCGTCGCACTGGCCCCGACCAGCGCACAGGGCGAGAACATCGACGTGGTGCGCCAGGCCCTGGGGGATCCCACGGTCAACCGCCGCCCGCGCGTGGATTCCCGCCCGGCAGCGCCGCGCCCCTCCGGCGTGCTGATCGACCTGTCGCGCCGCGAGGTGCACCTGGACGGCGAGACCCTGAACCTGACGTTCAAGGAATTCGAGCTGCTGAACTACCTGGTGGAAAACGGCACGCGCACCGTGGGCCGCGACGAGCTGCTCACCAACCTGTGGCGCAACGCCGAAGAGGTGCCCAACGAGCGCACCATCGACGTGCACATTCGTCGCCTGCGCTCCAAGCTGGGACGTCTGGCCAACACGGTGCGCACCGTGCGCGGCCAGGGCTACCGCTTCTACGAGCACCCCGAGGTTGTCGTCTGGGCCGCCCCGGAGTACACCATCTAAGTTCATTTCTTGTTCCCTGCGGGGGCGCGGGCATCCACGGATGCCGGCGCCCCCGCAGTTGCTTAAGTCCAGTGGAGGCCTGCGGCCCCCGTGCGCCCTAAGCTTGGATGCATGAGCGAACACCATCTGAAGCGTCTCGTCTTGTTGCGCCACGCCAAGAGCGACTACCCGCTGGGGGTCAGTGACCACGACCGTCCTCTGGGTGCCCGTGGAAACCGCGAGGCGCCTGCCGCGGGGGCATGGCTGCGCGAAAACGACGTGGTGCCCGACTTCATCATGCTCTCCGACGCCCAGCGGACCCGCGCCACCTGCGCGTGGGTGATCAGCGAACTGGGGGAGAAGGCGCCCACGCCCTACCTGGATTCGCGGATCTACGGCGCCTCGAGCACCAGGCTGTGCTCCATCATCAACGAGACTCCCGAAACCGTCACCACGCTCATGGTCATCGGCCACCAGCCGGTGCTGCAGGAGCTGGCCATGCGCCTGGCGTCGGTGGATTCGAACGAGGAAGCCGTCTACGAGCTGGCCATGGACTACCCGACGCTGGGGCTGACGGTGCTGCAGACCGAGAAATCCTGGGCGGAGATCGACGGCCGCGACATGCAGGTGACCCACTTCGTGGTTCCGCGCTGACCCGTGAAACCCCGCGATACGCTCCTTGCCTTGTTGGTCGCCCTGCTCTGGGGGCTGAACTTCCTGTTCATCGACCTGGGGCTGCGCGACACGCTGCCGCTGGTGTTCGTTGCCCTGCGCTTCGCCGCCGTCGCCTTCCCGCTGGTGTTTTTCGTTCCCCGGCCCAAGGTGGGCTGGAAGGTCGTCGCCGGCATCGGGCTGGCCATGAGCGCCGGGCAATTCGGGCTGCTCTTTACCGCCATGCACCTGGGGCTGCCGGCCGGGCTGGCACCGGTGGCGCTGCAGGCACAGATGTTCTTCACCATCGGGCTCGGCGCCCTTTTCCTGCGGGAATTCCCCACCAGGAAGCAGGTCCTCGGCTCCATCCTGGGCATTGCCGGGCTGGTCGTGGTGGGCTTTGGCCGGGTTGCCTCGCTGCCCGAGGGCGCAGCATTGGCCGGCGTCCTGGTGCCGTTGCTGATCTGCATTGCCGCCGGTTTCGCCTGGGGCGTCGGAAACGTCATCTCGCGTTCGGCCTCCGGCGCCTCCGGGTTGGGGCTGGTGGTGCACTCGGCGCTCTGGGTCCCGTTGCCGATGCTTGGCCTTTCGCTGCTGCTCGACGGGCCCGCCGCCGTGGGCGATGCGCTTGCCACGCTGGGCCCGGAGACGTGGTGGGGAATCGCCTTCACCGCGCTGGTGGCCTCGCTGGTCGGGTACAGCATCTGGAATACGCTGCTGGGCAAGTACCCCACCGCCAAGGTCGTGCCCTACACCTTGTTGATCCCCGCCATCGGGATGGGCAGCGCCGCCCTGGTGCTCCACGAGTATCCCAATGCGCTGGAAATCACCGGGGCCGCGGTGCTGGTGCTGGGGGTTGCCGTCGGGACGTTGCGGTTTGGCACGGCGAGGCCCGAAGCGGCGCCCGCGCCGCGGGAGCGCCCGGAAAACGACGCCGTGGCCGAACACACGTGAGAAAGCGGATGAGAGTTTTCCGCGGCCCGGAACCCCGGGTTCACGGGCCCCGAACCGGCGTACATGAGAACGCGTGAGGCGATTATGAGAACGCCCTCATCGACCGTTCACCCTTTGCTCATTTGAGCCGCTTTGACTAGGAGCAACGCAAGCCACCGAGCCCCTTGAAAAGGAACCCAGCAGATGAGCATCAGCCCCAGCCTTGAAACCGAAACCTTCGAAGCCAACGAAGCCCTTGCGGCGGCCGAAGGCCGACTGCGCCACCTGAAACTCGATGCACAGCGCGCGCTGAAGATCCGCGCCGCCTACACCACCCGCTTCGTGGCCACCGAGTTCTCCAAGAACGCCGAGGACTTCCACCTCGTCGCCGGGGCGGACGTCACCCCGCAGCCCGGGGACGTGGTCATCGCCCGCGTCGCCGAGATCGGCAAGCACACCCGCCTCGAGTCCCCGGTCTCCCGCCGACAACTGATGTTCGTCGGCCAGGAAATCATGGTCGCCTACGGCAACCGCTACGCCCCGGACCAGTTCCTGGCGCACGTGCCGGACTCCCTGGAGCCCTGTCACCTGGTGGCCGGCGGCGGCCTGGCCGGGTACGTCACCGAGATGCACGCCTCGATCGATGCAGCCACGGCCATCGAGCCCATCGGCCTGCTGGCCACCAAGAACGGGGTGGTCAACCTGCGCGACTTCGCGCCGCTGCAAGTCGGCACCCCGTCGCTGGCAGCGCTGCGCGCCGTAGGCACCGTGCGCCCGCCGGTCATCGCGGTGCTGGGCACCTCGATGAACTCCGGCAAGTCCACCACCTTGGGCTGCCTGGTCAACGGACTGTCCAATGCCGGGCTCAACGTGGCCGCGGGCAAGGCCACCGGCACCGGGGCGGGCAACGACCCGAACCTGTTCATCGACGCCGGCGCGTTCCCGGTCTGCGACTTTACCGACTTCGGCTACCCCACCACCTTCAAGCTCGCCTACGAGCAGGTCCGCGACCTGCTGGCCGCGATGATCGACGAACAGGCCGCTTCCGGCGCCGACGTGGTCGTCATCGAGATCGCCGACGGCCTGTACCAGGGCGAGACCTCCCGGTTGCTGCGCGACCCGCTCTTCGCCGCCTACGTGGACACCGTGGTGTTCTCCGCCCAGGACGCCCTGGGTGCCCGGGCCGGGCTGGACGTGCTGCAGGACACGGCGGTGCCGGTTGCCGCGGTATCCGGCCTGCTCACCGCTTCCCCGCTGGCGACCGCCGAGGCCGCCTCCCGGCTCGACGTCCCGGTCATCGACACCTACGCCCTGTGCCGCCCCGAGGTCGCCACCGCCTTGATCCCGGTGCGCGCCGCCTCGCTGTGAGCGGCCTCGAGGTCCTGAGGCAGGGGCAGCGCGGACCAACCACGCAACCGCTGGACATCGTGCCCGCCGCCAGCGAACGCGAACCTGCCCCGCGCCTGCCGAAGCTGGTCACCGGGAAACGCCGAGGACTCTTTGCCGCGCTGCTGGCCCTGGCCATCGGCTGCGGCGCGCTCGGGGTCGCCATCGCCCTGCTGGTCGGCGCACTGGTGGGCGGGGGCGCGGTGCTGCCGATGTCCCTGGGCATCGGGGCGTTGATCCTGGTGCTGGGCTACGGCCGCTACCTGGAACGGGTGCTGGCCGAAAAGCTCGGGCAGCACTACGTGGCCCAGCTGAGGCTCTCGCTGATCTCCCACTCGCTGCTGGCCGCCAAGGTCCCCTCGGTGGGCATCACCGTGGCCCGGGCCAGCAACGACCTGTCCTCGGTGCGGAACTGGGTGGCCCAGGGCATCGCCCCGCTGCTGGCCGGCATCCCGCTGGTGCTCATTTCCATGGCCGGGCTCTGGATGCTTCATCCGGTGCTGGCACTGGCACTCGGGCTGCCGGTGCTGGTGCTGGCCGGCGCCCTGTTGTTGCTGGCGAAGCCCGCCTACGAGAGGGCGCGGACCCTGAGGCGTCACCGCGGGAACCTGGCCGCGCGCATTGCCGACACCGTTGCAGCCTCCTCCGCCGTGGTGGCGGCCGGCGGAGTGGCACGCGAGCTGTCCCGGGTGGAATCCAGCGGCCAGAAGGTCGTGGATGCCGCGGTGTCGCGGGCCAGACTGGCGGCGGTGCTGCGCGCCTGTTCGCTGGGCATGCCCCTGCTGGCCACCGCCGTGGTGGTGCTGGTTTCGCGCAACGCGGCCCTGGACGCCGGACACATCGCCACCGCACTGACGCTGCTGGGGCTGTGCGCAGCCCCGGTGGGCGAGTGGGGACGCATCGTGGAATACCGGCAGAACCATCGGGCGGCGTCCCGGATAATTGCCCCGCTGTTGCGGGAGGAAAGCGCACTGTCCGCGGGCCCGGTGCTGCGCCAAAAGGCACAGCGGGCCGCGGCGCAGATCCAGGCCTCGCGGGTCGAGGGGTTGTGGCTGCACGGCGTGGACATCGACGGAAAGCCGGTCCCGGAGCTGCGGGCCGAGCCCGGCGAACGGATCCGGATGACCGGAGCCGACGCGAAGTTGCGCGGAGAGCTGTTCAGCGTGCTGGCCACCGCGCGCACGCAGGCCGGTCCGATCCTCGGTGACCTCGGCGACGATGTTGCCCATCGCGGGCAGTGCTACGTGGTGGCCGGCGTGATTCCCGGGTCGGTGAATGAAAAGAAGCGGCGCCGGCTCATTGGTGCGGCCTTCGCCTCGATGGTGCCCGAGCGCGGCACCTTGCTGCGTGCCCTGCGCTACCGCCGACCCGACGCCGATCCGGCCAAGGCGCTGGCGCTGGCTGCGCGTCTGGGACTGGACGCGGCATCGCTGGAGCACGGCCATGACACGCACCTGCGCCGCGGCGGGGCGCCGCTTGATGCCACGCAGCGCGCGGGACTCATGGTCGCCCGCGCCATGCTCGGCTCCCCGCCGTTGCTGTTGCTCAACGAGATCGACGGCCACCTGGACACAGCCGCCCGCGGGCAGCTCGAACAAATGCTCGACGGGTACCGTGGCGTGGTGATCGTGTGCTCCGACTCCGAGTGGTGCGCGGGATACCGCCAATGGGACCTGGACGGCCCGGCGGACTGATCGAGGACCGGCCGGGGAATCAGCGCAGGGGAGCGGTGAAGGCCATCGCTGCCCCGACGCATTCCTCGATGCTCCGCTCCGGGTGGAAGACCTGGCGGTCCCGGCCCAGGATGAGCGTGGCCCCGAACAACGCGGTGGCCAGCGCGTCAAGGTCGGGCACCGGATGCCCGGCCGGGGCCGCGTCGGCCAGGCGGGACAGGGCCGTGCGGACCATCCCGATGACGTCGTTGCGCATCTGCGCCAGCGCCCCTGCCCATTGGCTGTCGGACTGCCATTGCTCGGAAATCCAAAGCTGCGAGAAGGCAGGGTATTCGGCAATGAATTCCAGGGCCTCGGCAACCATCAGCCGCAACCCGGCGTCCGGGTCCGCGTGAGTGGTGCCGGGCTCGAGGCGTTCGAACAGGATGGCAATGCCGTAGTTCAGCAGCTCGCCAATAAGCTCGTTCTTGGACCCGAAGTTGTAGTAGACGGTGCCCTTGGAGACTCCCGCTGCCTTGGCGATCTCATCCACGCTCACCTGCTGGTGCCCGCGGGCGCCGATCAATTCCATGGAGGCGGTGAAAAGCCGGTGCTTGGAGTCGGTCGCGCGCACCCGGGGCCGGGGCGTGGTGTTCTGGCTCATGCGCTTAGCTCCGGATGCAGTGTTTTCAGGGACCAGGTCTTGTGCAATCGTACCGCCACGGTGCTGGCCACCAGGCCCAGCACGGTGTAGCCGACCAGCCCCGCGACGATGGGACCGAGCACCGAGAGGTCTGCCCCGTACATCAGGTGGCGCAGGCCCGTGACCACGTGGCCCATGGGCAGCCAGCGGTGTGCCACGTGCAGTGCCTCGGGGGTGGTTTCCCAGGGGAAGGTGCCCCCGGAGGAGACCAGCTGCAGCACCATGAGCACCAGCACCACCATCTTGCCCGGGGTTCCGGCTAGCGCGCAGATGCCCTGGATGATGGCGGTGAAGGCCATGGAAGCCAGCAGGAACAACCCCCAGGTCATCCACGGGTGGACGGTGTCCAGTCCCAACCCGTAGAGCACCACGGCGTAGAGGATGGTGCCCTGGAGCATCGAGATGCCCAGGAACGGCAGCCAGCCGCCGATCGCGATCTTCCAGTTCGCGGCGTTGGAGGCCAGCGCGCGCTTGGTGATCGGGCGCATGATCTGCACCAGGATGAACGCGCCGATCCAGATGGCCAAGGTCATGAAGAACGGGGCGAGCCCCTCGCCGTAGACCCCGGCCTTGGCCTGGTCGGTGCGCTTGATGTCGACCGGGTCCCCGATCACGGAGGAAACCTGTTCCCGTGAGGAGGCATCCGGGTTGGGCACCTCGGAGGTTCCGTCGGCCAACTTGGTGGACAGTTCCCCGGAGCCGTCGCGCAGTTCGGTGGCGCCGTCGCCCAGCTCGCCCACGCCCGTGCCCAGTTTCTTCACGCCCGAGGCCAGCACGCCGGTTCCCTCGTGCAGGGTGTCGGCACCCTCGGCCAGCGCACCGGCCCCGGAGTCGAGCTTCTTCGCCCCGGCCAGTGCATCGTGTTGTCCCTCGGCCAGGGTGCCCGCCCCGTCGGCGAGGAGCTGGGCACCGCCGTTGAGCTTGGACGCGCCGGCCGCGGCATCGGAAATGCCCGTCTTCAAGGCAGGCATGGCCCCGGCCAGCTGATGGGTTCCGTCAGCGAGCGTGGACAGCCCTCCGGAGAGTTCCTTCGCGCCGGCGGCGACATGGGCGGACCCGTCGGCGAGCGCGGAGATCTGCGACCGGGCGGTGGTCAGCTGCTTCTTGGTGTCGGCGACCTGGCCGGCCACGCCGCTGGAGGCCGCCGCGTCCGTGACGTCCTTGCGCACGGTCTGTGACTGTTCGGGGGTCAAGACCCCGGCCTCGACCAGGGTGTCCAGCCGGGTATCCAGCGTTTCGGTGGCCGAATCAATGCGGCTCTCGGCATCCTTCTCCAAGGCCGTGAGCGTCTCGGCCGCCTGGGCGACCTTGTCATCCAGGGCTTTGTTGCCGGCGGCGACCTGGGCGGCGCCGGAGGAAAGCTTCTTGGAGGCGTCGGCGGCCTTTTGCGCCCCGTCATCGAGCTGCGCCGTCTTGGCAGGAAGCGAGGAGGTCTTGGCCTTCAGTTCCCCCAGCCCGTCGTCGAGGTCCTTGGTGCCCGCGGCCAGGGTTCCGGCACCGTCGGCAAGCTTGTCCGCGCCGTTGTCCAGCTTCCTTTGCCCTGCCACCAGCGAACCGGTGCCATCGTGCAGGGCGTCGGCCCCGTCCGCCAGATCTCCTGCACCGGAGTCGAGCTTGGTCGCCCCGTTGCCAAGTGTTTTCGTGCCATCGGCCAGGGAAGTGACCCCATCGGAGAGTTTCACGGTGCCGGTGTGCAGTTCCCCGGCGCCGTCGGCGGCCTTGGCCATGGAGGTGTGGATGTCCGAGAAGCCGGTCAGCAGGGCATCGGCGGTCTGGGTGCCGACCTCCTTGGCCACGGTGTTGTGGACCTGTCCGGCGAGCTTGTCGGCGAAGGTGCCGACCATGTAGTTGTTGGCGTCATTGGTGGTGATCTTCAGGATGCCCTGCTTGGCCTTTTCGAAGTCGCCGGGGGAGGCGAGGTTGGCGGAGAAGTCCTGGGGGATCGTCATGGCGAAGGCGTAGTCGCCGGCCGCGACCCCCGCATCCGCCTCGGCCTCGGAGGTGACCACGCTCCAGCCAAAGGTCCCGTCCTCAAGCAGTTCGGCGGTGACGTCGTCGCCGACCTTCAGCTCCTGGCCGTCCTGCGCGGAACCGGCGTCGAGGTTGACGATGGCCGCCTTGACGTTGTGCAGGTGTGCGTACGGGTCCCAGTTCGCGTAGAGGTACAGGGCGCCATAGAGCAACGGGACCAGGCACATGGCGATGATGGCAATCCGCGGCAGGCGCCCGGAGGTCATGCGCTTGAGTTCGGAGAGGGCCAGGCGCAACGTGGTCATGATTCTTCCTTCGGTGCGGTCAAATGCGTGGTGGGTGCCGCGGCATCGGCGTCATCGGCGAGGCCCTGGGCAGTCACTGGGGATGCCTCGGCGACCGGTTCCCCGGGGTTCTCCCGGGGTGCGGCGGTCGCCTGGTCTTCCGTATCGAGGTCCGCCGCGGGTGCCGGAGCAACCGCCAGCTTGTCCTGCACCCGGCCGGCCCAAGCCGTCGACCCGCCCCAATTCGCCGGGATGCGCTGGACGACCGCCACCACGGCCGGGGCACGGCGCCCGGTGGCCACCGATTGCAGATAGTGGAACCAGTCGTCCTCGGGGATGCCATGGCGGTCGGGGGAATCGAAGACCAGCATCTCGACGCCGCGGTCCTCGAGCGCCAAGTGGGTGAGCAGCGCGAGACGTGCGAGCGGGTCGATGGCGTCGAGCCATTCATTGGCCAGCTCGTCCATGTGGTGTTTCCTGATCCAGGCATCGATCCCGCTTCGCCGCCAGATCGGTCCGGGCTGCAGCGCAAGGTCCTCGGCCACGAGGTCGCGCACCCGGAGGTGTGCCTCGGGTTCGTTGATTTCCGGGGAATCGACCAGTGCGCTGATGCGTCGTACCGGGCCCAGCGTGGAATTGCCCGACCAGCTCACCGTTCCCTCGGTGGGGCGCATGCGGGCACTGAGGCCCAGTGCAAGTGCGGTGCGGGTGGGCTGGGGCACCGCCTGGACCAGCAGGAGTTCGCCGCGCGCAACGGCGAGGCTCGTTGGATGCAGGAGGGGCAGGTGGCGGCCGGCAATGGCCAGGCTATCGGCGATAAGCACGATTAGAGCATAAACCGAACTGACCGGTCAGTTCAAATAGTGTGGGTGTCTGGTTCGCCACGAATCTCGTTCCCAAGGGTGGGCCAATGACACAATCAAGCATCTTTTGGCCACCGGGCTCCGCAGGGACAGGGACGCGGGAGAAGATGGGGATATGGGCAAGAGATTTTGGGTTGGCGGCTATTCCCCGGACGGCGGCGGGACGAGCCTGGGCATCCGGGCCATCGAGATCAGCCGCGGATTGCTCACGGATCTCGGCCTGGCCCACGCCGCTGATTCACCTTCGTGGCTGGCAACCCACCCGAAGCTTCCAGTGCTGTATGCGGCACTGGAACACCGCGGCGAGATCGCCGCGTACCGAATCATGGACAAGGACAAGCTTGAGTCCCTGGGCAAGCCCGTGGCTGCCGGTCCGATGGTGTGCCATTTGGCCGTCGCCGGCGCCGGAACCGTGTTGATTGCCAGCTGCTACGGTGACGGGCGGGTGCTGGCTTACCCGATCAATGCGGACGGCTCGCTGGCCAAGCCCACCATTGCGCCCGCATCGACCGACCCCTTTGCCAGCCCTGGTCACCACCCGAGGGCCTCCCGTGCTCACCAAGGCACGGCGCTGCGCTCTGGCAAGATCGTCACCACCGACCTGGGCCACGATTCACTGCGGATGTGGGACCTGGTGGGAGGGGAGTTGCGGCTGCACCGGCAAGTCGCCTTGCGCAAGGGGGACGGCCCGCGCCACCTCGTGGAGCATCCATCGGGGCTCATCTACGTGGTCACTGAACACAGCGCCCAGGTCATTGCGCTGGCCGTCAACGCCGCGGGTGAATGGCAGGAAGTGTCGCGCGATTCCCTGGGCGACGGCATCCTCGCCGGCGAGCACTTCCCCGCGGAGATATCCCTGGACCGGCACACCAACAAGCTCTACGTAGGGGTGCGTGGAGCCCGCGCCATTTCCGTGCTGGAGCTCAAAGGCGGACGGCCCGTCGTCCTGGGAGCCGTGCCGTGTGCGGGCGAGTGGCCGAGACATCATCTGCAGGTAGGGAACTCACTATTGGTGGCCAACCAACTCTCGAACACCATAGAGGTCCTCGGATTGGGTCCAGAAGACGGCTTGCCACTCAAGCACCTGAACTCGCTGGCATTGGATAGCCCCACCTGCATCGTCGCGCAAATGCCGAGCTAGGCGAGCGGCGACCGAGCCGACTCCCGGCTGGAGCCGTGCACGCCGATGGCCGGGTTTGGGTATTGTGTGTGGCGGAACCAGGGATGCCGCGGCATCCCGCCGATCGCCGACCTCACGGCAAGCCGGGGAACTAAGACATTGAAGGGACGCCATGAACCGCTGGTCGCGCGCACGGTGGTGGCTATTGGATTACGCATATGCCGGTTGGCGGCAATTCATGTCGTTGGTCCGCCGCGAAAGTCCCGCCTCGTACCGAAACGGCGACGCGTCGCTTCCTGCCATTGTGTTGCTCCCCGGAGTGTACGAAACCTGGCTTTTTCTTGAGCCGGCAGCCTCGCGGCTCAACGAGGCAGGGTACCGCGTGTTCACTGTCCCGGAACTGGGAATCAACAAGCGTCCGGTGCCCGAGTCCGCGCAGATCGTGCGGCGGCGCCTCGCAGATCTTCACCGGCAACATGGGATCAACGAGTGCCTTTTGCTGGCCCACAGCAAGGGCGGCTTGACGGGCAAGCACGCAATGCTCGACGTGCTGCTATCGCAGAAGACCGAGATGAAGTCGCCACCTGGCTCGGAGATCCAGATCCTGGGTCTGGTGGCCATTGGAACGCCATTTGCCGGCTCCATCTATGCCAAATACCTGTTCTCGCGCACGCTGCGCCACTTTTCGCCAACGAACGCAGTCCTTGTCTCGCTCCAGGCGCAGGAAGAAGTCAATGACCGGATTGTTTCCATTTATCCGGAATTTGATCCGCACATTCCCGTTGGCAGTGCCCTTGTCGGTGCAAGGAACGTGAGGCTTCAAGTTGCAGGGCATTTCCGCTCGCTGAGCGAACCGGTCCTGCTGGCTGCCGTCGATGAAGCGGTGGCTTTCCTGGCACTGGATACTTGAGGGCCGGCGTATAGGCAGCCAAGCCGAAAATAAAGAGAGCCGCAATCTTTCGATTGCGGCTCTCTTCATATGAGTGCGCCCAAAGGGATTCGAACCCCTGACCTTCTGTTCCGTAGACAGACGCTCTATCCAGCTGAGCTATGGGCGCATATTCGGTTTTGATCCTGCCTCGCAGCTTGACCTCGAACAACTATACATACCTTTGGCGTGCTGGTCGATTCAAACAGGATATTCGTGCGCGAACTCACGCTTCCCGTGGCGATCCGGGGCATGTACTGCTGAACCTGGGGAAGCCGGCTTCGAGTGGAAACCGTTTCCTTGGGACAAGGCGGTGGGCCGGATTCGGCAATAGCGGTGTTGACGGCTCCCTGGCCGATGAGCATTTCATGCGCAAAAGAGGTGACGAAAAGGAAGGCGCAAGAAAAGGGAGAAGTGGTGGTCACGCCCGTGGAGAACACCATCAAGCCGCCCGCCCCGCCCGTACCGAGGGAGGCTTGATCGGCGACAGGTTCGGTAAGGCCCGACTCTCGAGCGGCCTGGCCCGTGATTAAAGCAGAAAAGCCACGATTTCTCGTGGCTTTTCTCATTGGTGCGCCCAAAGGGATTCGAACCCCTGACCTTCTGTTCCGTAGACAGACGCTCTATCCAGCTGAGCTATGGGCGCATATTCTGTATTAGGTACCAACCTCGCGGTTCGACCTCGAATAACTATACAGAGGAATGTCGCCCGTGCAAAATCCAGGGGCCTTCGAGATGAAAGGTTTCGGGGAGGCTTTTCATGAAGTATACCGGTCTACGTGACCTTCGTCACTTCTTGCGTTTAGGGGCAAATGGGCAAAGCCCGAAATGCCGGGGTTTTCGGCTTAACTAAATCATTTTCCGGGTTTTTTGGCGATATGGGTCACAGGGGCTCCGAGGATCGGCCCCATAGCATCGACATATTGCAAATTCAGCCCAATGGAGGGAATGGACATGAGCGAGAGCTCGGACCAGAAGGTCATCGACGCAGCACCGACAACGCATTCAAAGCTTGCCGCTTGGGTGCAGGAAATCGCGGAACTGACGAAGCCTGACCATGTCTATTGGGTGGATGGCACGCAGGAGGAGAACGATCGCCTGACCGCTGAACTGGTTGCCGGTGGCACGCTGCAGAAGCTCACCGATCCTTCGTTCCCCAACTCCTTCGCTGCATTCTCGGATCCCAAGGACGTGGCCCGGGTTGAGGAACGTACGTTCATCTGCTCGGAAAACGAGAAGGACGCCGGCTTCACCAACAACTGGGAAAGCCCGGTCAAGATGAAGTCGATGCTCAAGGGCCTGTTCGATGGCGCCATGCGCGGTCGAACCATGTACGTCATCCCATTCGTCATGGGACCGCTGGACGCAGAGCAGCCGCAGTACGGCGTCGAGCTCACCGACTCCGCCTACGTTGTCGCATCCATGCGCATCATGGCCCGCATAGGCAATGACGTGCTGCGAAAGATGGAAGCCGAGGAAGCCTTCTTCGTCCCCGCGCTGCACTCTGTCGGCGCCCCGTTGGCTCCCGGCCAAGACGACGTGGCATGGCCGTGCAACGAGGACAAGTGGATCGTGCACTTCCCCGAAGAGCGCTCCATCTGGTCCTACGGCTCGGGCTACGGCGGAAACGCCCTGCTGGGCAAGAAGTGCTACGCGCTGCGCATCGCCTCGGTGATGGCACGCGACGAGGGCTGGCTGGCCGAGCACATGCTCATCCTCAAGCTCACCAACCCGGAAGGCAAGAGCTACAACGTCGCCGCCGCCTTCCCGTCCGCCTGCGGCAAGACCAACCTGGCCCTCTTGGATCCGACCATTGACGGCTGGAAGGCCGAGACCCTTGGCGATGACATCAACTGGATGCGCATCGGCAAGGAAGGCGAGCTTCGCGGCGTCAACCCGGAATACGGCCTGTTCGGCGTCGCTCCGGGCACCGGTTGGTCCACCAACCCCAACGCCATGCGCGCCATCACCAAGGGCAACTCCATCTTCACCAACGTTGCGCTCACCGACGAAGGCGGCGTGTGGTGGGAAGGCATGACCGACGAGGCCCCGGCGCACCTGACCGACTGGTTGGGCAACGACTGGACCCCGGACTCCGGCCGTCCCGCCGCACACCCGAACTCCCGTTTCTGCACCCCGATCTCCCAGGTCGACATGCTGGCCCAGGAGTACTACAGCCCGGACGGCGTCGAGATCCACGCGATCCTCTTCGGCGGACGTCGCAAGACCACCATTCCCTTGGTGACCCAGGCACGTAGCTGGACCAACGGCATCTTCATGGGCTCGACCCTGTCCTCGGAAACCACGGCTGCAGCCGCCGGCGCCGTGGGCGTGGTTCGTCGCGACCCCATGGCCATGCTTCCCTTCATCGGCTACAACGCCGGTGACTACCTGAATCACTGGGACTCCATCGAATCCAAGGCCAACCCGGAACGCCTGCCCAAGATCTTCCTCGTCAACTGGTTCCGTCGCAACGCCGAGGGCGGCTTCGCGTGGCCCGGGTTCGGGGACAACTCCCGCGTGCTGAAGTGGGCCATCGATCGCATCGAGGGCAAGGCCGACGCCGTCGAGACCCCCATCGGATTCGTGCCGACCGGCGACTCGATCGACCTGACCGGGCTGGACATGACCCCAGCAGACGTCGACGCCGCAGTGTCAGTGGACAAGGGTGAATGGGCCACCGAGCTGGCCAGCATCGAGGAATGGTACGCAAAGTTCGGCGAGGCGCTTCCGGCGTCGCTGCGCAGCGAACTCGATGGACTGAAGGAGCGCATGGGGGCCTAGGCTTCCCCGCGCAGACAGCAGTTCTCCAGGGCCCCGTTTTCATCGCCCGCCTTCCCGGTTACGGGAAGGCGGGAGCGATGAGGGCGGGGCCCTTCCGCTACCCCGCGACAAGGCCTGCCTTTCTCGTCATCGCCGGTGGTGGGGCACGCCTTTGGTCGATGGGATCCGTTATTAAGTGCGTGGCTGCTGGAACAATCCCCTAGGGGATGTGTCAGGATGAAAGCATGATTCTTGCGCGTTTGATCCTCGGGCTCTTGAGTTTGGCGCCCATGACCGGGTATGAACTGAAGAAGCACTTTGACTCGTCCATCAATCATTTCTGGAACGCCGACAAGGCACAGATCTACCGCACCCTGGCCCAGCTGGTGAAGGACGGCCACGCGACCGTGACCACCATTGCCCAGCGAAATTATCCGGACCGCCAGGAACACCACATCACCGACCAGGGTCGCCGGGAGCTCGTGGAATGGCTGGGTGGCGAGGTCACCGCCCACACGCCTCGCGAGCCGTTCCTGGCCCGGGTGTTCTTTGCCGCGGAACTCGATCGCGACTCGGTGTTGGAGATGATCCAGTCCCGACGCGAGGCGACGCAAGAGGTATTGGACGACTACCTCTCCCAGCGTGAGGACATTGACATGAGAGCAGCAGCCGACCGCCGCAGCTTCCTGATGGCGGCAACCCTGGACAACGGAATCCGCCACGCATCGGCCGAACTCGAATGGCTGGACGCCGTGACTGAGTACCTGCCATGAACCGCCACGAGCACCCCGCCGACGGTGATGCCGGAACCGACGAGGAATTCGTGGACCGTTCCTTCGCGGACGAGCCCACCGCTGCCGGCAAGCCGGCTAAGGCCCCCAAGCAAGATCGTCCGGCCAAGGCGACATCCCCGAAACGCGAACCAAAGGAACGCAAGCCGCGCCCCGAACCGCAGCCAACGGCTAAGACTGCCGCCAAGGACGCCGTGAAGCCCGAGGCGAAGGAGGCCGTGCCAGCCGCTGCCGAGGCGCCGAAGGCCCCGGCCGAAGCCGCCGCCATGCAGGAACCCGCGAAACCCTCCGGTGAAGTGCCCCGGACCGCTGTCCGGGACAAGGCCTCCGACACCCACAAGCCGGCGCGCCATACCAAGGCCCCGAGACAATCCAGGACGACGGTCCCGCACACACGCCCCGAGCCTGGGGCTGCGGCGGCGCCGGGCACCGAATCAAGGCAGGCGTCCTCACCGGCACCGCGTGATCCCGGCGCGTACCCGGAGTTCCATGCGCCCACACGCCCGCGCCGGGACGGCAAGGCCGCGCAGACCATCGTCTTCCTGCACGGCGGCAACGTCGCGAACTGGACCTGGGACCCCCAGGTGCGGGCCTTTGGGGACTACGAGGTCCTCACCCCTCATCTTCCCGGCTTCGGCGCCCGGGCCCAGGAGGACTGGGCGGGGCTCGACAGCGCCGCCGACGACGTGGCAGCCGTCATTGCCGACGAGGTCTCCAACGGCGGTGCCCACCTCGTGGGCCTGTCCCTGGGTGGTGTCGTGGCACTGCGCGTGTTGGCCAGGCACCCGGAACTCGTCGAATCATTGCTGATTTCCGGCGTCCCGGCCGCAGGAGTCTCGGCTTCCATGCGGACCATGAGCCGGATGCAACTTCGCCTCTTCGGCAGCGAATGGTACTGGCGCTTCCAGGCCGGCGCCTACGGCATGGTCGCCGACGAGAAGGAACTCTTCACCGAACACGGCACGCACCTGCGTGCCGACAACATGCGCGCCATCATGGACGAGGTGGATCCCGGCGGCGTCCCGGACAAGCTCGGGAACTACAAGGGACCCGTGCTGGTGATTGCCGGAAGCAAGGAACCCAAGCTGGTGGCCAAGTCCTTCCCGGCCCTGGCCCGCGCCCTCCCGCAGGCCGAGTTCCGCACCGCCGTGGGCATGCACCACCAGTGGAACATCGAAGATCCCATCCTCTTCAACGCCACTGTGCGGGCCTGGATCGAAAAGCACACCGCCCACCCTCGCTTGCAGGAGCCCGGACAGTAGGATCACGCGCTGCTCACGGATGGCCGCGGGAGCCCGAAAATCGAAGGCCGTCACCGAACGATCGGTGGCGGTCTTCGCCATGGCCGGGATGGGCTTGAACGTGCTTATTGAGATCTCGCCCGGGGATTCGGGATCTCTAGCTAAAATTCCTGTCCGACTACCTTGAATTTGTAATCCGACTAGGCCCACTTCGACACCGAGTCTCACTTTTGCGAGGTCCCCTATAGGCTCGGGATACTGTCGATATTCGGTTCGAAGTGAATCGAACCGGGGTCTGACCCGGCGATTGCTGGCTATGAGAATCGAATCCCCGTGAAAGGCCACAACCGATGACCAAGAAACCTGTAATACCAACACACGAAACCATCAGTAAAGCTGGCGATGGGCTCGAAATTACTGGCATCATCATTTCGACACTTTGCCTGGTGGTTGGAGCTCTCACTCTCTTTGCTTCCGGGTGTATGGACGGAGCTTTCGGTAACGCCTGTGGAACGAACCGGTAGCACTGGTGCGAGGACCCGGTAGTGCCCGAACCCTCGCACCAGCACCCCACCGCTTTAGCTTGCAGGCTCAGCTCCTTGATCGGCGTGGGCGCGCCGGCGCATATTCGGCCCGTCAAGCTGGATCAGTTCACTGCTGGAAACAATGCGGTTAAGGATTGACTCGGCGATCACCGCATCGTGCAGCGACTTGTACCAGTCCTCGGGATCGAACTGCGACGTCACCACCGTGGCGCCCCGGTGTTCACGTCCTGCGAGGATATTGAGCAGTTCGCTCGCAGTCTCCGGGCTGATCGGCGTGGTCAGGAAATCATCCAGGACCAGGACATCGCAGTCGTGCAGGTCTCCGAGGAACTTCAGCCGTTCGGAGTCCGCCCGATGATAGACCGCGAGCTTATTGGCCAGGTCATCAAGCCGGAAGTAGCGTGCCGTGTGGTCGTGCCGGCAAGCCGCGTTGACCAAGGCCTGGGCCAAATACGATTTGCCGACACTTGATTTCCCGAGGATCACCAGATTCGTCGTCTGCTCAATCCACTGGCACGACGCGAGCCGTGCCACGACCTCCCGGTTCAGCGTCCTATCGGGCAGATAGTGGATCTCTTCAATGCAAGCGGCCGGGTTGGGCGTTTTCGACTCCTTGAGCAGTTTCACCACCCGACGCTGGGCCCGGGCCGTGGTCTCCTGGTCCAAGGCGTGACGGACCTTGCGGGAGAACGTCCATTCGTCATAGGCCGGATCGTTGGCCATGTCGATGACAGCCTGGCCGAACGCGGTCATCCGCAACCTGGTAAACAGCCCCATGTCATCTTCCGTCAGGTGGTGGTCAAGCACGGCCTTCCCCCGTCGTCGGCTCGGTCAGGCTTGCGTTGGTCAGCGCCTCGAGACTGAACTGCGAGATCCCGTCCAGGTGGGCACGGCTGGTATCCCGGACGCCCACCGTTCTCCCCGTCGCAGCGGACGGCCCCGGGCCAGGAGCGAGAGTTGCAGGACGCCCGGCATGGTCCGCACGCAGGACGGCGATGCGATGCTTGACCGCGGTATAGCTGATCGGGTTCCTCGCGTCGTGCACGCAGAGGTCGTGGCAGGCCTGTTCCAACAGGCTGCGGTTGTTGCCTTTCCCCAGCTCGAGGATGTTCAAGCACGACCGGTAGCCCTGGGCTTCGATCTTCTTCCGCTCCAGCAACCGGGTCAAAGCCTGGACCGTGTAGGGGCCGACCTTGGTCGCTTGCCGGATGAAATAGGCCCGGGTCCATAGCAGTGAGGTGTCCTCATACCCGTGCGGCGCATGGTCGGCGTCGGTGACGTAGGAATGACGCCGCGCCCCACGCTGGTGCGAAGCGATCACTGCCCCGCCGGCAAGGATCGTGACCTGCTCACCGACCACCCGCACGTCCAGGGTCTGCCCGGCGTGCTGGTGCGGAACCGAGTATTTGATCGTGTCGACCTGCACGTGCCAGTCCCGCGAGACCTTCGCCTTGCGCCACTGAACTTCCCGCCACGGCTCATCCGGGAGGCCGATCAACTCGGGGCGCTCGGCTTCCTCGAACCACTCACGCCGGGAGCGGGGCTCACCGCGGAAGGGCGTCCGTTCGTTGATCATGTCCATCTGTTCGGCCACGGCCTCATTGAGCTCATCCAGGGTCGTGAAGCGCCGGTCGGCAAGATAGTGGATGATCCAGTTCGTCACGATCTTCACCCCGGCCTCGACGTGGCCTTTCTCTTGCGGCTTGTAGGATCCGGTCGGGACTGCCGCGCTCTGGTAATACTCCAGGAAAGCCTCATAGGACTGGTTCACGTCCCGGGCCTTTTCATAGCGGCTGATCTGGTTCGAGGCGGTCGAGGCATTGTCGGGAATGACCAGTTGGGTCACGCCTTGAAAATATTCAAAGGCCCTGCGGTGCATCTGGCACCACGCTGGAAGCTTCTCGTCCAGGGACCCGTACGCGAAGATCATGCCCGAATACGGCAACGACGCCACGAAGACCGAGACCTTCGTGGTTTCCCGGGTGATGGGGTCGGTCAGCTGCATCTTGGTCCCGGCCCAGTCGACCTGCATCGTGCGTCCGGGTTCGTGCGTAAGCGGGCTGGTCAGGTCGTTGGCCTTCACGTGCTCGGCAACGATCTGGCAGAACCGTTCATACCCGTAAAACCGGGCGGAGCCCGTGTGCGGGGTGTCCAGGTAGCGGGCCCACATGACCTTTAACGGTGGCTTTTTCCGGCCGATCCGGGCCTTCACCACGGCATCGATGTTGACGGGAACGAACTCGCTGGACACGTTCTTGCGGCCATCGCTGAAAAGCCGGTCAAGGTCCTCATCGCTAAGCGCACCGACCTGATCAAGGGTGGTCAGTTTCTGGTCGTCAAGGACCTGGCGGGCCTTGGAGATCGTTCGATGCGAGCAACCGGCTCGCGCTTGGACCTGCCGATACGAATTGCCCTGCACCAGCAGGGCCATGATTTGTTTGTAATCAGCCACTACGGTCGGTTTCCTTTCACTGTCCACGACCTGTTGCCGTGGGTGAAAGCAATCCTGACTCTGAATCCCCCGAAGCGCTACCGGATACTTACATTTTTGCTACCGGTTCGTTCCACATGCGCTACCGAAAGCTCCGCCTAAACATCCGGGAACGGCGTTCCGTTTATTGGGATCACATTCGGTCTACTGCTCATGATCACCGGATACACGAAAAAGACATCGGCTGCGACAATGGCGATGTTCATCATTGCGACCGACAAGAACGAACGTGAAATCGCAAACACCAAAAGTGCGAATGAGTAAGCGTTTGGAACACCCGTAGCCCTCTCACCACGGGATGCGGTTTGCCGTCATCGAATCGAATTGGTCAGTTCTTGCGCAATCGCAAAGGCCGCCACCGAGTTATCGGTGGCGGCCTTTGCCCCCCAAGCGGGTTCCGCTGATATGCCTATCGCCGCGGGACCCGTGGCTTCCCAGTCGTTAGGCGGCGAGCCACAGATCGGGGCCGAAGACCTCGTAGTGGATGTTCGTGGCGGGGATTCCCGCCTCGATGGCCTGCGAGCGGACCGCGCGCATGAACGGCAGCGGGCCGCACAGGTACAGGCGGGCATCGGTCGGCAGCTCCAGGTTGGCCAGGGACATGTAGCCCTCGGCGGC
Source organism: Paeniglutamicibacter sulfureus (assembly GCF_039535115.1). Classification (NCBI taxonomy): domain Bacteria; kingdom Bacillati; phylum Actinomycetota; class Actinomycetes; order Micrococcales; family Micrococcaceae; genus Paeniglutamicibacter; species Paeniglutamicibacter sulfureus. The sequence continues at coordinate 3,584,165 of NZ_BAAAWO010000001.1, forward strand.
TTCGGTGTCCTCGGCCTTGGCGCTGATGTCCTCGAGCCACAGCTTCAGTTCGGCGTTGGGCAGGGACTCGACGGATTCGAGCATCTGCTCCTTCAGCGCCCAGGCATCCTCGGTGGCCTCCGCGTGTAGCACCATGACCTGGCGGTCAGAGCCTGCAGCGGCCAGGGTGGCCAGTGCGGAGGCGCTCGGGGTGCAGCCGATGCCTGCTGTGGCCAGGATGATCGGAGCGCCGGTGGTGTCGATGACCAGGTCGCCGTAGGGGTTGGAGAGCTCGATGACGTCCCCGACGCTCAGGTGCTGGTGCATGAATGGGGACACCTCGCCGCCGCCGTCGAACTTGGTCGTGATCACGCGCTCGGTGGTGGAAGTGACGGAATCGCTGAGTGTGTACTGGCGGCACTGGCGCAATCCGTCCAGCAGCGGGACACGGACCGAGACGAACTGGCCGGCCTTGGCGACGGTGACCGGGGTGTCGTCTGCCGGGACGAAGCGGAAGGTGACGGATCCTGTGCCGGCGGCTTCCTTGGACACAAGCTTCCAGTGGGTCCAGATCTTGTCGTTGGCCTGCTTGGCGTAGAGGCCCTTTTCGATCTTGATCAGCGCGTCGGCCATGAGCCAGTAGACCTCGGTCCATGCCTCTGCGACCTCGGGGGTCACCGCGTCGCCCAAGTCCTCGACGATCGCGGCGAACAGGTGCTCGTACACGATCGGGTACTGTTCCTCGACGATGCCCAGCGAGGTGTGCTTATGGGCGATTCGGGACAGAACGGCCTCCGGCAGGGTGCCCGGGTTGTTGACCAGATGCGTGGCGAATGCGGCGATTGATCCGGCCAACGCCTGTTGCTGCATACCATTCTTCTGGTTTGCACGGGAGAAGAGTCCGTCCAGGAGCTCCGGGTGGGCTTCGAACAAGCGCTCGTAGAACTTGGGGGTGATGTGGGAAATGCGTTCGCCAATGATGGGTAGCGTGGCTTCGATGACCGGGCGGGACTTCTCGGAAAGCATCTTGTGGCTCCTGACGGAGGGTGATTGTGTTATCTTGCATCCGATATGCAAGATTGATAATTCAGTTCTACACGGAGTAGAAGTCGGAAGCAAATCGGCCCGTTGGTATGTGGGCCCGGGAGCGGTTCCCAGACAACCTGGACGGGAGCACCTCGCCCCAAAATATGAGGCGGCAGGCGGTTAGGGCAGCGCCGGGAAGGGGAGCAGTACGCTGGCGGAAGGCGAGGTGAGATCCCTTACGCACAAAAGGTCGAGCTCGGCATAGAACGCCTCCCGGGCTCGTCGAAGGGCACCGCGGAGCTTGCATCCAGCGAGCAGCGGGCAGGGGATACCGGCTTCGGAAACGCAATCGACGACATCCTCGCGGCCGTCAAGGTCGCGCATCAGGGTACCGACGGGCAGCCTCAAGCCCTGGTCGGTGATTTGCGAACCGCCATAGCGTCCTCGCGCCACGTCCAGGGCGCCGCGGTTGCGCAGTTCCACAATGGCCTTCGCCACGTGGTTGTAGGGCACCCCGATTTGCTCGGCGATTTCCTTGGTGGTGACCTGTTGGTCGCGACGGGAGCCGAGAAACATCAAGGTGCGCAGGCACACGTCCGCAAAGGCGCTGAGTTTCACGTGTTCCATTGTCGCAGGTGTTGGCCCTCCGCGGCGCGGGCTGTGCCGAGGTGCACAGTGGGCCGCCGGCGTGCGACATCTGGTTTCCCCGAATACCTGTACAAAGACCTGTGGCCCAGAGCCCGGATTAGCGGGTTCCGGGCCAGAGGCAGGAAAGCAATGGAGGGGGCTAGGCCCAGACCTGGATCTGGCCGCCCTCGGCGCTGGGCTCGGAGAATTCCCAGATGCCGGTTTCCGGATCCGGCGCGGTGTACGGCTGCACGATGGCAATCGAAGCTCCGGCGCGGTGTTCGGCCAGTACATGGACCGCGTCCATGCCGTCATCGAGCAAGGTGACATCCGAAACGAAGGCGACGGCGTTGAAGGAATCGCGCTGGTCGGCCAGTAGCTGGACCAGGTCCTTCATCATCACCTCGGCGTCGATGTCGGCTTCGGGATCGTCCAGGTCCTCGGTGGGCTGGACGGCCAGCAAGCGCAGTTCGGGCTCGGCGTTTTCTTCGGTGGCGGGCTCAACGGCGATGGCGAAGGGAAGGAACACGCCCTGTTCTTCCAGCTGCTCACGTGCGACACCCAGGGCGGTGCCCAGGACCTTGTTCAGTTCCGCCTGGGCGGCTTCGTCGAGTTCAGTGATCTTGTTTTCGGGGGTGCTCATGCGTTGCTCCTGACGATATCCAGAACTCCGTCACGGACGAGTTCCATGGTCTTTCGGTCAATGGCTTCCCCGTTGTAGCGGAGGAAGGGTTCGGTGTTGGAGGGACGGAGGTTGAACCAGAACGAGCCATCGGCTGCCGTCACGGTCGTCCCGTCCATGGTACCCACAACGGTCGCTCGATTCGCCAGATCCGGATGGCAGGGCGGGCAGACCAGGCCACTTCGATCGGCGTTGTGTTCGTACCCGTTGGCAAATTCCGCGAGCACGCGGGCCACGGCCCCTGCCTTGTCCTCGACCTCGGAGTTGATCTCCCCGGAGGAAACATAGGGCTCGTACTCGGCGGCGAAGTCGCTCAGTGCGGTGTCCTGGTGGCCTAGTGCCGCGAGCACATGCATTGCGGCCAGCATGCCGGTGTCAGCGTTGTAGAAGTCGCGGAAGTAGTAGTGGGCGGAGTGCTCCCCGCCGAAGACCGCACCTTCGGTGGCCATGACGGCCTTGATGAAGGAGTGGCCTACGCGGGTGACCACGGGGCGGCCGCCGGCCGCGGTGACTGCCTCGGGCACGGCGCGGGAAGTGATCAAGTTGTGGATGACCACCGGGGTTTCCTCGCCCGCTGCCTGGGCGCGCGCGATCTCGCGCACCGCCACCAACGCGGTGATGGCCGAGGGGGAGACAGGCTCGCCCTTTTCGTCGATCACGAAGCAGCGGTCGGCGTCGCCGTCGAAGGCCAGGCCGATGTCGGCGCCGTGTTCGAGCACCGCGGCCTGCAGGTCGCGCAGGTTCTCGGGTTCCAGCGGATTGGCCGGGTGGTTGGGGAAGGTGCCGTCGAGCTCGAAGTACATCTCGATGATTTCCAGCGGCAAACCCGGCAGCAGGGTGTCGCCCAGCACCGCGGGGGTGGTGAGCCCGCCCATGCCGTTGGCGGCGTCCACCACGACCTTCAGCGGGCGGATGCCCGACAGGTCCACCAAGGAGCGCAGGTAGTCGGCGTAGCCGGCTAGCACGTCGAGCTCGCCGACGGTGCCCTCGGGGGCCTCGGTGGACACCGGAAGCCCCTCCTCGAGGTAGCTCTGTGCCAGGTCGCGGATGTCAAAGAGCCCGGTGTCCGAGGACACCGGCACGGCACCGGCCTTGGCCATCTTGATGCCGTTGTAGGCGGCGGGGTTGTGGCTCGCGGTGAACACCACCCCGGCGCAGTTCAGCGACCCGGCGGCGAAGTAGAGCTCGTCGGTGGAAATCAGCCCCAGCATCTTCGGGTTGGCGCCGCGGTAGGCAGCCCCGCGCGCGAAGGCGGCGGCGAACTCTGGAGAGGAAGGGCGCATGTCCCCGCCCACCAGGACGTCCTGTCCGGCCAGGCCCAGCACGTCGACAAATGCGGCGCCAATGGCCTCGACCGCCTCGGCCGTAATAGTGGACCCGACGATGCCGCGCACGTCGTAGGCCTTGAAGGACTCAGAAAGATCGATTTCCACACTCACATCCATGAGCTTATCGGGTTGGCATGGTGCGGCGCGGATTTGAGTCATCGAAGGTGAGTAGTTCCATAGGGCGCGGTTGCCTGCGGTGCGGGCAAGTGTCGGCGGACACTGGAATACTGGGGGCCATGGACGCCTACACACCCAGCATCGATTCGGACTTGCGCTCCGCTGCCACCGCCATCCTGCGTTCCTTGGTGGGCAGGGACGACGCCGATTTCCACGACGGGCAGTTCGAGGCCATTGAGGCCCTGGTTGCCGGGGGACGCCGCGCCCTGGTGGTGCAGCGAACGGGCTGGGGAAAATCGGCCGTGTACTTCGTGGCATCGCTGCTGCTGCGGGCCCGCGGCGCCGGGCCGACGCTGATAGTCTCCCCGCTGCTTGCGCTGATGCGCGACCAGGTGGCCGCGGCGTCCCGTGCCGGGGTGCGGGCCGAGGCGATCAACTCCGCAAACGCCCTTGACTGGCAGTCAATTGCCCAAAAGCTCGACAACGACGAGCTGGACGTGTTGCTGGTGTCCCCGGAGCGGCTGAACAACCCGGTCTTCCGCGACACCCAGCTGCCCGCGCTGGTGGCGCGGATGGGGCTGTTGGTCATTGACGAAGCCCACTGCATCTCCGACTGGGGCCATGACTTCCGCCCCGACTACCGCCGCATCAAGGACCTCATCCACGCGTTGCCCGGCAGCGTCCCGGTGCTTGCCACCACCGCCACCGCCAACGAGCGGGTGGTCCACGACGTGCAGGAGCAACTGGCCGTGGGCGGTGCCGAGGTCTTCACGCTTCGCGGGTCGCTGGCCCGCGAATCCCTGCGCCTTGGGGTGCTGCGGCTGGCATCGCCACGCTCGCAATTCGCCTGGCTGCTCACGCACCTGAACGACTTCCACGGTTCGGGCATCATCTACACGCTGACGGTCTCCGCGGCCGAGGACATCACCCGGCTGCTGGCCGAGGCCGGACACAAGGTGCTGGCGTATTCGGGACGAACCGACACCGAGGAGCGCCACCGCGCCGAAACCGCGCTTAAGAACAACGAGGTCAAGGCGCTGGTCGCCACCAGCGCGCTGGGCATGGGCTTCGACAAGCCGGACCTTGGCTTCGTCATCCACGTCGGGGCGCCCAGTTCCCCAGTGGCCTACTACCAGCAGGTGGGCCGTGCGGGACGTGGCAGCATCAACGCCGACGTCCTGCTGCTGCCGGGCCCGGAGGACCGAGAAATCTGGCGCTACTTTGCCACGAGCTCGATGCCGGACGAGCAAAAGGCGCACGCCGTCCTGCAGGAACTCGGCGCCACCCAGGGCCCCCTCTCGGTTCCCGCGCTCGAGGCCCGCGTCAACATCAAGCGCACCCCCCTGGAACTGCTGCTCAAGGTGCTGGCGGTGGACGGGGCCGTGGAACGAGTCTCCGGCGGGTGGATCCGCTCGGGTGCCCAGTGGTTCTACGACGCCGAACGCTACACCCGCGTTGCAGCAGCACGCGTGGCCGAACAAAACGCCATGCTCGACTACGAGAACCTGAAGACCTGCCGCATGGAATTCCTCGCCCGGGCTCTTGACGACCCGGCCGCAGCACCGTGCGGCCGTTGCGACAACTGCGCAGGCGTCTGGTTCAGGGACGACATCCAGGACTCGGCCAAGGACTCGGCACAGACCGCGCTGGGCAGGGTAGGCGCATTGGTTGAGGCCCGCCGGATGTACCCCGGCGGAATGGAAAAACTTGGTGTGCAGCTCAAGGGCAAGATCAAGCCTGAGTTCCAGGCCGAGGACGGCCGCGCGCTGGCGCGCCTGACCGACTTGGGCTGGGGCGGCCGGTTGCGTGCGTTGCTGGAAAATGCGGATGAACCGGATGCACCCATTTCACAGGGCATGCTCGATGCCTGCGTGAAGGTCCTGAGCGAGTGGAAATGGTCCACCCGGCCGGTGGCAGTGGTTTCCATGCCGTCGCGGACCCGACCGCAATTGGTTGGATCGTTTGCCCAGGGCATCTCGACCATTGGGCGGCTTCCATATTTGGGACAGCTCGAATACCGGGATCACGGACCACGCGGCGGTTCGGGCGGAAACTCCGCCTTCCGGCTCGCCGCTGTCTGGGACCAATTCGTGGTTCCCGGCGAAATGGCCGAGAAGCTTGCCGGAGCACCCGGACCGGTCCTGCTGCTCGATGACCTGGCAGACAGCCGATGGTCGTTGACCGAAGCGACCAGGATTCTGCGCGAGGCAGGTGCCCCCGGGGTGCTTCCCTTCGTGCTGGGAGCGGCGGGCTAGCAAAGCCCCGGAATCGGTTCCGGAAATGTGCCAATCCGGCCTTGTCCTGCTGGTGTGTGGTTCCCGTAAGAATCCGCGTCATCCAGCTCTGTATAAGGCTCGATGGAGCTCCTACAATGAGGCGAACGCTGAGTCATGAAAGCGTTTGCCACAATCCAAGGAAGTGTTGCTATGGCTGAATTCATGGACGTGCACAATCACATGCAGGGCTTGTCTGCGGAGGATCTGAAGGCTGCGCACGCGGCCGATCTTGCCATCCAGGACGAGGAAAACGTGCAATTCAAGAAGGCATGGGCCGATCCGGAAAGCGGGAAGATTTTCTGCCTGTCCGAAGGTCCCTCGAAAGAAGCGGTCCAGCGGGTCCACGAGCGGGCAGGCCATCTGGCCGATGAGATCTACGAGGTCCCGTTGGTGGTCTGATCCTCGGTGCCGAGGGGGCCTAGGGAGCCAATCGCTGGCTGGAGCGCAAGGCGCAATGCGGGTCGTGATGCAGCCGATTTTCGGCGGCTTCACGACCCCTGTGCATGGCCGAGGACGGATGGGGGATTTTCGGTCCCTCGGATGTCAACATGCGGGGATGGAAAATCTCGCCAACACCGGGCATCGGGGCCTGGGCCGACACAATCCGGCAGCCGCCTAGTTCCGCACTGTGTCCCGCGGGGCCGTAGGCTAGAGTCATGGAAATTCTGCTTTGGGTCGTCGTTCCGCTGCTCATTCTCGGACTTGCGTGGATCGGGTTGAAGAAGCTGCGCATTAAGAACTCGGCAGAGGTTTCTGCCGCAATCACCCCGGAATCGGCCCAGGCAGCCGCAGCACAGCTGACAGCAGAGGGTCACCGAGCCGTCTACAAGTCCTTGGCCCAGGGCGACTTCATGGCCGCAGTGCAAAACTACAAGGCCATGACCGCGGCCGGGTACAAGGCCAGCATCATTGCCGTCCGCAGTCTGGAGCGGTTCCCCCAGATCCGTAAAGATTCCGCCGGCGGACCCACGATTTCCGAGCAGGTCGAAGCCGAACGCCGGGCAGAGGAATCCGAAATCTCCGAACCGCAGACCGGCGCGGCCACCGAAATCCCGCTGACGCCGGAGCCCGCCATTCCTGCCGTTGAAGGCGGGATGGACGAAAACATAGCCGCGCCGGAAAACTCCGACAAATCCGATGACCCCTGGGTGGTGCCCAGTGAATGGGCCAAGGAATTCGGCAGCGAATCGGAACGGACTTCCACGCAGTTCAAGGTCGCCTATCTGGTGGACGGCGAGTCCCGCGAGTTTGCCAGCGAGGACTTGCCGCCTGCCGAGTACGACCAGTTTCTTTCGTTGGTGCGCGACGAGGACCTTCCGGGAGCTGCGGAGCTCATTGCCAAGCACTCCGGCCTGGAGCAGGCAGAGATCCTGCGAATGCTCGCGGCCTCCCCGTTAGGCGGCGGCGAGACGCCAACGGCAAACATTGCAGACTTCAGTTTTGAAGGCCAGGGCCCGGACGGTGCCGTGAAATTCAGCATCAATGACCTTGCCGAACCCGAACGCACTGAATTGCTGGAACACCTGCGTCTGGGCGAGCTTGATGAGGCCACGACCATTGTCGTCCGCCACACCGGCCTGCCCGACGACATGGTGCGCACGTTGCTCAATGCGTTTGGAGACGGAGACAAGTAGGGGTCGCCGGCGGTGCTGCCGCCGGACCTGGACTTCTGGCCGCTCACGGTTGGCTCCACCCGGAGCCAGCCGAACGCGGTTTCTTGTCCGAACAACCCTCTTCCGGCCGCGGGGGTAAAGACGAAAAAACCCCCACCGAAGTAGGGGTTTTTCAGCGGACACGGGGAGATTTGAACTCCCGGTCGAGTTTAACCCCGACACTTCATTAGCAGTGAAGCCCATTCGGCCGCTCTGGCACGTGTCCGTTTTGCTGTTTCCAGCTCCCCTAGACTACCCAAAGCTGGGGCGGCACACAAAACGAGTGTTTTTGTGTGGCAACAAAGCCCCGGGATCCGTGGATTTCGGAGGCCAGTGGCACCGCATGGCAGGTAGCGTTGGCCCCATGAAAGCCACCAGACTGGTCACCATTGCCGATCTCGACTACAACTCGTCCAACAAGGGACGTATTTCGGTGACGGCCCGGCTCGCTGTCGTTCTTGACACGGGACGTGACGTGCTTTTGTTGGATGATCGCGGTTGGTCCTCGACCGCGACGTGGTCGGAGGCGTCGGAAGAGGACATCAGGGAAACCGCATTGGTTGTGGTTGGACCGGATGAACCGTCTGGCGACCAGACTGAAGAAGATATGGCGGCGGACTATTGGGAGTACCTGGGCGAAATCCTTGAGCGGCAGGATCTGGACATTGATCCCGCCGAACTCCGGGAACTGCCTCACGAGGTCCGGCTGAGCCAACGCCTACTCAAGCGCATCGGCGCGGCAACCGGCACCGCGACACATGAGGACCAGGGTTTAACGATCCGGCAGTCTCGGCTCAACCCCTGACATGCCGCCAGAGGAACTCATAGCTGGTGGTTAGCATGATGGCCGAGGCCTTGTTGTCACTGGCCCCGGCATGGCCACCATCGAGAGACTCGTGGTAACGAACATTGCCCACACCCATGAGCATCATCTTCGCGGCCATCTTCCGGGCTTGCACCGGTCCGACCCGGTCGTCGCTGGTTGCGCTCCAGATCAGGGAGGCCGGGTACTCGATACCCTCGGGGAGGGCATCATCGAGTCGGTGGTAGGGGGAGAAGGTCTGCACGAAATCCCAGTCTCCGGGCACATCCGGATCCCCGTACTCGGCAATCCATGAATGTCCGGCCGCAAGACGGGTGTAGCGACGCATGTCCAATAGTGGAACGCCGCAGGAGATCGCCCCGAAAAGCTCCGGGTAGCCGGTGATCATGTTTCCCATGAGCAGTCCGCCGTTTGAGCGTCCGGTGGCGGCCAAGTGCTCGCGCGAGGTGACACCCCGGGCGATGAGATCGCGGGCTATGGCTGCGAAGTCCTCGTAGGCGCGGTGACGGTTCTCCCGCAAGGCGGCGCGATGCCAGCGCGGGCCGTACTCGCCGCCGCCGCGGATATTCGCCACCACATAGCTGCCGCGCCTGCCCTCTTTCGTGCGGCGGGTCAGCCAGCCAGGGCCCAGGGCACCCAGGTAGCCCGGGGTCAGGCTGGTCTGGAACCCGCCGTAGCCATTCATCAGCACCGGGTTCCCTCCATCGAGCGGCAGCCCGCGCGGGGACACCTGGAAATATGGGACCCGGGTTCCGTCATCGGAAATTGCGAAGTGCTGGGAGACCTCGAAGTCACCGGCCTCGAATCGGGCAGGAGCGCTTTTGACGACCTGTGGAACAGCCGGGCCCTCGGTGTCGGGGTTGAGGCTGACGGTTCCGCGGGCCAGCGTGGTGGGCGTGAGGAATCCGGTGAGCGTCAGCCAGAAGTCATCATCGCATACTGGGTCTTCGTCGTCGACGGCCGAAATGCTGAAGCTGTGCAGCGGGGAGCCGATGTCCAAGGGATGCAGCGCGAAGTCGTTTGCCGGATCGCAGACGAGGATCTGTGAGGAGACGTCCTGCAGGACGTTGAGGAGAATGTGGTTTGCCGTGAAATCGATGGACTGCAGGGACGTGGATGGAGTGGGAACAAAGATTTCACGCAATGTGGCCGCACCGCTCATGAAATCCCCAAGATCGGCCAACACGAGCGATCCCGGAATGTACGTGGTTCCGTCGCGGGTCCAGGCGGTCTGCGGGGAGAACAACACCCATCCACGGTGCAGCGAGACGCCCACATCGGTGGGGACGTCCAAGTGCACCCATTGGTCTTCTTGGCGCACGAACGTCTTGGAATTGTAGAAGTCGATGACGTCGTGGGCGACGTCGCGTTCGAAGCCCGGCGTCGAATCGTGGGAGACATAGGCCAGGACGTGTGACTGGTCAATGGCGAAGATTTCCTCTCCATCGTCCAGGTCCTGTCCGCGGACCAGCCGACGCACGGTGCGGGCGTAGGAGGAGAGGGTGAGTGATCCCTCGCCGACATCGGTGGCCACGTACAACGTGTCGGCATCCGCCCAAGACACGTTGGTCTTGGCGACGGGCAAGTCGAAGCCGCCCGGGACAAAGGCGCGGGAGGGCAGGTCGAATTCCCGCACTCGCACTTGGTCGCCTCCGTCGGGGGAAAGCTTGATCAGGGCCCGAGCGTACTCTTCACCCGGTGCCGGGCGCAGCATCTGCGCCCCGGAGAAGACCCAGTCGATACCTTCGGCTTCTGCCAAGGCATCCACGTCGAGCAGTAGTTCCCACTGCGGATCGTCTTGCCGATAGGACTCCCAGCTGCTGCGACGCCACAAACCCTTGGGATGCCCGGAATCTCGCCAGAAATTGTAGTAGTGCTGCCCGCGCTTGGTGACCATCGGGATCCTGTCGGAAGCATCCAGGATCTTGAGGATTTCTTCCTGGGTGGCGGCGAAATCCTCGTCGAAGAGCTCCGCTTCGGTGCGGGCGTTCTGTCCGAGTACCCAGTCCATGGCGCGCTCTGAATCCAGCTCTTCCAGCCACAGAAGCGGATCTGTGGGGGTGTCAGTGACAGGCCGGGGCACATCTGTTCGAGCAATCGGATCGATTGCTTGGGTCGTGGAAGTATTAGTCGGTTCGGTGAGAGTTGTCGGCGCGGGCGTATCCAGGGGAGGGGTGCTCATATGGACAGTCTAAGGATGCGGTTGGATGTGTGCTTCGGGTTCGTAACCGATTCGTTACTCAATTGCTGATGAGAATCACTTTTTTGTTCGGGTTAGTGGGTAGGTTGGGCACTGGGTCTTAGTTTCGTTGAATAGGGGAAATCAATGCAATTTGGAGAACGGTTAGCAGCGCTGGCAGCAAAGATTCAGCAACAACGCACGATCATCGAAACCGAAGAAGCGACGAAGAACGCATTCATCATGCCGTTCATTTCGACGATCCTTGGTTATGACGTTTTCAATCCGCTGGAAGTTGTCCCCGAATTCACCGCCGACATCGGGATCAAAAAGGGCGAAAAGATCGATTACGCAATCATGCTCGATGGCGAGGTGCAGATCCTGATTGAGTGCAAGCGATCGGTCGGTGGCCTGAAGTATGAGCATGCGTCTCAGCTTTACCGATACTTCGCAGCAACCACCGCACGGATCGCGATCTTGACCAATGGCGAGGTTTACCAGTTCTATACCGATCTTGATGCACCGAACAAGATGGATGCGAAGCCATTCTTGATCCTCGATATGAATGACATCGACGAAACGTTGATCCCCGAACTGCGCAAGCTCTCCCGCGACGCTTTTGACCTTGAATCCATCGTCAGCGCAGCCGAAGAATTACGTTATGTCGGGGAAATCAAACGTGCCATCGCTGCGAACTTCCAAGAGCCAACGGCCGAGTGGGTCAAATTCCTCTCTGCGGGCGTCTACGGGGGCCAGTTTACGCAACGGGTTCGCGAGCAGTTCACGGGCCTCGTTGCCAAGGCCACGAAACAGTACCTTGCGGATCAGGTGAATGATCGGCTCAAGGCAGCACTCGGGGAGCCGAACATCCCCATGGTCACCGCGGCGGCGGCAGCGGCCAGCGTAACCAGCCAACCCGTGGCCGAGGCAGACCTCGAGCAAGACGATGGAGTCGACACGACCCTGGAAGAGATTGAAGGCTTCCACATTGTTCGAGCCATTGTTTGCAAAACCGTCAAGGTCAACCGCATTGCGCATCGAGATGCGAAGTCCTATTTTGCGGTTCTCCTCGACGACAACAATCGCAAGCCCATCGCCAGATTGCATTTCAACAGATCGCAGAAGTACCTAGGTCTGTTTGGGGAGGACAAGGCTGAGACGCGCATCCCCATTGAGAGCCTGGACGAAATCTACATGCATGCAGATGCCCTGCGTGCCACCGTCGAAAGCTATGAAGCGGCCTAAGTAATCCTGCCAGCGGTGCGGACCCTCGCTTCGCTTGGGCGCGGTCTTCAAATGCTGCGCCCAAGCGAAGCGATGGACCGCAACAGCAGACTAGGCTGAATCCGTGAGTGAGAAGAAAAATTTCGGTCGGGAACCGTACGTCATAGCCATTGTGGGTGCAGGGCCCAGGGGAACCTCGGTCCTCGAACGCCTGGCTGCCGAGTTGCGGCGCACCCAGAGCCACTCACGCAAGATCACTGTGGTCGTCTATGACGTCCATGACCCGGGTGCCGGTCATGTCTGGTCCACGGCCCAGTCCCGTCTCTTCTTGATGAACACCCCGGCAGGGTTCCCCACGGTGGCCCCCGTCCGCACGCACCCGGACGAGCCGGGGCTGAGCTTTGACCAGTGGCGTGCCGCCGGCGGCGACGGGGCGGCGCTCAGCAGCGTGGAAAGAACGGAACTGGAGCAGATGGAACGAGGCTCCTACCCTCCGCGGGCCCTCTACGGCCGCTACCTGCGTCATGTTTTTGACGGATCGGTTGCAGCGCTTCGTTCCCATGAGGCGGTTTCCGAGGTGCGCTTCGAGCGTGCAGAGGTCACCGCGCTGCACCGCGGGGAGGCCGACTACTTGCTTCAGGCCCACCCCGTCGATGGCACCCGCCCCCACCCGCGGCGGTCGGGACCGGAGTTCGAACTGCGCGCCGACGCGGTGGTCTTGGCCCTGGGACATGTTTCGGCACGACTGAACCCGTCACAGGGAGCCATGGCCCAGGCCGCCGATGATGCCGGCCTGCTCTACCAGGGCCCGAACGTGCCCGGGGACGTTGCCTGGGACAAGGTGCCGGGCGGGGAGACGGTATTGGTACGGGGCCTGGGACTGAACTTCTTTGACGTGATGGTTGCCTTGACGGTGGGACGCGGGGGTCAATTCAACGAAATCAACGGAGGGCCCGGCCGGGCCCTGGAGTATTGGCCCACGGGCCGCGAGCCGCGCATTGTGGCAGCCTCCCGCCGCGGGACGCCGTACCGCGCGAAATCCTGCATCGAGGATTTCATCCCGGACTCGGTCCGGCTGCGCTACCTGGATAGCGAGGTGCTCGTCCAAAGGGTCGCCGAGGCCCGGATGCTCAACCCGGAGGCAACGGTGCGCTTCGACGCCCACGTGTGGCCGTTGCTGCACCGCGATGTCCTGCTGGCGTACTACCGCACGGCGGCCCGGCGCCACCCCTCCCGCTTCGAGGTGGACCCGGACGAGTTCGTTGACATGCTCACCGATGCCCTCGATGCCGAGCACCAGGCGGGGTCCCAGGTATGGCTGCAGGAAGCCCGACGACTCGTGGGGGAACTGGCTCCGGCCATGGGGTTCCTGGATGTTCCGGGGCTGGGGCATCCCTTTGCGGAACAGGGATTCCCTTCCCTGAAGGCATACCAAAAAGCGGTCATGGAATACCTGGAGTACGATGCCATTTCCTCGGTGGAGGGTGAGAAGGACCCACTGAAGATGGCCATCGCCACGTTGAACGCCGGGCGCATGATCGTCAAGGACCTGCTCGCCGAGGGCCTGATTTCCGACGAGTCGCGGCTGGCCGAGGTACAGGGTTGGTTCGAGCCCCTGGTGGAGGGGTTGGCTTCCGGTCCGCCCCTGCAGCGCATCGAGGAACTGGCAGCGCTGGCGCGCGCCAAGGTCGTGGAATTCATCGGCCCCGACCCGGAATTCGAGATCGATGTGCCCACCGGGATGTTCACCGCGTCCTCGCCCTGGGTCGATGCCCCGGCATACACGGCACGGACGCTCATCGAGGCGATGATGCCGGCCAACCGCGTGCTGCAAACAGATTCACCGCTGCTGCGGCAACTGCTTGACGACGGGTTGGCGGCTGCCTTCACCATGCGCAACGACCAGGGCGAACCGATCCCGGGACAGGGGCTTGACGTCGTCGGCGAGCCTTACCGGATGGTCGATGCCCGGGGGTTGGCGCACCGGGCGATCTTCGTGCTCGGACTGCAGCTGTCCTCGGCCCAGTGGGGCACAGCGATTGCCGCCCAGGCTGGGGCGCCGCTTGACGGTGCGGCACGGACGCTCGGCGACGCCCAGGATATTGCCCACGAGGTACTGCGGATGAGCCAGGTCAAGGACCTGGTCCAGCCGCTTTAACGGCACGGGGGAAGGTGCGGGCGCCGGCATCCGCACCTTCCCCCGTGCCCGAACCTACTGGGTCTGCTTCACACCCACCAGCTTCAGCGAACCACCGCAGCAATCGGTGATCGCGGCAACCCGGCCAAACTCCGAATCCTCCGGGCCCTCGGTCACTGCACCGCCGTTGGCCACCGCCGTCGCGCAGGCCGCATCCACGTCGTCCACGCCCCAATAGGTCACCCAGAATCCGGGGACCTCGGCCGGGAGGAAGCCTGCGGCGTCCATCAGCCCGGCCCGGGCATCGTCGCCCTGCCCATAGGTGGTGTACCTGAATTCAGGGGCATCGGACATGACGTGCATGTCCCAGCCAAAGGCCCTGGAGTAGAACCCCACCGCCGCGGGGTACGCCTTGGAATACAGCTCGTGCCAAGCCGGGGACCCGTGCTCGGAATCGACGCCGAACCCCTGGTGCTCCTGCGGCTGCCAGACGCCGAATGCGGCACCGCCGGCATCAAGGAAGATGCCCATGTGCCCGTATGGCGCCACGTGCATCGGCGGCATCAGGACCTGGCCGCCTGAGTCTTGAACGCCGGCCTCGGTGGCGGTGATGTCATCGCTCTTCAAATACAGCGACCAGATGTTCGGAATGCCGCCGAACTCGGGCTGGTAGGGGGAGAGCCCGGCCACGAGGCGCCCGTTCCTCGTGGCACTGAGGTACCCGCCGTACTCCTCGGAACTCGGTTCCTCGAACTCCCAGCCAAAGAGGGCGGCATAGAACTTCTTGCTGGCTTCGATGTCGGTGCTCATGATGTCGGTCCAGACCGGGTTTCCGGCGGGGGTGCTGTTGCGCAGGGTCATCTTCGAACGCTTCCAATCCTGGTTGCCGTTGGTTCGGGATCCGGGAATCGTGCTTGCCCGGATGATTCGAATCCTACGTGCGAACACTGGACTTGGACATGGCCTCATGGTTAACGGAAGGAGGCGGTTCCCGTGGGTACGGGAACCGCCTCCTTGAATTGCGCGGATGGTAAGAGATTTGAACTCTTGGTACGGGGTTACCGCACACTGGTTTTCAAGACCAGCTCCTTAGGCCGCTCGGACAACCATCCAGACCCAAAAAGTATACGCCAGCCCGCGGGTGCCTTCGAACCGCCACGCCCCGCCGGTCACAAACGGGAGCCGGAATTTCCCGGCGGTTAGAGTGGCCCCAAGAAGGCAAAACGCGGATGCCGGGACCTAAGAAGCATGGGCCGCCGGGCAAAACCCGCGATCGAAGCAAAGGAAAACGGGAGAAGACCATGACCACGATGCAGGCCATTGAATACCGCGGTGCAGGCGGTCCCGAAGTGCTGGTCGAGACCGAGCGCCCCATGCCGGTCCCCGGGCCCGGGGAAGTGTTGGTCAAGGTGGCGGCCTTCGGGCTCAACCGTGCCGATGTGCAACAGCGCCGGGGTGTCTACCCGCCGCCTCCCGGTGCCAGCGACATCCCCGGACTCGAGGTGTCGGGCACCATCGAGGCGCTGGGGGAGGGTGTCGTCTCGGCCGCCATTGGCCAGCGGGTGTGCGCGCTCCTGGCCGGGGGCGGATATGCCCAATACGTGACGGTGCCCGCCGGGCTTGTCATCGAGATCCCGCAGGACGTGGACCTGGTCGACGCCGCGGGCTTCATGGAGGTCGCCGGGACCGTGGTGTCGAACCTCTTCCTGGAGGCCGGGCTCACCGCGGGCAGCACCGTGCTGTTGCACGGCGGGGCCGGCGGGATCGGTTCCATGGCCATTCAGCTGGCGGCCGCTGCAGGGGCCCAGGTCCTGGTGACGGCCTCGAGCGAGGAAAAGATCGCCCATTGCCTTGCGCTCGGCGCCTACGCGGGCATCAACTACCGCGAGGAGGACTTCGCGGCACGCACCCTGGAGCTGACCGACGGCGCAGGGGTGGACGTGATCCTGGACGTCGTGGGCGCCAAATACCTCGCGCAAAACGTCCGCATCCTGGCCACCGGCGGGACTTTGGTGGTCATCGGCCTTCAGGGCGGGGCCAAGGCGGAACTGGATCTCCGGGCACTGATGACCAAGCGCGCCAGGGTCATGGGCACCACGCTGCGTGCCCGTCCGCTGGACCAGAAGGAGGAAATCGTCGCCGCAGTGAGGAAACACGCGCTGCCGATGCTGGCCCAGGGCACGCTGGATCTGTCGATCGACCGACGTTTCCCCTTCACGGAAGCCCGTTTGGCGCATGAATACTTCGATTCGGGGAACCACACGGGGAAAATCATCGTAAAGTTCTGAAACTGTTTTTCCCACGGGCTACGGTGTATCTCAGAGGGCGGTGTCGTGGACCACTAAGGTCCGGGGCGCGCGCCCAAAGGATCACTCGCATCGTCCGATCCATCCGTCACGTGAGAGGAAAACATGAGCACGTCCCAACCTTCAGCTCCAGGGCTTCCCCCGGCAGGTGTAGACCCGCAAGTTGCGGAGGCCGAGGAACGTAAATGGACGCCGGCCAAGATCGCCCTGTGGGTGGCGATTTCGCTGCTCGGTGGCGTCGCCTGGGCGATCCTGGCGTTCTCCCGCGGGGAGACCATCAACGCCATCTGGTTCGTCTTCGCGGCGGTGTGCACGTATTTGGTGGCCTACCGTTTCTACTCCAAGTACATTGAGCGCAAGATCGCCAAGCCCAATGACTTCCGGGCGACCCCTGCCGAGTACAAAAACAACGGCAAGGACTTCATGCCGACCGACCGCCGTGTGCTCTTCGGGCACCACTTTGCGGCGATCGCCGGAGCCGGGCCGTTGGTCGGCCCGATCCTTGCCGCGCAGATGGGCTACCTTCCGGGCACCATCTGGATCATCATCGGCGTGGTGTTGGCCGGCGCGGTCCAGGACTACCTGGTCATGTTCTTCTCCATGCGCCGCGGCGGACGTTCGCTGGGGCAGATGGCCCGCGAGGAGCTTGGCGTCATCGGCGGCACAGCCGCACTGATTGCGACCTTGGCCATCATGGTCATCATCGTCGCCATCCTGGCACTGGTGGTTGTCAACGCGCTGGGCGAATCGGCCTGGGGCGTCTATTCGGTCGGCCTGACCATCCCGATCGCCCTGTTCATGGGCGTGTACCTGCGCTTCATCCGCCCCGGCAAGGTCATGGAAATTTCGCTGATCGGCTTTGCGCTGCTGATGTTTGCGATCATTTCCGGTCGCTGGGTTGCCGAATCCGCGTGGGGTGCCGAGCTCTTCCACCTGGACCGCACCACGCTGGCCTGGTTCATCATCGTGTACGGCTTCATTGCCGCAGTGCTTCCGGTGTGGCTGCTGCTGGCCCCGCGCGACTACCTCTCCACGTTCATGAAGATCGGTGTCATCGGCCTGCTGGCAGTTGCCATCATCGTGGTCCGCCCGGAGATCACTGTTCCGGCGATCTCCGAGTTCGCGGGCTCCGACAAGGGCCCGGTGGTTGCCGGGCATCTCTTCCCGTTCCTCTTCGTCACCATTGCCTGTGGTGCCCTCTCCGGGTTCCACGCGCTGATCTCCTCGGGAACCACCCCGAAGATGGTTGAAAAGGAACGCCAGACCCGCTTCCTGGGCTATGGCGGCATGCTCATGGAATCCTTCGTGGCCATCATGGCTCTTGTCGCGGCGATCTCCATCGACCGCGGCATCTACTTCGCGATGAACTCCTCGGCTGCGGCCACCGGCGGCACCGTTGAGGGCGCCGTGGCGTTCGTGAACTCGCTGGGCCTGACCGGCGTGAACCTGACCCCGAGCATGCTCACCGACCTGGCGGCGGGCGTGGGCGAGGAATCCGTGGTCTCGCGCACCGGCGGCGCCCCGACCCTGGCCGTGGGCATCGCCCACATCATGAACCAATGGTTCGGCGGGCCTGCGATGATGGCCTTCTGGTACCACTTCGCCATCATGTTCGAGGCCTTGTTCATCCTCACCGCCGTTGATGCCGGAACCCGCGTGGCCCGCTTCATGCTGCAGGACACCATCGGCAACTTCATCCCGAAGTTCAAGGACACCTCCTGGCGTCCCGGTGCCTGGGCATGTACGGCGATCATGGTCGCCGGCTGGGGATACATCTTGATCCTCGGGGTCACCGACCCACTGGGCGGCATCAATACCTTCTTCCCGCTCTTCGGCATCTCCAACCAGTTGCTGGCGGCCATCGCACTGGCCGTGGTCATGACCATCGTGGCCAAGCGTGGGAACTTCAAGTACCTGTGGATCGTGGTGCTGCCGCTGGCATTCGCCACCGTCGTCACGGTGTACGCGTCGTTCCTGAAGATCTTCTCCCCGGTCCCGGCCGTGGGCTACTTCGCCCAGCACAATGCCTTCAAGGGCGCACTCGAACGCGGGGAAACCACATTCGGCACCGCCAAGAACGTCGAGGCCATGGAGGCAGTGGTGCGCAACACCGGCGTCCAGGGCTGGCTTTCGGTGATCTTCCTGGTGCTTTCGGTGATCGTGATCGTCACGGCCATCATCGCCACCATCCGCGCCTACCCCAACGGCGGGGGAACCGACACCGAGGATCCGGAGGTCCCTTCAAGGATCTACGCCCCGAGCGGACTGGTTTCCTCCCCGGCGGAGAAGGAGCTGGAGCAGGCCTGGAAGCAGGTTCCTCCGGAGCAACAGATGGCACGCGGGGGTCACTGACCATGGCTGGCACAGGCGGAACCCCACCGGTCGGCGGCACCTCGGTGCTGGCGCGCGGACTATCCGCAACGGGCAAGATCGCCCGGGGGATCGTGCGCTACCTCGAGGGGGTGCTGGGGGCGGACAAATACCGGGTGTACCTCGAGCACCAGGCCCGCACGCACCCGGGCGTCGCTCCCATGGGCGAACGGGAATTCTGGCGCGACTACTCCGACTGGCAGGAGAAGAACCCGCAGGGTCGGTGCTGCTGACCAGCTTTCCGCGCATCAGTGCGTCAGCGCCGCGGGGCCGGAGGACACGTTGTCCGCCGGCCCCGCGTCCGTTGGCCCGCCTGTGCGCGGTGCCGACAGGGATCGCCCTTGCGGGCCGTGCCTGCGGCCAGCTTCGAACCAACAAGGAAATCTCCCTGCCGGACCGGGGATTCACATGGCAAGATGGAGCCATGAGCGAGCACAGTGAACAGATCCCCGATCCCAACGCTGCGTCCAACACCCTGACGCCCGATGAGGTGAACGGCCCATTCCAGGCTGCGGCCGAGGCCGGCACCCGCCCCGGAACCATGCCAATGGGTCCTGCAGCACCCGGTCCCGGCAACGCCCCGGGCGCCAAGGAAGGCCACGCGCCGGGCAAGGACAGTGCGCACGTGATGAGCATCGGGGAACCGGCCAAGCTCATGCGCATTGGCGGGATGATCAAGCAGCTGCTCGAAGAGGTCCGCTCGGCGCCACTGGACGAGGAAGCCCGCGCCCGCATGGCCGACATCCACGAACGCTCCGTCCACGAGCTGGAGACCGGGCTGTCCCCGGAACTTGCCCAGGAACTCCATCGCATCCGGCTGCCCTTCGCCGACGGCGAGACACCCTCGGAGGCCGAGCTTCGCGTGGCCCAGGCCCAGCTGGTGGGCTGGCTCGAAGGCGTCTTCCACGGACTGCAGGCGGCCATGGCCGCCCAGCAGATGGCCAACCAACAACTCGCCCAGCGCATGGCCATGCGCCAGCTTCCCCCGGGCACGCAAGTGGCCCCAGGAATCATCATCAACGAGCAGGGCGAGCCCGAACGCATGACCCAAGGAGATCCCGGCGCGGCACCGGGACCGCAGGGTCCTGCGCCGGGCACGGGAACCGATGGCGACGGCGGGTTTGGGCAATACCTCTAGAATTGAAAGTGGCAACACGGGTAACGACTTGTTCCTCGGGCGACCAGAACCACCGGGGGACATCATGGCGACAACAAAGGCAAACACGTAGATGGGGCTGTTCTCCTCGGTACGCGGCGCACGCCGCGACAACAAGGAACTCGGCGACGGGGTCTGGCGCCGGGCCTATGACAGGTTCGGGCGCTCCCTGGATCGGGTGCACCAGGTCCTCGAGGGCATCGAGGACGACGACCTCCACAATGCCCTGATCCTGATCGCCAACCACCTGGCCGAGCTCCAGGGTCGGGTGCGCTTGGTGTGCGTCGCCGCCCAAGCCAAGGCCCCGAGCACCGGCGAAGCCGTCCCGCACGAGCTCTACGCCGTGCACCGCCTGCTTTCCAAGGCCGCGAACGACCTGGCGACCACCGCGCAAGTGGCGGCCATGGCACGTCTCGACGGGGAGCGCTGGGGCTATGCGTCGGCGGGCCTGGAGAACGTTGCCATGCGCGCGGATCTGGTGGCCGACGGCATCAGTGCGGCAGAGGCCGAAATGGCCAAGCACTAGCGTTCCGGGCTGCGGGGATTTCGGTTTCGCCCAGCGCTGATCAATGCCGGGTCCGGCAATTCCGGTCAATGCACGGTGGCAGGATGGGAAACATGACGAACCTTGTATCCCCTGAGCTCACATTCCACGACGGCAACACCATTCCCCAGCTTGGCTACGGGGTGTGGAAGGTCGAGGACGACGTCGCGACGAACGTGGTCGTCCAAGCTTTCGCCGCCGGATACCGCCACATCGACACGGCCCGCATCTACGGCAACGAGGAGGGTGTTGGCCGCGCCATTGCCGCCACCGACGTGCCCCGTGAGGACATGTTCATCACCACCAAGGTCTGGAACGCCGACCAGGGCTACGACTCGACCCTGGCCGCCTTCGACGCATCCATGGAACGCCTGGGCCTGGAGTATCTTGACCTTTACCTGATCCACTGGCTGCAGCCCAAGCAGGGAAAATACGTGGACACCTGGCGTGCGCTCATTGACTTGCAGAAGTCGGGTCGCGTGAAGTCCATCGGCGTCTGCAACTTCACCATCGAGGCGCTCGCCGAGCTGGAGGAAGCCACC
Source organism: Paeniglutamicibacter sulfureus (assembly GCF_039535115.1). Classification (NCBI taxonomy): domain Bacteria; kingdom Bacillati; phylum Actinomycetota; class Actinomycetes; order Micrococcales; family Micrococcaceae; genus Paeniglutamicibacter; species Paeniglutamicibacter sulfureus. The sequence goes on from NZ_BAAAWO010000001.1 coordinate 3,605,133, forward strand.
GGAGTGCTGCCGGTCATCAACCAGGTCGAAACCCACCCGTACTTCCCGCAGACCGAACTGCGCGAGTTCGAGGCTTCCAAGGGCATCCTGCACCAGTCGTGGTCGCCCCTGGGCCAGGGCAGCGAACTGCTTAACGACCCGGCACTGGTGGCCATCGCAGAGAAGCACAACGCGTCCGTCGCCCAGGTCGTCATTGCCTGGCACCTGGCCCTGGGCAATGTGGTCATCCCGAAGTCGGTGACCCCCTCGCGGATCGTGGAGAACCACTCGGGGCTGGGCGTGGAGCTGGACGCCGATGACCTCGCCGCGATCAACGCCCTGGACAAGGGCGCCGAGGGCCGCATCGCAGCCGATCCGGCCGTCAGCGACTTCGCCTAGATGAGTCAGTCCTAATTGACGCTTGGAACGAGACAGGGTCCGGGAACTTGTTCCCGGACCCTGTTAATCGCTGGCGGAGAGTGCTAAGTCTCGTATGTGAACCCAAAACTGAACACTCTCCTGACCACACTCTACGTCTTACTTACCGATCGTGTCCTGCCGGATTTGGGATATGACCGGACGAGCAAACCCGGCCGCAAGGCCATCTTGAGCGATGCCGAGCTGCTGTGCCTGGTCGTGGCCCAGCACCTGCTGCACGGGCACTCCTCCGAATCGCGATGGGTCCGCTATGCGCGCACCCACCTGAGCGGGCTATTCCCCGGAATCCCGCAGCAATCGGGATACAACAAGCGCGTGCGCGCCGCCGGAACACTGATCAGTGCAGTGATCACCGCACTGGCCAAAGACACCGAATCCTGGCACGAGATCCTCCGCCTGCTGGATTCGACCCCCGTCCCGTGCGGCACCAGCCGCGAAACAGTCAAGCGCTCGGACCTGGCCGGGCACGCCGGCTACGGATACTGCGCCTCGCATTCGCGCTACTTCTGGGGCTTTCGCCTGTACCTGGTCAGCACCCCCGAGGGCATGCCGGTGATCTGGGGACTGGCCAACCCGAAACTCGGGGAACGCGAGGTCACCGAGGCCCTGCTGCGCCACGACCACCATCTGGTCCGCGACGGGCAGGTCATCCTTGCCGACAAGGGTTTCGCCGGAAGGGACTTTGAGCGGTTCATCGCCGAGGACCTCGGCGCCAACCTGGTGCGGCCGGACCGCAAGGACGAAAAGCCCAGGTTCGGGAAGTTCGGCGGCATCCGCCAGTGGATCGAGTCCGTCTTCGACAGCCTCAAGGGCCAGCTCGGGCTCGAACACCACGGCGCCAGAACCCTCGAAGGTCTCTACGCACGCGTCGCGTCAAAGCTCCTGGCCCTCGCGGCAGGAATCTGGCACAACTGGAAAACCAACGCACCCCGCAAACGCTCCCTAACCGCCTACGACCACTGAAATGATTAGGACTTAATCATCTAGTCGACAAAAAGGCTCCCGGCAACGGAACAGCGTCAAGACAAGTGTGTGTGGGGACCCGTCAGCGGGTCCCCACACACGTTTAAGACGGGGGCTGCTCCCCGGCCGTTCGAGCTGCGGCGCCCTGCGGGTCCGGGGCAAAAAGCGCCAATTTCCCAAACGATTTCTTGTTGCGCGGGCGATGGAGTGATGCTAAAAAATTAATACCCGCAGCCACACGGGGCAGCGGGATCGGCAAACGACAAAGCTGTGAAGGAGAGAACAATGTTGATGCGCCCAGATCCGTTCCGTGAACTCGACAAGCTCGCCCAACAGGTTTGGGGGACGACGGTCAGGCCGGCGGCCATGAGCATGGATGCCTGGCGTGAAGGTGACAAGTTCCGGATCGAGTTTGACCTTCCGGGGGTAAACCCCGATTCGATCGACCTGGATGTCGAAAACAACGTCGTGACAGTCAAGGCCGAACGAGGTGCGCTGGGAGACGAGGTCGAAATCCTTGCCGCCGAACGCCCGCGGGGAGTGTTCAGCCGCCAGCTGGTCCTGGGGGAGAACCTCGATACGGAGAACATCGACGCCAGCTACGACGCGGGTGTGCTGACCCTGGAGATTCAGGTCGCCGAACAGGCGAAGCCACGCAAGATCGCCATTACCAGCAAGGAATCCGACCGCCAGTCCATCGACGCCTGAGGTCCCGGAGATGGTTCACCCGACGGGGACGGCCCGCCCCCGACATCAGTAACTGCGGGTGCTGGCCAAACGGCACACCGCGGCGCCCTCCGGCACCGTAGGGTCGGGGTTGGCGCCGTCCCCGTGGAAGATGGTCCCGATTCCCGGCGGGGGACGGGACCATCTTCGGCATCCCAGTTGCCGCCCGCGCCCGACCCCGGCGCGAAGATTTGAAAGGCATTGCCGTGGAGTCCCTCAACCCCTATGCGGTGCTTCGCCTGGATCCGCGGGCCAGCGCCGCCGAGATCGCCCGTGCCTACCGGGCCCAGATGCGCCTGCACCATCCCGACACCAGGCCCGGGCCTGAGGGACCGGAGCAGGAAGCGCTGGAGCGTTCCCGGCTGCAGTCGGTGATGGACGCCTATGCGGTCCTGGGCAACGCCGCCGCCCGGTCGGCGTACGATCGCGAACACCTATCCGCCCGCCGGGGCGCAAGGCCGGCGAGGGCCAGGCGGGTATCCCGCTCGACCAGGCCCGACGTGGTGGCTGGACCACTGGTCTGGACCCCGCCCCCGAATAGGAAGATGCCGTGAATTCCTGGCATCGTTACGATGCGCCGCTGCTGCGCGTGTTCCTCGAGCGTTTTGGGACGCGGTGGGGCCAGGCGACGCCGTTCGTGGGCCAGATGGTTGGCCGTGCTCGGAGGAAGACCTATTCGGTCCAACAGTGGAAATCATGCAAGAAAGGTCCTAAGCCTAGGTTTAGGACTTTTCTTGCATGATTGACTGGTCGGCCCCTCGGCAAACCAAGTTCTGGTAGTGCTTGCTCAAGGCCGTCCGCGGTCATGGGAACGACACCGGCGATCGAGAGTTCAATGCCTGCACGCACGATATTCAACGTGTGGGCGGGGCGGCCTCAGGTTGAGCCCAGAAGGCCTGCTGGGTGGCTCTTTCCGGCGCATCGCTGGTTGTGCAGTCGGCTGCGGCGAAGGCTGAAGCTTGGCAGTTTTGAGGTGACCAGGAAATGAAAAAGCCCCGGTTTCCCGGGGCTGGATCAGAGCCTCCTGCCAGAATCGAACTGGCGACCTTTTCATTACGAGTGAAACGCTCTACCAACTGAGCTAAGGAGGCACCGTGGCGCGTGAGCACCACAAGTGAACACTTTATAGGAATCTGTCCTCAGCGGTCAAAACGACGCGGTGGGAGGGTCCGTCAGCACGTCAATCCGTCGGCCGGAACCGTCCCGTCCAGGAAATAGGACTCCACGGCGTTGGCGATGCAGTCGTTGGAACGGCCATAGGCGGTGTGGCCGTGGCCCTCGTAGGTCACCAGCGAGGCGGAAGAAAGCTGCTCGGCCAGCGCCTGGCTCCACGCGTACGGCGTGGCCGGATCCCCGGTGGTGCCGATGACCACGATCGGAGCGGCGCCCTCCGCAGTCAACGGGGCGGGATTGCCGGTGGCGGGGTGTTTCCAGTCCTGGCAGCCCACTGCGCCGTAGGCCAGGTACTTGCCGATCGTCGGGGCCGCCTGGGCCAGCTCCTGGGCCTCGGCGCGCATCGTCGGGATGTCCGCGTCCATGGGATAGTCGAGGCAGTTGATGGCGCTGAAGGCGGCGGTGCCGTTGCCGGTGTAGCTCCCGTCGGACTCGCGTCCGGCGGTGAGGTCGGCGAAGTACTGGATGTCATCGACGTTCCCGGCCATCACATTGCGCAGTGCCTCGGTGAGCATGGGCCATGTGGAATTGTCGTAAAGCGGGACGATGAACCCGTTGACGAAGTCGATGATCGGGACGCTGCGTCCGTCGCTGCCTACCAGGGGTTCGGCCTCCACCTCGGCGAAGAGTTCGCGCAACTGGTCCAAGGCATCCTCGAGCTCGCCGCTGAAGGGACAATCGCCCGAATCCAGGCAATCCTGCATGTACGCACGGATCTCGTTTTCGAACCCGAGGGCCTGGCCCATGGTGATCTCGTTGTTGCCGAGCGTGGGGTCAAGCGCCCCGTCAAGAACCATGCGACCCACGTTCTGCGGGAAGAGCTGGGCATAGTTGGCGCCCAGCGAGGTGCCGTAGGAATAGCCCAGGTAGTTCAGGGTCTTGTCCCCGAGCGCCGAACGAATCACGTCCATGTCGCGGGCTGCCGAAATGGTGTCGACAAAGCCCAGTGCGTCCCCGGTGCGCTCGGCACACAGCGCGGCATACTCGGCGCTGTCGCGGCGCATCTCCTCGATTCCCGCGTCGGAGCCGGGATCGAACTGCTCCGCCCGGCCGGCGTCTTGTTCGGCCGGCTGCTCGCATGTGACCGGAGTGGAGGAACCGACTCCGCGCGGGTCAAAGCCAACCACGTCAAAGCCGCGCTGCAGATCCTGGCCGAACATGTTCGGGACCGCCTCGCGGACGGTCTCCAGACCGGAGGCACCCGGGCCGCCGGGGTTCACCAGCAACGAGCCGGCGGCGTTCTTGCCGCCCGGGCGCTTGTTCAGGGCCAGGGTCATGGTCTTTCCGGACGGGTCGTCGTAATCCATGGGTACGGTCAGCTCGGTGCACAGCAGCACGCCGCCGCAGGAAGCCCAGTCCAGTTCCTGGGTATAGAACTTTTCCAGGCCTGCCGGAATCGCTGCCGAGTCTGCCGGCGCCGAATTGATGGCAGGGGCCGGGGCGGTTGCCGTGGAACAGGCGCCCAACAACAGGGCCGCGGAGCCGAGTGCGGCAATCACTGACAGGTGGCGGCGGGGTGCTCTCATGCGGGCTTCAGGCTCCTTGGGGCGCGAGTGCGCGGAATGGGGGGAAAATTACTGGGGAATAAAGGCTATTTTGTCGGACGCAGGCTGACCATCATGGCTTCGATGGCCAATAGCGGGGCGACGTTGGCGCCAATACGCGCCCTCGCTTCGGCGATGGCATCGATCTTTGCCACCGTGGTCTCGGGCCGCGAGGCGTTGGCGTAGGCATGCAGGGGATCGGAAAGGTAGTCGTTGACCAGCTCGGTGGAGGCATTCAACTGCACCAGCAGCACGTCGCGGAAGAACGTGGTCATGTCGATCAGCGAGCGGTCCAGAGCGTCGTGGGTGGCACGCCGGGCGCGGCGCTTGGCGTTCTCCTCCAGGGCCTTGAACGCGCTGCGCTGCTGGGGCGGCACCGGGGCGTCGGCTTCCAGTCCCAGCGCGGTGCGCAGGGAGGCGGCCTCGGCCTCGGCGCGTTCCGTTGCGGACGCGGTGGCCTCCGCGGTGGACAGCTCCACCAGTTCGGCAGCTGCCATCACCGCGTCGGAGACGGTGCGGATGCGCAGCGGCAGGCGCACCGTGGTGTCGCGGCGGCGGCGTGCCTCCGGGTCGCGGGCCAGGCGCCGGGCGATGCCGATGTGCGACTGGGAAACCCGGGCGGCGAAGTCGGCCTGTTCCTCGGAGAGTCCGTCTCGGCGCACCAGCAACTCGGCCACTGCGGCGCGGGTCGGAACGGCCAGGGAGACCGAGCGGCAGCGCGAACGGATGGTCACCAGCACGTCGGCCGGCGAGGGAGCGCAGAGGATCCAGACGGTGTGCGGGGGAGGTTCCTCGATGGACTTGAGCAGCACGTTGGTGGTGCGCTCGGTCATCCGATCCGCGTCCTCCACGATGATCACGCGCCAGGGCGCGGTGGAGGGCCGGTCCTGCGCCTTGGTGATCAGCGTCCGGACGTCCTCGATCTGGTAGTTGACCTTTTCGGTGGCGATCAGCGCGACATCCGGGTGCGTGCCGGCAAGCACCGTGACGCAGGCCTTGCAGCTTCCGCAACCGCGCAGCGCCGCATCGGGGTGCTGGCATTGCAGGGCGGCGGCAAAGGCGCGCGCCGCGTTGGAGCGACCGGAGCCCGGCGGGCCGGTGAACAGCCATGCATGCGCGGGGTTGCCTTCGGCGACCGCGCGGCGAAGCGCGGCAATGGCCTTCTCCTGTCCCGGCAGGTCGTCCCAGACATCCATGCTCAGGCTCCCGGACCGTTGAGCCGTGCGGCAACGGCCTCCGTGATGGCGGCGGCCAGCGACTGGACCCCGGTGGCTGCATCCAGGACCAGATAGCGGCTCGGCTCCCGGGCGGCGAAGTGCACGAAGGCGTCGCGGATGCGGGAGTGGAACTCGTCGGGTTCGGATTCGAGGCGGTCCTCGGCCAGCGGCTTGCCGTCGGCGCCGACGGTGCGGCGGGAACGGCCGTCGGCCGGGGTGACATCGAGCAGCACCGTCAGGTCCGGTTGGAGCCCGCCGGTGGCGAAGTCGTTGATGGAACGCACGGCGTCCTCACCGAGTTCCCGGCCGATGCCCTGGTAGGCCAGGGAAGAATCGACGTAGCGGTCGCAGACAACCATGGTGCCGGCGGCCAGTGCGGGGCGGATGACCTGTTCGACGTGGGCGGCGCGGGCCGCCGCGTACATCAGGGCCTCGGTGCGTGCATCGACGGTGCCCTGCCCGTGGTCAAGGACCAGGGAGCGCAGCTTCTCGCCGATCGGGGTGCCGCCGGGCTCGCGGGTGTGCAGCACGGTGTGTCCGTTTTGGCGCAGGTCCTGGACCAGCAGGGCGGCCTGCGTGGACTTTCCAGCCCCGTCACCGCCCTCGAAGACGATGAAGCGGCCTGCGTTGACGGGGTTTGGCTGCGCGTTGCTCACGCCTTCTAGCCTATCCGCACCGGGGCCCTGTCGGCTCATCCGGTGTGCGCACCTGTACGTCATCGGCTGGGGCGCTGGCCTGGCCAGGGAGTAACCTAAAAATCATGACCCGCCCAGAATCCGTGCCGTGGGCCCCGGACACCGTAGTGGTGTCCGCCGGACGCCCGCCGCATGCAGTTGACCAGCCCGTGAATTCGCCCATCGTGCTTTCCTCCACCTTCCACTCGCTGGGGGAGCCGGACGCCGGGGAGAAGGTCTACGGACGCTTCACCAACCCCACCTGGGACCCGCTGGAAGAAACCATCGCCCAGCTCGAGGACTGCGAACTCCCCGCCCTGGCGTACGCCTCCGGCATGGCGGCGGTGGCCGCGGCCCTCTCCCTGCTGCCTGCCGGCGGCACCATCGTCATCCCGTCCCATGCCTACAACGGTTCGCTCTCGCTGGTGGCCGAGCTGGAAAAGACGCTGGGACTCACGGTGCGCCGCGTCGACCTGGCCGACACAGACGCCGCGATCGCCGCCCTGGCCGGTGCGGACATGGCCTGGCTGGAGTCACCCACCAACCCGATGCTCGAGGTTGCCGACCTGCCGGTGCTGCTGGCAGCCGCCCGTGAGGCCGGGGTGCTCACGGTGGTGGACAACACCTTCTCCACCCCGCTGCGCCAGCGGCCGCTGCAGCAGGGCGCCGACGTGGTGGTGCACTCTGCCACCAAATACATGGGTGGCCACTCTGACGTGGTCCTGGGCGCCGTAGTGACCCGGAATCCCGAATTGCGTTCCCGACTGCACGGCATGCGGACCCTGCACGGGGCGATCGCCGGCCCGTTCGAGGCCTGGCTGACGCTGCGCGGCATCCGGACCATGGCCCTGCGCCTGGACAGGGCAGAAGCCAGCGCCATGGAACTGGCCAAGCGGCTGGCCGGGCACCCGGCGATTTCCCGGGTGCGCTATCCCGGTCTGCCCGAAGACCCCGGTCACCAGCGCGCGGCTGAACAGCTGGAAGGCTTCGGGGCCATCGTGGCCATCGAGGTCGCCGGCGGCGCGGAAGCCGCCGATGCGATGCTCGCGAAACTGTTGCTGTGGACCCCGGCAACCTCGCTCGGTGGCGTGGAGTCCCTGGCCGAGCGGCGCCGTCGCCACCCGGGTGAACCCGGGACGGTGCCGGACAACCTGGTGCGGCTGAGCGTCGGCATTGAAAATGTCGAGGACTTGCACGTCGACCTGACCGCGGCGCTGGGCTAACGCGGCTAAGCTGGATCCATGAATCTTGCGCACTTGTTCGAGCACTATCTTCTGCTCGCGCTCGGTATCCTGGCCGCCGTGATTGCCCTGGTGGCGCTTTTTGACGCGGTGCGGCACCCCGCGGCCAACTTCCAGCGCGAAAACAAGCGCAGCAAGCCGTTTTGGATGGGCATGACAGCGGCCGCGACCCTGGTCTGCGTATTGTCGGTGCTCGGCGGTGGCGGCGGCGGCATCTTCCAGCTCGTTGGCGCCTGCATCGCTTGCGTATACCTGGCGGACGTCAAGCCCGCGGTGTCCGGCAAGGGCGGCTACTCCTACTAGGTGCGCATCCGGCGCGCTCCGTGTGCCGCTTGGGTGGCTAGTCCCGTCCCCGGATATCGGCCGTCAGTTCGATGATCTCCAGGCGGTCGGCCGGGCCGGCCACCATCAGGATGCGCTCTGCCGCCACGGGCCCCAGGACCCTGAACAACCGGTCGGGGGAGAGCGTTGATTCGGCGCCATCGTGGCGGTGCAGCACCGTGACGTTGGCGCCGGTGTGTGCGTGGATCGCCGCGGCGAGCTCTCGGGCATCCTCACCGGCCACCAGCATGACCTCCCGGATGCCGCGCCCGGGCTCCGGCGCGGGCTCGTCCCCGGCACCCGCAGAGCGGGCGTGCCGCCAGAGCACGAAGTGGTAACCCGCCACCAGCCCGGTGGCCACCAGCAGGCCCAGAGGTGCGCGAACGCGTTCGAGCAGGCCGGCACCGCCGGAATCCCCGAGCATGAATTCGAAGAGCCGGAACCCGATCACCAGCAGCGTCACCAGGGCCACCACGGCGCTGATTCCGAAGACCAACACCAAGTAGATCCGCCGGCCGCGCGGGTCGGCCGGCCGGGTCGGATGCCAGGTGAACCACCACAGCGGCCCACCAATGGCCAGCGAGCTCAGGCCCGCCAGCAGCAGCTCGGTCGGGTCGGTGCCGCCCAGCCGCGTGGTTGCCGTGGACAGGGCCGCATTGACGACAACGCCGATGCCCGATGCCGCCGCAGCCAGCGCGATCCCGGAGACGGCCAGCCCGGCAGCTGCGGGAACAGGTTCGGGCCGGTTCCCTGCGGTCCTGGCATGGTACAGCCAGGACAGCGTGCCCAGCAACGCACTGGCCAGGGCCTCGGGTGCCGGTTCCAGCAGCACCGGCAGCGGATCGCTGCGGTCAAGGCCCATGCGCAGCAGCACGAACAACAGCACGCCGGCTCCGCCCAGGGCCAGGATCGCGGACCCGCCGACGCCGACGGCCACCAGGCCCACCCCCGCCAACTTGGTGTGCAGCTCACGGGTTCCCTCGCGGATCCAGTGCCACCACCAGACCAGGATCCCGCCCGCTGCCCAGACCAGCAGCGCCAGGGCGGCGCGCCACCAGGGAGCACCGATGGCCGCCAGCTCCCCATGCGTTCCCAGCGCCTGTTCGAAGAGCACGGCAAGCGCGCCCGTGCCGGCGCCCAGGCCGATGACCAGTCCAATGACGGTGCCGAGCACGTGCGGGACCTTCGCCAAGGCCAACGGCCCCCGGGTCCGGTGGTGCAGCATCCACCGATGCCAGACCCACACCGCGGCCCATGACAGGCCGGTGGCCAGGGAAGACTTCCAGGAACCGGTGTCCCCGCCCGCCAGCGCTGCCAGGGCGCCGACGCCGAATCCGGTGGCGGTGAGCAGGGAAGTTGCGTACATGGCAGAGACATAGATGCCCCACGCCGTGGCGCGGCGTTCGGCAGGATCGGCCAGCAGTCGCCACGACGCCCAGAACACCACTGCGCCCAGCGGGCCGCCCACCAGCGCCAGTGCCATGGCAAGGGCCAGCGAGGATGAATCGTTGAACGCGATCGCATCGCCGGCGGTGAGCAGCATGCCCAGCAGCCCGCTGACGCCGGAGGCGGCCAGGGACACCAGTGCGAAAAGGAGCAGGTAGAGGATGACGCGGCGCAGCGTGCCCAGCGCGGGGGCGGCGGGGCGAATCACGGTGGTGTTGCCGGTGCTCATGGCGCGATGCCCTTCTCAGGGCAGACAACCAAAGGCCACGGGGCGTCGGAGATCAGCCACTTGCCTTCGACGAGTCTCAGGTCAAAGGATTCTTCGCTGGCGTATTCGGCGCTTCCGAACGGTCCGCCGACATTGGTGTGTGAAATGGACACCACCACGTCGGCAGTGGTGTCGCGCTCGGTGGTGGACACCAGCGCGACCCGGACGTTCCGCTCGGGGGCAACGGCGTCGAACTCCTCGCAACTGAAGTCCTGCCCGGGGTCCAGATAGGCCGCCGCGGCGGCCTCGTCGCCGCCGATGACGGCGGTGACATAGCCCTGCACGACCCCGGCAGGGGTGGCGGCATCAAGTGTCTTCGGTGCCCCGCGGGTGAGCACGACGAGCAACGACAAGAGCACAAGTGCTGCAATCACGCACAGCAGCAGGACCAGTGGCTTCCCGGTCCGTGAAACACCTTTGACCATGGATCCAGTATGGGGCCGCAAGGGGCCGATTGCACCCATCCTTGGTGCGGGCAAAATCCGTGGCTGGCTAGTTGAGTTCCGCAAGGGCCAGGGCTCCGGTGCGCGGGGCAACGGCCGCCCATTTCACCGTCAGCTCGCCCAGGCGCCAGCGGGCGGCCGAGTCGCAGATTGGCCAACCGGATTCACGCAGGGTGCGGCACATGGCCACGAAGCGCTGCTTGTTGCCGAAGGATGCCAGCGGTGCGGCGGAAAGCCACGCGGCATCTGCCGCGGCGAGGAAGTCGTGGATGCGTTCGCCGTCGACGTTGCGGTGGATCAGCGCCTTGGGCAGGCGCTCGGCCACGTCGGAAGGGCGGGCGAAGGCACCGAAGCGCAGGGAGATGCTGAGCGTCTGCGGGCCGTCCTTGGTGACGGCGACCCACGAGCTGCGCCGGCCGATCTCGTCGCAGGTGCCCTCGATGAGAACGCCGTTCTCTGTCAGCCGCCCGGCCATGGTCTTCCAGATGCCGGGGACGTCGGCCTCGTCGTATTGTCGCAGCACGTTGAAGGCGCGGATCACGGTGGCCTGGGCTGCAATGGGGATCTCGAAGCCGCCCAGCAGGAAGTCGAGGCCTTCCAACCGCAGCGCGGTGCCGCGGGCCACGCGTTCGGGTTCGATCTCGATGCCGATGACGCGCGCCAGGGGGGAGATGGAGCGGATGCGGTCAAAGAACTCGACGGCGGTTCCCGGCGATGCCCCGTAGCCCAGGTCCACTGCAATGGGCGGTGCCCCGGTGGTTCCGGGGCGCAGGCGCCAGGCCTGGGGGCCGGTCATCCAGCGGTCGACGCGGCGCATGCGATTGGGATTTGTGGTCCCGCGGGTCGTATTGCCCAGCGGGCGACCGGTCAGCGACCGTCCGCCGAGCCGAGTCGCTTTCTGAACCATTGGCTTAAGCGTAAAGTGCCCGGCACCGCGACCCGCGCGTGTCACGGAATAAAGTAAGGCACTTCACGCGCCCTAGAATGGGTTTCATGACTTACACCCTGATCCTGCTGCGCCACGGGCAAAGCGAGTGGAACGAAAAGAACCTGTTCACCGGCTGGTACGACGTCACGCTGACCGAACAGGGCCGTGCCGAAGCCGTTCGCGGCGGGCAGATGCTCACCGAGGCCAAGCTGGCCCCTGCTGTCCTGCACACCTCGCTGCTCAAGCGCGCCATCATCACCGCAAACCTGGCCCTGGAGTCCGCGGACCTGTCGTGGATCCCGGTCAAGCGCAGCTGGCGCCTGAACGAACGTCACTACGGCGCGCTGCAGGGCAAGGACAAGGCAGCGACCCTGGCCGAATACGGCGAGGAGCAGTTCATGGAATGGCGCCGCAGTTACGACACCCCGCCGCCGGCGCTGTCCGACGACTCGGAGTTCAGCCAGATCAACGATCCGCGCTACGCCAACCTGGGCGACGACGCACCGCGCACCGAATGCCTCAAGGACGTCCTGGATCGCATGCTCCCGTACTGGGAAGACGAGATCAAGCCGGACCTTGCCGCGCACAAGACCGTCCTGGTCACCGCGCACGGCAACTCGCTACGCGCCCTGGTCAAGCACCTCGACCACATCAGCGACGAGGACATCGCCGGCTTGAACATCCCTACCGGCATCCCGCTGGTGTACGAACTCAACGAGGACTTCACCCCGGTCACCCGCGGTGGACAGTACCTTGACGCGGATGCCGCTGCCGACGCCATCAAGGCCGTCGCCAACCAGGGCCGCTAGGGTCCACCGCTTCCCTCCCTGCAAGTGGAATAACGGGGCTGCGTCCCATGCCGGCCGGCATGGAACGCAGCCCCGTTTTGCCGTGTGTCGACAGGTGTTCGCTGCGGAATCCGGCGCGGGCAGACCCCTGGCCCCACTGTGTCCCGGGCCATGGAAATACGGTCTCGGAGACCGTCGGGAATGTTCGACTGGTCACAAAATCTGCGCGGGGGGCGAAAAATGGGAAATTGGCACTTGCGCACACGGGTTCATGCTGTACTGTGTCGTCTCGACGTACCCCTGAATCACGTAAGGATTGCATTTCGTGGCAACTGATTATGATGAGGTCCGGCCAGACGTAGCCGAGGCCCGTAAGGCCTCCCTTGAAGCGGTCAAGTCCGCAAACGCTCCCGACGCACGTAGCGTGTCCCGAGACCTGGATGAGGAAGACACCTCGGATGGTGTCGAGCTGGCGGGTGCCGACCTGTCGAACGAGGAACTGACGGTCACCGTCGTTCCGCAGAAGGAAGACGAGTTCCTCTGTGGCTCCTGCTTCCTGATCCGCCATCGCACGCTCCTGGCGCGCGAGGCCAACGGCGTGGCATACTGCCGCGACTGCGAAGGCTAGGGCCAAGCAACGCCCCAGCGCCTAGAACGACTGCCGCTGCATCAATTTTCCCAGGCTGTGCGCCCACTCCCCGAAGACGTCGTGTCTTCCACGGAAAGACGCCCGGCTCCACGGGAAGGCATGTGGCGGTTTGGCGTTTAATGCCACCTGGCCAAAACGCAAAAAACGATGGCCCCGCCGTTCCGGCGGGGCCATCGCGCGTGGTGGCACCGGCGGAAAGCCGCGGTGCCGCCGGAGGCATGTTGCCTAGAAGACGCTGATGTCCGGATCCCATTCGCCGGTGACCAGGTAGGAAACCTTGCGGGCCACCGATACCCCGTGGTCGCCAAAGCGCTCGAGATAGCGGCTGGTCAGCGTGACGTCGGCTGTCGTCGGCCCGGAGTGGGTCCAATCCGGAGCTGCCACGACCTTGAAGATCGAGGAGTGCAGTTCATCGATCTTGGTATTCAGCTCGATGATTTCCCGGGCAATGGCCAGGTCGCGGGTGTCCAGCAATTCGCCGACCTTGATGGCGATGGCGATGTCGAGCTCCGCCATTTCCTTGAAGGTGGGGGCGATGGATTCCGGGACCACCTGCTGCGGGAAGCGCAGACGTGCCAGCTGGGCCACGTGTCGGGCCAAATCGCCCATGCGCTCCAGCGAGGCGCTCATGCGCAACGATCCAACGATCATGCGCAGGTCCGAGGCCACCGGACCCTGGAGAGCCAACACGTCGATGGCGCGTTCGTCGAGCTGGTTCTGCAGGAAATCGATCTTGGCGTCCTCGGCGATGACTTCCTGGGCCAAATCGATGTCCGCATTCGTAAACGACTCATAGGCACGTTCCATGGCCGTGGCCACAAGACGGGACATCTCGATGAGTTCTTCTCCGATTTGCTGCAGATCGGCCTGGAAAACCTTACGCACGCGGGCGTCCTTTCACTACGATTTGTCACCGCGTCCGGCACGGACGACGGAACTGTTCATGTCCATTGTTACAGCACCAGGTGAATCGGCCGGGGAAACGAGGTGAACGTTTCGTGAATGAGTCGCGTCATTGGCTGGTTTGGAGCCGGTGGACGGTTGAACCCCGGTTAGGCTAGGAGGTGTGAATGATGTCTTGCTTTCCCTTGTTGCGGGCCTCGTCGGGTTGGCCCTTGGCATTGTGGGCATCATGGCGTACCGCGGTTCGATGCGCTCCCGCGGCGGCCTGCCGGTGGTCGGTGAGCCGACGCTGCCCGAGGGCTCCGCCGAAGTGCTGTCGGTGATTGGCCGCGCCTTTGTCATCCTCGACGAGGTCGACGGGGTAGTGCGTGCGAACCCCGCCTCCTATGCCTATGGGCTGGTGCGAGGGCACACGCTCATCCATGATGAATTGCGCACCCTCGCCCGCAAGGTCCGCGCCGACGGGGTGATTGCCGAACGCGAGTTCGAGCTCCCTCGGGGCACCATGGGCGCCGCGAGCATGATCATCCATGTGCGGGTTGCCCCGCTGGGCGAGGAATACATCCTGCTGCTTGCCGATGACCGCACCGAGATCACCCGCACCGCCGCGGTCCGCAACGACTTTGTGGCCAACGTGTCCCACGAACTGAAGACCCCCGTCGGGGCGATCTCGCTGCTGGCCGAGGCCATCGACGGAGCCGCCGACGACGAAACGGCCGTGCGTCGCTTCACCGCCCGCTTGCACAAGGAATCGGCCCGTCTGGCGGCGCTGGTCCAGGACATCATCGAACTGTCCCGGCTGCAGGGCACCGACGTGGTGCTGATGGGTGAGAACATCGACCTCAACGAGGTGCTGGCAGAGGCCGTGGACCGCAACAAGTTGCCGGCGGAGGAAAAACGCATCAAGATCTCGGTGGGAGGCTCGGTGCACCAGCCGGTCTTCGGAGACCGCGACCTGCTAATGACGGCACTGCGCAACCTAATCGACAACGCCATCCGCTACTCGCCCGAGGACACCACCGTGGGCGTGGGACTGCGGGAGCGCGACGGGCTTGTCCAGATTTCCGTCACGGACCAGGGCCCCGGCATCGCCCCGGACGAGCAGGACCGGATCTTTGAACGCTTCTACCGCATTGACGCGGCGCGCTCGCGGCACACCGGCGGAACCGGCCTGGGGCTGAGCATCGTCAAGCACGTGGTGGCCAACCACGGCGGCGAAATCACCCTGTGGTCCCAGCCCGGACAAGGGTCGACCTTCACGGTGCGCCTTCCGATGCTTGAAGAAACCGGCGAACAAGACGAGTCGCTTCCCTCGAGGAACGACCATAAACACAAAACGGCCCATGCGCCTGGCGCGCTGCCGGAAGGAGGACGGGGATGACCCGTATTTTGCTGGTTGAGGACGAGGAATCGCTTTCAGACCCGTTGACGTACCTGCTGGAAAAGGAGGGCTTCGAGGTCCGCGTGGCCGACAACGGGTTGGATGCCGTCACCGAGTTCGAGCGCCACGGCGCCGACCTGGTACTCCTTGACCTGATGCTGCCGGGCCAGCCCGGGACCGAGGTGTTCCGCCAGATCCGCACGGTCTCGCAGGTGCCGGTGATCATGCTGACCGCCAAGGACTCGGAAATCGACAAGGTCGTCGGCCTGGAGCTGGGTGCCGACGACTATGTCACCAAGCCCTACTCCTCCCGGGAACTGGTGGCCCGCATCCGCGCGGTGCTGCGCCGACAGGGCGAGGGCGACGAATTGGTGTCCAACATCGTTGCCGCCGGCCCCGTCCGCATGGATGTGGAACGCCACGTGGTCTCGGTGCGCACCACGGAGGTGCCGATGCCGCTGAAGGAATTCGAGCTGTTGGAGATGCTCCTGCGCAACGCCGGCCGGGTGCTGACCCGCGGGCAGCTGATCGACAGGGTCTGGGGCTCGGACTACGTGGGGGACACCAAGACCCTCGACGTGCACGTGAAGCGCCTGCGCTCGAAGATCGAACCGGAGCCGGCGACCCCGGTCCACTTGGTCACGGTGCGCGGCCTGGGATACAAGTTCGAGGCATAGCGAACGCCTGAAGGCATCAAGGCAACGGGCCCGCGGGGCGTCATTCCTGACGCCCCGCGGGCCCGTTGCCGTTCGTAGTCGTGGTGAGGCAGAGGCCGCGGCGCGAAGTCCTTGCGTGATTTCGCGGATCTGCCGGTGCCTATCCAGACGCCGAAGGCGATGGGCCCGGAAGAATTCTTCCGGGCCCATCGCCTTCGCTGTTTATGCTCTCTCGCCGTCGCCGTCGCCGTCGCCGTCGCCGCTGGGGCGCCGAAGCCGCCTTAGTGTGCGGCGGGCTTCTCGGACGGGGTCAAGTGCTCAAGGCTCTTCGGGTCATGTCCGCCCGGAACGTAGTCGCGGTACTCCTCGAGGGTTCCGTCGATCACCGGGATACGGACCTCGTCGGAGCCCGAGCCGATGCTCAGGGTCGCCTGGGCCAGTGCGCCCGGAAGCACTCCGGTGGAAGGCACGGTCTTGGCGTTTTCGGTCTTTTCGAGGGACACGACGGACTTGGCTGGCACATCGATGCTGACCGAACCGGAAGCAAGCGTTACTTCCAGCTTCTGGGCAGCATCGGTGCTGTTGACCAGGGAGCCGAGCAGTCGGGCCTCGTCGGTGGCGCTCTTGGTGACGAGCATCAGGTTGCGGACTTCGACGTCGCCGACGTTAAGAACGATTCCATCGGATGCGGCGTACTGGAAGGTCGTTGCCTGCTCGTTGATGGCACCACAGCTGGTGACACCAAGGGACAAAATGGCAAGGGCTGCTGCGGCAACGACGCGGCGTCCACGGTTCTTCTGTGCGGTCATCACGGCACAAACTCCTCAATCAGGTTCGAGTTCGGGTGAGCTCGTGGGCACACGGGATACACCCGAGGGAGCCACTCTCGCCCCCTAGCCTAATGGGTTTTGTCGAGAATGTATGATTCGGCCACCGGCGTAAGAGTCATCAATGCGCTGATCACAGCCATGAAACGACCCGAAATGACTGCTTTGCATAGCAGGAGATCGGCCGCTTGGGAAGACCCAAAACCCCGCCATTACAAGGGAGTAGGGGAGCCCCCCGAATCAATTTGCCAAACAATCGTGGTAAACTAGGTAGTGGGAAAGGGGTTTATCCACATGGTTTTTGAGGTTGGCGAGACAGTTGTCTACCCGCACCACGGTGCAGCAATGATCGAAGAGATCAAAATGCGCACCATCAAGGGCGAAGAGAAGATGTATCTCAAGCTTAAGGTTGCCCAGGGTGATCTGACCATCGAGGTTCCGGCAGAAAATGTCGATCTCGTTGGTGTGCGCGATGTAGTTGGTCAGGAAGGTTTGGATCACGTCTTCGACGTGCTGCGGGCCGAGTTTACAGAAGAGCCTACCAACTGGTCGCGCCGTTACAAGGCGAATCTGGAAAAGCTCGCTTCCGGCGACGTAATCAAGGTTGCAGAGGTCGTTCGCGATCTGTGGCGCCGCGATAACGACCGCGGACTTTCCGCAGGCGAAAAGCGCATGCTTGCAAAGGCCCGCCAGATCCTGATCAGCGAACTGGCCTTGGCCAAGAAGCTCGATGAGGAAAAAGCCGAGAGCGTGCTCGACGAGGTTTTGGCCTCTTAGCAGCCACGAGTTCTATTTGGTTTGAACCCCGGTGGGGGTCCGAAACACCGCAAGGCGTTTCGGACCCCCACCGGCATTTAAAGGCCGCTGGCAAGTCAGCGCGGAAGGGCCGTTGGAACACCGTTAGGCTGGAAGGCGTGAATGTCCCAACTTCGTTTAGCGAGCAAGAGATCCACCAGACGGCAGTCATCGTGGTGGCCGCCGGCTCGGGGACCCGGCTTGGCTACGGCATCCCCAAGGCCCTGGTCCCGCTGGCCGGCCGGTCGTTGCTCGAGCATGCGCTGGACCGAATCCAACTGGCCGGCTGCGCCGCCCAAGTCATTGCAGTGCTGCCGGAGGACGAAGCGGAACTTGCTGCCATCGCAGCGAACCATCCGTTGCGACCACACTGGGTGAGCGGCGGAGCAACCCGCAACGACTCGGTGCGTGCCGGACTCGCGGCGCTGGAACCCGGGACCGAACGCGTCCTGATTCACGACGCAGCCCGCGCGCTGACCCCGCCCGAGGTCTTCCGCCAAGTCGTGAGCTCACTTCTTGCGGGGGCACAGGCGGTGATTCCGGTGGTGCCGGTGGTGGACACCATCAAGCAAGTGGCCACCGATCCGGGACGCCAGCCGCACGTCACCGGCACCCCGGCACGCGATCTGCTGCGAGCCGTCCAAACCCCGCAGGGTTTCCACGCACCCACCCTGTTGGCGGCACACCAACAAGCCACGGATTGGGACCGGGCCAAGGCCGAGGCCATCACCGACGATGCGATGCTCATGGAAATTTTGGGTGAGCGTGTCGATACCGTCCCCGGTGCAGCGGCGGCCCTGAAGATCACCACCAAGCCGGACCTTGTCCTGGCCGAATCCATGTTGCCGGCACACCCCCCGAAGGAATCCCCTATGCCCCCGCACTCCGGCGGCCAGCAGCCCCCGCTGATCCCGCGCACCGGCATCGGCATCGATGTTCATGCCGTCGCCGATCCCGCCGAGCCCCGGGCCATGTGGCTGGCCGGACTCCATTTCCCCGAGGACCAGGGCCTGTCGGGTCACTCCGACGGCGACGCGGTTGCCCACGCCGCCTGCGACGCGCTGTTCTCGGCCGCCGGCATCGGGGATTTGGGAACACACTTCGGCACCGACCGTCCCGAATATGCCGGGGCCTCGGGCACCACGTTGCTGGCCGAGGCCGCGCGCCTGGTGCGTGCCGCGGGATTCGAGATCGGCAACGTTGCGGTCCAGTTCGTTGGCCGGCGTCCCAAGTTCGCCGCCCGCCGGACGGAAGCCGACGCCGTGTTGAGCAAGGCGGCCGGTGCCCCGGTCAGCGTCACCGCGACCACCTCCGACGGCCTGGGGTACGAGGGTGCCGGCGCGGGAGTCACCGCCTATGCCACCGCATTGGTGTATTCGGTGCGCTGAAAAACGCCGTTCGCGGCGCACCGGGTGTTTGACGACCTCGGATAACCTGTACAGGTGAGCATCCGTTTTTATGACACCCAGCAGGCAACGACCCGGGACTTCGTGCCCCTAACCGAGGGCAAGGTCGGGCTGTACTACTGCGGCGCCACCGTCCAGGGCATGCCGCACGTGGGACACGTACGCAGCGCCATCGCCTTCGACATCCTCACCCGCTGGCTGGAAAACCGCGGCTTCGAGGTCACCGTCGTCCGCAACGTCACGGACATCGACGACAAGATCCTGGAGAAGTCAGCTGCCTCCTTCGCCGAGGACTTCGAGGAAAACGAAGACTACTTTGCGCGCGAGGAGTGGTTCGCCCTGGCCTACCGCTTCGAGCAGGAATTCAACGCGGCCTATGACACCCTGGGGGTGCGCCGCCCCACCTACGAACCCCGCGCCACCGGCCACATCCCGGAGATGCACCAGCTCATTGCCCGGCTCATCGAGGCAGGCCATGCGTACCCGGCGCTGGATGACTCCGGCGACGTCTACTTCGACGTCCGTTCCTTCCCGGCCTACGGCTCGCTGACCCACCAGAACGTCGATGACATGCAGGGCGCCCCGGATGCAGACCCGCGCGGAAAGCGCGATCCGCGCGACTTCGCTCTATGGAAGGGGCAGAAGGACACCGATCCGGCCAGTGCTTCCTGGCCCAGCCCATGGGGAACCGGCCGTCCCGGCTGGCACCTGGAATGCTCCGCCATGGTCACCAAGTACCTGGGCACCGCCTTCGACATCCACGGCGGCGGACTGGACCTGCGCTTCCCGCATCACGAAAACGAGATGGCCCAGTCCATGGCCGCGGGCCACGAGTTCGCCAACTTCTGGATGCACAACGGCATGGTCACCTACGAGGGTGAAAAGATGTCCAAGTCCGTCGGCAACACCATTGCCCCGGCAGAAATGCTGGAAATGGCAAGCCCCCGGGCCGTGCGCTACTTTCTGGGCCAGGCGCACTACCGCTCCCAGCTGGACTACCGCCCCGATTCCCTCGCCGAGGCCACGTCCGCGGTCGAGCGCATCGACGGGTTTGTGGCCAACGCGCTGGACCGCATCCACGGCGTGGGCCCCACCGAGGACTTCTCAATCGACATGCACCACTTCGAGGTGACCGATGCCTTTGCCGACGCCATGAACGATGACCTCAACGTGCCTCAGGCACTGGCGTCGCTTCATGAGACGGTGCGCCGCGGCAACATTGCGCTGGCAGCCGGCGACCTCGAGGCGGCCGACGAAGCCATGCAGCAGGTCATGGCCATGACCTACACGCTGGGCCTGGACGACACCATCGAGGCCGGCGGTTCCGCCGATGCCGCGCAGTCCGCCGCACTTTCGGTGCTGGTTGACGCCCAATTGGCCGACCGGGCAGCCGCCCGCGAGGCCAAGGACTGGGCGCGTTCGGATGCCATTCGCGACACCCTGGCCAAGGCCGGAATCGTGGTTGAGGACTCGGCGGACGGCGCCCGTTGGAGCCTGAAAGGGTAAGTTGCCACACAAAGGGCAAGGAATATGCCTTCCTTGTCGCTAAAATGGGCGGGGCGGTGCGTGAAATCGCCGTGCCGTCCGCCCCGATCCTAGGAATACACCATCATGTCTGCTGCACCAAGGCGTTCCGGCGCCAAAAGCAAGAGCAAGAAGGGCCCCTCCGTCGGAACCGGCGGATATGGCCGCAAGGCGCTTGAGGGCAAGGGCCCCACGCCCAAGGCCGAGGACCGCCCGTACCACAAGGCCTTCAAGAACAAGGAGCTTGCCGAGCGCTCCGCGGCAAAGCGCGGAACCTCCAAGGGCGGCCCCGCCTCCCGCGGCCGCAGCACCGGCGGACGCTCGAAGAACAGCGAAGAACTGGTCACCGGACGCAACTCGGTCGTCGAGGCCCTGCGCGCCGGCATTCCTGCCAAGGCGCTGCATGTGGCTATCCGGATCGACATGGATGAGCGCGTGCGTGAATCCCTGAAGATCGCCGCCGAACGCGGCATCCCCGTGATGGAAACCGGCAAGCCGGAACTGGACCGGATGACCGACGAGGCAATCCACCAGGGCCTGGTCCTGCAGATCCCGCCGTACGATTACGCCGATGCGCTGGAAACCGTCAAGGCCACCATCTCCAAGCACCGCAAGGGCTACGTCAAGAACGCCCCGCTGTTCATTGCACTGGACGGCATCACCGACCCGCGCAACCTCGGTGCGATCATCCGTTCGGCTTCGGCATTCAATGCCCACGCCGTAATTGTTCCCGAGCGCCGCTCGGTGGGCATGACGGCCTCGGCCTGGAAGACCAGTGCGGGTGCCGCCGTGCGCGTGCCGGTCACCCGTGCCCCCAACCTGACCTCCACCCTCAAGGGCATGAAGGAAGCCGGCGTATTTGTCATCGGCCTGGACGGCGACGGCGACGTCTCCTTGCCGGATCTCGGCCTGGCCACCGATCCGCTGTGCATCGTGGTGGGCTCCGAGGGCAAGGGCCTGTCCCGCCTGGTGCGCGAGAACTGCGACATGATCGTCTCGATCCCGATCAACTCCTCCATGGAGTCGCTGAATGCATCGATGGCCGTGGGCATCACGCTTTACGAGGTTTCGCGCAAGCGCAGCGCCTAAGGCACCGTGCACCGGGCCCCGCCCGGATGGCACTAGAATTTCATGAAAGTGGTTCGACGTTTCTGGCAAGGATTCGTCGGGCCACTTTCTTCGTTAACGAGCCTTGCCCTACTTCACCGGCCTCTACAGGGGTGGCTATTCCCAAGGCCACCGATTCTCGATAGCGTGAGGTGAATCGGAACCCCAGGTGCCGACAAGCAAGATGGGCACCCCGGAACGATGCAACGAGGGGGATGGAGAAAAGCCATGGGTCAAGCGGAGCTCGACGCCGACGACTATGCGCCGCACCGGCTAGAAGAATCATTGGGAGCGCCCTTGCACGTACGACCCGAGGTCCTCGAAGCGGTTGAACGGGGAGAAGACAAATCCCCGCACGCGATCCTTGGGCCCCACCTGAACCTGTTGGGGCATGTGTGCGTCCGGACCTTGCAGCGCGATGTCCTGGCCATCAACATCCTGACCGCGACGGCCACGGTACCCATGCTTCGCGAGCACGGAGACCTCTGGGTGGGGTTGATCGAGTCCAAGGACATTGGCAGAGTTCCCGACTACCGGATCCAACGCATTGAGCTCGGGGGAGTCCGCGTGATCGATGATCCATATCGGCATACACCCCGTTTGGGTGAGCTGGAGCTCCATCGCCTGCGGACCGGAGGAACGCAGGTGCAGGAACTCTTGCTCGGTGCACATCCACAGCACTACTCCTCACCCATGGGGGACGTGGAAGGCACTGGTTTCGTAGTCAGGCAGGATGAGGCCGTTGCAGTGCGGGTTTGCGGCGATTTCAACATTTGGAACGGTTCCGCCCACGCCATGCGCCAGCTTGGCCATAGCGGGATCTGGGAAATCTTTATTCCTGGCGTTTCGGTCGGCTCCAAGTACCGATTCGAATACCTGGAGCCCACCGGCACATGGGTCGAGTATGCAGATCCTGTTGGCCACTATTCGACCGAGGATCCCGACACCATATGTGTAGTCCAACCCGAGGGGTTTGAGGCCTAGATCTTAGGTCGGACACGGGGACGGTGAATCCCAGACATTAAGCGGTAATTCCTATGGGCCAGCTCACAAAAGGTATTCTGCCTTGTTTTGGTGATTCCCTGGTGCCGAGGGATGGAAATTTCCCGTCTTTGCGGGGTTCCTGGACCTCTGGCGGTGAGGGTTCCTGCCGTTCGCCTTGCCTCATGTCAATATGCTCGCGAAATAATCCCGCATGCCTCAACTAATTTGCTCGCCAAATAGGGCATCCCCGGACTGCGCGCGCATCTTGGCCCGGTTGATGAGATGGTTCTGGATGGCATTGATGCGGCGAGTGATGGCCGCCGGATTCAGGTCCCCGTGGATGCCCGCCAGGGCCTTGGCATGTTCCGGGTCCATGGCCTCCAGATCCATGATGCGCTGGTACGCGGTCCGCGGCCGGTCATAAGTCCGCTTCCTGCGACCCGAACGTGCGGTGCCGTAGCCGTTGGCCTTGACCATCGGCAGCAGGTGGTTCTTGCGCTGGTTCACCAGCGCCCAGAGCTCATTGAGCAGGGCCATCTCCTCCGGACCCTCGTAGCGGAACCTGAAGGCATGGCGACGGACCCAATCCCGATTTCGCTGCTCGACATGCGCATTGTCGTTATGCTTATACGCCCGCGCCCTAGTCAGATCAATGTTTCGTTCCTGCGCCCACTCGATGAGCTGGGTGTTGATGAATTCACCGCCATTGTCGAAATCCAGGGCCCGCATCGGGTAGGGCAGGGACCGGACCAGCAGGTCGACCCCGGCCACGACATGGCTGTGCGCACGGTTTTTCACACACGTGTTCACGGTCCACCCGGTGAACACATCTGTCAGGGTGATCGAATACAGGAACTCGCCCTTGAGGCTGTGTCCGCAGTGGGCGACGGTGTCGATCTCGAAGAACCCCGGTTCCTGCTCCATGGGCGTGCCCGACCACCGCACCGGGATCTCCGAACGCAGCATCGCCCCGGGCTTGGTCGAGGACAGTGCCGAGGGGTATCGAGCGGCGCGCAACGGCTTCAGATACCGATCCATCGTGGAGGCCGACATGGATAGCAGCTCGTCCCTGACCTCGTCGGTCAGCAGTCCCGCCACTGTCCCGAGTTCGTCGAAGCGTTCCAAACGCTCGAGCTCGTCGGCCATGATCGGAGCCAAGTATTTCCCGCAGGGCTCTCCGGAAAGCGTCCAGATTCGTTCCAGGAGCTTGAGGGCCGCCGGCCCGTACTTGCGGGGCCTGCGCCGCGGCAGGGGCTTCGGAATCCCGCGTGCGGGCTTACGCAGTTCCGTGGCCAGACGCCGGCGGGCGTTGGCCCTTGACCAGCCGGTCGATGCGCACAGGTAGTCGAGCATCACGCCCTTCTGTCCCTTGGTCCCTTTCGCATACTCGGCGGCGAAGCCGCTGACGAGCTCTCGCCGGGTGTGCATCGATATCCCCTGTTTCATCTCCCCAGCACAGCCTGCTGCCCGCCCTGGTGGCCAGAGTTTCGCGAGCATTCTTAAATGAGGCACGCACCTCATTTCGCGAGCATTACTAGTGAGTCAACGCGCCGTTTGGACATTTGGTCCGGATGCGCGTACAGTTATTTCTCGCACCGAGCACCGCAACGTAGCCCGAGAGGGTGAAGCGCGGAGCCGATTGCAAAGAATTCCAAATGAACTTCGGAAGTCGATTTGACGCTGAGTTTGTTTGGGTCTAGGATAGTAAAGTTGCTCCAGAGCGAAGCGCCGGCGGGAATTGTTAGTCCGGTTGTGGGTGTTGGAAGTGTCTGTTGTTTGAGAACTCAATAGTGTGCCAAGTTTGTTGATACCAATTTATTTATTTTATTGGTGAATGGTTTTAGGGTCCGCACCCCCGTGTGGATGCCTGGGGCAATTTGCCAGGATGTTTTGCTTGGTGCAGCCCGGTCGATTTTTTCCAGTCGGCGTGTTGGTTGTGTCTGTATTTTTTTACGGAGAGTTTGATCCTGGCTCAGGATGAACGCTGGCGGCGTGCTTAACACATGCAAGTCGAACGATGACTTTTGTGCTTGCACAGAATGATTAGTGGCGAACGGGTGAGTAACACGTGAGTAACCTGCCCCTGACTCTGGGATAAGCCTGGGAAACTGGGTCTAATACCGGATATGCACCGTGGACCGCATGGTTTTTGGTGGAAAGATTTTTTGGTCAGGGATGGACTCGCGGCCTATCAGCTTGTTGGTGAGGTAATGGCTCACCAAGGCGACGACGGGTAGCCGGCCTGAGAGGGTGACCGGCCACACTGGGACTGAGACACGGCCCAGACTCCTACGGGAGGCAGCAGTGGGGAATATTGCACAATGGGCGAAAGCCTGATGCAGCGACGCCGCGTGAGGGATGACGGCCTTCGGGTTGTAAACCTCTTTCAGTAGGGAAGAAGCGAAAGTGACGGTACCTGCAGAAGAAGCGCCGGCTAACTACGTGCCAGCAGCCGCGGTAATACGTAGGGCGCAAGCGTTATCCGGAATTATTGGGCGTAAAGAGCTCGTAGGCGGTTTGTCGCGTCTATCGTGAAAGTCCGAGGCTCAACCTCGGATCTGCGGTGGGTACGGGCAGACTAGAGTGATGTAGGGGAGACTGGAATTCCTGGTGTAGCGGTGAAATGCGCAGATATCAGGAGGAACACCGATGGCGAAGGCAGGTCTCTGGGCATTAACTGACGCTGAGGAGCGAAAGCATGGGGAGCGAACAGGATTAGATACCCTGGTAGTCCATGCCGTAAACGTTGGGCACTAGGTGTGGGGGACATTCCACGTTTTCCGCGCCGTAGCTAACGCATTAAGTGCCCCGCCTGGGGAGTACGGCCGCAAGGCTAAAACTCAAAGGAATTGACGGGGGCCCGCACAAGCGGCGGAGCATGCGGATTAATTCGATGCAACGCGAAGAACCTTACCAAGGCTTGACATGTGCCAGACCGCCGTGGAAACACGGTTTCCCCTTTGGGGCTGGTTCACAGGTGGTGCATGGTTGTCGTCAGCTCGTGTCGTGAGATGTTGGGTTAAGTCCCGCAACGAGCGCAACCCTCGTTCCATGTTGCCAGCGCGTAAAGGCGGGGACTCATGGGAGACTGCCGGGGTCAACTCGGAGGAAGGTGGGGACGACGTCAAATCATCATGCCCCTTATGTCTTGGGCTTCACGCATGCTACAATGGCCGGTACAATGGGTTGCGATACTGTGAGGTGGAGCTAATCCCAAAAAGCCGGTCTCAGTTCGGATTGGGGTCTGCAACTCGACCCCATGAAGTCGGAGTCGCTAGTAATCGCAGATCAGCAACGCTGCGGTGAATACGTTCCCGGGCCTTGTACACACCGCCCGTCAAGTCACGAAAGTTGGTAACACCCGAAGCCGGTGGCCTAACCCCTTGTGGGAGGGAGCCGTCGAAGGTGGGACCGGCGATTGGGACTAAGTCGTAACAAGGTAGCCGTACCGGAAGGTGCGGCTGGATCACCTCCTTTCTAAGGAGCAACTAGCACCAGGCAGGGATTCCACAGTGTTTCCCGTGCGGGTGTTCAGTGCTGCTCGCATCCATCACTTGTGTTGATGGGCGAGTGCTCAAGGGTGGAATATCAACAAATCATGGCCGTCCATCGTTGGTGGGTGGTTTTCTAGTACGCTTTCGGGATTCGTTCCGGTGGTTGGAACGGGAGCCGCCGGCGAACGCGGGTGGTCTTTTGGCACACTGTTGGGTCCTGGAATAACAGGCCCCGATCCGGTTTCGGGTTGGGTTCTTGTTTTTTCTGGATTGTCCCGCGCATGGCCTAAGCCGCACGAGCCCCCTGGGGGTGTGTTGGTGGTGGGTGTGACGGGGTTGTTGTTTGGGAACTGTATAGTGGACGCGAGCATCTTGTGAGGCAAGGGATTTTTTCCTTGTCTTGCATAGCAATTTCTTATGAATTATTGAACCTGGTGAACGCACTTTCGGGTGTGTTTTTCTTGGTTCTTTCGATTGTAATAATATATAGCTCATGTAAATTTTTGATCATGTTTGTGGTCAAGTTTTTAAGGGCGCACGGTGGATGCCTTGGCATTGGGAGCCGAAGAAGGACGTGGGAATCTGCGATAAGCCTGGTGGAGTCGATAACCGGACGTTGAGACCAGGATTTCCGAATGGGGAAACCCCGTACGGTGTCATGCCGTATGACCCGCAGCTGAACACATAGGCTGTGTGGAGGGAACGCGGGGAAGTGAAACATCTCAGTACCCGCAGGAAGAGAAAACAATAGTGATTCCGTTAGTAGTGGCGAGCGAACGCGGATGGGGCTAAACCGAGCCATGTGTGATAGCCGGCGGGCGTTGCATGGTCGGGGTTGTGGGACTTTCCATATCAGTTCTGCCGGACTGGTGAAGTGAGGTGCGGGCGCATAGGCGAATCGGCTTGAATGCCGGACCGTAGAGGGTGAGAGTCCCGTAGTGCGAATGCGTGCCGCCGCTTTGTGAGAGTATCCCAAGTAGGACGGGGCCCGAGAAATCCCGTTTGAATCTGCCAGGACCACCTGGTAAGCCTAAATACTACCCAATGACCGATAGCGGACAAGTACCGTGAGGGAATGGTGAAAAGTACCCCGGGAGGGGAGTGAAATAGTACCTGAAACCGTGCGCTTACAATCCGTTGGAGCCTCCTTGTTGGGGTGACAGCGTGCCTTTTGAAGAATGAGCCTGCGAGTTAGTGTTACGTCGCGAGGTTAACCCGTGTGGGGAAGCCGTAGCGAAAGCGAGTCTGAATAGGGCGAGTGAGTGGCGTGATCTAGACCCGAAGCGAAGTGATCTACCCATGGCCAGGTTGAAGCGCGTGTAAGAGCGCGTGGAGGACCGAACCCACTTCAGTTGAAAATGGAGGGGATGAGCTGTGGGTAGGGGTGAAAGGCCAATCAAACTTCGTGATAGCTGGTTCTCCCCGAAATGCATTTAGGTGCAGCGTTGCGTGTTTCTTACCGGAGGTAGAGCTACTGGATGGCTAATGGGCCCTACAAGGTTACTGACGTCAGCCAAACTCCGAATGCCGGTAAGTGAGAGCGCAGCAGTGAGACTGTGGGGGATAAGCTTCATAGTCGAGAGGGAAACAGCCCAGAACGCCAACTAAGGCCCCTAAGCGTGTGCTAAGTGGAAAAGGATGTGGAGTTGCGAAGACAACCAGGAGGTTGGCTTAGAAGCAGCCACCCTTGAAAGAGTGCGTAATAGCTCACTGGTCAAGTGATTCCGCGCCGACAATGTAGCGGGGCTCAAGCACACCGCCGAAGTTGCGTCATTCACATATTTGGCAGGCCTTCGTGGTCCAGCCGTGTGGATGGGTAGGGGAGCGTCGTGTGGGCAGTGAAGTCGCGGTGTAAACCAGCGGTGGAGCCCACACGAGTGAGAATGCAGGCATGAGTAGCGAATGACGGGTGAGAAACCCGTCCGCCGAATGATCAAGGGTTCCAGGGTCAAGCTAATCTGCCCTGGGTAAGTCGGGACCTAAGGCGAGGCCGACAGGCGTAGTCGATGGACAACGGGTTGATATTCCCGTACCGGTGAAAAACCGCCCATACCGAACTGGTGATGCTAACCGCCCCAACCACCCACCTCAAGGCCTTCGGGCCTTGTATCGGGTGTGCGGCGCGGGACCCGAACCAGGGAGGTAAGCGTATTAACAGGTGTGACGCAGGAAGGTAGCCGAGCCAGGCAATGGAATTGACCTGGTCCAAGGATGTAGGGCGAGTCGTAGGCAAATCCGCGACTCACATAGCCTGAGACCCGATAGGCGCCCCTTTTGGGGGGTGATTCGGTGATCCTATGCTGCCAAGAAAAGCATCGACGCGAGGTTTTAGCCGCCCGTACCCCAAACCGACACAGGTGATCAGGTAGAGAATACTAAGGCGATCGAGAGAATCATGGTTAAGGAACTCGGCAAAATGCCCCCGTAACTTCGGGAGAAGGGGGGCCTGCCCCGTGATGAGGATTTACTCCTCGGAGCGGGTGTGGGCCGCAGAGACCAGGGGGAAGCGACTGTTTACTAAAAACACAGGTCCGTGCGAAGTCGCAAGACGATGTATACGGACTGACTCCTGCCCGGTGCTGGAAGGTTAAGAGGACCGGTTAGCTCTTTGGAGCGAAGCTGAGAATTTAAGCCCCAGTAAACGGCGGTGGTAACTATAACCATCCTAAGGTAGCGAAATTCCTTGTCGGGTAAGTTCCGACCTGCACGAATGGAGTAACGACTTCCCCGCTGTCTCAACCATGAACTCGGCGAAATTGCACTACGAGTAAAGATGCTCGTTACGCGCAGCAGGACGGAAAGACCCCGAGACCTTTACTATAGTTTGGTATTGGTGTTCGGTGCAGCTTGTGTAGGATAGGTGGGAGACTGTGAAGCCCGGACGCTAGTTCGGGTGGAGTCATCGTTGAAATACCACTCTGGCTGTACCGGTCACCTAACTTCGGCCCATGATCTGGGTCAGGGACAGTGCCTGATGGGTAGTTTAACTGGGGCGGTTGCCTCCTAAAGAGTAACGGAGGCGCCCAAAGGTTCCCTCAGCCTGGTTGGCAATCAGGTGTCGAGTGTAAGTGCACAAGGGAGCTTGACTGTGAGAGCGACAGCTCGAGCAGGGACGAAAGTCGGGACTAGTGATCCGGCGGCACGTTGTGGAACGGCCGTCGCTCAACGGATAAAAGGTACCTCGGGGATAACAGGCTGATCTTGCCCAAGAGTCCATATCGACGGCATGGTTTGGCACCTCGATGTCGGCTCGTCGCATCCTGGGGCTGGAGTAGGTCCCAAGGGTTGGGCTGTTCGCCCATTAAAGCGGTACGCGAGCTGGGTTTAGAACGTCGTGAGACAGTTCGGTCCCTATCCGCTGCGCGCGCAGGAAATTTGAGAAGAGCTGTCCTTAGTACGAGAGGACCGGGACGGACGAACCTCTGGTGTGTCAGTTGTACTGCCAAGTGCACCGCTGATTAGCTACGTTCGGAAGGGATAACCGCTGAAAGCATCTAAGCGGGAAGCCCACTTCGAGATGAGATTTCCATACACTTTTGAGTGTGAGAGGCCCCCAGCCAGACCACTGGGTTGATAGGCAGGATGTGGAAGCGAGGACTAAAGACTCGTGAAGCTGACCTGTACTAATAGGCCGACAACTTAAACCACAAACACCACACCACCCCCCGCGGGTGGTTGGCAAGAAACGCTGCGTCCACTATACGGTCCCGAAACAACAAACCCAATTTGTTTTTCGCGGAACAACAACAACCATAACTATCATGGTCGTAACCCACAGATTCACCACCCCCAAACCAGCTTTGGGTGGCGGTAACAGAGTTACGGCGGTCATAGCGTGGGGGAAACGCCCGGTCCCATACCGAACCCGGAAGCTAAGACCCACTGCGCCGATGGTACTGCACTCGGGAGGGTGTGGGAGAGTAGGTCACCGCCGGACACAACGTCCCGAAACCCCCAAGCCCCACCGGCTTGGGGGTTTCGATGCTTAACCACCACACCCCCCAAAAACCACGGCCCCCAAAAACCACGGCCCCCGGACACACACCCCCGGGGGCCGCACCCCGTTAAGGCGCCCCCGGCCATCCACAGACACTGTGGATAGCCGGCCCCTATCCACAGTGTCTTGTACGGGTTCGGAACCGCGAGAAGTTTTCCTGCATCGTCGGTCCGATTGCGGGGAGCGAATCTGACGCGGAAGCTTACAACACGGCAGCCATTGGCTTCGCGCTGAATTTCCTTAACGGCCAGAGTCGTAAACAACTCTTGGTTTGCCACGCGGTTGCCGACGAAGGGTTGTCGTTTGCCATTCGATCGAGCCGCAAGCAAATGCACGTGTGGGCAAATAGTGGATCCGGAATGTTGAGAAATTCGAACCTTCCAGGGCAACGGATGCAGCGGTGAAGCAACGCTTTCGGCCGATGACCTAGTCAAGCCTGCCGGCACCGGATATCTGGGCGCAATCTCGATGGCTGCAACATAGATGCCCAATCTCTCTGAGTCCCCGGCCGCGTACCAACCCATCCGCACGGCGACACTTTTCTGAACGACCTAGGCGTGGTTGTGACGGTCATCATGGCCTGAAAACCAAGTTTTGGTCGCCGCGGCGCCTAGGTTCCGCTATAGTTATTTATGAAGAACCACAGCATGTGTTGTGACTCGATAAAGCCACCAGTGTTCCTGAATAAGGAATACGCGGTAATAGAGTTACGGCGGTCATAGCGTGGGGGAAACGCCCGGTCCCATACCGAACCCGGAAGCTAAGACCCACTGCGCCGATGGTACTGCACTCGGGAGGGTGTGGGAGAGTAGGTCACCGCCGGACATAAATGTCCCGGAACCCCTGAACAGAATTGTTCAGGGGTTCCGATGTTTAACAAGCAAATAAGACCCGGGGGCTTATGGCCGGCTTATGCCCGCCCTTCGCCCTGGCAGCGCGGGCCCTATCCAGCCGGCGAGGCATCGATGGCGTTCATCGACATGGGAGTCTTGGCGCATAATCTGGAGTCAGTTGCCCGGTTCTGCGTCCGACTTGGATGCACATTCTCGAACGACGATCGTAACCAGGACGTGTCGGCTGGATTGGATCGGGATCGCGGAATTTTTCAAGTCAAGCGGTACCAAGGTGAGTTAGGCGGCCGTTAGGCCGCTGTTTTTTCGGTGGTTTCCTTTGGTTGGTTGATCCATGCCGGCCCGGGCAGGGCCAGGATCTTGGGGTCGGTGGTCGTGGCGAATCGGTGGGGATGTTCGGCGCGGGCCGCTGCCAGGGTCTGCGAGCGTTTCTCCGCGACGCCGGCGGCGAAGCCGTAGTGCACGTTGGCAGGGGTGTGGAACCCGATGCCGGAGTGCTGGTGGTGATGGTTGTACCAGTCGACGAAGCCGCTGATGAAGGCCCTCGCATCGCCCAGGGACGCGAAGCGTTCGGGGAACGTCGGACCATACTTCATTGTCTTGAAAATTGACTCTGAGTAGGGATTATCGTTGCTCACCCGGGGTCGGGAATGCGATCTGGTGACCTCCAGATCCGAGAGCAACGCGGCGACGGTCTTCGACGTCATCGAGGTGCCGCGGTCGGCGTGGACCACCTGCGGGATGCCGTGGATGCCGAAGATCTCCTTCATCATTTCCGCCGCCAGGATCGCCGCTTCGGTGGCGTGCACGTGCGCGCCGACAATGAACCGCGAGTGGATATCGATCATCAGGTAGCAGTCGAAGTACTTGCCCTTGACCGGGCCGGCCAACTTCGTGATGTCCCACGAATACACTTGGCCGGGGGCGGTGGCCACCAGCTCCGGGATGGCCCGGGGCGGATGCTTGGCGAGTTTCCGGCGTTCTTTGACCTGCCGGTTTTCCTCCAGGACCCGGTAGAACGTGGAGACCGAGCCCAGGTAGATCCCGGCGTCCAGCAACTTCGCATAGACCTGCAGGGGCGCCAGGTCCACGAACTGAGGCGAGTTCAAGGCCGCGAGGATCTCGGCCCGCTCCGTGGCGCTGAGCTTGTTCGGCGGAACCACCGGATCGTGGTCCCTCGGCGCTGCGGGCTTGCGGTAGATCGTGGTGCGCGAAAGCCCGAGCAAGGTAGCGGCCCGCCGCGTCGGGACTGCCAGTTCCACCAGCTGCACGTAGGCGCCCGTCAACGCTTCTTGGACTTCGGATCGTCGTTGGTGTCCTCGGAGATCGTCTCCAAGAACGCGTGCAGTTTTCCCATCACACCAAGGGCTGCCTCCGATCGTTTCAACCGGCTCTCGCTCACCTCCAGCTGGCGGCGCAAACGCGCGATCTCGGCCTGCTCGGGGGACAGTTTCCCGATTTTCTCCCCGGCCGTCTTGCCCTGCAGCACGCCGGCGTCGCGCAGCTTGCGCCACTCGGTGATCTGCGAGGAATACACCCCCTGCTCCCGCAGGAACGCACCGCCTTCCTGCCGGGTGCAGGCGTCCTCGTACTGGGCCAACAACTCAAGCTTCTGCGCGGGGTTATACGACCTGCGAGGGGTCGGTCCACCGGCACGCGGTCCGGAACTACTCATGGATCCATCTTGGCGCACTTCGGCCAAAACTAGATTAGACATACAGATTGGTTTCCTGGTTCTCGCCCTACGCGATCGAGCCGACTTGCTCTGTCACCCTGGTACCGCTCCAGCCTGACACGTAGGGTCGGGCTCCGGAAAGCGCACGAGCGGAACTGTGCTTGCTAAACCCCATCAGCTGGCAACACGACCCTGGCGCTGACCGCCTCCAGCGAACCCTCATGCGGCGAGGCTCGGGCTGATCTTCTTGTTAATTCGTAGCTCTGCCGCCACTTGTCAAGGGCCATGCAAAGGTGCCCATCGCATATTGGTGTCCCATACCGAAACAGCTGTGATGGATTCCCATACGCGATGTCTGCGACAGGACCGCAAGCGTGGTTGCGAACCACCAGGACATCTGGCGGCTCGCCTACATCTTCGAACGGGCCGGGCTGATCGCTGATGTAGCGGCGCCTTTGAATTCTCCTGCCGCGCGGAACCAGCCCATCGTAATCGACGCATTTCATCGTTGGCTCTAAGATCACGTGCTATGGGTGGACTTCGCGATTCTGCAGCACTTGAACCTTCATCGGCGTCGACCCTACTTCCGACGACTCAAACTCAATGGCATGCAAACTGCGAAGCTTGCATGGACCGGGTTACTGTACCTAGCCACGGCAGCCTGCTCTGCACATGATGTTGCCGCTCAGCTAACGCCCCTTGGCCCCGCGCACGAGACCGACACCGGCTCGCACCCCTGCGAAAACCTGCATGCACCACCTTGCTGGTCGGCATTTGCTTGGGGAATGATGAACTCATCAGTACCAATAATGCCGGGATGTAAGTAGCCATCCTTGGATCCCGATACGTCGTGGCGTCCGGCTCGACGTCGGAGCCTATTGCATCACCGGGGGTACTGATTGCGATACGGGGAACCGCCTCGGACAACAACTGAAGGAGAAACCATGAGCAACGAAAGCTCGGAATCGGCAATTGCAGGAGAGCCAGAAATCCACGGAACCATGCAAATGATCGATGGACGCGTGGTTTTGCACTTCAACTTGAGTTTGCGCCATGCCGTTGAGCGCGTTTGGCGGGCCGTCAGTGTGCCATCTGAACTCGAAAGCTGGTTCCCGGGAGCCGTTGACTGGACTCCGGCAGTGGGGGAGACCTTCGATGCCGGTGGGGCGACTCTCGAGGTGACCAACGTTGATGCTCCGCATCATCTGGCGTGGTCCTACGCCGGCCAGCTGCAAAGCTTCGAACTCAGCGGGGAGGGCGACCGCTGCCGTCTAACGTTCACCCACGTCTTTGACGACCTCCCACTTGCAGCGCAGACGGCAGCCGGTTGGGAGACCTATCTTTCTCGACTTGACCCACATTTGCGTGGCGAGCACTTGACGGAAGCTACGGCCCACGAGCAATGGGCGGAGATTCATGAGCGCTATGCCGAAAGCTTCGGGGTCGACCCGGCACCCGGCCGGAAGTTCGCAGAAGGCATGCGTTCTTCCCAGTGATGCCCCTGGCAATCCGTTGAGCCGAACCTCGTACTGCAGGGGCTTTGATCTCGACCCGAAGACTGGGACCTGACGCGCAATTCGGTGCCCTGGTGCATCCGCGCCGAATAGGGGCGGCCGACTGCAGGGTATATAACCACGCCTAGATTCCTTGCATTGATGGTCCGGAATCGGAACAAGTAGCCAGTGCAAGTCATTTAGAGTCGACTGCTCCAGTGGATATCCGCACTCATGGCGACCGCAGGCAGCACGGCTCTCTAAAGATGTCGCGGGGGTCACAATGTCATTTTTGGGGCTTCCATGCCCGGAGCGGCCTCCAAGGGGCCGTTCTGGGCTGGTATTCCGGGGTTTTGAAGGAAGGCGGTCGTCGATTTGCCGGGGTGCGGAATGGTGTGTATAGTTTTCTAAGTCGCCGCGAGGGACACAGCGGGAAAGCCGCTGGAGGAATCGCCGGGCGACCGAATTTTTGCCAAAACCCCACCCCAGTTTTGCTGGTTGCCTTGTGCGCCGGAAATGTTGTGGGATCGCATGTTAGATCAGGTCGGGCCGGAAACGGTGGATTTGCTTCGGGACACGCGGTGGGGTAAGGTAGACAAGTTGCTCCAGAGCGAAGCGCCGGTAGGAATTGTTAGTCCGGTTGTGGGTGTTGGAAGTGTCTGTTGTTTGAGAACTCAATAGTGTGCCAAGTTTGTTGATACCAATTTATTTATTTTATTGGTGAATGGTTTCAGGGTCCGCACCCCCGTGTGGATGCCTGGGGCAATTTGCCAGGACGTTTTGCTTGGTGCAGCCCGCGACCCTTTTTCCAGGGTCGTGTTGGTTGTGTCTGTATTTTTTTACGGAGAGTTTGATCCTGGCTCAGGATGAACGCTGGCGGCGTGCTTAACACATGCAAGTCGAACGATGACTTTTGTGCTTGCACAGAATGATTAGTGGCGAACGGGTGAGTAACACGTGAGTAACCTGCCCCTGACTCTGGGATAAGCCTGGGAAACTGGGTCTAATACCGGATATGCACCGTGGACCGCATGGTTTTTGGTGGAAAGATTTTTTGGTCAGGGATGGACTCGCGGCCTATCAGCTTGTTGGTGAGGTAATGGCTCACCAAGGCGACGACGGGTAGCCGGCCTGAGAGGGTGACCGGCCACACTGGGACTGAGACACGGCCCAGACTCCTACGGGAGGCAGCAGTGGGGAATATTGCACAATGGGCGAAAGCCTGATGCAGCGACGCCGCGTGAGGGATGACGGCCTTCGGGTTGTAAACCTCTTTCAGTAGGGAAGAAGCGAAAGTGACGGTACCTGCAGAAGAAGCGCCGGCTAACTACGTGCCAGCAGCCGCGGTAATACGTAGGGCGCAAGCGTTATCCGGAATTATTGGGCGTAAAGAGCTCGTAGGCGGTTTGTCGCGTCTATCGTGAAAGTCCGAGGCTCAACCTCGGATCTGCGGTGGGTACGGGCAGACTAGAGTGATGTAGGGGAGACTGGAATTCCTGGTGTAGCGGTGAAATGCGCAGATATCAGGAGGAACACCGATGGCGAAGGCAGGTCTCTGGGCATTAACTGACGCTGAGGAGCGAAAGCATGGGGAGCGAACAGGATTAGATACCCTGGTAGTCCATGCCGTAAACGTTGGGCACTAGGTGTGGGGGACATTCCACGTTTTCCGCGCCGTAGCTAACGCATTAAGTGCCCCGCCTGGGGAGTACGGCCGCAAGGCTAAAACTCAAAGGAATTGACGGGGGCCCGCACAAGCGGCGGAGCATGCGGATTAATTCGATGCAACGCGAAGAACCTTACCAAGGCTTGACATGTGCCAGACCGCCGTGGAAACACGGTTTCCCCTTTGGGGCTGGTTCACAGGTGGTGCATGGTTGTCGTCAGCTCGTGTCGTGAGATGTTGGG
Source organism: Paeniglutamicibacter sulfureus (assembly GCF_039535115.1). NCBI lineage: Bacteria > Bacillati > Actinomycetota > Actinomycetes > Micrococcales > Micrococcaceae > Paeniglutamicibacter > Paeniglutamicibacter sulfureus. Next base: position 3,640,932 of record NZ_BAAAWO010000001.1, read on the forward strand.
TTAAGTCCCGCAACGAGCGCAACCCTCGTTCCATGTTGCCAGCGCGTAAAGGCGGGGACTCATGGGAGACTGCCGGGGTCAACTCGGAGGAAGGTGGGGACGACGTCAAATCATCATGCCCCTTATGTCTTGGGCTTCACGCATGCTACAATGGCCGGTACAATGGGTTGCGATACTGTGAGGTGGAGCTAATCCCAAAAAGCCGGTCTCAGTTCGGATTGGGGTCTGCAACTCGACCCCATGAAGTCGGAGTCGCTAGTAATCGCAGATCAGCAACGCTGCGGTGAATACGTTCCCGGGCCTTGTACACACCGCCCGTCAAGTCACGAAAGTTGGTAACACCCGAAGCCGGTGGCCTAACCCCTTGTGGGAGGGAGCCGTCGAAGGTGGGACCGGCGATTGGGACTAAGTCGTAACAAGGTAGCCGTACCGGAAGGTGCGGCTGGATCACCTCCTTTCTAAGGAGCAACTAGCACCAGGCAGGGATTCCACAGTGTTTCCCGTGCGGGTGTTCAGTGCTGCTCGCATCCATCACTTGTGTTGATGGGCGAGTGCTCAAGGGTGGAATATCAACAAATCATGGCCGTCCATCGTTGGTGGGTGGTTTTCTAGTACGCTTTCGGGATTCGTTCCGGTGGTTGGAACGGGAGCCGCCGGCGAACGCGGGTGGTCTTTTGGCACACTGTTGGGTCCTGGAATAACAGGCCCCGATCCGGTTTCGGGTTGGGTTCTTGTTTTTTCTGGATTGTCCCGCGCATGGCCTAAGCCGCACGAGCCCCCTGGGGGTGTGTTGGTGGTGGGTGTGACGGGGTTGTTGTTTGGGAACTGTATAGTGGACGCGAGCATCTTGTGAGGCAAGGGATTTTTTCCTTGTCTTGCATAGCAATTTCTTATGAATTATTGAACCTGGTGAACGCACTTTCGGGTGTGTTTTTCTTGGTTCTTTCGATTGTAATAATATATAGCTCATGTAAATTTTTGATCATGTTTGTGGTCAAGTTTTTAAGGGCGCACGGTGGATGCCTTGGCATTGGGAGCCGAAGAAGGACGTGGGAATCTGCGATAAGCCTGGTGGAGTCGATAACCGGACGTTGAGACCAGGATTTCCGAATGGGGAAACCCCGTACGGTGTCATGCCGTATGACCCGCAGCTGAACACATAGGCTGTGTGGAGGGAACGCGGGGAAGTGAAACATCTCAGTACCCGCAGGAAGAGAAAACAATAGTGATTCCGTTAGTAGTGGCGAGCGAACGCGGATGGGGCTAAACCGAGCCATGTGTGATAGCCGGCGGGCGTTGCATGGTCGGGGTTGTGGGACTTTCCATATCAGTTCTGCCGGACTGGTGAAGTAAGGTGCGGGCGCATAGGCGAATCGGCTTGAATGCCGGACCGTAGAGGGTGAGAGTCCCGTAGTGCGAATGCGTGCCGCCGCTTTGTGAGAGTATCCCAAGTAGGACGGGGCCCGAGAAATCCCGTTTGAATCTGCCAGGACCACCTGGTAAGCCTAAATACTACCCAATGACCGATAGCGGACAAGTACCGTGAGGGAATGGTGAAAAGTACCCCGGGAGGGGAGTGAAATAGTACCTGAAACCGTGCGCTTACAATCCGTTGGAGCCTCCTTGTTGGGGTGACAGCGTGCCTTTTGAAGAATGAGCCTGCGAGTTAGTGTTACGTCGCGAGGTTAACCCGTGTGGGGAAGCCGTAGCGAAAGCGAGTCTGAATAGGGCGAGTGAGTGGCGTGATCTAGACCCGAAGCGAAGTGATCTACCCATGGCCAGGTTGAAGCGCGTGTAAGAGCGCGTGGAGGACCGAACCCACTTCAGTTGAAAATGGAGGGGATGAGCTGTGGGTAGGGGTGAAAGGCCAATCAAACTTCGTGATAGCTGGTTCTCCCCGAAATGCATTTAGGTGCAGCGTTGCGTGTTTCTTACCGGAGGTAGAGCTACTGGATGGCTAATGGGCCCTACAAGGTTACTGACGTCAGCCAAACTCCGAATGCCGGTAAGTGAGAGCGCAGCAGTGAGACTGTGGGGGATAAGCTTCATAGTCGAGAGGGAAACAGCCCAGAACGCCAACTAAGGCCCCTAAGCGTGTGCTAAGTGGAAAAGGATGTGGAGTTGCGAAGACAACCAGGAGGTTGGCTTAGAAGCAGCCACCCTTGAAAGAGTGCGTAATAGCTCACTGGTCAAGTGATTCCGCGCCGACAATGTAGCGGGGCTCAAGCACACCGCCGAAGTTGCGTCATTCACATATTTGGCAGGCCTTCGTGGTCCAGCCGTGTGGATGGGTAGGGGAGCGTCGTGTGGGCAGTGAAGTCGCGGTGTAAACCAGCGGTGGAGCCCACACGAGTGAGAATGCAGGCATGAGTAGCGAATGACGGGTGAGAAACCCGTCCGCCGAATGATCAAGGGTTCCAGGGTCAAGCTAATCTGCCCTGGGTAAGTCGGGACCTAAGGCGAGGCCGACAGGCGTAGTCGATGGACAACGGGTTGATATTCCCGTACCGGTGAAAAACCGCCCATACCGAACTGGTGATGCTAACCGCCCCAACCACCCACCTCAAGGCCTTCGGGCCTTGTATCGGGTGTGCGGCGCGGGACCCGAACCAGGGAGGTAAGCGTATTAACAGGTGTGACGCAGGAAGGTAGCCGAGCCAGGCAATGGAATTGACCTGGTCCAAGGATGTAGGGCGAGTCGTAGGCAAATCCGCGACTCACATAGCCTGAGACCCGATAGGCGCCCCTTTTGGGGGGTGATTCGGTGATCCTATGCTGCCAAGAAAAGCATCGACGCGAGGTTTTAGCCGCCCGTACCCCAAACCGACACAGGTGATCAGGTAGAGAATACTAAGGCGATCGAGAGAATCATGGTTAAGGAACTCGGCAAAATGCCCCCGTAACTTCGGGAGAAGGGGGGCCTGCCCCGTGATGAGGATTTACTCCTCGGAGCGGGTGTGGGCCGCAGAGACCAGGGGGAAGCGACTGTTTACTAAAAACACAGGTCCGTGCGAAGTCGCAAGACGATGTATACGGACTGACTCCTGCCCGGTGCTGGAAGGTTAAGAGGACCGGTTAGCTCTTTGGAGCGAAGCTGAGAATTTAAGCCCCAGTAAACGGCGGTGGTAACTATAACCATCCTAAGGTAGCGAAATTCCTTGTCGGGTAAGTTCCGACCTGCACGAATGGAGTAACGACTTCCCCGCTGTCTCAACCATGAACTCGGCGAAATTGCACTACGAGTAAAGATGCTCGTTACGCGCAGCAGGACGGAAAGACCCCGAGACCTTTACTATAGTTTGGTATTGGTGTTCGGTGCAGCTTGTGTAGGATAGGTGGGAGACTGTGAAGCCCGGACGCTAGTTCGGGTGGAGTCATCGTTGAAATACCACTCTGGCTGTACCGGTCACCTAACTTCGGCCCATGATCTGGGTCAGGGACAGTGCCTGATGGGTAGTTTAACTGGGGCGGTTGCCTCCTAAAGAGTAACGGAGGCGCCCAAAGGTTCCCTCAGCCTGGTTGGCAATCAGGTGTCGAGTGTAAGTGCACAAGGGAGCTTGACTGTGAGAGCGACAGCTCGAGCAGGGACGAAAGTCGGGACTAGTGATCCGGCGGCACGTTGTGGAACGGCCGTCGCTCAACGGATAAAAGGTACCTCGGGGATAACAGGCTGATCTTGCCCAAGAGTCCATATCGACGGCATGGTTTGGCACCTCGATGTCGGCTCGTCGCATCCTGGGGCTGGAGTAGGTCCCAAGGGTTGGGCTGTTCGCCCATTAAAGCGGTACGCGAGCTGGGTTTAGAACGTCGTGAGACAGTTCGGTCCCTATCCGCTGCGCGCGCAGGAAATTTGAGAAGAGCTGTCCTTAGTACGAGAGGACCGGGACGGACGAACCTCTGGTGTGTCAGTTGTACTGCCAAGTGCACCGCTGATTAGCTACGTTCGGAAGGGATAACCGCTGAAAGCATCTAAGCGGGAAGCCCACTTCGAGATGAGATTTCCATACACTTTTGAGTGTGAGAGGCCCCCAGCCAGACCACTGGGTTGATAGGCAGGATGTGGAAGCGAGGACTAAAGACTCGTGAAGCTGACCTGTACTAATAGGCCGACAACTTAAACCACAAACACCACACCACCCCCCGCGGGTGGTTGGCAAGAAACGCTGCGTCCACTATACGGTCCCGAAACAACAAACCCAATTTGTTTTTCGCGGAACAACAACAACCATAACTATCATGGTCGTAACCCACAGATTCACCACACCCAAACCAGCTTTGGGTGGCGGTAACAGAGTTACGGCGGTCATAGCGTGGGGGAAACGCCCGGTCCCATACCGAACCCGGAAGCTAAGACCCACTGCGCCGATGGTACTGCACTCGGGAGGGTGTGGGAGAGTAGGTCACCGCCGGACACAACGTCCCGAAACCCCCAAGCCCCACCGGCTTGGGGGTTTCGATGCTTAACCACCACACCCCCAAAATGCACCTTTCTTGGATCGTCTGGCTCCGCTACCAACGCGCCACTCGCAGATGTCTCGAGAGCTCCCTTCGCATGCAGAGCCGCTAGGGTTGAGGCATGGACGGACTATTCTCACACGCGGCATCAGCCAACGATTCTGGCTCCCAAGATGATTACCGCTTGCCGGAGCACCGGCATACGGTCAGCGTCCCGGTGTCTGCGGACCAGGCCTTTGAAGGCTTCTCGGAATACATACACTTGTGGTGGCCGGTAGGCAAGCTCTCTCACTTCGGGCCGGGCAGCCATGTCACGTTTGAAAAGGGTAGCCTCCTCGAGGAATCGGACGACGGCAACCAGCATCTCTGGGGCAAGATCGTTCATTTTGATGCTCCGCACACCATAGTCCTGGACTTTACACTGGGCATGGAAACTGCCCCTCCCACCCATGTGAGTCTTGAATTCCATGAGCAGGGGTCCGGCACCGAGCTTATCCTGACCCATGAAGGGTGGAGCTCCGGACAGATCGGCAAGGAGCAATTCGAGCACTACACGCAGTGGCCGGAGATTCTCGATTTCTACGCTCGCTTCATGGGAGCGAACAGCAGGCCAGACCGCTAGGCCCATGGAATATGCCCGCCGTAGCCCATTCACGGCACAGCCATATCAAAAACGCCTTGAAAGGGTGGCATGAACCTCGAAACCGCCGACTCGGCACTCATTGACGATCTGATCCTGCACATCGGTGAGGAAGCTGTAACCACCGACCCCAAGATGCTGTTGTCCCACAGCCATGACTTCGGGAAGATCGTTGACCACCAGCTGCCCTTGGCCGTCGTCTTTGCAGAGCGCGTGGAAGATGTCCAGGCGACCCTGCGCCTGGCCGCAGCGGCTGGAGTCAAGGTCGTCCCCCGTGGGGCTGGCACGGGCGTCTCAGGCGGCGCCCACGCGACCGCACGCTGCATCGTGCTATCCCTCGAACGCATGGACCGGATCCTGGAAGTCCGCCCCGAGGACGAGGTGGCAGTGGTCCAGCCCGGTGTCATCAACGCGGTGCTGAACAGGTCCGTGGCCAAATACGGGCTCATGTACGCACCCGACCCCGCCAGCTACCAGCAATCCACGATTGGCGGGAATGTGGCGACCAACGCCGGCGGGCTGCGCTGCGCCAAGTACGGGGTCACCACTGACTCCGTACTTGGCCTGGACGTCGTCCTGGCCGACGGCACCCTGATCAGTACCGGGCGGAATACCTTCAAGGGCGTTGCAGGCTACGACCTGACCTCGCTGCTTGTCGGTTCCGAAGGGACCTTGGGCATTGTCGTCTCCGTCACCGTGCGCCTGCGCTACCTCAGTGAAAAGACCTGCTCGATCGCCGCGGTGTTCACCGACGTCGCCCAGGCGGCCGCCGGCGTGGTGGCCATCGCGCGGGTGCGCGTGCAGCCGGCCATCCTGGAGTTGATCGACCTCGGAACGATGCGCGTGCTGGATGCCGCCTACGGCTCGGACCTCGGGGCGCGGGGCGGGGCCATGCTGTTGATCCGCACCGACGGCCATGGCGCCGAGATCGAGGCGGGCATCGTGCGCTCGGCCCTCGAAGGCCTCGGTGCGCAGGTGAGCGCACCGGGTGACGAAGAAGCGGTGCGGCTGATCGAGATGCGACGAGCCAGCCGCGGGGACGGGCAGGACGACAAATACCGGGTCGGTGAGGATGTCGCCGTGCCCAGGTCGGCCATGGTGGATTACATGGGGACCCTTGACCGGATCGCCGAACGGAACAGAGTCATGGTTCGCGTCGTGGCCCATGCCGGGGACGGCAACCTGCACCCCACCTTCTGGGTCGACCCGGACGATGGCGACGAAGGCGTGGCGCGGCTTGACATGGCCCTGGAGGAATCCATCCGAGCAGCGTTGGCGGTGGGCGGGACCATTACCGGCGAGCACGGCGTGGGCACTGCCAAGCGCGACTGGCTGGCCTGGGAACAGTCCGAGGAAGTTCTGGAGCTGCAGCGCAAGATCAAGGCGGTCTTCGACCCGCAGGGCATCCTCAACCCCGGCAAGGCGATCCTGTGATGAAGGGCCCACTGCCTCGATTAGGCGTTCGAGTGAAAAGTCGGTAAACTTTTTATTCGTTGGTACAACACCGGGATATGGCGCAGCTTGGTAGCGCGCGTCGTTCGGGACGACGAGGTCGCAGGTTCAAATCCTGTTATCCCGACCAGAGTAGTTTTATTCGAACCATGGTTCGAGTAGATCCACTTCAGTTCCAATAACAGAGATGGCGTCGAGAAATCGGCGCCATTTTTGTTGCCCTGCAATTGTCGGGTCAGTACGCCTGAAACGTCCAGAATCGGTCCAATTTGGGACGATGGGGTCGATACTTGGGACGAATCGTTCGATGCCGTTTTCAGGCCGGAGAACGCCACCTGGGCGGCCATGATGTCATCAAATGGATGGTTGAGTTCTGCGTAGATTTGGCCGCCTTCCCCCACCCGGAAGAAATGGTAAAAGGATTCATTGAGCAATCGGCGAACCTTGTCGGGCGCAGCCAAGTAGTAGCGCTTCGTGTCAGCGATCTGATCCAGTGCGGTCGACAGCAGTTTTCCCCCGGCAGCAATCTGGCTTTCAATGTTAGCCAGGCTGTCTTCGATACGATTCTTCTGCGAGGCAAGTTCGTAGAGCTTTTCCCGGATCTTACTTGCAGGCAAAGTCCCGTCGGCGGCAAGGTCTACGATTCGTGATTCCTTCTTCTCGATTTCCGTGAGTTGGTTTGGTTTCCTACGTGAGTCCGAACCAATCATGAAGGTGCTTGATCGCTTCCTCGCAGAACTAGTACCCATCAAGTCGAAAGCTGTCCACTACCGAGTCGTCAAGGTTGCTGGACATGAATACATTGTGGACAAGCGATCCATCAAGGATTTGGCCATCAAATCCCGCCCGCTCTACATCGTGGGTGTCACTGAAAAACTCGGATACTGGAAGGACCTACGGCGAGTGCTGTTCTCTAACGCTCGCTTCACAGTAATGTGCCGAGTGGCTCGAACCGGTATCCATGACAGTTGGACGCCCGTAAAGCTGGCCGATCTTTTCACTGATGTTGCGCCAGGCTTCGTTGACCTGATTAATGCAATCGAGGTTCCTAAAGCCGATGACAGTACGACGACATCGCAGAGCAAGATACGTCAAGATGCCCTGCGCGTGGCTCTCCGAGCATATGAGAAGGCGCTAAGCGAGAAGCTAAACATCGACGTCGACACTGAACAAGAGCAGATCTTTGAGGCACTCATAAATCGACTCGCAGCCCCCTACGTGTCAGGCTGGAGCGGTACCAGGGTGACAGAGCAAGTCGGCTCGATCGCGTAGGGCGAGAACCAGGAAACCAATCTGTATGTCTAATCTAGTTTTGGCCGAAGTGCGCCAAGATGGATCCATGAGTAGTTCCGGACCGCGTGCCGGTGGACCGACCCCTCGCAGGTCGTATAACCCCGCGCAGAAGCTTGAGTTGTTGGCCCAGTACGAGGACGCCTGCACCCGGCAGGAAGGCGGTGCGTTCCTGCGGGAGCAGGGGGTGTATTCCTCGCAGATCACCGAGTGGCGCAAGCTGCGCGACGCCGGCGTGCTGCAGGGCAAGACGGCCGGGGAGAAAATCGGGAAACTGTCCCCCGAGCAGGCCGAGATCGCGCGTTTGCGCCGCCAGCTGGAGGTGAGCGAGAGCCGGTTGAAACGATCGGAGGCAGCCCTTGGTGTGATGGGAAAACTGCACGCGTTCTTGGAGACGATCTCCGAGGACACCAACGACGATCCGAAGTCCAAGAAGCGTTGACGGGCGCCTACGTGCAGCTGGTGGAACTGGCAGTCCCGACGCGGCGGGCCGCTACCTTGCTCGGGCTTTCGCGCACCACGATCTACCGCAAGCCCGCAGCGCCGAGGGACCACGATCCGGTGGTTCCGCCGAACAAGCTCAGCGCCACGGAGCGGGCCGAGATCCTCGCGGCCTTGAACTCGCCTCAGTTCGTGGACCTGGCGCCCCTGCAGGTCTATGCGAAGTTGCTGGACGCCGGGATCTACCTGGGCTCGGTCTCCACGTTCTACCGGGTCCTGGAGGAAAACCGGCAGGTCAAAGAACGCCGGAAACTCGCCAAGCATCCGCCCCGGGCCATCCCGGAGCTGGTGGCCACCGCCCCCGGCCAAGTGTATTCGTGGGACATCACGAAGTTGGCCGGCCCGGTCAAGGGCAAGTACTTCGACTGCTACCTGATGATCGATATCCACTCGCGGTTCATTGTCGGCGCGCACGTGCACGCCACCGAAGCGGCGATCCTGGCGGCGGAAATGATGAAGGAGATCTTCGGCATCCACGGCATCCCGCAGGTGGTCCACGCCGACCGCGGCACCTCGATGACGTCGAAGACCGTCGCCGCGTTGCTCTCGGATCTGGAGGTCACCAGATCGCATTCCCGACCCCGGGTGAGCAACGATAATCCCTACTCAGAGTCAATTTTCAAGACAATGAAGTATGGTCCGACGTTCCCCGAACGCTTCGCGTCCCTGGGCGATGCGAGGGCCTTCATCAGCGGCTTCGTCGACTGGTACAACCATCACCACCAGCACTCCGGCATCGGGTTCCACACCCCTGCCAACGTGCACTACGGCTTCGCCGCCGGCGTCGCGGAGAAACGCTCGCAGACCCTGGCAGCGGCCCGCGCCGAACATCCCCACCGATTCGCCACGACCACCGACCCCAAGATCCTGGCCCTGCCCGGGCCGGCATGGATCAACCAACCAAAGGAAACCACCGAAAAAACAGCGGCCTAACGGCCGCCTAACTCACCTTGGTACCGCTTGACTTGAAAAATTCCGGCCGGCCAAACGTCGCCAGCTGCGCAACGACTTGCCTTCGATCAGGTGCGCGCAGCCGTAATCGCACTCAACGATTCGTTCGTGGTTGATGCGGACGAGGATCTCACTATGCGTCAGCATGCTCGTGAAATTGCAGGGCTGGAACTCTTCCCCTCAGCTACTACTTTCGCCGAAACTTCTACCGAGACAACAACGAAGCCGTCTAGTAAGCGCGCAGAGCGAATGCTCGACGTGGAGGTTATCGGCATCTATTGGTAGCCCGCGAAAGCTCCACCCCTCATCATCCAAAGCTCCACACTAAAGCGAACATTCTCCCACATACTTCTTGATCCAATGTGGCACCGCAGGATTGATGCATAGAACAGAGGCCGACACAGTGCCACACCTCTTCAACACCGACTGGTTGGCGTGGCTAAAAATCGATGCTTGACGTGTTGCAGGCTACTGTCATAATCAGACACTGAAAGTGAGGACTGCCGGGGAATGACAGCTCTTGAAGAAAAACTTGCAGGATGGACGGGCCCATCGAGTGCGACTGAACAGGATAGACAGGATCGAACCGAGCGAATGATTCGGGAGGCCATCAACGCTCACCCTGCGTTTCAGACCCTCTCGCGAAAGGTGTACGCCAAGGGGTCGTACGCCAACAACACCAACGTTCGCTCTGAAAGTGATGTCGATGTTGCAGTCGAGTGCACTAATATCTTCTACTACGACAAGACGTCCACAGATCTTGGAACGTCGATCACACCATACTCGGGCGAGTGGGGTGATCCGCAGAGGCTTCGGGACGAACTGATCGCCGCGCTTCGAGCCAAGTTCGGCTCCGACGTCGACACGTCGGGATCAACTGCGATCCAAGTTCACTCCAGCTCCGCCCGCGTAGAGGCGGATGTAGTTCCATGCTTTGAGTACCGCTACTACTACTCCGCTTCAAGCTGGGTCGAAGGCGCTCGCGTCTACAAGACTGACGGCACGCACGTCGAGAACTACTCATCACGCCAGCTCACAAACGGTCGCGCGAAGAACACACGCACCAATCAGGCCTACAAGAAGACGGTTCGGATCCTGAAGCGTCTTGAGAACGCGATGGTCGCAGATGGTTCTCATCGCGAAGCGCCGTCCTTCTTCCTCGAGTGCCTGGTTTACAACTGTCCCGACTCACTGTTCGCGACTTCCACATGGACGGCGACGGTGAAAGACGTGCTCACCCACATCTACACCTCGCTCGATGGAGCTGAGCCTGCAAACGACAACGATCGATGGCTGGAGGTCAACGAGACCAAGTTTCTGTTCCATACGTCGCAGAAGTGGACACGCAAGGATGCCCGCGACTTCGCCTACGCCGGCTGGAGCTATCTCGGCTTGGGAGACGCGTAGGTGGGTCGGCCTACAGTGCTCGTGCGCGCCGTCACTCTGATCATCTCGTCGATCTACTCGATCGTCCTCTTCATGCTCGGGTTCGAATTGCCGGGCTGGTGGCGCTTCGTTGTCTCATTCCTTCCAACTCTGGCAATCGCTGGCGTCGTGTTGTGGGACGTGTGGCTGTGGCGCCTCCCTGGCGTGCAGAAGCTTGTTCGTCGTCCAGACCTTCGCGGCCTGTGGCGCGTAACGCTCACACCTCATCCCGACTCTCACATTCCCGAAGGTGGCAACCGCGGGCCAATTGCCGGATTCCTTGAGGTCAAGCAATCCTTCTGGACGGTCTACCTTCGTCTGTACACTGATCAGAGCGCAAGCAAGAGCACGGCCACTACCTGGTTGCCGGCGTACGAAAGCTTTGTCGACAGCCTCACGTTTACCTACGACAACACTCCAAAGATGTCCGAGTCGCATCGAAGTATGCGTAGCTCAGGTGCCTGCAATCTCAACCCGACGTTGCTCAAGCCCGATGAAGTTGAGGGTACCTACTTCACGGATCGATTCACGAAGGGCGATATGGTACTGAAGTTCGTCGATCACACTTCCGGATACCCTTCCTTCGCCGCAGCCACCAGTCACGCGGAGGAAATGCACGGGAAGAAGCTGGTCTAGCCATGCCACAGATCAGCGAAGACGACATCCTCGAACAGACATACATGGCCAAGCTGCGGGGCTTCCTTGTCAAGAAGGGCGTGCTGCTCGAATACCCCGTCGATCGCGCCGCGATTGATGTGGGGGTGCATCTATGGGTGGAGATCAAGAATAAGAAGCAGGTCGTCGGTGCTCGAGTCTGGTTCCAGGCGAAGGGCTTTCACGACACGACAGTGACGAAGGCCGACTGGGACGAAACCGAAGCCATCACCTCGCCGTCGCTCGAGATGGATCATGTTCGTTATTGGTACAATGCGCCCGAGCCCGTCTACCTAGCTCTCTACATCGAATCCGCTGACCTGTTCTTGGCTGCCGACGTCCGGGATCTTGTAGACCGAGGCGGAGGGTTGGCGAAGATCGCGGACCAGAAGACCACGACATTCAAGATTCCAAAGACTGAGACGCTGGAGCGTGCGATCGCCCGTATGCCGCAGCACCGGTCCATGCGCATCGACGGACCAGCATGGAGAGGTCGGCCGCTGGGTCATGGCATAGATCCGCTAAGGAGCGCTCTCGCTATGATGCCTCCCGACCTGTTCATTGATGTCGCGAGTGGACTATTGGCTGCACACGACTTTCGTCTCGCCGGGTCGCCCAGTTCTCTAAAGGAAAGGCTAAGTACGGGCAACCCCACAGTCCTTCAGGGGCGTATGCATCTCACGTACGAGTGGGTACTAGCCATGACCACAGAGTTTGGATTTGACGAAGGATCTGACTTTCGGATCGAAGGCGCGCCGCTTTATGCTCAGGGAGATGTTCTAGTGGTGATCGATCCGATAGGAAATGTAGCACCTGGGTCTCTCGGGGGCGTAGATGTTATTGCAGCTGCAAAGGACGCTGCTATAGACCGCGTGCTTGTGATGTCGAATAGCATGTTCTCGCCTGCCCAATTTGGGCAGTGGTTTGGGGGCCTTCGAGCCGCCGGGATACGCTGTGAACCACAGGATCTCAGTAGTTTAACGTTCAATGTGTTGACTACGACGAACGTCTATCTGGATTACCACGAGCGTCTCGCGTTCGCATACATCAACTACCGCTGAGCTGGGGTCGGTGCCAATCGCAAGCTCATGATTGACGGATCTAGCGTGTCGGCTCTAATTCGATGCGTATGTGTGGTCGGCTGTTCTGGTTGATGCTTAACCGGACGAAGCTAGGGACATGCCTCGTCAGCGCCATTCTCAACGCGCACCCCCTATTGATTCCGGCTGTTCAGACGTAAGGTTAAGTCCGTCATAAGCGGTGAGATGCTTCGTCGGTTCTGCGCTTGATACTCCGATACTCTCAGGGCTAAACTTCGGCGTATTGGGTGTGGTTGGGTCTGAACCCCGTTGGTCAGCAGGCTATTGCCCAGTCACACGTTTGGTATTCAAAAGAACGAGGGGAGCCATGGAGGCTGAGCCTGGTTTTGCGGTTGTAAGGGTTGAACACTCTTATACGGTCCTTGATAGCCGTTGGATGGCGATTCGTACTAGTCATCGCTTCGAGCTTACTGCCCTGCGTGCAGAGCGATTTTTCTTGCGTTCATATACTTGGGATAATGAGGTTGGTATCGAGAAGGCTCCAATGATAAAGACTGGACGCAATCCCAGCGGAACGTCGTCTCACCGCTTGCAAGGGCCAGTCATTGTTGGTCGAGGTGGAGCGCGCCTAGCGGTAGTTGACCTGGGGAGGGTTTTCCAGCCTGGTGAAACAGAAGTTCTTGAATTGGATCACTTTTTTGTTAGAACGAATCCCGATAACTATGGATTCGTGGGGCATGTCGCCAAGGAAGACTGCAAGGAAATTGTCCTTAAGGCCGTTCTGCCTGCTCGGCCGAACCTTCGTCCTCGATTTTTGTGTGGTCACACCGGCAGCGACGACTGGGCTGAAGACGATCCAATAGAGCCGATCACCGACCTTGAATCCCGACTGGAATTTTCGCATCGCGTAATTAATCCGGCCCAAGGACTCCGGTACAGAATACAGTGGCATCAAGAATTAGAGAATATCTAATTCTTCCAATTTATATTATAATCCCAAAAGGAGGTAATTTGGAATGTCAGATGGGCAAGAAAATTAACGATAATAAAAGCTCGCGAGAATCATAAACCTCGCGAGCTTTTTATAGATCCAGAACATCTCCGTCAAGAAGGGCTAAATTGGGCATGGCTGAAGTGATAGATTTCGAAGAACAGCGTTTGCGCGCCTATTTCTCTCATTTAGCCATGGAGGTGGGGAGCGCTCCGGGTACCCAACTAGTCTGTGTCGCTCATATGGTAGCGAATTCAGTTGTTTTTCTTCCCGCGCTGGCCGATGTAGCTCCTGTAGGCCTTTTACTGCCTAAACCTAAGACTATGAACACTCAAGAAGCAGCCAGGATTGCGGGCTTTGGGTTTAGGACTCATGAATTATCCCGCAAATGGGCAAGTTCCTCTTCTGAAGTTGTAGAGGAACTTGAGAGATCGATAGCATCGCCTAGCAATATTGTATTGGTAGACATTGGGGGCTACTTCGCGGAGTCGCTAAATGATATCGCCGAGGGTCTGTCAGGTCGTCTCATTGGTGTGATGGAGGGAACCGAGAATGGCGTTCAGAAATATGAACAAAGTGGACTTCGTTATTCGGTGCCAATCGTGACGGTTGCTAGAAGCCCCCTCAAGCTCCCTGAAGACTACCATGTAGGCTCGGGGATAGTCTTTTCCGTTGAAGCAGTGTTGAGGGAGCAGGCTCAGATACTTCAAACAAGGACCGCATGTGTCATTGGGTACGGGCGTGTGGGAAGTAGCGTGGCGGAGGTATTGCGTGGGCGAGGAATTCCTACGGTGGTTCATGACCGGTCGCCAATCGCCATGGCAGAGGCGGCTGCGCGCGGATTTCAAGTCTTTCGTCGACTGGATGATGCCCTCCGCGCTGCGAGCCTGGTAATTTCTGCTACCGGCAACCATGCTCTCGATAGCCGGGCCCTTGCAAACGTACGGTCTGGGTCTGTCATTGCAACCGTAACTTCAGCAGACGACGAATTTGCAGAGGGTGCAATTGACGCATACATTGGGTCAATTGTCTCCGTATCTATGAAGCGATATGACATTAAAAAGCACGGGGGAGATAGGGACCGTTCGCGTTATTTCTGGCTTATTAATGATGGCAACCCTGCAAACTTTCTGCATGGCGCGGTCATCGGTCCTGCGATGCAACTCATCGAAGGTGAAAAGATGGCTGCGATCAAAGCGCTAGTGGACGGGACTTATGTCCGTGGCGAAATTGTTTCAGAAGTTTCGTATGAGGCCAGAGTCCAGGTGGCTGAAGTTTGGAATGAACATTTCCTGGCGGACTAGATGCGAACAAGAAGCGTGAACAATATCAACGCATTGCGTTTCTACGGATAGCTTGGATAGCCAGAAATAGCCAGCCCATCTTCGGACGACCAGGAGTCAGAAATCATTGGAAGGTCCATGCATTTTGCAGGTCTGATGAAGAGCTCGGTCTGGTAGATTGCAAAATGCACCTGAAAAGCGTGATCCAGGAGCATCCGTAGCAACGCCATATAGATCGCAGGTTGCTCCACCACTCCAGGAAGAACTTGAAGCGGTGGAGTAACGACGACAGCAACTTGTGAATACAGTTTCGGTCAAGTACAAGACCGGCAGGCTTCTCAAGTGCAGAATCGTTGCTGTTTGCGGCATAGTTCGACCAAAACCAGATATTTGCAAGGTTTCGCAGGCTGAGTGTCTCATGGCTTTGGAAGATGCTCGAGCCGCGAACGCTTCTCGTGACATTGAGGCCGCGCCTCGCGCGTCGGACAAACCTAGCGATTCGAAGCCGTGAGTAGGAACTTGCGCGCTGTGTCATAGCTACAGCCAACTTGTTTGGCGATATCGCGGATGATGAGTCCTTGTTTCCGGAGGCGGAGGATCTAACGCTCCTTTTCGGGCGTGAGTCCGCGCTGCCTGGTTTGAATGCCCTGCTCGGCCAGGAGTCGAAGCAGCGTCGATTTGGCAATGTTGTGCTCTTTGGCGAGATCGGTTGACTGCTCACCAGCTACATATCGTTGCGCAATGGCAGTCAGATCATCAGGCGAAAAGCGATCGGCGATACGATAGCGCTGTGAATGGCGCTCGCCCGTGCTCGCTCTTGGCCGGGTTTCCCCTGATTTCAGCTGCTGAAGTGCTCGCGCCGCGGTAGAGAGCCGATCTATTTTGCGGTGCGCCTGCTTGGAATACTCTGCCAGCACCTCGACCAATGTGAGCCCCGCAAGAAACTTCGGTTTCCTGCGGGGCTCGTCCCATTTAAGCCACCGATTCCGGGCCCGATTCCGATGTCGTGGGGGCCTATAGGACAAAATGTGTGTCTGCCCCGGGTGTGTCACCCGGGGCTTGCCATGTCAGGGTGTGGTTTAGCAGCACCTGCCGGCCCATCCCGGATCCCTCGGGCCGTAAGAGACCCCGGCGCCTCATATCTTGTGCACAGGAGTGGGGCCCAGCAGTTGCCGGGCCCCACTTAAATCAGCACTGCAGGCCCGCGAGGGGCGTGCAGCCAACCGGACCTAGCCGTCGGTGGCCCGCAGCCAGGCCGCCGCGTTGGCGCCCAGCAGGCCCTCGGCGGCCAGTTCTGCCCCGTTGGCGTCGGAGAAGAGCAGCGGTTCGCCCGCTGGCAGCGGCACCGGGGCGTCGGAAAGGTTCAGCACGCTCACGGTCTCCCCGTTGAGGATGGCAAGTACCTGCGGCAGATCCGGATTGGCATAGAAGGACAGCGAGCCCAGGCCCAGGCCCAGCTCGCCGCGCAGGGCAAGCGCCCTGCGGTACAGGTTCAGCGTGGATGCGGGGTCGTTCTCCTGCACGTCACGGGAGAATTCCGCCCAGTCACCGGGTTGCGGCAGCCAGGTTTCCCCGTTGGGGGAGAACCCGTAGGCAGGTGCGTCGTGCACCCAGGGGATCGGCACGCGACAGCCGTCACGCCCGGTCTTGGCCCCGTTGGTGCGCAGGAACCCAGGGTCCTGCCGGTACTCGTCGGCCAACGTGGTGTGGTCGCCCAGGCCCAGTTCCTCGCCCTGGTAGAGGTAGGCGCCTCCCGGCAGACCCAGCATGAACACCGTGGCGGCACGGGCCCGGGCCAGGCCCAGCACCGTGTCAGGCTGCGGGTCGCGCGGACCGATCCCGTCGCCCAGGTCCAGCGCGACCCCGTCCAGTCCGAAGCGGGTGGCGTGGCGGGAGACGTCGTGGTTAGAGAGCACCCAGGTGGTGGGCGCGCCGACGGTGTCGAAGGCGGCCAGCGAGTCGCCGATGACGGTGGCCAGGGCGTCGCGGTCCCACAGGGTGCGCAGGTAGTCGAAGTTGAACGACTGGTGCATCTGGCCCGGGGCCACCCAGTCGGCCAGCCGGATCAGTGGGCGCACGTTCGCCTCCGAACAGAGCACCGGATCCCCGGGGTACTGGTCGCAGATTTCCCGCCAGCGCGCGAAGACCTGGTGCAGCTCGGGCTGTCCGAACATGGGTGCGTCGGCGAAGGGGAAGCCGGGCCGCGGGGTGCCGTCCGGTGCCCCGCCCCAGTCGGACATCGACTCCTTCTTGAACATCGCGTGGGCAACGTCGATCCGAAAACCCCCGGCGCCTGCGTCAAGCCAGAAGCGCAAGGTCTTTTCGAATTCTTCCTGCACCGCGGGATTGCGCCAGTTGAAGTCGGGCTGGGTGGCGTCGAAGAGGTGGAAGTAGTACTGGCCCGGGGTGCCGTCGGGGTTCGGCACGCGGGTCCAGCCGGGCCCGCCGAAGAGCGAAGCCCAGTTGTTCGGCGGGGTGTTCCCGCCCTCGCCCTTCCCGTCGGCAAAGTGGAACATGGCGCGTTCGGGGGATCCGGGCTCGGCGGCCAGGGCTGCCTGGAACAGTGCGTGCTCGTTGGAGCAGTGGTTGGGGACGATGTCGATGATGATGCGGATGCCGAAGGACTTGGCGGTGTCGATCAGGGTCTTGGCGTCGTCCATGGTGCCGAAGAGCGGGTCAACGCCGCGGTAATCCGAGACGTCATAGCCGGCGTCCTTTTGCGGGGAGGGGAAGAAGGGGGAAAGCCAGATGGCGTCCACGCCCAGGGTCGCGATCTTGGGCAGCTCGGCCGTGATGCCGGCCAGGTCGCCCATGCCCGATCCGGTCGAGTCCTTGAAGGAACGCGGGTAGATCTGGTAGATCACCGCCCGTCGCCACCACTGCTCGCCCTCCGCGGGTTTGTGCAGCATCGGGCCCAGGGCGTAGGGCGTGGCGGAGGTGTTCAGGGCATCCGACGCTGAAGACGCGTCCTTCGGTAGCGACATGGTGTCAAGCCTATCTACTGGACGGAGCTTTCGTTGGGGCCGATGCAGCGGGGTTACCCGGCGGCCGGTGGAGCGGTGGAGGTGCGCAGCACGAATTCCGTGGGGAAGAATTCATCCACAGGCAGGGTTTGCGCGGGATCTTCCGCCCCGCCCTCGCCGAGCAGTTCCATGATGCGCGCGACGGCGGCCTCGCCCTGGGCCGCGGGGTGCTGGGCAATGGTGGTCAGCCCGAAGAGCTCCCCGAGCTCGTGCCCGTCGATGCCGAGCACGGAGAAGTCCCCGGGCAGCGAGAGCCCCAGGTCGCGGGCGGCCATGATGGCACCGAATGCCATCTCGTCCGAGACGCAGAGCAACGCGGTGGGCCGGCCGCGGGGGTTGGACAGCAGGCTGCGGACCTTTTGGTAGGCCCCGGCCGTGGTGAAGTCGGCGTCCAGCAGCCACTGCGGGTTCACCGCGATGTCCGCCTGGTCCAGGGCGTATTCGAACCCGTCGAGGCGCGCACCGGGCAGCTTGAAGTCGACGTTGAACGCGTCGGCGCCGCCCAGGAAGGCAATGTCGGTGTGGCCCAGGGAGACCAGGTGTTCGGTGGCCAGCGAGGCGATGTTGAAGTCGTCGACCCGGATGGTCTGGACTTCGGGCAGCAGCCCGCCCAGGGCCACCAGCGGCTTGCCCACGGAGCGCAGCTGGTGCAGCTCGGGATCGGTGAGCTTCAGGGTCACGGTGATGACCGCGTCGAGGCGTTGGCGCATGAGCAGGTCCTGGAACACCGCATCGCGGTGCCGTTGCTCGCCGCTGGTGTTGTACAGGGTCAGGTCGTAGCCGCGCTCGTTGAGTTCCTGCGTGGCGCCCTGCAACACATTGGCGTAGTACCAGCGCGAGACCGTGGGCATGACGATCCCGATGTTGCGGCTGCGTCCCGAGGCCAGCGAAGAGGCGTTGTAGGACAGGACGTAGCCCAGGTCCTTGGCCGCGTTGGCGACCGCCTCGCGGGAAGCCGCGGAAACCTTCCCGTTTCCGGACAGGGCGCGGGAGACCGTGGCGACGGAGACCCCGGCGCGCAGTGCCACGTCCTTGATGCTTGCCATGATGTGCGGCTTCCTTGTCTTCGGGCGGTCGTGCTGGGGTACGGAATGGGGGCGGCTAGGCGGTCTACGGGCGCAGCCACACGGCCGCATCCGGATTCAGCGCCAGCCCCGACGCGGCCTCCGTTGAGCGGGCAACCGCGGTGGCGGAGCTGGCCAGCAACACGTCTCCGGCCGGCAACGGCACGGGGGCGGTGCCCAGGTTCAGCAGGACCAGCACCCCGGAATTCCCGAAGCCCAGCAGCTGCGCGCCGTCCGTTCCCTCCACCCAGTTTAGGTTGCCGAGGCCCAAGTTGTGGGTCCGGCGGAGATCCAGGGCCAAGCGGTAGAAGTGCAGCGTGGAGTCGGGGTCGGCCTCCTGTGCCTGCCGGGTGACCGTTCCCCAGCCTTCGGGCTGCGGGAGCCAGCCGGCGGCGTCGCTAAAGCCCAGGGACGGGGTCGAGTCGTTCCAGGGCAACGGGACCCGGCAGCCGTCGCGGCCCAGTCGCTCGCCGTTGGTACGCGCGTAGGAGGGGTCCTGGCGGTATTCATGGGGGAGCAGGGTGTGGTCGCCCAGCCCCAGTTCCTCGCCCTGGTAGATGTATGCGCCTCCGGGAAGCCCCAGCATGAACAGCGTTGCGGCACGTGCGCGTGCCAGGCCCAGCACCGGATCCGGTTGCACGTCCTCGGGCCCCAGCCCGTCGCCGGGGCGCAGAGCCGGGGAGACGGCGCCCAGTCGGGTGGCGTGGCGGGGCACGTCGTGGTTGGACAGCACCCAGGTGCTGGGGGCGCCGACGGCGTCGAAAGCCTTCAGCGAGCGGGTGATGATGGCCTTCAGCGCGGCGGCGTCCCAACCGGTGTGCAGAAAGGGGAAGTTGAAGGACTGGTGCATCTCGTCCGGGCGCACCCAATCGGCCATGGCCTCGATGGGGTGCACGTTGGCCTCGGCACAGAGCACGCGCTCGCCGGGATACTGGTCGCAGATGGAGCGCCAACGCCGGTAGACATCGTGCACGGCGGGCTGGCCGAACATCGGGGCGTCGGCAAACGGATAGCCCGGGGAATCGGCGCCGTCGGCCCGGCCATGCCAGTCCGGCAGCCCGGAGGCCTTGATGAGCGCGTGGGCCACGTCCACGCGGAACCCGCCGGCGCCGCGGTCCAGCCAGAATCGCAGGATCGATTCGAACTCGTCGCCCACCGCCGGATTGTCCCAGTTGAAGTCGGGCTGGGAATGATCAAAGAGGTGCAGGTAGTACTGGCCGGGGGCACCGTCCGGGTCGGGGACGCGGGTCCAGGCTGAACCGCCGAAGTGCGACTGCCAGTTGTTGGGAGGCAACTGGCCGTCCTTTCCCCGCCCGTCCCGGAAGATGAAGTGCTCCCGGGCAGCCGATCCCCGGGGGGAGGCCAGCGCCTCGCGGAACATGGCGTGTTCGCTGGAGCAGTGGTTGGGCACGATGTCCACCAGGATCTTGATCTCGAGCCGGTTGGCCTCGGCGATCAGCTCGTCAAAGTCGGCCAGCGTTCCGAAGAGCGGGTCCACGGCGCGGTAGTCGGAGACGTCGTAGCCGGCGTCCTTTTGCGGGGAGGCGAAGAACGGGGAGAGCCAGATGGCGTCGACGCCCAGGGAGGCAATGTGGTGCAGCTCCGCGGTGATACCGGGAAGGTCTCCGATTCCGCTGCCCGTGGTGTCGCGGAACGAGCGGGGGTAGATCTGGTAAATGACCGAGCGGCGCCACCATTCATTGCCGCTCGAAGGCGCGTGGGTCGCGTCCTCGAGCCGGAACTCCAGATGGGCTGGTGGGGTCGCTGGGTGCTCGTCGGTCTGGGGCATGCGCTCAAGCATAACGACGAAACCGTCAAAAGTGGAAGCGTTTCCATACATGCGTTTCGATTCTCCGGCTTGGGAGCGTCCCGTCAAAGGTTGCGGTTTCGTCGCGTTTCTGCATAAAGACGCCGTTTTTGGTGCATCCCGGAAGTCGGGGACGAGTGCTTGGTGGAAACTTCTCCATTGTGATCTGGACGACAGCGGTGGAAGCGTTTACACTAAATCTCACGACACCAGCGCCGATGGGATCACCGGGCGCGCAACACTCGAAAGAGGAACCACCATGACGGGAAACAACTCACCCGGTGCACGTCTCACGCGCCGCACCTTTACCTTGGGTGCGGTCGGCGCCCTCTCGGCGCTGGCACTGACGGCCTGCGGCGGCGGTGCACCCGCCACCGCACCCTCGAGCAGTGCGGCGGCCACCAGTGCCGCAGCCAGCGTGCCGGCGACCGGGACCAGCCTGACCCTGTGGGTCGACGCCGAGCGCTCGCCGGCGCTGAAGGACATTGCCGCCAAGTTCAAGGCCGAAAAGGGCATCGACGTCAAGCTGGTCGTCAAGGACTTCGCCGCCGTGCGCGACGACTTCATCACCCAGGCACCCACCGGCAAGGGCCCGGACATCATGGTCGGCCCGCACGACTGGCTGGGAAAGCTGGTGCAGAACGGCGTGGTTGCCCCGGTGCAGCTTGGCGACAAGGCGGGGACCTTCGCCGAAAGCTCCATCAAGGCCATGACCTACGACGGGCAGACCTACGGCGTTCCGTACTCCATTGAGAACGTCGCCCTGGTCCGCAACACCACGTTGGCTCCCGAGGCAAAGACCACCCTGGACGACGTCCTCG
This sequence comes from Paeniglutamicibacter sulfureus, assembly GCF_039535115.1. Lineage (NCBI taxonomy): Bacteria > Bacillati > Actinomycetota > Actinomycetes > Micrococcales > Micrococcaceae > Paeniglutamicibacter > Paeniglutamicibacter sulfureus. The sequence continues at coordinate 3,662,329 of NZ_BAAAWO010000001.1, forward strand.
CCGAGGGCAAGAAGGCCGTGGCCGCGGGCGATGCCAAGTTCCCGTTCCTGGTCGGACTCGATCCCAAGCAGGCCGACCCGTACCACCTCTACCCGTTGCAGACCTCCCTCGGGGCACCGGTCTTCGCCCAGAACGCAGACGGCAGCTACGACGCCAGCGAACTGGCCCTGGACAACGAGGGCGGCAAGAAGTTCGCCCAGCTCCTGGCCGACCTCGGCGACAAGGGCTCGAAGGTCCTGAATTCCAACATCACCGGCGACATCGCCAAGGAGAAGTTCCTGGCCGGCGAATCCCCGTACTTCCTCACCGGCCCCTGGAACATCCCCGACATCGAGGCCAAGGGCATCAAGTTCGCCGTTGACCCGCTGCCCACTGCCGGGGACAAGCCCGCCCAGCCATTCATTGGCGTGAACGGCTTCTTCATCTCCGCGAAGTCGAAGAATGCCCTGGCTGCCAATGAATTCGTGGTCAACTACCTCTCGCAGCCCGACGCGCAGGACGAGCTGTTCAAGGTCGGCGGCCGCCCGCCGGCGCTGACCGCGTCCTTCGAGAAGGCCGCCAGCGACCCGGTGGTCAAGGCCTTCGGCGAGATCGGCGCCAACGGCGTGCCGATGCCCGCGGTTCCCGCCATGGACGCCGTCTGGGCCGACTGGGGCGGTACCGAATTGAACCTGATCAAGGGCAAGGAAGCCGACCCGGCCGCGGCCTGGTCGAAGATGACGGCCAACATCGAGAAGAAGATTTCCGGCGGCAAGTAGCCGACGGAAGCAAGCTCCGGCTGCGGGGAACCGGTGGTGCGTTCTGCACGCGCACCACCGGTTTCACGCAGCCGGATCCGGGCCAGCGGCCCGACACCCATCGCCGGTCGGCGGTCGATCGCACGAGGAAAGATGTTGGACCCCATGGTTGAAATCGAAGAAAAGCCCAGCGTGGCGCCGCCGCGGCGACACGGAAAGCGGCCGCGTTCCGCAGGCCGGGGCCCCGATTCCCTCGGCGGCATCCTCGCCAAGATCATCCTGCTGGGCATCACGGATGCAGTGGCAGCCTTCATCCTCTTCCAGCTGGCACTCAGCGCCGAATGGATGATCTTCGGGATTTCCCTGCTCACCACGCTGGTGATCAACTGGATCTACCTGCGCCGTGGGGGACTGCCGGCCAAGTACCTGGCACCGGGCATCATCTTCCTGCTGGTCTTCCAGGTCTTCGTGATGATCTTCTCCACCTACATCGCCTTCACCAACTACGGCGACGGGCACAACTCGACCAAGGCCGACGCGATTGCCTCCATCCAGCTCTCGGCCTCCGAGCGCGTCCCGGATTCCCCGCAATTCCCCACCTCCGTCCTGGAAAAGGGTGGCAGCTACTTCCTGTTGGTCACCACGCCGGAGGGCGAGGCAAGAATCGGCTCGGCAGGCAAGCCCCTGGAAACAGTGACACCTTCCGCCACCGGCCCCACGGGTGCCGCGACCGGCGTGGAGGGCTACACGACCCTTGACTTCGCGACCCTGCTGGCCCACCAGCAGGAGATCACCGCCCTCACGGTGCCGATCAGCGAGAACCCCGAGGAAGGGGCGCTGAAGACCGCCGACGGCTCCACCTCCTACGTGTACACGCCCAAGCTCAAGTACGACGCGAACGCCGACACGTTCACCGACACCGCCACCGGGGCCAGCTACGCGGACAACGGCCGCGGTTCCTTCGTGGCCGAGGACGGCACTGCGCTGAACACCGGCTGGAAGGTCAATGTGGGACTGGACAACTTCCAGCGCGCGTTCACCGACCCGAATCTCCAGGGCCCGCTGCTGCAGGTGATCGCGTGGACCTTCGCCTTCGCCATCCTCTCGGTGGCGACCACGTTCGCCCTGGGACTGTTCCTGGCCATCACCTTCAACCGGGCGGATCTGAAGGGGCAGAAAATCTACCGGATCCTGATGATCCTGCCCTACGCGTTCCCCGCCTTCCTTTCCGGCCTGGTCTGGTCGGGCCTCCTGAACCCGGAATTTGGGTTCATCAACAACGCGCTGCTCGGCGGGGCGGACATCCCCTGGCTCACCGATCCGGTGCTGGCCAAGATCTCGGTGCTGATGGTCAATCTCTGGCTGGGCTACCCCTACATGTTCCTGGTCTGCACCGGCGCCCTGCAGTCGCTGCCCGAGGAGGTCGACGAGGCCGCCCGCATGGACGGGGCCAGCGTGTGGAAAATCTTTACCGCCATCAAGCTGCCGCTGCTGCTGGTCTCACTCGCGCCGCTGTTGATCTCCTCCTTCGCCTTCAACTTCAACAACTTCAACGTCATCTACATGCTCACCGGCGGCGGGCCGCGCTTTGAAGGCACCACCTTTGACATCGGCTCCACCGACATCCTGATCACCATGGTGTACAAGATCGCCTTCGGCACCGGCACCGGCCGCGACTACGGACTGGCCAGCGCGCTGGCCATCCTGATCTTCATCATCGTCGCCGTGGTGTCCGCGCTGAGCTTCAAGAAGACCAAGGCCCTGGAGGAACTGAACTAATGAGCACCGCGACCGCACCGCACACCCCGGTGCTCGAAACCCTGCCCCCGCCGGCCACGGCAAACAAGCCCACATTGGGGCAATGGTTCAAGTCAAAGGGCTGGCGCCACCTGGTGGCCATCGCCGCCACGGCCTTCTCCATCTTCCCGCTGCTCTATGTGCTCTCCGCGGCGCTGAACCCCACCGGCACCATGGCAGGGGCCAGCACGATGTTCACCGAGTTCGGCTGGGGCAACTTCGAGGCGCTCTTTGCCAACCAGGAACGGCCCTTTGGCCGCTGGTTCGTCAACACCTTGGTCATCGGCCTGGTCACCTCTGCTGCCACGGTGTTCCTCGGGGCGCTGGCCGCCTACGCGTTTTCGCGCATGCGCTTCTCCGGCCGCCGCTTCGGCCTGCTGACGCTGTTGCTGCTGCAGATGTTCCCGCAGCTGCTCACGGTGGTGGCGATCTTCCTGCTGCTGAACTTCATTGGCGACATCATCCCGGCCCTCGGGCTGGGCTCCCAGCTCGGGTTGATCATGGTGTACCTCGGCGGTGCGCTGGGCGTGAACACCTACCTGATGTACGGCTTCTTCAACACCGTGCCGATGTCGCTTGACGAATCCGCGCGCATCGACGGGGCCAGCCATGTGCAGGTGTTCTTCAGGATCATCATGCCCCTGGTCACTCCGATCCTTGCGGTCGTGGGCCTGCTGGCCTTCATCGGGATCTCCTCCGAGTTCGTGATCGCCTCGGTGGTGCTCACCGACCCCGAATCACAGACCCTGGCGGTTGGCCTGTACTCCTACGTGGCCCAGCAGCGCAGCGAGAACTGGGGTGTCTTCGCCGCCGGCGCCGTGATTGCCGCGGTCCCGGTGATGACCCTCTTCCTCTTCCTGCAGCGCTACATCACCTCCGGCCTGACCGCCGGCGGCGTCAAGGGATAGCGCCCATGCCCGGCAGCCGGATGCACGCCATCGACTCGACGTTGTCACTGCAGCCCCACCACGACGGATCGCCCGCGTACGTAACGGGGCCGAGCGTGCTCAGCCTCGGGGACGTGCTGAGGCTGCGCCTGCTGGTGCCGGAGGGCGCCGCGACCCCTGTGTCCGTGTGGCTGCGCAGCCTGCGCGACGGGGAACCCCACCTTGAACCGGCGGGCGAGGTGTGCGGTGGCGCCACCCAGGTCTTCTTCGAGGCCACGCTGTCGATGGTGAATCCGGTGCAGCGCTACCGCTGGTACCTGCAATACCGGGACACCGAAGGCGCTCATCACTACCGTTGGCTCAACGCTGCGGGCCTGCACCGACGCGATGTGCCCGACGCCTTTGACTTCAGGGTCCATGCCGGGCGCGGGACCCCGGATTGGATCGAGGAATCGGTCATGTACCAGGTCTTCCCCGACAGGTTCGCGAACTCCGGTGCCGAAAAGCCAAAAGCGGGATGGATGGTCGGCTGCGACTGGGACACCGAAGTGCAGGGAAGTGGTGCCGATACGTCACGGCAATTCTATGGCGGCGACCTTCCGGGGATCCAAGACAAGCTCGATCACCTGGTTTCATTGGGGGCGACGGTGCTCTACCTGACCCCGGTCTTCCCCGCTTCCTCCAACCACCGCTACGATGCCTCTTCCTTTGACGAGGTCGACCCATTGCTCGGCGGGGATGCTGCCCTGGTTTCGCTGGTCAAGGCCGCCCATGCCCTTGGCCTGCGCGTGGTCGGCGACCTGACCACCAACCACACCGGGGCCGGGCACCACTGGTTCGTTGATGCCCACCGGAATCCCGGGGCGTCCACGGGGGAGTACTACTACTTCAACGAGGACAACAGCGACTACGAGGCGTGGCTGGGCGTGCCCTCGCTGCCGAAGCTGAATTGGAATTCCGCCGCGCTGCGCGAGCGATTCATCCTTGCCGAGGACTCTGTGGCGGTGCGCTGGCTCAAGGAGCCGTTCAACCTCGATGGCTGGCGCATCGACGTGGGGAACATGACCGGGCGCCGCGGGAGCGATGACCTGAACCACGAGATCGCCCGGATGCTGCGCGAACGTATCGAGGAAGTGAAACCCGGGGCCATGCTGCTGGCCGAATCAACCTCCGACGCGGCGCACGATGTTCCGGGGGACGGCTGGCAGGGAGTGGTGAGTTACAGCAATTTCACCCGGCCGCTGTGGCAATGGCTGGCGAAGGACACGACGCCGGAACACGGGTGGTTTTTTGGCTTGCCACAACCGGGACCAGCGCGCATCGACGCTGCCGACTTCGTGGCGACGCATCGGGAAATGTCGGCGGGATTCAGCTGGGAGGTGCGGCTTGCCAACGCCAATGCCTTGGACACCCACGACACCGCCCGTGCCGCCAGCCACATGATCGTCGGGGGCCAGGAGATCGCCGCCTGCGCGCAATTCACGTTCCCGGGAATCCCACTGGTGTTTGCCGGGGACGAGTTCGGGCTGCACGGTTTCAACGGCGAGGACTCCCGAACTCCCATGCCCTGGGGCCAACCCGAAAAGTGGGGCAAGAACCTGCGGCCGCTGTACGCGGAACTGGCGGCACTGCGCACCAATCACCGGTCCCTCGTGGACGGATCCTTGCGCTGGATCATCGCCGAGGGGAACCTGTTGGTCTATCTCCGGGAGCATGCAACCGGCTCGGTGTTGTGCGTGCTGGCCCGGGGAGTGGTCCCGGAAACCAACCTGGGGCACGCAGTGCGATTGGCTGGGAAACCAGGCGATGTCCTCGCCTCGGTGGGACAGGTGCCTGTACTGGCCGTGAATGGAGCAGGGGAGCTGCGGGTCAGTGCGAGCGGTCCCGGTGCTTCGCTCCACCGAAGCACCGCAAGCGGAGCGTGGCATTAGCGCCCGGGAGTCGTCATGGCGTTCCCAGCGGTGAACACCAAGATCGCGACAAGGATGGGCAGGAACCCTCGGAACGCGTCGTCGGACGGGGATGCGCCGCCGAATTCTTCGGGCTGACGGCAGGAGTGTCCAGGGGAGACGAGACATATAGGTGAAGATTCTCCTATATTCCGGCCGATCAACCAATAAACCACCGGAAACCGAATTCGCGGTGATGGCAGGCTACGTGGTCGTCGACTGCTCTTCCGGGCCATACACCAGCCGGGCCTCGTCCCTGCGGTGGCGCAGCACGGCATCCACGTAGGACGCGACGGCTTCCTCCATCGGAACGTTGGAACCGCGTGCCTCGGAAATGTACCAGCGGTGCTCGAGGACCTCATGCACGATCTGGGCGGGTTCCAGCTTGCCGTGGAATTCGCGGGGGATGGCCCCGGTAATCCTGTCAAAAACGTCGGTGACCCAACGGGCCGCGGCAATTTCCTCATCCGCGTCAGGATGCTTCTTGGCCCGGAAGGCATCCAGGTCGTTGAGCAGCCTGCGGGCCTGGCCTTCTTCCACATCCAAGCCGGTCAGGCGCAGAAGCCGACGGGTGTGGTGCCCGGCGTCCACGACCTTGGGCTGGATGAGCAGCTGGCCGCCGTCGGGGGATGTCTTGAGGCTGATCTCCTCCACGTCGAAGCCGAGTTCATTGAGCCTGCGGATGCGTTCATCGACCCGCCAGCGTTCGGAGAGGTCAAATGATTCCTTGTCGTTGAGCTCGGCCCAGAGTCCACGGTAGGCGTGCAGGATGTCCTCGCTCGTGGCCACCGGGTCCACGGTGTCCTCGATGAGTCCGGCTTCCATCAGGTCCATGAGCTCGCCGGCAATGTTCACCCGGGCGATTTCCAGGTCGTATTCGCGCTGGCCGGAGGATAGCTCGGGGTATAGCTCGCCGGTCTCGGCATCCACCAGGTACGCGGCGAAGGACTCCGCATCGCGGCGGAACAACGTGTTTGACAGCGACACATCGCCCCAGTAGAAGCCAATCAGGTGCAGGCGCACCAGCAGCAGCGCCTGGGCATCAATGAGCCGGGTCAAGGTGTCGCGGCGCAGCTTCTGGGAGAACAGCGCGCGGTACGGGAGCGAGTATTTCAGGTGCCGGGTAACCAACACCGGGTCAAGGTCGTTGCCCTCGGTGTCGGTGCGCCCGGTGATCACCGCGACCGGCTCCACGCAGGGCGCGGCCAGGCGGCGCAACTTGCGCAGCATATGGTACTCGTGCCGGGCCACGTGCTCACCGGTTTCCTTGATGGCGATGACTGCCTTGCCCATCAGGGCGAAGCGCACCACATGCCGGGAGATGCCGCGCGGCAACGGGGCCAGCGTGTCGCTCGGCCAGTCCTCCAGCGGGATTTGCCACGGCAGGTTCAGCAGACCCGGATCGGCGGTGGCGGCGGTGATGGACAGCGAACCGGCAACGGGCGCGGGAGCGGCGGGGGCGGAATCACGCGGCAACTTGCCGTTCTGGGCATGGTTGGTGGGCTCGTCGCGCCAGCTGGCGGTGTGGCGAATCATGGCGTGTGTGCCGTCCCTTGGTGCGGTGATGAGGTGGGGGTGATTGGGGGAAGCGGAAATGCGAAGGCGGCCGCACCCAGCACCGGGCTGAATACGGCCGCCATGGGCAGTTATCGTGCAATCACACGATAACGGGCAAGTCCCTAGGCGTCGGAGGACACCTGTGCGTGTGCACCGTTCCGGGACGGCTCGGCCAGGCGCTCGCCGGACGCGGTGTCAAAGAGGTGCACGTGTCCGATCTTCGGCGCAACGTGGATCGTTTCGCCCTTGAACGGAGGCTTGCGACCGTCGACACGCACCACCATCTGGTATTCGGTGCCGCCCACGGTGGTGTGGCCGTAGACGTAGGCATCGGCGCCGAGCTCCTCGACCACGTCGACCTCGACGGCAAGGCCCTCGTTCTCGGAGACCTGGTCCAGGTCCTCGGGCCGTACGCCCAGGGTGACCGAGTTGCCGGTTGCCGCCTCCAGCGTCGACGAGGCCACCGGGTAGATGGACCCTCCGAAGGCGACGCCACCATCGGCCACCGGAAGCTCCAGCAGATTCATGGCAGGCGAGCCGATGAAGCCGGCCACGAAGACGTTGGACGGGCGGTCGTACAGTTCGCGCGGGGTGCCGACCTGCTGCAGCAATCCGTCCTTGAGTACCGCAACGCGGTCGCCCATGGTCAGTGCCTCGACCTGGTCGTGGGTCACGTACACGGTGGTGACGCCCAGACGACGGGTCAGTGAGGCGATCTGCGTGCGGGTCTGCACACGGAGCTTGGCATCCAGGTTGGACAAGGGCTCATCCATGAGGAAGACCTGCGGGGAGCGGACGATGGCGCGCCCCATGGCCACGCGCTGGCGTTGGCCGCCGGAGAGTGCCTTGGGCTTGCGGTCCAAGTAGTCCTCGAGGTCAAGCAGCTTGGCTGCTTCCTGAACGCGGCGGGCACGCTCTTCTTTGTCGATTCCGGCAATTTTCAGGGCGAAACCCATGTTGTCGGCGACGCTCATGTGCGGGTAAAGCGCGTAGTTCTGGAAAACCATGGCGATGTCGCGGTCCTTGGGCGGGACGTTGGTGACGTCCCGGTCACCAATGAGGATTCGTCCGGAGTTCACGTCCTCAAGGCCTGCGAGCATGCGCAGCGTGGTGGATTTTCCGCAACCCGAGGGGCCGACAAGGACCAGGAATTCGCCATCGGCGATTTCCAGGGAGATCTTGTCCACGGAAGGCGTGGTGGCTCCGGGGTAAATGCGGGTGGCCTGGTCAAAAGTTACTGATGCCATGAAGCAGCGATCCTTTCACGGGCAGGTACGTGCCCGACGGTCCGTAGTGAATGGAATCACAAGCTTCTCATATCGAGTACCAATTCCAAAAGGGCTGGCAATTCCCCTGGCCCATTAAGGCGGAATTGTGCCTTGGTATTTCCGGAGCCGATTTTTACCCCAATGTCTCCCGGGCGAAGTACGGCAAAGGCATCCTCGTCAGTGACGTCGTCACCGGCGAAGAGTACGGTGGAGGCGTCGGCTACCTCGCGCAACCAATTCAGCCCGTCTCCCTTGGTGCCCACCAGCACGCTAGCTTCCAGCACGGCCTTGCCGTCCAACGCCTGCAGGTTCTCGATGTCGTCCAATTGCTCGTGGGCGGCCCGCAACGCCCTGGCCGCGACTTCCGGGTCGGCCTGCCGCACATGCAGAACGATCGAGGCGGGCTTGTATTCAAGCATGGTTCCCTGGTGGGCAGAGGAGACGGCTTCAAGGATTTCGGTGGCCTTGGCCAGCGCCGAGGTCTGTGCGGGACTGAGGTCGATGTGTTCGTCTTCGGCGTCAAAGGCGGCAGGTGCCCAGCGCTCGGTGCCGTGGCTGCCCACCAGCAGTGTTTGTTCGGGCGGGCTGCCGACGGTCCTCAGCGCTGCCAAGTCGCGGCCCGAGATCACGGCGGTCACGGTGTTTTCCAGGGCGGCCAGGTTGGCCAGTGCCTCGGAAGCTGCCGGCAACGGGCGCGCGTCCTCGGGACGGTCCACCAAAGGGGCCATGGTTCCGTCGAAGTCCACGGCTACGAGCAGGATTGGGGTGTCGACCAGGGCTTCAATGGCATCGGCGAGGTCAGGGGAAATGGGGCTCATGGGTGTCCGGTGGATCCTTCAGGCGTTCGGGGCGGGTAAAAGCGGAAACTTGGGTCAAGGCAGGTCACCGGCTCGACCCTAGACCAAACATCAAAATGTCATGCGCGGATGCAAAGGGGGACGATCTTCCCCCTTTGCATCCGCGCCGCAACACGAATCGGCCTAGACCAGGGTGTCAACCGGCAAAGGCTGGGCCAGCGAGGAAAGGAACGTCTGGGACCACGTGGCCACATCGTGGTCGCGCAGATGACGACGCATGCGTCGCATCCGCCGGGCCGAGTCCTGCGGATCCATGCGCAACGCGCGCATGATCCCGGATTTCATCCCGTCGATGTCGTGGGGGTTCACCAGGACGGCCTGGGTGAGTTGGTCGGCGGCACCGGTGAATTCGGAAAGCACCAGCATCCCGGTGTCATCGGTGTGTGCAGCCACGAATTCCTTGGCCACCAAGTTCATTCCGTCACGCAGCGAGGTCACCAGCATGATGTCCGCCGCCAGGTAGAGGGCAATCATTTCCCGCAGCGGGTAGGAATGGTGCAGGTAACGGATTGCTGTGTGTTCCATGGTGTCGTGCTCGCCGTTGAGGTTGCCGACCATGAGCTCAACCTGGTCCTTGAGCTGCTGGTAGCGCTCGACATTCTCGCGGCTGGGACTCGCGACCTGCACCATGCAGGCCTCGCCGACGTGGATCTCTCCGTCGGCCAAAAGCTCACCATAGGCCTTGAGCCGGTGTCGGATGCCCTTGGTGTAGTCGAGCCGGTCAACGCCCAGCATGATGGTCTTCGGGTTGCCCAGTTCCTGTCGGATCTGTTTTGCCCGGGCCATGATCTCGGGATCGTGCGCCAGCTCGGCTACCTGCTGGGTGTCGATGGAGATGGGGTGAGCTTCGGCACGACAGATGTTGCCGGTGGATCCGCTCTCCCCGGGCGATGCCGGCGGGATCGCCAAGGAGCCCTTGACGGTGCGGTCGGTGAAGCGGCGCATGCAGCGCAGGAAGTTGCTGGCATCGGCGGTCCGTTGGAAGCCCACCACGTCGGCTCCTGCCAGACCCTCGAGGATCTGCCTGCGCCAGGGCAGCTGGGAGAAGATTCCGGGGGACGGGAAAGGAATGTGGTTGAAGAACCCGATGCGCAAGTCCGGACGGGCCTCACGCAGTAGCTTGGGCACCAGCTGCAATTGGTAATCCTGTACCCATACCGTGGCGCCCGGCTTGGCGACGCTTGCGGTGGCTTCGGCGAAGCGCTTGTTGACCTTCTTGTAGTTGTCCCACCACGTACGGTGGAATTCAGGGGGCACGATGACATCGTGGTACAGCGGCCAGAGCGTTGAGTTGGAGAACCCCTCGTAATACAACTCCAGATCGCACTCTTCAAGCGGAACGGGGATCAAGTGGATTCCGTCGTTTTCAAAGGGTTCCAGTTCTTCGTCGGTGGCTCCGTGCCAGCCAACCCAGGCTCCGTCTGATTCCTGCATGACCGGAGCAATTGCCGTCACCAGCCCTCCGGGGGAACGCCGCCACGACAGCTCGCCGTCTTCGCCCTGTACGCGGTCCACCGGCAGTCGATTGGCCACCACGATGAAGTCGTAGCTTGGTTTGTCGCTACCGGATGCATGTTCAATTTCGAAATCCGCTTGCATGTTGACCCTCCATTTCTTGCTCAAGATTAATGTTGAGCTTAGGGGAAGCTCGTGATGTAAGCGACACCATGGCGCTAAGCTACGCCGCCGACTTACCCTAAACTGGTTGGGTCGGGGGAGTACCAAACCAAACTTAAAGGACGTTTTGACCTATGGCATCCAATAGCCAGCGGCCGAGCAAGGCCGAACGGACAGCAAGCGCGCGAGAGCAGGCACAGTCCATGCGTGTCGCCCAGGAAGCCGCTGACAAGCGCAAGTCACTGTTTATCAAACTTGGCGTGCTGGTGGCCGTGCTCGCCGTGATTGCGTTGATCGTTGGCATCGTCCTGCAGAACAACGCCGGCAAGGTAGCCGATTCCGGTGCCGTGCCCAAGGGCGGCAATGAAGCCGGTGGCATTACGCTCACCTCGGATACGACCGTGGCCGGCACCTCCGGTTTGACGGTGGACGTCACCCAGGCCGGCACCAAGCCGACCGAGGCGAAGGCTCCTGCGCCGCGCGATGCGGAAGCCGCTCCCAAGGGCGAGCCGGTCAACTTGTTGATCTACGTGGACGTTAACTGCGTGCACTGTGCCAGCTTCGAAGAGCAGTATGCCGACCAGATCAGCACCTGGCTTGCAGCCGGCGACGTGCAGGTCGAGTACCGCAACGTGGCGTACCTCGATGGCGGATCGCCGACCAACTACTCTTCACGTGGCGCCAACGCGCTTGCCTGCGTAGCGGACCAGGCCCCGGCCTCGTACCTGCCGTTCGCCAAGGGCCTGTTCGCCCACCATACACAGGGTGAAATGAAGAATGCGGAACTGGCCCAGCTCGCCAAGGACAACGGCGCGGATGTCTCCAGCTGCATCGAAGACGGGACCTTCCGTTCGTTCGTGAAGTTCACCGACGAGGCTTCCCGCGTGGATTCCATCGGCGGAACCCCGAGCGTCTTCATCCAGGGCAAGTACTGGGATGCGAACGCCGAGCCCGACTTCGTTTCCGTCGTCAACGCGGCAATCGCTGCCAACAAGTAAAAAGCCATACGCCGGACCTTTGCCGGGGTTGGCCGGTTGACCACATGCTGGTGAACCGCCCAACCCCGGGCACCGGTTCGATGGGCGGTGGGCATCCCGTTTCCTGCTGAGGGGCATTGTCGGCTACGCTAGTTCCTGCACTTGGGTCATGATTTATCGGACCCGGGCAGTTTGCCTCCTTAGCTCAGTTGGCCAGAGCATCGCTCTTGTAAAGCGAGGGTCGCCGGTTCGAATCCGGCAGGGGGCTCCACTGAAATCCCCGTGGTTCCGCGGTAAAACAGCCCAGAACCACGGGGATTTTTCATGTTCAAAAGTAGTCCGAATTGGGGAATCCTCCACATTGCCTCCACTTGGAGCCTCGGGCGAAACAAAAATGGATGTTCATGGCTTCCATGGGCAACATCAATTCAGCTCATAGGGTGCGGCCCCGGAGCCAAACGTCCAGAAGATTGCCTTTGCCAGCTGGCTCGATGCTGCGCACAGGATGCCTTGAAAGCACTTGCCCCCACACCATCTCTGAGCCCTCGTGGAAACCCAATCGCATCGGCTCTACGACGATGATGGAATCGAAGCGATTCGTGCGCTTCCACGCCGCCCTGCCAAGGTGCCGTCAGCATGATGTCGGCAGTCTCGCAGACGTAGCGGACAACACCATTCGCAGTCGTGACCTTCAAAATGATGTTTGGACTCTTGGACTTCGTCATGGCACTCCAGCAACGATCGGAGTGGCATGGGTCGGGATCCAGTCACTCCAAAACGTATGTGCGGTTATCGGCGACCAACCAAGACGATTTCAGCAATCATGCCCCAACCAAGCGCAGCAGGGTTACCTAGGCGCGTGAACTTGAACTTAACGTGGCAGGCCGTAGACGCAAGGCGGTTATAAGGAAATTTCGATAGAGAATCCTTGTTTTTTGAGGGCTATTTGGCGGCGCTGCTAGCGGCGAATGGTGGATCCCATGTCGGCAACCGGATTCTCCAGTTCACTCCACCTGCGCCGGGACGGCGATGATCGGGTGTTAGTGGGAGGCACGGACACCATCGATTCGCGCCATCTCGTGACGCCACGCCGTGCCCGTGTTGAAACCCGCTCCGAGGTCGGGCAGTTCGGCCATGTCCTCGTCGGAGAGATCGCTTAGCGTGCCCCCGGCGGAGAGGATGTCCATCGAGAGGCCCGCGATCGTGTCGACACTGATCGCCTGGAGCACGGCCTGCTCCACGGTGAGTGCCACGCTGGTGATGCCATGCGCCCTGAGCACGAGGACGGGACGTCCCTGCATTGCGGCAACCATCTCGGCCGCGAGCGAGTGATCTCGTACGAGCACGCCCCGTGGATACACCGGTATGCCTCCTGCCGCGAGCCTAGTGCCGGGGATGTCGAATGCGCCGACGATTGGGCGGATCGCAATGCCGGCAAGGTCGGCTGCGACGATGCGCGGCGGGTGCGCGTGCACGACCGCCGCGACGTCGTCGCGGGCCCTGAGCGCCGCTGTGTGCAGCGGCAGCTCGTTCGGCACGGACCAACCGTCCAGCTCGCCCGGTGCGGCCTCGGTGCCGTCGAACCGGACGAGGCGGATGTCTTCGGCCTCGGTGTAGCCGAGACCTCGTTCGCGTGGACCCCGGCAGCGCACAAGGAGACTCTCGTCGTTGATGCGCAAGCTGATGTGTCCGAGGATCCCGTCGGCGAGGCCGCGGTTGGCGAGTACACGGCATGCGTCAGCGAGGAGTGACCGCTCTTCTTCGAAGCTGTTGAGCATGCTCTTCCTTCTCATCCGTTGGATCTGCGGTCCGCCTTCGAAGCCGGGCCGCACTGCGCCCGTTGGTGGCGCACATATTGCCCCTGGGGGTTTCGACCTTTGGCCGTCGCCAGCCAGCATAGCCCGAGAGCGCGAAAGTGGGCGAATGGCGGGGGCGCCAGCGGAATTCTCTTGACACGTCCTCAACCTGAGGTATATTGGTCAGGCCATTAGTTATATCGGAGGAGCCTTAAATGCCCAAGGTTGTGTATGTCGGGAACGGCAATGAAAAGCATGTGGTCGATGCGACGATCGGTGAGAACGTGATGAGCGCGGCTGTGCGCTCTGGAGTCCCCGGAATCGTTGGCGAATGCGGAGGACAGATGTCCTGTGCCACGTGCCATGTGTGGGTCAATGACGAATTCCGCGAGCGAGTCGGCGGTCCTGGCGAGATGGAAGCTGACCTTCTCGACCTCGGGGTGTCGGACTACACGGAGGCGAGCCGTCTCGGTTGCCAGATCTCCATCACTGACGAGCTCGACGAACTCGTCGTCGAGCCGCGCCCTGAAGCATGGCACTGAGAGAAAAGGGATAACGATGTTGCGTCCAGATATAAATGACCTGCTCACGCAGACCGGCCCAGAGACCCCCATGGGCAAGTTGTTCCGGCGCTACTGGCAGCCGGTCCTGCATACTGATGAGCTGCCTGAGGACGGGTGCCCACCCGTGCGAGTGAAGATTCTCTCGGAGCGGCTCATCGCCGTTCGCACGCCTGAGGGCGAATACGGACTCATGGACGAGTTCTGCGCGCATCGCGGCGTGTCGATGTTCTTTGGTCGTGTTGAGAACGGCGGTATCCGTTGTCCCTACCACGGCTGGAAGTACAACGCCGATGGACAGGCGATCGAGGTACCCAGCGAGCTCAACAACTCCGAGTTCTGCAAGAACGTCAAGCTCCGCTCTTACCCGCTGGTCAAGGTGGGTGACCTTCTGTGGGCCTACCTTGGGGAACCCAAGATGCAGCCGCCGCTTCCGACTTGGGAGTTCGCGACAGTCCCTTCGGGACAGACCTTCACCTCGAAGCGACTCCAGGAGAGCAACTGGCTCCAAGCGCTCGAGGGTGGGATCGACTCCAGCCATGTGACGTGGCTCCACGGCGGTGGACCGACGGGTGCCGGGCTTGAGGCCGACCCGTTGTTCGCAGGGGCGAAGGGTAATCAATACAACAAGGGCGACGTGAAGCCCTCCTTCGAAGTCGTCGAGAACGAGGGAGGACTGCTGATCGGCGCACGCCGCAATGCGGAGGAGGACCACTACTATTGGCGAGTCACCCCCTGGGTGCTGCCCAACTTCACCCTGGTGCCACCACGTGGCGACCACCCGGTGCACGGTCACTTCTGGGTGCCGATCGACGACGAAAACTGCTGGGCCTGGAGCTTCGACTATCACCCTACGCGAGACCTCAAGGAAGCGGAGGTCGCGGCGATGAAGGCCGGAGCGGGTGTGCACAGCAAGAACATCCCCGGCACGTATCGTCCCGAGGCTAACAAGGACAACGACTACCTGATCAATCGCGATAAGCAGAAGACGGGTGAATTGTTCTCAGGCGTCGAGGGCATCGCAATTCAGGATTCTTCCCTGCAGGAGAGCATGGGTCCGACAGTCGATCGCACGAAGGAGCGGCTCGTCGCGACCGACGCCGGAATTATCAAGGCTCGTCAGAAGCTGCGTCGTGCCGTTGAGGCGCTGCGTGATCACGGCACCGAGCCGATGGGCAACGTTCCCGAGCACCAGAACATCCGTTCCGTGGCGATCGTACTTCCGGCGGACCAACCGTTCGTCGAAGGTATCGGAGACGGGTTCGAGGCGCGCGCAGGCGTCCGGCAGACCACGGTATGATCATGACTACACCGATCTCGGTCAGCGCCTGTGCTCGTGCGGCCACGGCGGAAGAGGCCGCGTACCGCATTGACTATCCGCTGGCATACGCCCGCTCGACCCGTGTGGTCGCATTCGATGAAACGGCGGCGAAGACCGTGCGGTCGGTCTCCGACGGACCTTGGGGAAAGGCACAGTTCTATACGACGTCGGACTCCGGCGAGGAGCTCATAACCCTCGATGGCGAGCGGCGCCCGATGGCGATGGAGATCGAGCACTCCGACTCCGTCATCATGGTCGCGACGAATTCGATCGTCTCGAATGCCGCCGCGGCAGTGGGAGTCGCCTGTCGCGAACGGTCGATCATGACCGCGGGTCTGCTCCTGCTGGACGCGGGCGCGCTCGGAGGCGATGCATTGAGCGCGCTTCGTCCATATGCCCGCATCCTGCTGGTTCCCGCGGACGAGGAAGACCTCTTCGAGCTGTTGAAGGGGATCAGGGCATGAGAACGATTCCTCAGCTTCAGGCGATGAAGCATGCGGGTGAGAAATCAGTCTGCTTTGTCTGCTGGGATTTCCAGATGGCGCGCATAGCCGATCGAGTCGGCGCCGACATCATCTCGATCGGCGACACGGTCGGCGTCAACTTGTGGGGTCAGCCGAATCCGCTGGAGATCACATTCGACGAGCTACTCGTAGTCGCGAAGGCGGTGCGCCGAGGCGTGACGAACGCGCTCCTGAGCTGCGACTTCCCCTTCGGTCCGTTGCAGTCCGGCGGTGCGCTGCCCGCCGCAATCCGCTTGGTGAAGGAGGCGGGGATCGACCTCGTCAAACTCGACGGCGCCGCCGACTTCCCGGAGGAGGTCGAAGCGCTCACGCGAGCGGGAATCCCTGTCTTCGCGCAGTTCGGGATCACGCCCCAGACCTCGCTGAAGTACGGTCTCGACTACTCGAGCGCCCACACCGTCCAGGTGCCTGACGAGCTGACGGAGGAGCTCGTCGCCGAAGCCAAGCGGTTGGAGTCGGCCGGCGCCGTGCTGCTTAACTTCACGAACTCCGGGTCGGTCGTGGGACCGGCCGTGGCCCAGGCGGTCTCGATCCCCGTGCTCGGCGGCTTCGGCGGAGGACCCTGGCTGGACGGCAGGATCCGCATGGCCACGGCGGCGCTCGGATACAACGATAAATGGCTTGATGCCGAGCCGGACACGTACGCGAACGTCGCTCGCATCGCGTACGACGGACTTGCTGCCTGCGCAGAGGACATCCGCGCGGGACGCCAGATCCGTGGCGGCATCAAGGTCCCCGGCGCAAGTTGACAACCAGAGGAGAGGGCCATGCCCGTTATTGAAGTGGATGGAATCCGCACCCGCTACGAGATGGTCGGCGAGGGTCCGCCGATCCTGATGTTTAGCCCAGGCGGCTTCGACTCGAGCCTGGATAACTGGACGACGTTCGGGCGTTACAAGCAGCTTGGATTCGTCGATGCCCTGTCGCAGGAGTACACCTGCATCGTGTTCGATCGGCGCGAATCGGGCCAGTCAGGCGGTCGCCTCGAGCGGCTGGCGTGGCCGAAGTACATCGACCAGGCGATCGGTCTGATCGACCACCTCGGTCTCGACGCCGTGCACACGATGGGCGGGTGCGTCGGCTGCTCGTCCGCCGCACTGCTCGCAATCGCGCAGCCTGAGCGCGTACGCAGCATGGTGCTGTTCTCCCCAGCTGGCGGAGTGACGTACCGGGCAGCCCAGCACCAGCGCTTCACGCAGCATCTCGGGTTCGCCCTGGAACACGGAGTGAATGCCGTCGTCGAGCACGCACGGTCCACCACTGCGGGGTTCACCAAGGATCCCCGCGTCGGGCCATGGTCCGCGGCGCTCCGCACTGACGAGGCATTCGCCGAGCGCTACGCGTCCACGAGTCTCGAGCGGTACCGAACGATCGTGTCGGGATCTGCGCGGCTGTTGTTCGACCGCGACACCGTTCCAGGGCCGGAACCGGAGGATCTCCAGCTACTTGAAGTCCCCGCGCTCGTCGTGCCCGGCGAGGATCTCTCGCACACCCGCTCGGCCGCGCGCTACCTCGAGGAGTGCCTGCCCCGGGCCGAGTACTGGGATGTGCCGGTCATCGAGCAGACGCCCGAAGCGTCGACGGCACGCGTGCGCGAGTTCCTTTCGCGCCACTGAGGCCGGCGGCCTCGGCGAGGAGTGATCACTCCTCGCCGAGGCCGCTCTCGATACGCGCGATCTGCGCGATCCGCTCTGCGTGGACGCCACCCTTGAACGGCGTCGCAAGCCACCGGTCGAGAAGCGTGAGGGCGGTCTCGTCGTCGACGACCTTCGTGCCGATCACCATCACGTTGGCATCGTTGTTGCCGCGCGAGATGTCGACGGAGAACTCGGAGTACGCGAGCCCCGCGCGGATCGCACGCACCTTGTTGCAGGCGATCACCTCTCCCTGGCCGCTGCCGCCCACGATGATGCCGAGGTCGGCATCGCCCCGGGCGACCGCCCGGGCGACGGCAGCGCACAACGGCGGATAGTCCACCGTTGTGCCGCCCCGCGGGGCTAGGTCCAAGACAACATGATGCCCCCGGGCACTCAAGACGCCCACGATGCGGTCGATGAGCCGCACGCCGTGGTGGTCTCCTGCGATGGCGATGCGTGCGAGATCTGGCATCATCCCTGAAGCTCCAAGGTTCCGTCGGCGAAGAGGTCTTCGATCGCCGGACGGGTGCGGACGATGTGCTGGCTCATCGCGTTGTCGATGAGCTCTTCGAGCGTACCCCGATTCTTTTCGACGCCGTAGGGCAGGGGGTCTGATCCCGTGATCTTCATGACCCGCGCCAAGATCTGATCCTGGCGGCTGTCGCCGGGACCGCTGCGCAGCCGCTCGACGTAGCGACGCTTCGCCTCGGCGAAATCAGCGAACAAGGTCGAGGCCAACTCGGGGTGCTGTGCGAGCAGCTCGTCTCGCACGACGACGAGGTGGTTGATGGGGAAGACCCCGCGCTGCCGGAGCACGTCGGTCGCCGCCTCGTCGGGGTTTGCGATCTGGGAGACCACCTCGGGATGCGTGATGCCGGCACCGACGACGGCGTCGATTTCACCGGCGAGGAGCATCTCCTGGAGCGTCGCCCCGTGGGGTGCGCGAAGCACGTTCTTCGGAGGCACATACGCGGGGACATGCTCGTCCCCTGAGCACACCCAGGTCACTGAGTCGAGATCGAGGCCGGCCTCGGCCAGTGCCGCTCGACCCCAGACTCCCGTGGTCACCGTGTAGCCGCGGTTCACGCCGATGCGCCTGCCGGCGAGGTCTGCGACGGGTCGACTGCTGTTCTTCCGCAGCACCTGGGCGGCACCGTGGTGGAAGTCGCGCACGAGGAAGATCGGCAGTGCGGTGAACGCTACGCCGTGCTCCTTCGCAGTGAGATATGTGGTGAGAGCCATCTCGGCGACATCGAACTCGAGATCGCGCACCATCCTGCGGAACCCCTTCACGAGGACGGGTTCTTCGACGACGTCGAAGCGGAGCCCGGACGCCGCCGCGCCACCCTCGATCAGTGCGCGATTTGCTCCCTGCGGGCGCGTGAGTAGTGACAAGTGCATGAATCCTCCATGTCGTCAGAAAAGTTGTCTTATTGGATGCTAGCCTTGGTATTACCATTATGCCAATCACTAGCCCAAGGAAGTGCCAATGACTGATTCAGTGCTCGCCGCCGTGCGTACAGCCCCCGGAATGACCGAGATGCGCGAATTCCCCAAGCCGCGCATCGACGCAGACTCCGCATTGCTCAAGATCGAGGTGGCGGGCATCTGCGGCACCGACGCCAAACTGTATTTCTCACCGCCCGACACTCCGGCGACCCAGGGACCCGTCATCATGGGGCACGAGAACGTCGGCGTGATTGTCGAGGCAGGAGAGCGGTTCAGGAGCCGGCACGGGCTAGTGGAGGGAGACCGGGTCTTCGTCGAGCATTACGTGGCCTGCTACAACTGCGAGTGGTGTCGCATCGGCGAGTATCGCCACTGCGAAGCCACCGATTGGCGCACGAACCCCGACGCGCGACGTTTCGGCTACACGTCCTCCGACATGCCCGGCCGCCTCTGGGGTGGATTCTCCGAGTACATGTACCTGCCATGGAATGCGGTGCTTCACAAGGTCCCCGAGACGATGTCTCCTGAGCTCGCGGGACTCATCATGCCGCTGTCGAACGGCATCGAATGGGCGCTGCTCACCGCCGGGATCGGGTACAACGACACCGTGCTCATCCAGGGTCCCGGCCAGCAGGGACTTTCCCAGCTCATCGCGGCGAAGCAGGCGGGCGCCTCGCGAATCATCGTCTCGGGCACAACCCGTGACAAGGAGCGTCTCGAGCTCGCGCTCGAGCTCGGTGCCGATGACGTCATCGACATCCTGACGGAGGATGCGCGCGAAAAGGTCATGGATCTGACTCAGGGGCGCGGGGTCGACTACGTGCTCGACTGCACGTCAAGAGCCGGTACGGCCCCCTTGCTGCTCGGAGTCGACGTCCTCACTCGTCGCGATGGCACGCTGCTCGTGCAGGGCGAACTGGCCGCCTTCCCCGACTTCCCCCTGAAGAAGATCACCGAGAAGTCGATCACGATCAAGTCGGCGCGTGGCCACTCGTACCGCGCCTGCGAACTGGCCGTCGCGCAGATCGCATCGGGCCGGTTCCCGCTCGAGAAGCTCGCTACGCACCGGTATGGAATCGATGAGGTCGATCACGCGATCCGGGTGCTCGCCGGCCAGACCGACGAGGATGCGATCCACATTTCGATGATGCCCGACATGATCGGCCAGCCCGGTGGGCGGACGAGCGCGAAGGCGACAGCCTGATGGGCGGCCTCGTCGTGACGGGCACGCCCCGCACGCCCCTCGATCTCCTTGGCACACTGGCCGGGTACAGCGTCGCCACGGTGCACGAGGCTCAGGGCCGCAGAGGACTGCTCGCATCGGCGATCACGCCGATTCAGAGCGGAATGCGCGTCGCCGGGTCGGCTGTGACAGCGACGGTGACCCCTGGGGACAACACGACTATCGCTGTGGCAGTCGAGCAGTGCCAGGAAGGTGACCTGCTCATCATCACCCCGACGGCGCCGTGCGACATGGGTTACTTCGGCGACCTGCTCGCCACCTCGCTGAAGGCCCGTGGCGTGCGCGGCCTGGTCATCGATGCCGGCGTGCGTGACGTCGCCGACCTGCAGACGATGGGCTTCCCGGTGTGGTCGCGGCATGTCTGTGCCGAGGGGACGACGAAGGGCAACCTCGGCGATGTCAACGTGCCGATCTCTATCGCGGGTCAGATCGTGCATCCCGGCGACGCGGTACTCGCCGATGATGACGGCGTCGTGATCGTGTCACGTGCACGGGTCGCCGAGGTGCTGGTCACGGCACAGGAGCGCGAAGCGAAGGAAGAGCTCTCCCGGGCCCGGTACCTCGCGGGCGAGACAGCGCTCGACGTGAACAACATGCGGCCGATGATCGAGGCTGCAGGGATCCGATACGTCGACTATCGCATGTGGCAGGAAGGGCGGACATCATGATCATCGACATCCACGGGCACTATACGACAGAACCCGAAGCGCTTCATCGGTTCCGTGCGGCACTGCTTCGGGGAGAGTCTCCGAGCGCGGCGGGTCTCAGTGACCAGGTGTCGGATGAAGAGCTCCGCCAAAGCGTCGAAGACCACCAGGTCCGGGTCCTGCGTGAGCGCGGTGGCGACCTAATGCTGTTTTCGCCACGCGCCTCCGGGATGGCACATCACGAGCCGGATGCGGATATCGCCAATACGTGGGCGCAGGCGTCGAACGACATGGTCCATCGCGTCAGCGAGCTGTTTCCCGCGCATTTCGCTCCCGTCGCGCAGCTTCCCCAGACGCCGGAAGGAAACCTCGACGGCGTGCTCGCCGAGTTGCGACGCACCGTGGGGGAGCTCGGATTCGTGGGTGCCAATCTCAACCCGGATCCATCGGGGACGTGGGCCGGCAAGCCGCTGACGGATCCCTCCTGGTTCCCGATCTACGAGACCGCCGAGGACCTCGATGTGCCTCTCATGGTCCACGTCTCGGCGGCGTGCAACCCGAACTTCCACACGCTCGGCGCGCACTATCTCAACGCCGACACGAGCGTCTTTATGCAGTTGCTCCAATCGGATCTGTTCACCCGGTTCCCCGGCTTGAGGATCGTCATCCCCCACGGTGGCGGCGCGGTTCCCTATCACTGGGGCCGCTATCGCGGACTTGCGATGCGCAATGGCTGGCAGGATCCCTCGGAGCTGTTGGGCAACGTGTTCTTCGATACGGCGGTATACCACCAGCCCGGATACAACCTCCTCGTCGACTTGATCCCGGCATCGAACGTGCTCTTCGCCTCGGAGATGCTCGGAGCCGTGCGCGGCGCCGACCCCATCACCGGCGTGGAATGGGATGACACCCTCACGTATCTGCGGGCATCTGAACGATCGCAGGCAGACTGGGATGCGATCACGCACGGGAACGCGTTGCGCATCTACCCGCGGCTTGCCGCGCGCCTGGTAGGGAGCGGCGGATGAGTCGCCTGCAGCTGACCTTTGCCTGTGGCGACTACGACCGCACCCGCGGGGTCGAGGACGGCAGCGTGGCGGTCGACGGCATCGACCTCACGTACCTGCGCCTGCCCGTGGAGGAGACCTTCTTCCGCATGGCGCGGCACCATGAGTTCGATGCGGCGGAGATGTCGCTGTCGACCTACGTCTCGACCCTCAACGCGCTCGATAGGGGAGAGCAACCGCCGTTCGTCGCGCTGCCGATCTACACGTCGCGTCAGTTCCGCCACGGAGGGATGTTCGTCAACGTCGATGCCGGGGTGGTGAAACCCTCCGATCTGCGCGGCAAGCGGATCGGCATGCCCGAGGTGCAGTTGACCGCGTGCGTGTGGCAACGAGGGATCCTGGCCGACCACCACGGCCTGCCGCTCGATGCATCGACGTTCTTCACCGGCGGCCAGGAGAGTCCCGGGCGGATCGAGAAGGGCGTCGTGGATGTGCCGTTCGACATTCATCCGATTCCCTCGGACCGCACGCTGTCCGAGATGCTAGCCGTGGGGGACCTCGACGCGATTTTCTCGCCGCGGATCCCGAGTACCTTCGGGCGGCCGGACGGGCGCATCGCTCGACTCTTCCCCGACACGAAACAGGCCGAGCAGGCGTACTTCCGGGCCACGGGGATTTTCCCGGTGATGCACGTCGTCGTGCTGCGTCGCGAGTTGTACGAGCGCCACCGGTGGGTTGCGCAATCGCTGACCAAGGCCTTGGCCGCAGCTAAGGCCTTGGCGGCAGCGCGCATCTACGACTCCTCGGCTCTGCAGTTCATGGAGCCATGGCTGATGTTCCATCTCGAAGAGGCGCGGGAGCTCCTGGGCGATGACTACTGGTCGTACGGGTTGGGTGGAGTCGATCGAAAGGTGCTCACCACGTTCCTCAGGTACCACCACGAGCAGGGATTATCCGGAGCGCGTCGCGAGCCCGAGGACCTGTTTGCTCCCGAGTCGCTGGAGTCCTTCGTCATCTGACGCAGTTCGGCCGGAGCGCTCCCGCGGCGCTCCGGCCGAACTGCGTCGTCACCTCGTGAGGTATTTCTTCAGCGGAATGTCCGTGTCACCCGCAGCCTCCGGTGGGATGTTTCCGCCTGCCTCGAGGATGCGCCTCGCCGTCATGTAGTCGAGCGGAGCGTTGACCGCCTCGATCGATGCGAGCTGACCATCGCGGTAGTAGAGCGCCGAGAAGCGCTCGCTGTCGGGATCGCCGCGAACGACCACTTGGTCGTGGCCCATCGTGAGACCGGCCATCTGGAGTTTGAGGTCGGCCTGATCCGACCAAAACCACGGCACCGCCGTCACGCCCGGCTCATGGCCCATCAAGGAGGCGGCAGCCGCTTTCGCCTGCGCGATCGCGTTCGGCACCGACTCGAGCCGGACAGGGCCGTGGACGGGGTGGGAGCTCACCGCGCAGTCGCCTGCGGCGACGATGCCCGGGATGCGGGTGCGCCCGAAGGCGTCGACGTCGATGCCGCCCTCGCTGGCCAGCCCCACCGACGCGGCGAGCTCCGTGTGGGCGATCAGGCCGATGCCGATGACCACGACATCGGCGTCGATCACACGGCCATCAGCGAGCTCGACGCCGCTCACGCGATCTGTTCCGCGGAAGCCCGACACGGCGGCATCGAGCACGATGCGTGTGCCGCGGCGCTGATGCGCGTCTGCATAGAAGCGGGACATCTCGGGCGCGACAGCGCGTGCCATGAGGCGGTCCTGGGCTTCCAGGACGGTGACGTCCTTGCCGCTCGCCGTCGCCGCCGCTGCGATCTCAAGACCGACGAATCCGCCGCCGACGACGACGACGCGAGACGCATCGTCGAGGGATTCCTTGAGCGCGACGGCGTCGTCGATGGTGCGCAGATAGTGGATTCCCGCGAGCTCAGCGCCGTGCGCACGCATACGACGGGGTGTGCCGCCAACAGTGAACGCGAGCCGGTCGAAAGCGATCGTCCGGCCGCTGCGAGTCACGGCTTCGCCCGACCCGGCGGCATCGTCGTCGAGCGTGATCGTATCCACCCACTCGCCGCAGACGAGGGTGATGTCGTTCGCCGTGTAATAGTCGGCGCCGCGAAGCGCCAGCTCGTGCTCCGCGGCCCTGCCGCTGAGGAAGGCCTTCGACAGCGGTGGGCGCTGATATGGCGGCCGGCTCTCCCCGCCGACAACGGTGATCGGCGCCGTGTCCCCCAGCTCGCGCAGGGTGGCCGCGAGCTGGAGACCAGCCTGGCCGGCGCCGATGATCAGGGTGCGGGCGGAAATTCGAGGCGTTGCGATGTGATTCATGGTCCTCCTTAAGGGTAGGACCATTAGACCACATTATGTCGAGGTCGTCCCTACTTCTCCGCGAGCCGTCGCGCCGTTCGCTCGAGGTGCTGGGCGAGGATCGCACGAGCGCGATCGAGGTCGCCGTCCTCGATCGCCTCTACGAGGTGGCCGTGCTCCTCGACGCCCTTGAGGCCCATATGCGGGGCGATGGTCTTCGCCACGCGGAGGGAGGAGATGAGGGGCCCGTGGAAGCTGTGCATCAACGCTTCGATGGCTGGGTTGTGCGTGCATGCCGCGAGTCGCACGTGGAACGCGGCGGACATGTCCGTGGAGGAGGCGCCGTCGGCCTTCGCCTCGGCCACGAGGTCGTGGAGGGCGGCGATGTCCTCCGCTGTTGCCCGCTCGAGGACCAGGGGGAGGATTCCGAGCTCGAATATTTGGCGTGCCTCCGTTGTGGCACTCGCTGTGATTGGCGAGAGGGTCAGGAGGTGCGCGAGGTTCTCTCCCACGAGTTCTGGCGAGGGGGAGGTCAAGAACGACCCGCCGCGTGCGCCGAGGTTTACCTGGATCAATCCCGTCGCTTCGAGAACGCGGAGCGCCTCGCGAACCGTGACGCGGCTGACCCCAAGCTGTTGGCAGAATTCGCGTTCGTTCGGCAGGCGGTCGCCCGGCTTCAGGTTGCCGTCCCTGATTAGCTGCTTGATCTGCTCGACGATGACGTGATAAGCGCGGTCCACATTTACCTGGCTGAAAAGCTGTGTGGGTGGCGGGCTTAGGGGGGTTCCGGACAATGCCGTCTCCTGTCATTCGGATGCGTCGAGATCAATCGATGATCGCGGTGCGGGTGCACATAGCTAGGATACCGGGCTGTTGACGAAAGGGTAAATGGTGGTATGGTCCTTCCATTGAGAATATGAGTCCGATCACACCGATGTGTTCGGGCAGGGAATCGCAGGCGATGCCCTGCGAATCAAAACGAAGTGAAGGGCGTTCGATGGTGTCAGCGACACGAAGGCGGGTCTTAAGACCGCTCCCTCGAGAATTCGTGGGTAGCGTGGGCTTGCACGCTATGCACAGTGCGTGCACAAGGAGGCGTCTCGCATGATCGACGCGATCACAAGTGGTCTGGACCAGGTGCTCCAGTGGGAGACCCTGGGTCTGATGATCATCGGAATGCTCATCGGATTCGTCGTGGGGATCCTGCCGGGACTCGGAGGCGCCGTGGCGCTCGCCCTCCTGCTTCCATTCACCTTCGCGATGGAGCCGGTTCAGGGGCTCGTGTTCCTCCTGAGCATGTGGATCGTGACGGGGACAGCCGGCGACATCACCTCCGTACTGTTCGGCATCCCGGGCGAAGCCACGTCGGCGGCCGCGGTGCTCGACGGCTACCCGATGACGAAGAGGGGGCAAGGGGGACGCGCACTTGGAATCGTACTCACCAGCTCCGCTATGGGCATCGTCTTCGGTGCGATCGTCCTCGGTGTTTTCATCACCGTGATCCGCCCCCTCGTGCTGCTGCTGGGACCGCCCGAGTTCTTCATGCTTGTGCTCCTGGGTTTGGCATTCGTGGTGACGCTCGCCGGCAAGAACCTAGCGAAGGGGATGGCGATGGTGGCCTTCGGCCTCCTCGTTTCCTACGTCGGATCAGACCCCTCTGCGGGCCTGCCACGGTTCACCTTCGACCAGATGTATCTCTGGAGCGGCATTGCGCTGATCCCTGTTGTCGTGGGTCTCTTCGGTGGCGCCGAGGTGCTCCAGTTGATGCTGACCCGGTCCTCCATCGCCAACGGACCGCTCGGCGATACCAAGCTCACCGGCACGATGCGTGGAGTGACTGACGCCCTCCGCCATTGGCCCGTGGTAATCCGTTCGTCATCGATCGGCGTGGTTATCGGAATGCTCCCCGGTCTCGGCGGCACTGTCGCGCAGTGGATCTCGTACGGGCAGGCGCGCCAGACTTCCAAGAACCCCGAGCAATTCGGCAAGGGCGCCGTCGATGGGCTCGTCGCGGCGGGGGCGACGAACAACGCGAAAGACGCAGGTTCGCTCATACCCACGATCGCGTTCGGAATCCCCGGCGGGGCGGCCACAGCGGTCCTGCTCGGCGGATTCCTCGTTCTCGGAGTCAAACCGGGTCAGGAAATGCTGACCACGCAGCTGGGCATCACATTTTCGATGGTGTGGACGG
This sequence comes from Paeniglutamicibacter sulfureus, assembly GCF_039535115.1. Taxonomy (NCBI): domain Bacteria; kingdom Bacillati; phylum Actinomycetota; class Actinomycetes; order Micrococcales; family Micrococcaceae; genus Paeniglutamicibacter; species Paeniglutamicibacter sulfureus. The sequence goes on from NZ_BAAAWO010000001.1 coordinate 3,688,653, forward strand.
TCATTATCGCCGGGATTCTCGGAGTCGTTTTCGCGTTCGCGCTCGTTCGCCCGCTCGCAGCCATGACGAAGATCAGCGGCCCAGTTATCACACCGATTCTGTTCATGTTCATCGTGATCGGTGCCTATACAGCCAACAACAGCTGGGGTGACCTGCTGGTCATGCTCGGGGCCTCAGTGCTCGGCGTGGTGTGTCTGCGGTGGGACTGGCCGCGCGTGCCGTTCCTGCTCGCGCTCGTGCTCGGAAAACTTCTTGAGCAGTACTTGAACCTCTCCAACACATTGTTCGGCGCCGAATGGCTCACCCGTCCGGGCGTCCTCATCGTCGGCCTGGCCGTCCTCGCGACGCTGTTCCTCAGCATTCGCTCGGTGCACCGCGACCACCGCGCACGCCTTGCCGATGAGACGGTCCCGGGGCCCCGCACCCGTGCAATGCAAACGATTGGAAGGAAGAAATGACGGCCCCATCGACGAAGCGGTCCGCGATGCCGGACCTTGTCATCTCGTGTGTGGTTCTTGTCATCTGCAGCGGGGCGCTCGTCACGAGCGTCACCTATCCGCCCGCGGTGTCGCTGCTGCTGCCCCGGCTGGCTGCGGGCCTCGGCCTGCTGTGCGCAGCCTGGCTGCTCGTCAGCAAGTCGATCGCGCTGGCGCGGCAGCGTGGGGAGACCGGGACTGACAGGACCGCCGGCCCCGCCGAGGAGCAGGCAGCGATGCTCAACGAGTCCGCAGAAGACAACGACGAGATTGATCCGAACGACGCGGAGTACGTCCTGTCGCACACCTCGCGGCGCGTGTGGCTGACGACGCTCGGTTTCATCGCCGGGTTCTTCTTGGTTCTCTACCTGTGCGGGCTGTTCGTCGCCGCGGCCGCGCTGTCCCTCGTATACCTGATGGCAATTGGCAAGAAGACCTGGATTTTCTCGCTCATATACACAGTGGTCCTGACTGGGCTGCTGTGGGTCCTCATGCGCTGGGTAACGTACATCCCCAGCCCCCCAGGAGCCTTGCTTCCCGGAGGATGACCTCCACCTCAAAACCCGGCATAAGTACCAAGGAAGGTATGTTCATGTTTCAAAATAAATCTCGCATCGCCCGTGTCGCCCTGGGGGCGAGTGTGATCGGCGCTCTCGCACTGACCGGATGCACGGCACCCGGTCAGGAGCGATCAACTTCCAGCGCGGCTGCGGCCGAAAGCTGCTCATCCTTCAAGGGAAAGACCATCGAGCTCGTGATCCCCTACAACGCCGGAGGAGGGTACGATGTGCTCTCACGTGTCATCATCCCCGGCATCGAGAACGCGCTGGATGCCAAGGTGATCCCCATGAACAAGCCCGGCGCGGGCGGCCTGCTCGCAATCAATCAGCTCACCACGGCCCCTGCCGACGGCAGCCAGATCGCCATCGTCAATGGAACGGGCGCGGCCGCCGCGATCCTTGCAGGCGCCCAAGGGCCGGAATTCGGATTCGACGACCTCAGCTACATCGGACGCGTTGCCGTCGATGACCTGGTCGTCACCACCAATGCTGACAGCGACTACCAGACGTGGGAAGACGTCATGAAAAGCGATGGATTCAGGTTCGGATCAACCGGCCGCGGGTCCTCCGATTACATCGTAGCCAACGCGCTGATCAAGGCATTCGACCTGAAGAACGCCGAGGTCGTCGTAGGATTCAACAGCCAGGCCGAAACCGACCTTGCCCTCATCCAAGGCAACGTGGACGCGATCGCAGGTCCGCTGGACAGCCGCCGCACGAGCATCGAGAACGGTGAGACGATCGTCCCGCTGTCGTTCGCGGACGAGGCACCGGCGGTTGCCCCCGACGCCACCGTGTTCAGCGAGCTCGACCTCTCTGCGGATGCGCAGGAAATCATCAACGGCATCAAACTGCTCACAGAGTACGGCCGCCCGCTGGTCGCGCCGGCGGGCATGGATGAGCAGACGCGCGGCTGCCTGCAGGACGCGCTCGCAGCGGCAGTGGAGGACCCCGAGGTCCTCGAGCAGGCCGAGAAGATGCAGCGCGAACTGTCCTACCTCTCGGGCGAGGAACTCGCGAACGACGTCGTCCCGGCCTTCGACGAACTGCCGGCGAACTTCATCGACGTGCTCAAAGCATCGTACTGACTCGTTCGCGCACATAACCACCGGGGCCTTCGTCTCCGCGAACAACTTGCGGAGACGAAGGCCCCTTTTTCTTTGTGCGACCGGGAGGTCGTGAGAACGGGCATGAGACATGACGTCAGTGCAGGACAGCACGGCCCCCACGCCGCGGCGGGAGGACATCCTCTCCCAGACGACTATTCTTCTGTTCTCCGTCACGCTCGGAATGGCGACAGTCGTCGTCCCGCTCGTGGCCACGGCAGCCGGGTACCAGTTAGGGGCTGTGGGATTCCTCGTCGGAGTGTCCGCCATCACGCAAATCATCGCGAGAGCAGGAATGGGCGCGCTGATGGATCGCTTCAGCACGCGGACCTTCGTCCTCGTCGCGCTGATTTTGTTGGCGTCCTCGTGCGTGATCCTCGGCGTGACCGATGAGCTGTGGGCGTTCGTCGCCTCGCAACTCCTCCAGGGGGCCGCCCGCGCGTACTTCTTCACGGGCATGCAGACGCACGTGATCCGTGCATCGAGACCGGCGGTGTCCGCTCTAGCCATCATGAATGTGACAAACGGCGTCGGATTGCTCATCGGCCCCCTCCTCGCAGGAATCATCGGCGCCTCGTCGCTCTCTTTCGCACTCTTCATCGCCGCAGGCATCGCAGGACCGGGTGTCTTGAGTTGTGCATTCCTCATCCGATACGAACCGTTCGCGAAGCCGCGCACGGAAACCGCCGAGAAAGCAGTTCCTATGTGGCGGCGCGATGGAGTGACGACGGCTGGATGGATGGGCGCGACGGCCGGCGGGTGGCGGGGCATCCTGAACTCGTATCTGCCCGTTCTCTTGACCGAGGCGGGGCACTCCATCCCGGTCGTTGGCGCGATGATGACGCTGGCGAACCTCGCAGCGCTGGCGGGTTCCGCCGTCGCGAGGCCGGTTCGTCGGACAGGAGTGAGGCTGTCGGCTGTCCTCGGCGCGGCCCTCGCAGTCGGAGGGGTGGCGTTGATGGCGTTCATGACGCCCCACCTCGTGCTGGCGGGCGCGTTCCTGTTCATCTCGGGGGTGGGAGCGGGGATCCTGCAGACGCTTGGCCCAGCGCTCGCCACGGAGGCCGTCGGGTTGGAGGAACGCGGGCGTGCCATCGCCTCGGTCGGCACGTTCCGTGCCATCTCACTTCTTGTCACGCCAATGGGCATCGGCGCTCTGATCTTCCTTGTTCCTTCCGCAGCAGTTGCGACTGCGATCGTCGCTGTCGCCGTCGGGATCCCCGCGATGGCGACGAGGGACGGCACGAGAAGAAAACCCTGACCCGAACAAGCAATCATCAGCGTCGCGTGGACTTGGTGCGACACTGCCCCGGACCGCGTGGCAGCGTTGGGGCTCCACGCCCAAATCCATACCGGTCAGTCTCAGCCAAGATGATCGAAAAGCCATCCGTGCTCTCAAGAGCTCAGTCAGTCAACAAGCGCAGGAAAATCCCCTTCATTGAGACGGCATGTGCGATGCTTTTGGACGACCAAGAGGAAGTCGACTACTGCTTTGGGCTTCTCAGTAAACAAGAGAAAGAAGATATGCGGAGCTGGCCCCTTTGGAGCCTCCGGGTACCGAATATAGCTTGACAGAGAATTTAGGAGGAGCTGCATCTCATCGGCTCAGAAGTTGGGCTAGTTGGTTTCGTCCGGGAGCGCATCGAGGGCCGCGGTGAGTTGGTCCTCGGCAGGGACCAGCGCGCGGTCGGCGGCGGTGAGTTGGTCGTAGGTGTAGGCGGCGACGGCCATGGGAGAGGTGGAGCGCCCCAGCGCGTAGCGCACGGTGTGGTCGTTCTTGCTGCCGCAAATGAGGATGCCCACGGTGGGGGAGTGGGCTGTGCGGCGGAGTTTGTCATCCACCAGTGCCACGTAGAAGTTCAGTTTGCTGGCGAACTCGGGCTGGAACTGCCCGGTCTTGAGCTCGATGACGAAATAGCGCAGCTGCTCGACGTGGAAGAACAGCAGGTCCACGTAAAAATCGTCCCCCTCCACCTCAAGGTGCACCTGTCGTCCGACGAAGGCGAACCCGGGTCCCATTTCGCGCAGGGTCTCCACGATACGGTCCATGAGGGCCTGTTCCAGGTCGCGTTCGGCTACTTCGCCGGAAAGCCCGAGAAACTCGAAGGCGTAGGGGTCCTTGGCGACCTGTTGCGCCAACTCCGAATCGGCGGCCGCCAGGTGCTGGGTGAAATTTGACGGCGCGGTCCCAGTGCGCTGCATCGAGCGGTTCATCATCATGTTCAGCAGGACGTTGCGGGACCAGCCGTATTCCACCGCCGCGGCAGCATACCACTCACGTTCCCCCGGGGACTGGGCCTTGTCCAGGATGGTGCGGATGTGCCCCCAGGGCAATTGCGCCACAAGCTGTGGCACATTTGCCTCAGCACCCCACTCGCTGGCCATGGTCCGCATGTATTGGAGGTTCCGCTGGGAAAAACCGCGCATCTGGGGGAACTCCGCCAGCAGGTCCTCGGCCAGCCGGCGGATGACCCCGGCGCCCCAGCCGTGGGCCTCCTGGCGGAGCAGGATCTGCCGGCCAATGCCCCAGTACAGGCCGATCAGTTCCGTGTTCACCCGGCGCTGGGCGGTGACCCGTGCCTGGCGCACCTGGTCCTTCAACGCCGCCAACACCTCGGCGTAGTCTCCGGGATGCGGAAGCAATTCGGCTGCGGTCATTCCTCCACCTTATCCAAGCCTGTGGGTTCGCCTGGGCACGAGCTGAGGGGCGCGTCCCGCCACCAACGATCGGGGGCGTGGATCGGCAGCCAGCCACAAGCCGACTACGTATGTGCGGTTATCGGCGATTGACCGAGAATACTTGGTAGACCAGCCCTTCACAACGTGAAGGGCTGTCACGCGTCGGAGCTCTTGGTTTCCCAGTCGATATCGAATTCCCTGCTGGGGCCACGTGCGTATCGGCTGGCTCGCGCGTCGATCTTTTCGATTGCATTAGTGAGCCCCCAGGATGGGGGAATCGTGGGCTTCGCCCGTCACTATGGGTTCTGGCGCGACCCGGAAATTCCGGACGGCGAGGACGGTGAGTGGCGGATGAGCACGACGATCCTCACCCGACCGGCAGCCGATGCCCTGGGCCACATCCACGACCGCACCCCGGTGATCGTGCCTGCCGACCTGCAGGCGGACTGGCTGGATCCCGGACTCTCCGACAAGACGGAAATCCGTTCACTGTTGGATGCCATTCCGGATCCCGAGATCCTGCCGCGTGAAGTCGGCAAGCCCGTGGGAAATGTGCGCAACAACGGGCCGGGACTCGTCGAACCCATGGGCGATCGCTAGCTTTCGCCGCCGGCGTCTCGCTGTCCATCTTCATCTACTGGGGCTTGGATGTCACGCTGACCTTGAATGAGGAGCCCAAGGACCCGGAAAAGACTGCGGGGCGTGCCGCGACCATGAACATCCTGGTGATAGTGCTGCTGTACATGTTGTTGGCCCTGGAGGTGCTGGCCTAGGACGGAGTCGGAAGAGGTTCAACGGGGCGTCTTGGGCAAATCCGGCCCAAATTCGCTCCCACCGGCGGGCGGCGTAGGTGTTTCTTTTGTCCCGCTTCCGTCGTCGGCGGGGTCGGCACCTTCTTCGGCCTCGGCCTCGGCCATGGCCGCCTCGCTGAAGGGGACGGCTGCCTGCAGCCCCGTCGCTCCGCGAACCGGGCCGGGCCGGCGCTGGCGCAGCGGGTCGCGGCGCAGGTCAGCGTACAGTGCCACGCAGAGCCCGATGATGATCAGCACAAACGGGCTGGCGGCCAGGATGGTGAAAGTCTGCAGGGCAGCGAGCCCGCCGACGGCCAGCAGGACCGCGGCTACCGCACCGGTGAGGACGGCCCAGAAGATCACCAGCGGCTTCCAGGGGTGCTTGCTGCCGCGTGTGGACAAGGTCCCCAGCACCAGGGCGCCGGCGTCGGCGCCGCTGATGAAGAAGACGGCGGTCAGAACCATGACCACCAACGCCGCCCCGATGAAGAACGGATAGTTCTGCAGGGCTGCGAAGAACCCCGCCGCCTCGCTGCCGGTCCCGGCGATGTCCACGCCGTTCAGCTGCAGGTTTATGCCGGCCCCGCCGAAGATGACAAACCACACCATACTGACGGCGGTGGGCACCAGCAGCACGCCCAGGACGAATTCCCGAATGGTGCGACCGCGGGAAATCCGGGCGATGAAAGTGCCGACAAACGGGGTCCAGGAGATCCACCAGGCCCAGTAGAAGATGGTCCAGCTGGCCAGCCAGTCACTGCCGCCGAAGACGGCCGAATGGAAACTCATCGGGACCAGCTCGGTCAGGTAGGCACCGATGGCAGAGGGCAGCAGATCCAGGATGAAGAGCGTGGGGCCGGCCACGAAAACGAACACCAGCAGGACTCCGGCCAGGACCATATTGGTGTTGCTCAGCCATTTAATGCCCTTGGAGATGCCGCTGGCGGCGGAGAGCACCACGCCGACCGTTAGCACGCAGATCACGATAATCGGCACCGCGGCCGAGGGGTCTTCCTCGAACTCGCCGGTGCGCAGCAGCGCGAGGCCCGCTGCGATCTGCAGCGACCCGAGACCGAGCGAGGTGGCGGTACCGAATTTGGTGCAGATGATGGCCAGGATGTCGATGGGCTTGCCCCAGCCCCTCTTTTCGATGCGTTCCTTGCCGAACAGGGACTGGAACGGGGCGCTCATCAGGTTGCCGCGGCCCATCCGGTAGGTGGAATAGGCCAGCGCCAGCCCGACGACAGAATAAATCGCCCAGGGATGCAGACCCCAGTGGAACATCGTGTAGGCCATGGCAGTGCTGGCGGCCTCCGGGCTGCCGGGCGCGACGTCGACAAAGGGCGGCGGGGAAGCCAGATGGGTGACGGGTTCGTACACGCCGTAGAACATCAACCCGATCCCCATGCCGGCGCTGAACATCATGGCGACCCAGGAGAGAGTGCTGAATTCTGTCGCTTCGCCTTCATTGGAAAGTGGGATCCGTCCGTAGCGGCCGAAGGCCAGGACCAGGGAAAAGACGACGAATCCGGAGGCACCCAGGATGAACAGCCAGCCGAAAGTATTGGTGATCCAGGACAGGGCCGCCGCGGCGCCGTCCCCGACGGCATCCGTGAAGAACACGCCCAGCAGGATGAGCACCACAATGAGTCCGGCTGAGACGCCGAAGACCGTCTTGTCAACGCTCGCCCAGCCCTGGGTCGGCGGCAATGATGCGGGTTCGCCCACCCGCTCCTCCAGGTCTTGGTCGCTTGAATGATGTTTCATCGAACTCCTCACCAACTGGCGGCCAATGCCGGGTCATTGTGCGGTCCGCCGTCCGGGAGGATGGCTAGTTGTTCGCCGCATGGCCTTCGTCAGTATAGTTGCAGACATGAGTGAGAGCGAAGAATCCCTAGCCCCGGAGCCCGCCGGCTACACCCGGAATGGAGACGACGGACATACCGAATTCGGCGGCCACGGCCGCGTGGCCAAGCGAGACGCAAGGGTTGTCGCCTTTGCGGAGTGCGATGAAGCCAACGCATCCATCAGCGTCGCCGTTGCCATGGGCGGTCTGCCAATCAACCTGACATCCATGCTGGTGAGCGTGCAGAACGATCTTTTCGATCTTGCGGCGGACCTCTCTGTCCCGTTATCCCGACAGGAGCCGGCGCGGGCAAGGATGGTCCAGGGGCATATCGACCGGCTGGAACGTGCCACGCAGCATTTCGACGCGGATTCCGAGGACGTCAGCGGCACAGTGCTCCCCGGCGGCACTGCAGGGGCGGCGCTGCTGTATATGTCCCGGGCCGTGGTCCGGCGCGCCGAGCGGGCGGTCTGGATCGCCGTCGAGGAGTATCCGGATGCGGTCAATCCGTTGACCGCCCGCTATCTGAACCGCTTGTCGTCCATGCTGTTCGTCCTGGCGCGGGGGGCTAATGCCGAGCACGGGGACATCGTGTGGATCCCGGAGGCATCGGTGCAGCCGGTCGACACCGACACTGACGACGCCGCCGCCCAAGGCCCCGGCACGTAGAGGGTGAGGGCGCGGCGCGGCTGCTGCCATTCATCCGGCTCTGTCCACGCCTGCACCACCGGGAATGCTCCGCAGTCCAGGACGTGCAGTGCCCCATGCGTCTCGAGTTGCAGGGCCGCGGGCTCCGCCCGAGCTCAAAGCCGGCCTCGTCCCATGGTGCGGGCGCCTCCGTGGGACGCGGCCAAACGGCTTTCGCGCACAGTTGGATTCAAATGTTGCGGAGCAATGCCCATTCGTCAGGCCAGAGTGGTAATCCCAATTTCATTCAGGGCGCTCCGCACCGCGAGGCGCCCGTCGGCATCCAGGCTTCTTACCGGCATGGGCAGGTTTCCCGGCTTCACCAATCCGAGATCCTCGGCCACTGCCGAAGCGACCCGGAAACTCCCGTATCGGGCCATCTGCGCCCACAGGGGTTCCATGGCCATCGACAGCGATCGAGCCTTTTCCACGTCGCCGGACGTGGCGGCGCGCGTGATCGCCAGGCAATGCTCCGGCAGGATCCCCGCCATCACGCTGTACCAGGCATCACATCCGGCCAGTAGTCCATTGGCGGCCGCGCCGTCACCGCTGACGCCGATCGTTACATGCCCGGGCACCAGCGCCCGGAGGGCAGCGACACGTTCCGCAGCTTCGGCCGGATTGGCAGACACAGGTGGAATCTTGATGGATGCCACGGCCTTGAGCTGCGCAATCCGGCCGTGCAGCTCATCGCTGAAATTCACACGTGTGGTACCGGGGTTGTCGTAGACAACCAAGGGCACCGAAAGGTTCGCCGAGACATCCTCATAAAGCCCGAACACCTCGTCCTCGGTGAGTGGCTGATACGTCATCGGTGCCAGCAACACGGCGTCCGCTCCGGCGCTCTGGGCATCTTCCACATTGCGCAGCACCTCCCGGGTGCCCAGCGCGCCAACACCGACGATCACCGGAACGCCGCCGGCGCACTGAACGGCCAGGGATGCCGCGCGGGCCCGCTCGCTCCGGTCGAGATAGGCATAGCTGCCGGTGGAACCGAGGGCACCGATCGAATCGACACCTGCGGACGCGAGTCGGCCAATAATGGATTCGAAGGCGCGCTCGTCAATGCCGGTGGCGGTAAGTGGCGTCAAGGGAAAAGCGCTCAGGCCGGTGAACTTCATGAGGGTCCTTCCACAAGGAAAATGGGGGCAGCAACATGACGAAGCCTATCTTGGCACTGTCGGTCCCACGGAGGTTCGGTGTTGTGAGTCCTCTCGGCTGCTGGCGATTCCGAGGCCCTGTCCAGCGACATTGGCACCGTTGGCAGGAAATACCGCGCCAGTTAGGCTGGCTCCATGCGTGAGCGGACGCGGCGCTTGGCCGCCCTGGGGCTTGACTACGTGGTCATCTTGGCTTGGATGATCGTTCTCGGCGTGGTTTCAACTGTCGTTTTCCTGATCCGCGGGGAACTGCCCGACACCCTGGGAACCATTGGCCCGCTCGGCAGTCAGCTGGTCTATTTTTTGCTTCTCACGTTCGTAGTCGGCGTCTACCTGTACAGGACCGAGTCCGGGCCGCACCATGCGACCTGGGGCAAGCGCAAGCTGGGGTTGGAGGTGAGGGCCGCAGACGGTGCGGCGCCGAACCGCACGAAAATCCTGTTGAGAACCATCGTGAAGTTGCTGCCGTGGGAAGGCGCCCACTTTTTCGTGTGGCAAATGATGTACGTGTACTACCGCGAAGGCTATGAGGCAACGCCGCCGGCATGGGTCGTCGTGGGACTGAACGCGGTAACGGTCGCGGCGCTTCTCTACATCGTGCTGGTGTTTGTCACCGGACGTGGACCGCACGACGCGGCGGCTGGAACCCGGGTCCAGTTGCGCAGGGTGCCAGCTTCCTGAGGAAAGCGTCAGCCCTGGACGGTCGATCCACGGACCATGAGCGTGCTCTCCAGGGTGACTTGTTGGGTCTCCAGGTCCTCGCCCGCGATGAGTCGCAGCAACTGTTCGGCGGCCCGCCGGCCCAGCAGTTCGCCGGGCAGGTTGACGCTGGTCAGGCCGGGGGAGCTGGTGGTCGAATAGGGCAGGTCATCAAAGCCTGTCACCGCGAGTTCGCCGGGAATCGAGATGCCGGCGGCCCGCGCTTCCTGCAGCACGCCATAGGCGTGGGTGTCGGTTGCGCAGACCACCGCGCTCACCCCCAGCTTTTTCCACTGCGGCCAGGCCTCGGCGAAGGCATTGGCGGCCAGGCCGACATTGATGGTCGCGGCGATCCGCGCTCCCTCGGGGACTTCCATGCCCAGGGCGCCCGCGGCCTCGAGGAAGGCGATGCGGCGAACCTCAAAGGTGGTGGTTCCGGTGGTGCCGTCGATGTAGGCCACCTTTTTGTGGCCGGTGGCGGCCAAGTGCTCGGCCAGGAGCCGTCCGCCCTGGGCGACATCGAGGTTCACGGCCGGGACCTCGGGCCCGAGGCCGGGGGCATCAAGCAGTACCAGGGGACCTGGCGCCGAAAGTTCCTCGAGGAAGGAGGGGTCCGGGGCGTCGACCAGGAGCCCTGCCGGGCGCAGGCCCAGCAGGCGGCGAGTGTCATCGGCGCTGGGCAGTTGGCCGGCATCGGTGACCGAGAGCAGCAGTTGGAATTCGGAGCCCAGCGCGGCGCGGACCCCGGCAATAACCGTGGCAAAGAAAGGGTTGGAGATGTCGGGCGCCACCATGATGACGGTATTGCTCACACCCCTGGCCAGCGAACTGCCGATCCCGTCGACCACGTAGCCAAGTTCCCGGATGGCCTCGCGGACCTTGGCCTCGTTCCCAGGCGAAACCCGGCCGCTGGCCTTGCCATTGGCAACCAGGGAAACCGTGGCCGTTGAGACCCCCGCGCGTTCTGCCACCATGGCGGCCGTGACCCGTCGCCGGTTGATTGCCGTGGCGCGCGGCTTTTGGGTCGAATGCATGACCTTAATCTTAGTCGAGCAGCAGCAGTCGGGACCCGTCGAAAGTCAAGCGTTTGACTAGGGCATATCCGCGGTCGTAGTTAAGCGTTTGACGTAAGCTGCCCCAGGGTGCCAGAATTTCGGGGAAACAGCATTTCCTTTCCGCGGCCGCAAACCCCGGTAAGTTATCCCCGAAGATGTGGAGAAAACCATGGGCGCACCCCTCGCTTCAACCGAACCGCGGAAGATCATCCTCGACTGCGATCCCGGGCACGACGACGCCGTTGCGATCCTGCTGGCACACGGCAGCCCCGCGATCGAACTGCTTGCCGTCACCACCGTGGTCGGCAACCAGACCCTGGCCAAGGTCACCAAGAACGCACTCGCGACCGGGACCATCGCCGGGATCACCGGGGTTCCCTTCGCCGCCGGCTGCGACCGCCCGCTGGTGCGCACCATCGAAAACGCGCCCGACATCCACGGCGAATCCGGCATGGACGGCCCCCTCCAGCCCGAATCCGCCATCGAGCTGGACCCCCGCCACGCCGTTGACCTAATCATCGACACGATCATGGCCCACGAGCCGGGCACCGTCACCCTGGTACCCACCGGCGGACTGACCAACATCGCCATGGCCGCCCGCAAGGAGCCGCGCATCGTCGAACGCGTGAAGGAAGTCGTGCTGATGGGCGGCGGCTACCACGTGGGCAACTGGAGCGCCGTGGCCGAATTCAACATCATCATCGACCCCGAGGCCGCGCACATCGTCTTCAACGAGAAGTGGCCTGTCGTCATGGTCGGACTCGACCTGACCCACCAGGCGCTGGCCACCGACGAGGTCGTCGCCCAGATCGAGGCAGTGGGCACCGGCCCGGCCAAGTTCGTGCGCGAACTCATGGACTTCTTCAAGGCAACCTACAAGGACGCCCAGGGCTTCGACTTCCCGCCGGTCCACGACCCCTGCGCCGTGGCGTACGTCATCGACCCGACCATCGTCACCACCCGCAAGGTGCCGGTGAACATCGAACTGACGGGCACCTTGACCCTGGGCATGACGGTGGCCGACTTCCGCGCCCCGGCCCCCGCCGACTGCCACACCTCCGTCGCCGTGGACCTTGACCACGAGCGCTTTTGGAACCTGGTGACCGACGCGCTGGTGCGCATCGGCGACGTTGAGCTCGCAAGCGCATGAGCACCCTGACCGAAAAAGCCACCGGCACCCGCGGCGGCGCCGCGGCGCTGACCGCCGCCCTGCTCACCGCCTGCGTGGCGTTCCAGCTCAATGCCTCCATGCTTAGCCCCGCGCTGGTCACCATGGGCGAGGAGCTGGGCACCGACCAGGCCGCCATCGGCCTGTCGCAGACCTGGTTCTTCACCACCGCTGCGCTGTTCTCCCTCTTCCTGCCCCGCCTTTCCGACGTGGTGGGCCGCAAGCGCATCCTGGTCATCATGATGCTGCTGACCGCCGTCGGCTCCGTCGTCGCGGCCCTGGCCCCGAACATCGAATGGCTCTTCGTCGGCCGCATCATCCAGGGCATCTCCGGTCCCACCGTCCCGCTCTGCCTGCTGATGCTGCGAAGCGCGGTGCCCAACCCGCGCCGCTACGGCACCCTCATGGGCCTGATCCTCGCCGTCAACGGCGGGGTCGCCGGTGTCGATTCCTTCCTCGGCGGCTACCTGGCCGAGAACCACGGATTCCGTTCCATCTTCTGGTTCATGGTGGTGCTGGCCGTCCTTGCAGCGGTTGCCGTGGCGCTGCTGACCCGCGAGTCCAAGCCGCAAGCCGGCACCAAGATGGACTGGCTCGGCGTGTTCTTCATCGTCGTTGCCGTCGGCGCCCTGCTGACCGCCCTGAACGAGGCCGCCAAACTGGTCAGTGGCATCGACCCGGCCACCGTGATCACCTCGCTGGTGCTGCTGGCCCTGGCCGCCGCCGCCTTCTACGGCTTCTGGGCCACCGAGAAGCGCGTGGCCGAGCCCATGGTGCAACTCGAGCACCTGCGCCAGCGCGCCACCTGGGCGCCGCTGCTGACCACGGTGCTGACCATGACCGGCATTTTCGCCGTCATCAACGGCATCGTCCCCGCCTACGTGCAGGCAGCGGGCCCCGGCTTCGGGGTCGGTCCCACCCAGACTGCGCTGCTGATCCTCACCCCCTACGCGTTGCTCGGATGGGTCTTCGGGCCCATCAGCGGACGCCTGGCCCCGGTGTGGGGCTATAACAAGGTGCTGCGCATCGGCATGATCGGCTCCGTCGCTGCGCTGCTGCTGATCGTGTTCTTCGGCATGGACTCGCTGCCCATGATGGTTGCCGGCACCGCGCTGCTGGGCATCATGTACGCGGGCACCGCCAACATCATGCTCAACGGCCTGGGCGTGGTGCTTTCGCCCAAGGGCAACCCCGGCTTCCTGCCGGGCATGAATGCGGGCGCCTTCAACCTGGGCGCCGGGCTGAGCTTCCTGGTGTTGCCCGCGGTGCTCGTGGGAACCTCGTCCCTGGGCGACCGCGCCTCCTACGTGACGGTGGTGGTGGTCGGCCTGGTCATCACCGTGGCGGCCTTCGCCGCCTCGTTGCTGATCCCCAAGCCCGTCGACGCAGAGGTGAAGTAGATGCAGACCCAAGCCCAGGGGCAAGAGCCCGGCCGGATCGTGGTGGTCGGCTCGCTGAACGCCGACCTGACCATCTACACCCAGCGCCTGCCGTCCCCGGGGGAGACCCTGCACGGCGAGGGCTTCACCGTGAACCCCGGCGGCAAGAGCGCCAACCAGGCCGTGGCCGCCGGCCGCCTGGGCGGCAACGTGTCCCTGGTGGGCGCCGTGGGCCGGGACGCCAACGGGCAGATGCTGCTTGACTCCTGCGCCGCGGCCAACGTGGATGTCAGCCAGGTGCGCCGTGCCGACGGCGTGGAGACCGGGGTCGCCGTGGTCACCGTGGATGCGCACGGGGAGAACAGCATCGTCATTTCCGCCGGAGCCAACGGGACCCTGTCCCCGGCCGACGTCGAGGCCGCCGGCTCCGCCTTCGATGGCGCCGCAGTGCTCTGCCTGTGCCTGGAGGTCGGCGTGGACACCGTAGAGGCAGCGGCCCGCGCCGGTGCCGAGGCCGGCGCGACGGTGCTGCTGAACCTGTCCCCGTACGCCCCGATCCCGGCCAGCCTGGCAAGGCTCTCCAATGTGTTGCTGGTCAACGCGCACGAAGCCTCGCAGTTCCTGGACGGGGAGCAAATCCCGGATCCCGACGCCGAGACCTCGGCCTGGGAGCCGGTGCTGGAGCTCCTGGTGGCACGGGGGCTGCCAAGCGCCGTGGTGACCCTCGGTGCCCAGGGCTCCGTGGTGCTGGACTCGACCGCGGCAGCGCAGAAACGCATTGTCCGCATCCATCCCACCCGCGTGGACGCGGTGGACACCACCGGTGCCGGCGACGCCTTTACCGGCGGGCTTGCCGCACGCCTGGCCGCCGGAGACGCGCTGGCCGACGCGGCAGCCTTTGCCTCGGTGGGCGCCGCACTGGCAGCCACCAAGAAGGGCACGCAGGCCGCCTACCCGGATGCTGCCGCGGTCAACGCCAGGCTGAAGGGCTAGGGGGTTCCCGGTTCGTCCCCGATCCCCGGGGGACAAACCCGGGTTCATTCAACGCCAGATCCCTCCCGGACCTTTCCCCGGGAGGGATCTGGCGTTCGAGCGTTGCGGCAGGTGCTCAGTCCAGGGACAACATCGTCGGTTCACCTTGGTTCGGATACGTCAGGGTGAAGGTGACCGGACGCCCCGCTCCGCCACATTTGAGGGGCCCGAGCAACCCGACAGCAGCAGTGCTGCCGTCAGGATTCCGGCGAACCAGCCACCGGACCTGGTGGCCTTCATCGCTGCACCCGATCTTCCCGCCCTACTCAGCGCAACGGAGTTGCCCCGTCGCCCAGAGTGATGGTGTCGCGCTCTCGCACTCCCTCGAAGCTGTACTCGCCCCAACGTACCGACTGCGACTGCTCGTGATCCACGGCATTCCAGTCCCAGCCGAGCACGGCGGGGGAGTCGGCGCCGCATTGCGGCGGGTAGGACTCCATGACGGTCGTGCAGAACACCGGCCCGTTCCCGTTGTCCAACACCATGCCGGCGAAAGACCTCTCGGCGGCAGGTGAAAGCGCGATGAGCAGCGCGAGTACCGCAAGCACGAGTGCCACCGGTGTCATGAGATATCGTTCCGGCTTGGATCGGGAGATCGCATTCATCACCACGCCGAGGGCGAGGTAGGCGAACACGACCCAGATGCCAATCCGGGAGAAGCCTTCCGGAAAAACGTCCAGCATCCCGGCACGGTCCAGGGCGAGCACCGCGATGAATCCGTAGACCAGGATGGAGAACGCAGAGGCGATCCGGAAGCCGGTCGGCAGTGTTCCGGGGTGTTGCCCGCCCCACGCGAACCGTCCCCACGGCGCCCCACCGGCCAAGGCAAGCTGGAAGAGAACCAACAGGACAAGCACGGCGACGAAAACGACGGCGGTGGTCATGGACGGAAGCCTACTCTGCTCCGGCGAACAGCGGATGTCGGGTGGCAGGCGGAGATCTCCACGGGCGTTCCCCAAGGGCACGAAGCAGGAAATAAGCGGGTACTGGCACGGATGTTGCGCGTCATGCCCGCGGCGTACCGTTGCAGCCATGATCGACCCCACTGACGTGCCCCGGCGCAGTGCCCGCTACGGAAGCCTCGCGCCGCACCTACCTTTTCGCACTCAAGGACGCCGGCGGCACGGTCCCGCCGGAATTGGGCGTGGCCCGCCGGATCGCTGATCGGGGACACCGTGTCGTGATGCTCGCCGATGATTCCATGGAGGATCAGGCAACCGGAACAGGAGTCACCTTCCGCTCTTGGAGCGAGCTACCGGAAGGCGGCGGTGCAGCTCGGCGGGGCAATCGAGCGCGACGCCGCCAACGGCGCACTCCTGCTTGACGAGGTGGAATGGTGATTCCCAGTGGCGGATCGGGCGCGCGTTGGACGACGATGTGCCAGCCGATTTGTATTTCTCGTACAAAGATGCGACAGTTAAAGGTCCCCTTGAGGTTTGCCAGAAGAGCGTGAGCAGCGGAATTTTCCGCACGGCCGCTCGTATAGCAGTGCAAACACTTGGGCGGAACGGACAGTTGGGCCGGGATGAATTTGTCAGGGCCGGATGCAGCGCTGAAGGTAGCGACAGCAAATCCCCCGTACCCACGCTCTGCAGCCTGAACCGAAAACGGGCCGCGCGATTCGATGCTGCACGCCTGCCAGAAATCTTTGCTGACAGGCCTCTGCACGTCGCTTCGGATGTCGATTGCACGTTGGAGTTGGCCGGTCAGTGGACCGGTGGATCAACGAGGATTGTTCGAAATTCGGCATGCCCTTCCATCGAGGTGGAGTGCATGCAATAGCACCACTAGGAATGTGCCAACTGTTCGACGCCTCCCGGCGTCGAACACGGCGCGCCCGGCGGTGAATAAAGCGCGGCACGCCCGTCGATCTGCCGCCCTGTCGTGAATGACCGACCACTATGACACCAGGTCATGAAGAGCTGGTCATTGCGGCCTTCACGATGATTCGGCCTACTATGTGCGCTGTCCTTCGCCATGGTCGCGCGCTACCGGAAGGCCCACATGCGGCATCAGGAACCAACCGCAGACCACAGAGGAATCTGGCTGGCACGAGAATGAATTGTCCTGGTCTATGAATAGGGAAACGGGGGCGTCTGCCATTGATTTGGCCGGTGCGCCCGTTTGTCGTTGGTCCGGCCGAGCGAAGAACTGGGGATCAAGCAGCCGGGCCGGGATGCCCGAACCAGCGACCCGGTCCGTGATGACCATGGCCTCGCGGCACCCCAACTACCCCCACCCATTTCCGGCGCCCCTCGATCCTGCCAGGGTATCCGGGAGGTTTGCTGCCGGGTGCCAGTCACCGCAAATACTGACCGCCTCACCGAGCCAGCCAACGGTTCGGCGCATCGAAGGCGCAAAGTGGCCCAAATGTGACGCGATCACCGACTAAAGTGGCGCGAATGACACGAAGCAACGCGTGTGTGTCACACATCTTCAGGAAGGGCAGCCGTGCACGATCGGATCCAATACCCCAAGTTTCTCGACCTTCGAATGCCGGCCGAACAGGCCGCGGCCTTGGTCAAGCCCGGCATGACGGTGGCCATGAGCGGCTTCACCGGCGCCGGCTACCCGAAAGCCGTCCCGGGAGCGCTCGCCGCCCTCATGGAAAAGGAACAGGCCTCGGGGAATCCGTTCAAGATCAACGTGCTCACCGGGGCTTCGACGGCCCCGGAGCTTGACGGGGTGCTCGCCCGGGCCGGGGGCATGGATCTGCGCCTGCCCTACATGTCGGATCCGGAGCTGCGCCGGCGCATCAACGACGGCGAGATGGAATACATGGACATCCACCTCTCCCACGTGGCCCAGCACGCCTGGTTCGGCTTCTACGGCAAGATCGACCTGGCGATCATCGAGGTGGTGGGCATCAAGGAGGACGGCAGCCTGATCCCGTCCTCTTCGGTGGGCAACAACAAGACCTGGCTGGACATGGCCGACAAGGTCATCATCGAGGTCAACAGCCAGCAGTCCGCCGCCATGGAGGGCATGCACGACATCTACTACGGCACCGCGCTGCCGCCGCACCGCAAGCCCATCGAGATGACCACCGCCGACCAGCGCATCGGCGAGCCCTACCTGCGCGTGGACCCGGCCAAGATCGTCGCCGTGGTTGAAACCAACGCCCCTGACCGGCTGAGCCCCTTTGCCCCGGTCGATGCGACCAGCACGCAGATCGCCGACCACCTGCTGGACTTCCTTGACCACGAGATCAGGGCGGGGCGCCTGACCGACAAGCTGCTGCCGCTGCAATCGGGCGTGGGAAACATCGCCAATGCGGTGCTCGCCGGGCTGGCGCGCGGAGGCTACGAGGGCCTGCAGGCCTACACCGAGGTCATCCAGGACGGCATGCTGTCCCTCCTCAAGGACGGGACCCTGGGCTTCGCCTCGGCAACCTCCTTCTCTCTGTCCTCCGACGGCATCGACGAGTTCAACAGGCACGTGGACTTCTACCGCGAGCGCATCCTGCTGCGCCCGCAGGAAATCTCCAACCACCCCGAGCTCGTGCGCCGGCTGGGCTGCATCGCCCTGAACGGGATGATCGAGGCCGACATCTACGGCAACGTGAATTCCACCAATGTGGTCGGCTCGCACGTCATGAACGGCATCGGCGGCTCGGGCGACTTCGCCCGCAATGGCTACCTCTCGGTGTTCATGTCACCGTCGGTCGCCAAGGGCGGCAAGATCTCCGGCATCGTGCCGATGGCCAGCCACGTGGACCATACTGAGCACGACACCATGATCCTGATTACCGAACAGGGACTGGCCGACCTGCGCGGGCTCTCGCCCAAGCAGCGTGCCCAGGTGGTCATCGACAAGTGCGCGGCACCGGCATACCGCCCTATGCTGCAGGACTACTTCGACCGCGCCAAAATGGGCAGCTACGGCAAGCACACACCGCACCTGCTCGGAGAGTCGTTGTCCTGGCACCAGCGCTACATCGACACCGGCGACATGCGTCCGGCAGCGGCGGAAGCATAGGGTCCGGCAACCCAGTGGAGCCCGTTTTGCACGCCTTTGGGGTGGGCAAAACGGGCTCCATGCTTTATGCGGGCACGGGGTTTCCCTGGTCGGGGCCAAAACCAAGCGGCTCTGCCCGGTTCAGGCCTTGGGGAAGCACGGTGTTCGGCTGGGCCGGGACCAGCGGGGTCAATCCCATGCCGGTGCGGTGCCAAGAGGACTCCGTGGATACCCAGATCGTCATGGGCAGTCCGGTGAAGTAACCGGTGTATTCGCGTTCGCGCGCCCATCGGGACGAGCGCTCGTAGTAGCCCCATGAAGCCTGGTTGCGGTTGTCGATCACGGTGATCGGGGTGCCACCCATGGACAATGCGTAGGTCAGCCGTGATTCGGCCATGTACTGGCGGATGCCCAGCCTGCGATAGGCGGGGTGCACGAACATGCCACCAAGCTCCATGGGGCGCGGTGCCTGGGTCGGTGCGGTGACGGAATTGTGTACGATTCCGAGGCCAACCCGGATACCCTCGTGCAGCGCGGTGACCACAAACAGGGCATGGTCCATGCGTTCGTGCCAGCGCGCGTCAGGGTTCAGGGCGAGCGCGGAGAGGGCATCGCGTTCGATGCCGGTGGGCGCGGAGTAAGACAGGGAATACTCGATGTTGGGAAGCACTGGGAGCGGTCCTCTAAGCAAAAAGAGAGCGAACGAAAGAAGGGGTTCCCGGAATTACGCCGGGCCGGTTCTTTGGCCGGTAGGGGACCGCTGCCGGCGGTTCCCGGCAGCTTCCTTGTAGGGCCCAGTTTGGGCGTCGAAGAAGTCGACAGTGAAATTATTACCTGCCGAAAGCCATGTTGTAAATACGGCTTGGGCGCGACGCGCCGGTTGCCCCGAAACGTCCTCCGCACGGCGTGGTTTCAAGCGTCGAAAATCACCGCGATTCCGGGGGTTTTGACGGGTTCGCTGAGTGGTTCGTTCGCCAGCATTTCACCTGTGTATTTGATGCCCGGGCGTGGCGCGAAAACCGAAGGCTTGCAGCCGGTGGGGCGAGCGGGTCGCAGGTCGGGGAGCGCCGTTGGATTTGATGTCGATTTGGCGTGCACCGCGGTGCTCGGCTAATCTTGCTAGGTACTCCTTTGGGAGACGCAGCGCGGTTCTTTAGCTCAGTTGGTTAGAGCGCTCGCTTCACACGCGAGAGGTCAGCAGTTCGAGTCTGCTAAGAACCACCAACGGAAAAGAACCCCCGGAAAACCGGGGGTTCTTTTCGTTAAGCATGGTGCGCGCTTCCGCGGGAAGCCACGGCCCCCTACTTTGCCTCGAGCATCTCCAGGACCAGGGGCTTGACCTTGGTCCCCAGCAATTCGATGCTTCGCATCATGGTCTCGTGCGGCAACGAGCCGGCAGAGTATTTGATGTCGGCACGCGAAAGGCCAAGCCCGCTCGCAAAGCGGACAATCTTCTGGGCCACGGTCTCCGGGCTGCCGGCCAGCAGCGAACCGTCGCGGCCCGCCGAGGCCTCGAAACGCATGCGGCTCGCCGGCGGCCAGCCGCGCTCGGAGCCCAACCGGTCCATGGTGAGCTTGTAGTGCGGCCACAGCTGGTCCAGTGCCTCTTGGTCGCTGTCGGCCACCAGGCCGTGGAAGTGCGCACCGATGCGCTGGGGCTGGTGTCCGAATTCCTCTAGCGATCGCTTGTAGAGCCGGGTCAGCGGCTCGAAGGCCATGGGCTGCCCGCCAATGATGGCCAGGAACAGCGGCAGGCCGTGCCGTGCCGCACGGACTACCGATTCGGGGCTGCCGCCCACGCCCACCCAGGCGTCCAGGGTGCCGTTTTCAATCGGCGGGTAGACCGACTGGTTCCGCAGCGCGGAGCGGGTCTGGCCGGACCAGCTGACAGGTTCGCCCTTGCGCAGCTTGGCGAAGAGCGCGAGCTTCTCCTCGAAGAGCAGCTCATAGTCGGAAAGCTCGTAACCAAAGAGCGGGAAGGACTCGATGAAGGAGCCGCGCCCCAGGATGACCTCTGCACGTCCGTTGGACAGGCCATCGACGGTTGCAAAGCGTTCGTAGACGCGCACCGGGTCATCCGAGCTCAGCACGGTTACGGCGGATCCCAGCTTGATCCTTTCGGTCACCGAGGCGATGGCGCCCAAGACCACCTCGGGGGCGGAGACCGAGTAGTCGTCGCGGTGGTGTTCGCCCACCCCAAAGAAGTCGAGTCCGGCGGCCTCGGCGGCCTTGGCCTCGGCGACCACGTTGCGCAGGACCTGGGCCGGGTGGAGCGGTTGGCCATTGGCGTCGTCGGTGATGTCGCCGAAGGTCTCGATGCCGATCTCGAATTGCTGTGTATTCGCGGTGGATTCACTCATGATTTCCCGTGTTTCTCCTGTCGTGAGTTATATGCGTTTGCATTCATTGTGGCTCAACTCCGGAATCCTTGCGGATATTCCCGGGGTCCGGCGTCGCACTGTGTCCAATCAGTCAAATGTGAGTTGCGTGGCCAGTGGATCAATGGGCCATAAGGCGGCGGTATGGTGGGTGAAGCAAGCGCAAACGACAGGAGGAAGCGTGTCTTCAGGTAAGGGGCCGGACGCCACCGCCCCGGCGTCACCGGGCGAGGATCCCAACCCGCAGGTCTCAAGCATTCGCCGTGTCGAAGCGGGGGAAATGACCCATATCGCCCAGGCCCTGAAGGACGCTGCCGCGCACGCCAAGAACTCCCCGCTGTTCCCCCACCTTGACACGCCGGCAACCGGCAAACCGGCAACCGGCACGCCGACCGTCGCTCCGACGCCCACGAAGCCCGTCCCCAAACAGGCGGGCAAGCCGTCGGGAAGGCCAGCCGCCAAGCGGGTCGGGGGTCCCAGGCCGCCCAAGACGCCCAAGCCTGCCAAGCCCACGAAGCGGCCGCGGCCCACCACGCTGGCCCAGGACGCCATCAACGCCAAGACCGGCCAGGTCGGCATCACCTCCACGGGTGCCCCGGCGCTGCCGCCGCGCGCGAACCCTGCAGCCAAGCGCATGATTTCGCGTTTGCTGGCCTCCGACACCCCTCCCACCCAGGCGTTCAACATCGTCGAGCGGCTCAAGGGAACCCCCTATGCCAACCCGAAGGTCAACGCCGCACAGGACGCCTCGGCGCGCAAGACCCTGGAATTTGCCCTGGACCTTGCTGAAACCATGTTCCGCTACGGTGCCGGCGCCCTGGAAGTGGAAACCAGCGTCATTGCCGTGACCGCGGCCCTCGGGCTCAGCTACACGGACGTCGACATCACCAACCAGTCGATCCACTTGAACTTTTCCCCGCCGGAGGGTGAGTCGTTTTCGATGCTGCGCGTGGTGCGCTCCTGGACCAACAACTTTGCCGGATTGGCGGAGGTGCATCGATTGGTTTCCGACATCGTCTCCGGAGGCGTGACCCGGCAACAGTCGGTGGACCGGCTGCGGGAGATCTCGCGTCGGCCCAAGCCCTTCCCGCGCTGGATGATCGGCTCGGCCGCCGGTGCCTTTGCTGCCTTCTTCGTGATCTTCATCGGCGGCTCCCTGCCCGGGGCGATCCTGGCCTTCGTCTCCTCGTTGGCTGTCGGACAGATCATCAAGTATGCGGCACGCTGGCGTGTGCCCGAATTTTTCTCGATTGCCACCGCAAGCTTTGTCGTCACGGCCATCGCGGTGCTCTTCCACGCCCTGAATGCGCCCATGGACGCGGCGTTGGTGGTCGCCGGCGGCATCCTGCTGTTGTTGCCCTCGGCCCGGTTTGTCTCCGCCCTGCAGGATGCCATCAACGGGTTCCCCGTCACCGCCGCCGGACGGTTCTTCTCCGCCGCACTGACCTATGCCGCGATCCTGACGGGGATCATGACGGCACTGGTCGGCGGCGAGCTACTGGGCGCCCCGGAGCTGGACGTGCGGGTCATCGACACGATTTCCTATCCCGGCTGGTTGCTGGCGGCCTTGGTCGTTGCGGCGGTCATCATGGGCGCGATCACCGAGCAATCGGAACCCAAGCTCCTGCTGCCCACCGGCGGCATCGCCCTGCTCGGCTACCTGATCCTGCTGGGGATCCAGGCCCTGGGCGTGGGAGACCGGGCCGCGCCGGCCGTCGCGGCGACCTTCGTCGGCCTGGCCGGGCGCTGGGTGGCCTACAAGATGGGTGCTCCGCAGCTGGTGCTGGCCGCCCCCGCCATCGTGTTCCTGCTGCCCGGGTTGATGATCTTCCGTTCCATGTACGGGATCGTCTTTGACGTCGACGACATGAACTCGGCCATCGTGCAGATGTTCACCGCGTTCACCATCATGATGGCGATTGCCGGGGGTGTGGTCTTCGGCGACACCATCGCCCGCCCGCTGATCGGTGCCGAGGTGCTGGCGGAGCGCCGAAACATCCGCCGCCGCTAGCCGCGCGGGACCACCAGAGGCAGTGCCCAGTCGATGGGCGCGCCGCCAGCCTGCACCAACAGCGCGTTTGCCCGGGTGAAGGGCCTGGAGCCGAAAAACCCGTGCCGCGCCGAAAGGGGCGAGGGATGGGCCGAGGCAATGATGGGGATCGAGCCCAGCGCCGGCGCCAGCGCCTGGGCGTCCTTGCCCCACAGGATCGCCACCAGCGGCCCCCCGCGTGCCGCCAGCGCCGCCATGGCGGCATCGGTGACGGACTCCCAGCCAAGCCGTCGGTGCGAACCCGCGGCACCCGCAGCCACCGTCAACACCCGGTTCAACAGCATCACGCCCTGGTTTGCCCAGGCGGAGAGGTCGCCGTGTGCCGGGATCGGCAGGCCGGTGTCCTCGTGCAGCTCGAGGTAGATGTTCTTCAGGCTGCGTGGCAACGGGCGCACCTGGGGCAGGGCGGAAAAGCTCAGCCCCATGGAATGGCCGGGCGTGGGGTAAGGGTCCTGGCCCATGACCAACACCCGGGCCTCGGCCAACGGGCGGCTGAAGGCGCGCAGGATGTTCGGCGGTGCGGGCAGGATGCGCTCGCCGGAGGCGCGCCTGGCTTCGAGTTCCCTGGCGAGGGACACCAGCTTTCCCTCCACCGGGGCAAGCGCCTCTGCCCAGTCGGCGGCAACGAATCCGCCGTCCACCGCCTCGGCGAGTCCTTGGCCGAAGGGGAAAACAGTGGTGTCGGGTTGCGGCTCGGGGAGCTCGAAGAGCGGCGTCTCATGGGTGTCCATGACATACATTGTGGGCAGATGCCAAGCCGAGAGGGCAAACGGTTTGCGGGGGCAACACGTTAGAATAGTTACGGTTGGGGCAGATTGCCCGGTAGTTCACCGTAAACCGGGAACCGGATAGTTGAGGGAAGTGCAATGTCATCCGAGGCACTTGAGCTCGAGTTTGAGCTCGACGAATCCAGCGGGCTGGACGAGCGTTCCCAGCGGATTCTCGCGCTGGAACGCCAGTGGTGGAAGTATGCCGGGGCCAAGGAACAAGCCATCTCCGAGCTGTTTTCCATCTCGCCAACCAACTACTACCAATTGTTGAACACACTCATCGACACGGACGCAGCGCTGGCCCATGACCCCATGCTGGTCAAGCGATTGCGTAGACTACGAACGACGAGGCATCGCGCTCGGTCGGCGAAACGGCTCGGACCCGAGGCATGATTGCAACGCACGTCTGGCGTTTCGGGGCCCGGCCGCGCTTGTATTCCTGCAGCCGCGCATGCCCACATTGCAAGCCAGATCACCGAGGACGGGCATGACCAACTATCCGCGCGATGAATTTGATCGCGTCCCAGAGTTCAGCAACCGTAGCGGCTCGCACCGCGAAAACGGCTGGGCTTCCGCCGCGTCCGTGGGCGGGGCTCGATCCGGCTTGCGTTGGCTGATGGTCTTTGGGGCGATTGCACTGGTGGTGGGACTTTTCTCCTTCATGGTCCTGCCCAAGCTCACGGGCGCCACGACCGACCCGGCACCGGTTGCCGCCAGCTCCTCGGGCACCCAGGACGCCGCGGACTCCTCAGAGTCCACATCGGCAGACGAAGCCAGCGAAACGCCCGCAGAGAGCGAATCGGCGGACGAGGCTAGCGAATCCACGGAAGCCAGCTCCTCCACCGAGGCCAGCGAAAGCGGTCTGGCGGAAGACGCTGACACCTCCATGGCAATGGGCGTCTACAACGGTGCAAAGGTCGGCGGCCTTGCCGGCAAGGCGCGCACGGAGTTGCAGGATGCCGGGTTCAGCAATGTCGCGGCATCGAACTGGACCAAGAAAGTCAACTATTCCACGGTCTATTACCGCGCCGAGACCCATCGGGCCACCGCGGAGGCCGCGGCCGACGCCTTGGGCATCACCTCGGTCATGCAGAGCGCAAACATCCCGGGCAATATCGCCATCGTGCTGGGAAGCAACTACAACTAGCCGCACTGGCGCCGCAATACGCTTACGGCAAAGACCCACAGCTTGCACTCCGAGTGGTTGAGTGCCAAGATTTGTATTAGCACTCGCACGTCCCGACTGCTAATTCGATCGGAGTTTCGAGCGGATACATGCAGCCTTGGGGCGGTGTTTGAGTGAGTCCTTGACCAGGGCAGCGAGAAGCTTTTGCGATCGTCCCATGACATCGTGGATTCTTCGTCCGTCGCGGGCGTTGCCTCAGGTCGTAGATACGCATGAACGTCCCGAAAGGACATAAGCCGCTATGGCCAAAATCATTGCATTTGACGAGGAAGCACGCCGCGGCCTTGAGCGCGGCCTGAACATCCTGGCCGACGCCGTCAAGGTCACCCTTGGCCCGCGTGGTCGCAACGTCGTTCTGGAAAAGAAGTGGGGCGCCCCCACGATCACCAACGACGGTGTCTCCATTGCCAAGGAGATCGAGCTCGAGGATCCGTACGAGAAGATCGGTGCGGAACTCGTCAAGGAAGTTGCCAAGAAGACCGATGACGTCGCAGGCGACGGCACCACCACCGCAACCGTCCTGGCACAGGCACTGGTCAAGGAAGGCCTGCGCAACGTTGCCGCCGGCGCCGACCCGCTGTCCCTGAAGCGCGGCATCGAGAAGGCCGTCGAGGCCGTCACCGTTGAGCTCTTGGCTTCCGCCAAGGAAATCGAAACCAAGGAAGAGATCGCCGCCACCGCATCGATCTCCGCCGGCGACAACGAAATCGGCGCCCTGATCGCCGAGGCACTGGACAAGGTCGGCAAGGAAGGTGTCATCACCGTCGAGGAGTCGAACACCTTCGGACTCGAGCTTGAGCTCACCGAGGGCATGCGCTTCGACAAGGGCTACATCTCGGCCTACTTCGTCACCGACAACGAGCGTCAGGAAACGGTCCTTGAGGATCCGTACATCCTGATCGTCAACTCGAAGATCACCAACGTCAAGGACATGGTTTCGATCCTTGAGAAGGTCATGCAGTCGAACAAGCCGCTGCTGATCATCGCCGAGGACATCGAGGGCGAAGCCCTTGCCACCCTGATCGTGAACAAGATCCGTGGCCTGTTCAAGTCCGTCGCCGTCAAGGCACCGGGCTTCGGCGACCGCCGCAAGGCCATGCTGGCCGACATCGCCATCCTCACCGGTGGCCAGGTCATCTCCGAGGAAATCGGCCTGAAGCTCGAAAACGCCACCATCGACCTGCTGGGCTCCGCCCGCAAGGTCGTTGTCACCAAGGACGAGACCACCATCGTCGAGGGTGCAGGCGACGCCGAGGAGATCGCCGGTCGCGTGAACCAGATTCGCGCCGAGATCGAGAACTCCGATTCGGACTACGACCGCGAGAAGCTGCAGGAACGTCTGGCCAAGCTGGCCGGCGGCGTTGCAGTCATCAAGGCCGGTGCCGCTACCGAGGTCGAGCTCAAGGAACGCAAGCACCGCATCGAAGATGCAGTGCGCAACGCCAAGGCTGCCGTTGAAGAAGGCATCGTTGCCGGTGGCGGCGTGGCCCTCATCCAGGCTGGCGCTGCAGCATTCGCCAAGCTGGAATTGACCGGCGACGAAGCAACCGGTGCGAACATCGTCCGCGTTGCCATCGAGGCTCCGCTGAAGCAGATCGCCTTCAACGCCGGCATGGAGCCGGGCGTTGTCGCCGACAAGGTCAAGGGCCTGCCTGCCGGTCACGGCCTGAACGCAGCCACCGGCGTCTACGAGGACCTCCTCGCAGCCGGCGTGAACGACCCGGTAAAGGTTACGCGCTCTGCCCTGCAGAACGCCGCTTCCATTGCCGGCCTGTTCCTGACCACCGAAGCCGTTGTCGCTGACAAGCCGGTTCCGGCCGGCGCAGCAGCACCGGGTGGCGACGACATGGGTGGCATGGGCGGCATGGGCGGATTCTAATCCCTCCTGTTTCACCACGCCCCGCGCGTTAGCAGTACCTGGCACTAAACCGTGAGCCGCTTTCCCACGGTGTCCCGTTCCCCCTCGGGGAGGATGGGACACCGCATGGAAGGCGGCTCGCGGCGTTAACGGGCTCCTGACGCCCGGACCGCCATGCGCCGGTTACGCCTTCAGGCATGGGGGGGGATTGCTTGCGGCGGACTAGCATGGAGCCGTGACCCACATCGAAGTGCCGCTGGTCGGCGGGAACGCCGCCGGTGAGGTGGTGCGCGTCGGTTCCACAGTGCGCAAGCCCTGGCTAGAAAGCACGCCATCGGTTCACAGGTTCATGGCCCACCTCCGTGAGCATGGGCTGTCCGAGGTCCCACGGCCATTGGGCCGGGATAGGCAAGGCCGGCAAATTACGGAATTTGTTTCCGGTGCCCCAGCGCCCCACGACCGGCCCCTGGCGCAGAAACCCCTGGAAGAAGCAGGGGACCTGATACGCCGGATCCATGACGCCTCCGCAAGCTTCAAGCGATCCACGGACGACTGCTGGTCCACCCTGATCCAGGCACCCCGTGAGGACCTGATCTGCCACAACGACCTGGCACCCTGGAACCTGGTTGGCGGGGACCGCCGGGCCTTCATCGACTGGGACGGTGCGGGGCCAAGCACGCGTCTCTGGGATCTGGCCTATGCTGCCCAGTCGCTTGCCTTTCTTGTCTCCGGTGAGGATCCAGACCAGGCCGCGGCGCGGTTGCGGACGTTGGTCGTAAACGGTTACCGGGCCGATGCCGATCTGCGCGCCAAGCTGCCGGCGGCAATGGGCGAACGCACCGAAGCGATGTACGGCTTTCTTCGCGACGCCCATCTCAAGGACGTCCAGCCGTGGGGCCGGATGTTCGCCAGCGGGCATGGCCGGCATTGGGCCGATGCCGCCAGGTTCGTGAGGAAACACGAAGCGCTCTGGGCGTCTTCCCTTGCGCTTTAGGGCCAGGCAGCCGAAGCCTATGGGGCGAGGGCTTCCAGGTCCTTAAGCTCAGCCACGAGGTTGGCCCGAGCGGCTTCTTCCCACAACGCCCGGCCCCTGTCACTGGAGTAGAGCGAGCCGCCGGCCAGCAATGCGCGCAGGATCGCTGAACGCCCGCGGGCAAAATCGGCGTCAGGCACGTGGGCGTACTCGCGGCGCACGGCCACGGTGTATCGCCGGTAGGCGGCCGCCGGACGGGCCAGGACCTCCAGGTCCGCGTCGCAGAGCAGGGCCCCGGCGACATCGCCGGGTGCGGGCTTGTGCGTCTTGGTCAGCAGGACCAGGCGCACGACCTCGTCCACCACGGATGAGCCGATGCCTTGGTCCGGTAAGCGTGCCGCGGCCAGCGCGGCAGATTCATCTTCATCGGTTGCCGTGCCGCGGTACACCGCGTCGTGGAACCAAGCCGCCAGATACACCGACAGGTGTGACTGCGCGGAGGCGGCCCCGCCCGTCAGGGCGTCCAGGGCCGTCAGGACCGCCAGCAGGTGTGCCCTGTCGTGGTAGACGCGCTGCTCTTGGCTCCAGCACCCCAGCAGTTCGCGGCCCAAGCCCGGGTCATTGAGGCCCAAGTTGTCCCAGCGCGCGAGCAGCACCGCGTCGAGGCGCTCGGGCCGTTCCTTGGCCCGCACGCGCAACCCCGAGGCTATGAGCCGCCGCACCAGCTCGGTGGCCGGGAGCGGGACGGCCCCGGCCGCGACCAGGTCGTCGTAGCGCTTTTGCGGCACGTCATAGTGGTCGCGGTCGAAGGCGCGCTCGGGCAGGCCCTGTTCCCTGGCAAATTCGTGCAATTCGTCCAGCGACGCATCGGAGACCAAATGCGAAAAGAGCGTTCCGTGGGCCGGCCAGAACGGGGGATCAATGAGGATGGACACGTCCCCAGACTAATACGCCTGCACACCCCGTCCCGGCAAGTGGCCTTGGAAAGGTCAGTACGTGAACAGGGAGGCGTTGGCGGCTTCCGCCTCGTCGTATTGCACAGAGGCCCGGTTCAGCGCGGTGCCGATGGAGGAGAGGGATTCCTCGACGCGTGCCTGGGTGTTGCGCCAGTCGGCCACCACGGACTGGAAGTTGGTCGAGGCCGCTCCCTGCCAGGTGCCCTGGAGGTCCTGCAGCGAGGAGGTCAGCGAGTTCACCTCCGCCCGCACGCGCTCGATGGTGGCATGCAGGTTCATGGACCGGGCCTGCATTTCGTTGGTGTTGGCGGCAAAGGTGCTCATGATTGGCTTCACTCCCGTGCAATGGCTGTTTGGCACCGGGCCTTGGGACGCAATGGCAATGGCGCAAGCGGCCCGGCGGGAGGCGCGCCATGGATGGATGCACGCCTCCGAGTTCAGGCTAGGGCCCCTGTCCCGCCGCGACCCCGTGGTCGCGACGGGGTGTGGACAACTCCGCGGCCGATGGGTCAGTCGTCCTCATCCTCGGCCGGGTCGTCCTCGGGTTTGACGTAGGGCAGGTGGATCGACATGGTGGCCCCGCCGCCGGGGGTCTCGCTGAGTCGAATGGAGCCGTCATGCTGCGCGGCAATCGCCGCGACAATGGCCAACCCCAGCCCGGTGCCGCCGGTCTCGCGCTGGCGCGAGGAATCGGCGCGGTAGAACCGCTCAAACACCCGTCCCGCATCCTCCTCGGAAATCCCCGGGCCGTGGTCGCGGATTTCCAGCACCGCATCGGACCTTCCGTCGATGACCGGCTTGACGCCCACGGCGATCTCGATGTCGCTGCCCTCGGGGGTGTAGCGCAGCGCGTTGGTCATCAGGTTCGCCACCACCTGCCGCAGCCGGGCCTCGTCCCCGGAAGTGGGTGCAGGTTGCGGGGCCCCGCCATCCAGGCCGATCAGGCGCACCTTGCGGTTCACGGCATTGACCCGGGTGTCCTCGGCGGCGTCACCGGCCAGCAGGAGCAAATCGATGGGCTTGCGGTCCAGCGGGCGCTGCTCGTCGAGCCGCGCCAGGGTCAGCAGGTCCTCGACGAGCTGGGCCATGCGCTTGGACTCGGCCTCGATGCGCCCCATGGCGGTGCGCAGCATTTCCGGGTCGTTGAGCCCGCCCTGCCGGTAGAACTCGGAGTACCCCTGGATGGTCACCAACGGGGTGCGCAGTTCGTGGGAGGCGTCCTGGACGAATCTTCGCATCTTGCGTTCGGAAGCGGCACGCCCGCGGAAGGCGTGTTCGATGTGCGCCAACATGGCGTTGAGCGAGCGCGAGAGCCGCCCGACCTCGGTCTCCGGAGGGTAGTCCTCCACGCGGCGGGACAGGTCCCCGGCGGCAATGGCCGCCGCCGTGCGTTCAACGCGCAGCAACGGCAGCAGCGCCCGGGTGGTGATCCCGTAGGCGATCATCGACATCAGCAGCGTGGCCAGCATTCCGGTGGACATCACCAGCATCGTTGCCTTGGTGACGGTGTCCTGCACCGAGGTCATCGGCAGGGCATAGATGAGGTCGTAGTCGGTGCGCGGTAGGTCCACGATGCGCACCCGCCACCCGGCGGAGCCCAGGGTGCTGCCGGGCACCGAGAGCGAGGCTGCGGGGTCCTCCCGCAAGCGCTCGATGACCTGCGCATCGACAGCCGGGGCATCCAGCGGCTTGTTGTCCGGCGCGGCACGGCGCGGCATGGTGTAGAGGATTTCGGCCGATTCGTTGCGCAGATCCCCGTAGAAACGGGCGAGCCCGTTGGACTTGGGGTTGATATTGGCAATGCCCGCATAGTCATTGAGCATGGTGGCAGTGATCGTAGCGCTGTTGGACCTCAGGTCAGTGTCCAGCTGCGCGGTGAGCATCAGCCGCAGCGACTGGGCAGAGCCGACGGCCGTGACCACGATCCCCAGGATCATCAGGGAGCTCATGAGCGCCACGAGCTTGGTCCGCAACGACACCTGTCGCCAGAATCTGCGGGCACTTTCCACGTGTGGGAACCGGCCTTTCGTCTTAGCGGCGGTCGGCGGTGCGCATGAGGTACCCGACGCCGCGCTTGGTCTGGATCAGCGAGGGCCACTCGGCGCGGGAATCGATCTTGCGGCGCAGATAGGAAATGTAGGACTCCACGATGGAAGCGTCCCCGTTGAAGTCGTATTCCCATACGTGGTCAAGGATCTGTGCCTTGGACAGCACCCGGTTGGGATTCATCATCAGGTAGCGCAACAACTTGAATTCGGTGGGCGAAAGCTCGATGACCTCGCCGGAGCGGCGGACCTCGTGCGCGTCGTCATCCAGCTCGAGGTCATCCACCCGGATGATAGCGCTGTCTTCCTCGGCCGGCTGGGTACGCCGGAGCACGGCACGGATGCGGGCGACCACCTCGTCGAGGCTGAAGGGCTTGGTGACGTAGTCGTCCCCGCCGACGGTCAACCCGGTGACCTTGTCCTCGGTGTCGTCGCGTGCGGTGAGGAAAAGGACCGGGAAGTGCTTGCCCGCGGCGCGCAGCCTGCGGGTGATGGTGAATCCGTCCATGTCCGGGAGCATCACGTCGAGCACCGCCAGATCGGGGGTGTCGGCCTCCACGGCTGCCAGGGCCTCGCGGCCGTTCGCCGCGGCAACCACCTCGAAGCCCGCGAAACGCAGGGAGGTGGAGAGCAATTCGCGGATGTTCGGTTCGTCGTCGACGACCAGGAGCTTCGCTTCGGGGGTTTTGGCATTCATGGGTACCAGTCTGCAACCGCTATCTGTAAGAACGCTGTGTGTTTGGTGTGCGGGCAAGGGTGCCGCGCCCCATGGTCACCCCCAAGATGCCCGGAGCCGGCAGGGCACTTGGGCGGGTAGCAGGCGACCTGGTCTAGTGGGAGCGGCGGCGCTCGCGGAAGTTCAGCACCAGAATCACGATGAGCAGGATGAACGCCAACGGCAATCCATAGAGCGCCACGGCCAGCAGCGCCGGGGCAGGGGAAAGCTGCATCGCGTATTGGATGAGGATCACGGCCAGCGCGGCGAGTGAGGCGATGGCAACGCCACCGGCAAGAAAGGTCAGGATGCGTAGGGATGTGGGGGTGGCGGCGGAGGTGTTCACCCCTTAAAACTACCGTGCACCGGCGAAACGGCCATCATGGAGGCCCTGGCCCGTGGGTGGGAAGGGGGCACGCCGCTGATGTCGTACCCTAGAAGATATAGACTTCCCCGGACGCATGAGCCCGCCCGCAAGCCCCCATAGAGGGACGGGCTGCGTGGTTTCGCGCCGGGACATCGCCAGAAATGGGAACGCGGAACCTGAATGGCCCGCCGTCGTTGCCCCATTGAGACGCAAGAACGAGGTAGTTAGACGTGCCAACCGGCAAAGTGAAGTGGTACGAGCCCTCCAAGGGGTTCGGGTTCCTGGTGACCGACGAAGGCCAGGAAGTGTACTTGAATGCCTCGGCGCTGCCCGTGGGCACGACCGAGCTGCGACCGGGTACCCGCATGGAATTCGGTGTCGCCGAAGGCCGCAAGGGTGCCCAGGCCCTGAGCGTTCGCATCATTGACGACGCACCCTCGGTGGCCCGCGCCAAGCGCAAGCCTGCCGAGGACACCGCGGTGCTGATCGAAGACCTCATCAAAGTGCTCGACTCGGTCTCCAACGGACTGCGCAGGGGCCGTTACCCCGAAAAAGCCCAAGGCGCCAAGGTTGCAGCAGTGCTGCGCGCCGTAGCCGACGATTTGGATGCCTGAACCCATGTCCCGCAAAGTAATGCTCGATACGACACTGGCCAAGGCCGTGGACCAGGCGCGCAAGGCGCTGCTGGAAATCACCGACGAGGCAACGATCGGTGAATACCAGGAAGCCGTGAACGACGGCGAACGCCTGGTGACCCACCGATTTGACGTGTTGCTCCCCGGCTACGAGGGCTGGAGTTGGTTTGCCACGCTGACCCGCATCCCGCGTGCCCAGGCCAAGGACCTCACGGTGTGCGAGGTCGGGATCCTTCCCGGCGAGGACGCACTGCTGGCCCCGGCCTGGGTGCCGTGGGCCGAGCGAGTTCGACCGGAGGAAATGGACGCCGAGCGCCAGGCCGCCGAGGACGCCGCCGCAGTTGCGGACGGCATCGCCGAAGCTTCGGCTCCGGAGGGCTCGGACAATTCCGCCCCCTCAGGCACGGAGGAAGAATCCGCGGAAACCGAGACCGAATCCGCGGCCGCGACGGACGAAGTCGCCTCCGATGAAGACGTCTGGGACGAAGATGCCAAATAGCTGAATAGGCAACCAGGGGACTTGTCCCCTGAAATGAACAAGGGAGCGGGTAGCGATCGTCGGATCGCTACCCGCGCCCTTGCCGTCGGGCGGCAGGCATCGGCTCAAATAGATCGGGCGGCGCCCACCCGCGGGATCAACCGTGGGTGGGCGCCGCCCGATTCGTAGGCTGAAGAAGCTAGCTGTTCTTCAGCACGTATTCGATGCACTTGAGCAGGGACGAAACGTCCTCGGGCTCAATGGCGACGAAGGTCGCCACGCGCAGCTGGTTGCGGCCGAGCTTGCGGTACGGCTCGACATCGACCACGCCGTTGGCGCGCAGGGTCTTGGCCACCGCAGCGGCATCGATCGAATCGTCGAAGTCGATCGTGGCAATGACGTTGGAGCGTTCCCCGGGGGCGGTGACGTACGGGGTCGCCACTTCGGAAGCCTCGGCCCAGTCGTAGATGCGGGAGGCCGAGTCCGCGGTGCGGGCTGCGGCGAACGCCAGGCCGCCGTTGGCGTTGAGCCACTGCACCTGGGCGTTGAGAGTGACCAAGGTGGACAGGGCCGGGGTGTTGTACGTCTGGTTCAGGCGCGAGTTGTCGATCGCCGTCTTCAGGCTCAGGAAGTCCGGGATCCAGCGGCCGGAGGCGGCAATTTCCTCGGCGCGGGCGATGGCCGCGGGGGAGAAGAGCGCAATCCACAAGCCGCCATCGGAGGCGAAGTTCTTCTGCGGGGCGAAGTAGTACACATCTGCCTGCGAGACGTCGACGTCCAGTCCGCCGGCTGCGGAGGTCGCGTCGATGAGGACAAGCGATCCCTCGTCGGCGCCTTCAACGCGGTGAACCGGTGCAGCGACGCCCGTGGAGGTCTCGTTTTGGGGCCAAGCGTATACATCCACGCCTGCCTCGGCCACGGGAACAGGCCGGGTGCCTGGTTCGGAGACGATGATGGAGGACGGCTCAAGGAAGGGCGCCTTGTTGGTTGCGGCGGCGAACTTCGAGCCGAACTCGCCAAAGGAGAGGTGCTGGGCCTTGTGGCGGACCAGGCCGAATGCGGCAATGTCCCAGAACGCGGTGGATCCGCCCACGCCCAGGACCACTTCGTAGTCGGCCGGGGCGTTGAAGAACGTCTTGAGGCCTTCCTGGATGTCGCGGACCAGGTTCTTCACCGGGGCCTGGCGGTGAGAGGTCCCCAGGAGTTGCGTGCCGGCATCGATGAGAGCCTGGATCTGTTCGGGGCGGACCTTGGAAGGTCCTGCGCCGAATCGTCCGTCCACGGGCAAAAGGTCTTGGGGGATGGTCACGCCGGTGCTCATGTTGCTCCTCATAAGGGGGGTTATCCGCTGTGGGCACTTCCGATGCGGCAATCCGATGCGCATTGAGGGTGCCCAGTGGTTCAATAATCGCGCACTGGGCGGCCCATTGTGTAATAGCGAGTCGCCAATGTGAACGCGGGTAGAGTGGATCGCGTAGTGATCTCTTGTAACAATCAACCCCTGCGGGAGCTGCAAACGTGTCAGATTTGATCGATACCACCGAAATGTACCTGCGCACCATCCTGGAACTCCAGGAAGAGGGCATCATTGCCCTGCGCGCGCGCATTGCCGAGCGACTGGGGCACTCCGGGCCCACGGTTTCACAGACGGTGGCCCGCATGGAGCGCGACGGACTGGTCGTGGTGACCACCGACCGCCACCTCGAACTGACCTCACATGGCGCAGAAGTTGCAACGGGCGTGATGCGCAAGCACCGTCTGGCCGAACGCCTGCTCGCCGACGTCATTGGCTTGGAGTGGGAGTACGTCCATGAAGAGGCCTGCCGTTGGGAGCACGTGATGAGCGAGCGCGTGGAGCAGCGCCTGTTCAAGTTGCTCGGTTCGCCCGAGTCCTCTCCCTATGGAAATCCGATCCCCGGGCTCGAGACACTGGGAGGGCCGGAACTGGGTGAAATCTCGATACGTGTCCAAAGTCTCGATTCGGCCCTGGTCGACGGGAATACGGGCCCGGTCCGCGTCGAGCGACTGGCCGAAACCATCCAGGTGGAACCCGAGCTGCTGGTGCAGCTCGATGAGGGCGGCATCCGCCCAGGCGCCCTAGTCACCCTCGAACGGGCCGGCGATTACGTCGTTGTTCGGGTGCAGGGGATCGAGGGCGCGCTGGAGCTTCCGACGGAAGTCAGCGCCCACGTGTTTGTCCGCCGCATGGATTGATAACGGAATTGTAACTTTGACATTAATCCCGGTAGTGTTTCACGTTGGGTTGCACCTAGGCAATCTAGTCCCGATCCGGTTCGCATAACCCTACCGGCGGATCGCGGAGCAAGAATTCCCGGTAGGGGCGGAGGACCCATTCAGCCGTTCCTGGTCTTGGACCATGGATCTTGGGGTGAAGCTGAGTCCACTATGTAGGCTCTGCCGAGTTGATCTCATGACTCGAATCCGACAGCTAACTTCGCAGGCGATACATGAGAGGTTGACATTTGACTCAGCAGCACACTCCCGGGCGCCGCCGTGCTTCCGGACCCGTTGATGCTTCGCCTGCTGAAGGTTCACTAGAGCAGATCGTGGACACCGCCCTGAGTGGTGAAAACACTTCCCGACGTTCCGGTCGACGCGCCCTGAGCGCGGTCCCTGATTCCGTCGAGACCCCTGACAACACGCAGTACACCGGCCGCCGCTTCGTAGCGGGCCTGCGCTATGGCGTATCCCCGGACGCGGACGCAATTGCCGCCACCGAAATTCCCGTCGCCCTGGCTGCGCCGGCAGCACCCGTTGCCGCCCCGGCCGAGGTCGACGAACTGGACAATGTCCTGAAGTTCGCCCCCCGGGCCCAGCGCCCCCGCCTTGGCTTCACGCACAAGCTGGCGGCAGTCGCCGCCGTTTCCGGTCTGGCGTTCGCCGCAGCCTCTCCCGCAAAGGAAGCCGAAACGGCAGCCGCGGGATCCGACCGCGTCGCCCAGTCCGTCGTGGTCGACGTCATGGCTCCGGCCGACGACGAGGTCAAGATCGAGCGAGCGTCGCTGACCAGCGAGTTCACCGAGGAAGACAAGCTGGCAACGGTCTTGACCGCAGCCGGCGGAGACGTCACCAAGCTGGCCGCCGAAGGAGTCTTGGCCCAGCCGGTGGACAGCATCCGGTTGACCTCGCGCTTCGGCCACCGCAAGAATCCGACCGGTCCGGGGTACATGAACCACAACGGCTTGGACTACGCAGTTCCCATGGGCACGCCGATCAAGGCAAGCGCCGCCGGCACCGTCGTGCAGGCCGCCTGGGCCGGCCACTCGGGCTTCCGTGTGGAGATCGACCACGGCAACGGACTGCACACCAGCTACAACCACAATTCGTCGCTGAAGGTTTCGGTGGGCCAGAAGGTCAAGCGCGGCGAAGTCGTCTCCTTGAGCGGCAGCACGGGCAACTCAACCGGCCCCCACCTGCACCTGGAAGTCATCGTCAACGGCAAGTGGGTAAACCCCGAGGCCTGGTTATAACGGCAATTGTCACCGTTCCGTGATCAGAACGTGACTTTTGGATTCGCTTCATATATTCTAAATACGTGACCAGGGATCATCCCTGTTCACCGCCGCGGGAAGTGCCGAGCACTGCCAGCCCACGGTGTCCGTTCAATTACTCGTTTGGCAGTGGCGGGGGACCCACATTCGGTTTCCACACAGGAAGCCTTGGGGTTAAGTGGTTCGGCCTGGCGGCCGGATTGCCGAGTGACTCCCACTCGAACCCGACAGCTCACCTCGCAGGCATCAGGAGAGGCATTACTACGTGACTACACGTCAAGCATTGGGCCGCCACCGCGCGACCCCGGTTCGGACCAACCCACTCGAATCCATCTCGAAGGCAGTTGCCTCGAACGCTGGTTCGGTTGGACGCCAGGCAGCAGTGATTGCAGCCGCATCAGGCCTCGTGCTCACTTTGGGCGTTCCGGCCCAGGGTGATGTTTCCCGCGAAGCAAGCGCAGTTCCCGTTGAAGGCCTCTCAGCAGAGCGTGTAGCCGTCAAGGCCGTTTCGGTCGCGGCTTCCAAGGCCAAGGACCTGAACATCGAACGCGCAGCGTTCACCTCCAAGCCGGCGCCCGCGCCGGTTGTCGTCGCCGTTTCCAACGAGGTTTCCGAGCGCTCCAACGACACCGCCCCGGTGACCCGTTCCAGCAGCAACTCGGACGCCATGGCGCCGGTGACCCGCTCGAACCGCGACTCCACCCCTAAGGCCTCCGAGGCCCCCAAGGTGAAGAGCGACTCGATGAACACCGCCAACCTGTCCGGCATCGCGGCAACCGCGGCCAAGTACGTCGGCGTTCCGTATGTATGGGGCGGCAACACCCCCTCGGGCTGGGACTGCTCGGGCTTCGTCAAGTACGTCTACGCAAAGCACGGCATCAACATCGCCCGCGGCACCTCGGCTATCCGCGCTTCGGGCCAGTTCGTGCGCACCAGCTCCCCGAAGCCGGGTGACCTCGTCTTCCAGAACGGTGGCGGACACGTCGGCATCTACCTCGGCGGCGGCAAGATGATCGGTGCCCAGAACCCGACTGTCGACACCATGCTTCACGACGTTTCCCGCAACCCGCTCTACGGTTACTACACCCTCAAGGGCTAAGCGCCAAGCGTTCCAAGGCCTCCGGTCGATCCATGTGGATCGACCGGAGGCCTTGCTGGTTAATGCGGATTTTTGCATGGAAGCCTACCCGGGCTTGGTAAGCCGGACATTGGCGTGGGTATGCCGATTTCAAGCACCGACGAGGCAGTGAGCTGGAGTGAAGGCTCCCGAACTGACGGCGCGGTGGACGCAGTCGCCCTGGGTGCGGACGGGAAGCAAATCCATGTCTCCAGTTCGGCCGGCATCGAGCGTTCGGGCTACGCAGCAGGCATTTTTACCCTCGCCTTGTTCCAGGCCGGTAACGGTGGTGCGCCCGGGGGACGGGAACACCGTGCGGAGCCCTGTCCGCCAGGTGTTCGAGGGGTGTACTGCAGGGAAAATTATGGTGGCAATTTCAACTGGTTTTCCACAAATACACGCAAAACCGCTGTTTCTTGTCTTAGGCTAGGTCACAGGAGCCAAAGCCGAGTGCCGTGTGCGCCACCGTGAGGGACTTCCGTCGTGGACGGGTCCCTCGCGTTGCGCCGGGTCAGGATCTAAGGATGCGCGTATGCGAACCCTAGTACTGAATGCAGGATTTGAACCGCTGGCGGTCATCACCTTCCGCCGGGCACTTCTCCTTGTCCTCACCGGGAAGGCCACCGTCCTTGCCGATGACGACCGTGACCCGATCGTCGGGGTCAACCAGGTGATGCCCCGGCCGACGGTGATCCTGCTGAATCGGTACATCCGACTTCCCTACCGCAACACCGTCAATGTCTCGCGCCGCGGCGTGCTGCGCCGCGACGGGCACCGCTGCGGATACTGCGGACGCAGCGCCAACACGATCGACCACATCGTGCCGCGCAGCCGCGGCGGGGAGGATTCGTGGGAGAATCTAGTAGCGGCATGCCAAGGCTGCAACAGCGCCAAGGGGGACCGGACGCTAGCACAGCTTGGCTGGAAGCTGCGGTTCGCCCCGAGCCGACCGCGTGGCGCCCAGTGGTTCATTACCGAGCTTGAGCGCCCCGCAGAGGCCTGGAGTCCCTTCTTACGGAGTGCAGCATGAAATTCGATGCGATTATTGTGGCCGGTGGCCGTGGATCCCGCCTGGGCGGCGTCAGCAAGCCCCTACTGGAACACGGAGGGGAAACGCTGCTGGAGCATTCCCTGAACGCCGTCCGGGACGCGCAGGCCATCGCCGTGGTCGGCACCCATGCCCTGGCCGAAGCCGTCACCCGGTACATGGATACCGCGCCGGATTTCCAGCGCGTGGTCATCACCCGCGAATACCCCAGCTTTTCCGGTCCAGCGGCAGCGGTCGCCGCCGGACGGGCGGCCCTGGACGACGGCCCCGACGACGAGAGCGCCCAACGCCAGAACCAGGCCTCAGAACTGACCGTGGTGCTGGCTTCGGACTTCCTGGATCCGGGTCCTGTCGTGGACGCCCTGCTGGCGGCCACAGGGAAGCCCTCCAAAGGGGTCGAGGCATGGGTTCCCCAGGATGCCTCGGGCGTGCTGCAGACACTCTCCTGCGCCATCCTCACTTCCTCCTTGCGACAGGCCATCGACCAGGCCACCGAACCCCGCGGAAGTCTCGAAAATGCGTCAATGATGCGTCTGCTTGCTACAGTGCAGATGGAACGCCTGAAGCTCCCGGATGCGGACTTCAGCGACATCGATACGCCCGGGGATGCCGGGCGCCACGGGATAGCGGTGGCCAACGGCCATTGACAAGGAGAACGCACCATGCCTGCAGCCGAGCTCGAGGATTGGGTCAAGGAACTGCTGGCGGCCTTTGACCTCGCCGACACCAGGATCGACATCGACCAGGTTCTTTCGCTTGCAGGGGTGGCCGCCCACACCATTGTCCGTCCGGCGGCACCGCTGACCACCTACGTGGCAGGCTACGCGGCCGGCCTGGCCGTCGGCAGCTCCCGGTCGGGCGAACTGGACGCCATGGACGCGGCCGACGGATTGGCCCGCGAGGTCCTTGCAGCACGCACCGACTCCCCTGACAACGCCTAGCACGGGCGCCATGGAAGACCACCAGTGGGAGGCCGCGCGCGCCGATGCCCATGCGCTGGGCTCCAGGATTGCCGGCATTCGCGAAACCGTTCCCCTTCACCTGGCCGGCGGACGAATCCTGGCCGCCGATCTGACGGCCGCCTACCCGATGCCGCATTGCGCCACCTCGGCCATGGACGGATACGCCGTCAACGGCACCGGGCCGTGGAAACTGCTCAGGGCGCACGCAGCCAACCCCGCTGCGGCGGACCGCGTGGTGCTCGCCGCCGGCGAAGCCAGCGCCGTGGTCACCGGGTCCCTGATTCCCGAGGGCACCACGGCCATCCTGCGTGTCGAGCACTCGACGCTCCAGGGAAGCCTGCTCTCCAGCGAGCGGACATTGCGCGCTGGCGACGACATCCGGCCCTCCGGCACCGAGGCCTCCGCCGGGGATGTGCTGGCCGCCGCGGGTACGCTGCTGCGGGCCGGTGTGATCGCCACGGCAGCGGTGGCGGGACACGACGAACTCCCGGTCGCTGCCGTCCCGCCCGTGCACCTGGTGTTCACCGGGGATGAGGTCATCACCTCAGGTCACCCGACACCTGGCCAGGTCCGAGACGGTTTTTCCCCGGTGCTGCCCCTGGTCGTAGCGGCCCTCGGCGGCACGGTTGCCAGCAGTACCCGCATCGGAGACACCCTTGCTGCCACCATCGCGGCCATCGACGGCGAAGACGCCAGGGCGGCTGCCCTGGTGGTGACCACCGGGGGCACTGGATTCTCCGAGCGCGACTTCGTGCGCGCCGCGGTCAGCGCCATCGGGGGGCGGGAAGCCATCTCCTCCGTGGCCATGCGACCGGGCCACCCGTCAATGGTCGCGGTGCTTCCCGGCAACCGCCTGTTGGTGGCCCTGCCCGGCAACCCGTTGGCCGCGCTCATGGCCGTTGCAACACTCGTCGACCCGATCCTGCGCGGGGCAAACGGCAGCGCATTGGCCGAACTCCACACGGCAACCTCGGCCACGGACTTCACCAAGCTACCGGGCAGGACCCGTCTGGTCCCGGCCCGTTGGGTCCCGGCTGCCGGCGGTGCCGACCCCGATGCACTGGCACCGGCCGAACATGTGGCACCTGCCATGCTGCGCGGACTGGCCGCTGCCGACGCCATCTTGGTGGTGGGTCCCGACGGCGCCACAGCCGGCGATCCGGTGCCCTATCTTCGGCTACCTTGGTAGGTGTGCGGTCGCCGCACCGCGCGAGCTGCGGAACGCGGCCAAGGCTAGAAGGGCAATAAAGATATGGGACGGAAAATAGCACGCAGGCGCATCGTCCGCGCCACGCTGGATGGTGCGCGGATCGCGCGCGAGGAAAAACTCGCGGTCGAGGAACCCCTGGAAATTCGCTTCAACGGGACGTCCTTCACCACCTCCATGCGCACCCCCGGAGACGACTTCGACATGGTCGCCGGCTTCCTTCTCGCCGAGGGAATCATCAGCCGCACCGAGCACCTGGTCTCCATGCGCTATTGCGCCGGCACCGACGAGGACGGCAACCAGACCTTCAACGTCATCGACGTGCAGGTTGGTTTCGGGGCCCAGGCCCCGGATCTTTCCGCGGCACGGAACGTCGTGACCTCCTCGGCCTGCGGGATCTGCGGCACCAACTCCATCGACGAGGTCTCCAAGAAGTCCTCCTATCCGCTGGACCCGGCCCGGGGCCACCTGGATGTGAAGGTGCTGCTGGGATTGCCCGACACCCTGCGCGAGGCACAAAATCTCTTCAGCGCCACCGGGGGAGTGCACGCGGCGGGGCTGTTCACCACCGACGGCGAGCTGCTGGTCCTTCGCGAGGACGTGGGACGGCACAACGCCGTGGACAAGGTCATCGGGGCCGGGCTACGCGAACAAAAATTACCGCTTCATGACACCATCCTGCAAGTCTCTGGGCGGGCCTCCTTCGAACTGGTGCAAAAGGCCGCGATGGCAGGGATCCCGGTCCTTTCGGCGGTCAGTGCTCCCTCTTCGCTGGCAGTGGAATTGGCCGATGAAACCGGGTTGACGCTTGCGGGTTTCTCACGGGGTAGTACGGTGAACTTATATACGCATGCCGACCGGGTGAAAACCGGTTCATAGCCCGAATAAGGCACCCGGTTTCCGGCACGCGCGACTACGGTCAACAACACCGCACTTCGACGTGGAGGATACATGCATCGGCCAGCCCCAACGCAGGACATCAACGAGGATGACCTGAAAGTCACCGAGCCAAAACGCAGCGCGGCCGGGGTCAAGGCAGTGATGGTGTCACTGGAACGCGGCTTCTCCGAGGCGGGCGTGAGCCGGACACTGAGCTCGATGCTGCGCATCAACCAGCGCGGCGGGTTCGACTGCCCGGGCTGCGCCTGGCCCGAATCCATCACCGGGGCGCGCAAGCCCGCGGAGTTCTGCGAGAACGGCGCCAAGGCCATCGCCGAGGAAGCCAGCGCCCGCACGGTGACTCCCGAGTGGTGGGCCAAGCACCCCATCAACGTGCTGCGTGAGAAGACCGAGTACTGGCTCGGCTCCCAAGGCCGGATCACCGAGCCGATGATCATCCGCGAGGGCGAAAGCCACTACACGCCGATCACCTGGTCACAGGCCTTTGCCACCATCGGTGAGCATGTGAACGCGACCACGCCGGAAAAGTGCGTGTTCTACACCTCGGGGCGCACCGCCAACGAGACCGCGTTCATGTACCAGCTGCTGGCCCGCTCGCTGGGCACCAACAACCTGCCCGACTGCTCAAACATGTGCCACGAATCCTCCGGCTCCGCGCTGAACCCCACCATCGGGATCGGCAAGGGCACCGTTTCCCTTGAGGACTTCGAACACGCCGAGTTGATCTTTGTCATTGGCCAGAACCCCGGCACCAACCACCCCCGGATGCTTTCCGCCCTCGCCGATGCCCGCAAGCGCGGCGCCCACATCGTGGCGGTCAACCCGTTGCCCGAGGCCGGCTTCTTCGGGTTCAAGGATCCGCAGTCGCTCAATGGCATGCTGGGACGCTCCGATGACATCAGCGACCACTTCCTGCAGATCAAGGTCGGCGGGGACCTGGCCCTCTTCCAGGCCTTCGGCCACCTGATCTTCGAGGCCGAGGCCAAGAACCCCGGCACCGTCATCGACAAGGAGTTCATCGACTCGGCCACCGACGGCTACGAAGCGTACAAGGAAGCCCGCTTAACCCTGGACTGGGAAGCCACCGAGGAAGCCACCGGGCTCACCCGTGCCGAGATCACCACCGTTGCCAACCTGCTCATCAAGTCCAAGGCCTCCATCTTCTGCTGGGCGCTGGGCCTGACGCAGCAGCCGCACTCGGTGCCCACGCTGAAGGAAATCATCAACCTCCTGCTGGTGCAGGGGAACTTCGGCAAGCCCGGCGCCGGTGCCTGCCCGGTCCGCGGACACTCAAATGTCCAGGGCGACCGAACCATGGGCATCTGGGAAAAGCCGGGCGAGGCATTGCTGGCCGCCCTGGATGCCGAATTCAACATCGATTCCCCGCGCGCCCATGGCTACGACTCCACCGAGGCCCTGCAAGCCTTCGAGGAAGACGAGGTAGACGTCTTTGTCTCCATGGGCGGGAACTTCGC
The DNA here is from genome assembly GCF_039535115.1 of Paeniglutamicibacter sulfureus. NCBI lineage: Bacteria > Bacillati > Actinomycetota > Actinomycetes > Micrococcales > Micrococcaceae > Paeniglutamicibacter > Paeniglutamicibacter sulfureus. Next base: position 3,731,880 of record NZ_BAAAWO010000001.1, read on the forward strand.
CCTTGCAAACTCGGAAACCGAGGCATTGGAGGCGGGCATGCAGCGCGCCAAGCTCACGGTGCACATCTCCACCAAGCCCAACCGCTCCCACGTGGTGCACGGGCAGACCTCGCTGATCCTGCCGACCCTGGGACGCACCGACCGGGACGACAAGCACCCGGGCGGCGCACAATTCCTCTCGGTGGAGGACTCCATGTCGGTCATCCACTCCACCCAGGGCCGACTCAAGCCGGTCTCCGAGCACCTGCTCGCCGAGCCGGTTATCGTGGCGCGGATGGCCCAAGCCATTCTCGGCGAGGACCACTCGGTCGACTGGAAGGGAATGGCGGAGGACTACGACGTCATTCGCGACCACATCTCCCGCGTGCTGCCGGGCTTCGGGGACTTCAACAAGCGGGTGCGCGGGCGCAACGGCTTTGTGCTGCCCAACCCTCCGCGCGACACCAGGTCCTTCGCCACCGACATCGGCAAGGGTAAGTTCACCGTTTCGCCCTTCGAGGCGCTCTACGCGCCCGAGGGCCACCTGGTCCTGCAGACCATGCGCAGCCACGACCAGTACAACACCACGTTCTACGGTCTGGACGACCGCTACCGCGGCATCAAGGACGGGCGCCGCGTCATCCTGATCAACCCGCAGGACCTTGCAGAACTCGGTTTGGAGGACAAGTCCTTGGTGGACGTCATTTCCACCTTTGGCGGCACCGAACGCCGGGCCAACCGCTTCCGGCTTGTCTCCTATCCGACTGCCAAGGGCTGCGCAGCAGCCTACTTCCCGGAAGCCAATGCACTGGTCCACCGAGACTTGGTGGCACGCGAATCCAATACGCCGGGATTCAAGGCCATCATGGTGCGCTTCGTGCCGCACGAACTCGCGCCGGGCCCGACGCTGGACAGCTAGCCCCGAAAAAGCGCGGCGAGCCCGTAGCTTTGCGGAAGCAACACGAAGGTCTCGGTGGGCAAGTCACCGGGACCTTCGTTGCGTGGGCAGCTGCTTCTGGTGATCCCGGCGGCGAGAAACTGTGATCCCGAGCCGGGTCAAAGCCGTTCGCACCTCCCCCTGCGCACGTTTCGTTTCACCCTCCCCGGAGTGGCACTCACCGGAGAATTGCGACCAATTTTGCGTCGTGGGAGCCGGCCGGGGATGGCCTCGAGGTCGCCCACTTTACTCCCGCGGGGCGTGCCTCCATATGCGCCGGCGGCGGATCCGGGAAGAACCCGGGCGCCACGGTGGTTATGTCGGAGGCGGGCACCTGCGTATGCTGGCCCACGATCGACGATCTTTTTAATCCCCGGCGGAGTCATTGGCCGGGTACGGCACGACAACCCGGCTGAATGGCGAGAACAAAAACATGAGCATGGAAACTGCGGCCTGGCATTCATTGTGGAGAATGTCCGGACCGGACAAGGGCAAGGCATATGCGTCCACGACACCGCGGAGGGTGCTGGCCTTTGCCGCGAGCTACAAGAACCGGCTTTTGGTCTTCGTGCTGTTCTCTGTGCTGTCGGCCGTCTTGGCAGTGATCACCCCGGTGTTGGCCGGACGCGTGGTTGATGCCATCGTGGCCCAAACCGGGATCCAGGTGGTGTTGAATCTGGCGGGGATCATCGCGATCGTGGCGGTGTTGGACGCCGTCATCTCGCTGGTGGTCCGCTGGTTCTCCTCGAAACTGGGCGAGGGAATCATCTTCGATCTGCGCACCGCAGTCTTTGACCACGTGCAGAAGATGCCCGTGGCATTCTTTACCCGCACGCGCACCGGGGCCCTGGTCAGCCGCCTGAACAATGACGTGATCGGAGCCCAATCCGCTTTTGCCGGAACCCTCTCGGGCCTGGTTTCGAACACCGTGGCAGTGGTGTTGACCGCAGGTGTCATGTTCTCCACGTCTTGGCAGGTCACTGCGCTGGCGTTGGTGCTGCTGCCGGTCTTCCTGTTTCCCGCACGCCACTTCGGCAAATCCCTGGCCTTGCTGCGCAAGGAATCGGCGGACCTCAACGCTTCCATGGGCACCCAAATGACCGAACGGTTCTCCGCCCCCGGGGCTACGCTGATAAAGCTATTCGGGCGCCCGGCCGACGAATCGGCGCAGTTTGCCACCCGCGCCGGACGCGTGCGGGACATCGGGGTGAAGATGGCCATGCGCCAGTTCTTCTTCGTCTCCATGCTCACCTTGGTGGCTGCCCTGGCCCTGGCCCTGGTGTACGGGCTCGGCGGTGTCTACGCGGTGCGCGGCCAGCTGGCCGCCGGTGATGTGGTGGTGTTGGCATTGCTGCTCACCCGGCTCTACGCGCCGCTGACTGCGCTGGCCAACGCCCGGGTGGAAATCACCAGTGCCCTGGTGAGCTTTGACCGCGTCTTTGAAATCCTTGACCTCAAGCCCCTGATCAGCGACTCACCCAATGCCCGCGTGCTGGATCCAGGCCCGGTGTCGGTGAAGTTTTCCAACGTTTCCTTTGCCTACCCCAGTGCGGAGAAGGTGTCCCTGGCCTCCCTGGAAGACGTCGCGGTGCTCGACACCCGGGGCGGGGAAACGGTATTGCACGGTATCGACTTCGAGATCCCCGCCGGGACCACGGTGGCCCTGGTCGGCTCCTCGGGGGCCGGAAAATCAACGATCGCTTCCCTGCTGGCGCGGCTCTACGACGTTGATTCGGGCAGCGTGCAGTTGGCGGGGGTCGATATCCGCGAACTGAAACTGGGTTCGTTGCGCTCCACCGTTTCCATGGTCACGCAGGACGGGCATCTTTTCCACGAGACGATTGGATCAAACCTGCGCCTGGCCAAGCCGGAGGCCAGCGACGCGGAGCTTTGGCAGGCGCTGCAGCGAGCCCGGTTGGAACCCACCATCGAAGCGCTTCCCGACGGGCTGGACACGGTGGTGGGGGAACGTGGCTACCGGCTCTCGGGTGGGGAGCGCCAGCGCATGACCATTGCGCGGCTGCTCCTGGCCGCCCCGCAGGTGGTCATTCTCGATGAGGCCACCGCCGCGCTGGATTCTTCCAACGAAGCGGCCGTCCAGGCCGCGTTGGCCGAAGCACTGGAAAACCGGACGGCCCTGGTCATCGCGCACCGCCTCTCCACGATCCGCACGGCCGACATGATCCTGGTCATCGAGGATGGACGGATTGCCGAGCGCGGCACCCACACCGAGCTCATGGCCGTGCGAGGGCGTTATGCCGAATTGCACGACACCCAGTTCGCGCAGTAGGGCCGGGGTGTCAGCGACCCAGCAAGCCGGGCAAGACCTTTTCGCGAAGTAGGGGCGCGATGTCAGGTCGGGCCATCGCAGTTTCCGGCTCCAGCCACATGATTTGGTCGATTTCGGCTTGGATTCTCGGGCTCTCCAGGGTTCGCGCGGCAAACAAATAGGCGTGGATGTCGGTGTCGGCCTCGTTGGCTGCAGGCCCCTTCCACATCCCCATGGCGGTGACTTGGTCGGGACTGAAAACCAGTCCGATTTCCTCCTGTGTTTCCCGCAATACCGCGGACAGTGGACTTTCCCCGAATTCGAGTTTTCCTCCCGGCTGCATGAAGGTAGTGGTCCCCTGCTTGCGCACCAAAAGGATGCGTCCGGAGGCGTCTAGTAGTTGCAAGGCTGCGATGGTAAGAATCTTTGGCACAACTTGAGCTTAACAACCGCTAAAAGCACAGGTGGGGTGATAGCGTGCTTTGTGGACAGGCCTACGGGCGCGTTTTTCCATTTACTCGTGGATACTGGAGACAATTCGCCAGCGCGCCGTGTTCCAGGAACCCCACTAGTCATTGGGGACAAGTGGTTCGGGCATTGCCAATGGGGGATCAAATGTGGATCTACAAATGGAGAATTGATGCAGCGGGGCACCAACTTAGGTCGACTCGGGGATTTTAATCAGGCGGTCATTTTTGAATCGATTCGCCGTGCAGTTGACGGGGTCAGCCGTGTGGAGCTTGCAGGCTCGACCGGGCTTTCCCCACAGACCATTTCAAACGTCGTGCGCCGACTCTTGGATGAAGGTCTGGTCCGCGAGGACCGGACGATTGTTTCGGGCCCGGGCAAACCGCGTACCGTCTTGGAACTTGAATCCAACCGCATGGTGGCCGTAGGTATCCACCTGGATCCCGGCGTAATCACCGTGGTGATACTGAACCTGCGGGGTGAAATCCTGCACTCGCGCCGCCTGGATATTCCCGCCGTCGAGGTTCCGGAAAAGACCATCGAAACCATGGCGACGACCGTGGACGAGATTATTTCCGAATCCGGAGTACCGCGTTCCAACGTGTTGGGCGTGGGTGTCGTTGTTCCCGGTCCCTTGGATCCCGAACGCGGGGTGATGATCGATCCGCCGCTGCTCGACGGTTGGAAAGACGTTGACATGGTCGGACCCTTGCACCGGTTGCTCAAGCTCGATGTCATCATTGAAAAAGACACCATTGCCGCCTCCATCGCGGAACAGTGGAAGGGCAACGACGCCGAGCGCGACAATTTCGTCACGATGTATGTCGGTGCCGGAATCGGTGCAGGGATGGTCCTCAACGGCGAAATCCATCGCGGCATCAGCAACAACGCAGGTGAAATCGGGCATTACTCCACCGGCGTCATTTCCCAGGACTGCAACATTTGCGGCCGCAACGATTGCCTGCATGCCTCATTGTCGTTCAACATGATTGCGCAGCAGGCACGCGAGCGAGGCCTGAACCTCACGGCACCAGATGACGGCAACGCCGAAGAGCGCGCGGCCGGCATGAACGAAATCGTGGCCTTGGCGCAATCCGGCAATGAAGTGGCTGTGGAACTCATCCGGGAATGCATGGGACATGTGGGCCAGGTTGCCGGACAGCTCTGCAACACCCTCGACGTCGGATTGGTGATTTTGGCTGGCCCCTTGTGGGCAGAGGTCGATGAATGGTGCCTCGAAGATGTGCGTGCGATCATCAACGAACGCTTCAGCTCCAAGCACGTGCACGCGATCGAGGTTCGCTCCTCGACATTGGGCCACGAAGTTGGCGCAATTGGCGGGGCCTGCGCGATCATGGACGCGAGCCTCTCGCCAAAGGCCGCGGCACTGTTGCTGCGCTAAGCGGTCGTATATTACGTCAAAGGATCGTTCATTACCGTTTTGAACGATCCTTTGACTTATTACCCATGAGTCAGTTGACAAACTTTCTCTAATGAATTTAGATGACCAATAAGAGTTGGTGGCAACCGAGCTGCCCACCGTTGTTTTCGTGTTGGTCTTGTTTATCCGCGAACACAGTGCGTGGGGGAACGGCAGGTCGGCTGCTGGGGACCCGACTCTTAACGCCGTCGACCGGTGCCGTAGGATGTAATGGGAGTTATCCCACGGATTCACCGGTCGACGGCACTCCCATTTAAGCGTCCATCCGGATTTCACGCAGGCGATGCTCGTGAGAAAATACCGTGTCGCTGCGGCCTATCGCCCCCTTCGCCAATGCGGTGCCGCGGCCGTGGAAATGCCGTTCTTCCCCGCGGACGGGGCACCCTCTGAATGCGCAAAGCACTCTTCGTCCCCTACGCCTCCGAGGCAAAGTGACCGGCGTCATTGCCGGGACGGGCTTGGCGCTCTGGGGACTCGCCCGCCGGCTCCCTTGGTGCTGGCGCAACTGCAGATGGGCGCGGACGGATTTTGCATAAACGAAACGCGACCTGCATACATGCAGATCGCGTTTCGTTTTGGTGCCCCTGGCCGGAATTGAACCGACGGCCTACTCTTTAGGAGAGAGTCGCTCTATCCAACTGAGCTACAGAGGCTCGAATCGTCAAAAACGATCCGGACCAATTCTAACGGTATTTTGGCGAATCGTGGTTAATGTGGCGCCGCGTGCCGGGGAGTCACGCGGTCCTTGGCCTAGAGCAGTCCCCGCTTGGACAGTTCCCACTTCTCCCGGAAAGTGCGCACAAAGGCGGCAATGAGCACACCGAACAAGATCGCCGCGGTTGCAAAGAGCAGCATCCACCGCGTGGTGGTCAGAGTTGAGGCCAACGAGACGGCTGCCGGATCCAGCGCGCCGATGAACAAGGCGTCGATCGCCCGGTTCTCCCAAAGGTCGACAACCGCGAAGGCCATCGGGGGCACCCACAGGATCCAGCGGACCGAACCACGGGCGGTGTTGATGTTGACTGCCAGCATGGTGATCAAGGCCAGAAAGAGCGGGAACAGCAACCCTGCGGTTTTATGCACGTAGTTCAGTTGCCCTGCGGCGTCCGCGTCCATGGCCTGGCGCAATGCCTCCACGTGCTCCACGGAATAGCCCCCGATCATTTGGTCGGGCATGGTCAGTCCGTTGGACAGATCTTCCATCTGGTTTAACACTAGTAAGTGGAAGTACCCGAAGAGGAACAGCGTGACGACCAAACCGGCAATCAGGATCAGGCTGGCGTTGCCTGCGGCCTTCTCCGGCGTTCGCTGAGTCGAGGGATTGATCGGCGCAGTTGCCGCGGCGGGGCGGTTGTACTTCTTCTTTTTCTTCTGTGACTTGGCCATAACCCCAATTATGCCGTCAATCGATCCGCGCCCGCCCAATGCGTGGCTGCTCCGCCGTAGACTAGGGCACATCATGGATTTCCTTTTCGATGACTTCGTCGCGCCCGCTCCAGCCCCACAATTGCCAGGCACCCAAGAGCTGCTTGCCGGTTTAAATCCCGAGCAGGAGCAGGCGGTCAAGCATGCAGGCTCCCCGTTGCTGATTGTCGCCGGGGCCGGGTCGGGCAAGACCCGGGTGCTGTCACATCGCATTGCCTATCTCCTGGCCACGGGTCGGGCACGTCCACACGAGATCCTGGCCATTACGTTCACCAACAAGGCCGCGGCCGAAATGCGTGAGCGAATCGCCGCCCTGGTGGGTGAAGACGTGGCCAAGAAAATGTGGGTTTCAACGTTCCACTCCTCGTGCGTGCGCATCCTTCGCCGGGAGGCGGCTTCGGTGGGACTGAAGTCCAGCTTCTCCATCTATGACTCCGCAGATTCCCTGCGCCTGATCACGATGGTGGCCAAGGGCCTGGAGCTGGATCCGAAGAAGTTCACGCCCAAGTCGATCGCGCACAAGATCTCCGCGCTGAAGAACGAGCTCATTGACGATGAACAATATGCCGCCACAGTCGCAGGCAATGACCCGTTCGCCTCGGCCGTCCTCCAGGTGTACCGCGGCTACACCGAGCGTTTGCGCGCCGCAAACGCCCTGGACTTCGATGACCTGATTGCCCACGTGGTCAACATCTTCCGCGCCTTCCCTGCGGTCGCCGACAATTACCGCCGGCGTTTCCGCCACGTCATGGTCGACGAGTACCAGGACACCAACCACGCACAGTACGCCCTGGTGCGTGAACTGACCGGCCCGGACGGCCCCACTCCCGGCGGCGAACTGACTGTGGTGGGCGACTCGGACCAATCGATCTATGCCTTCCGTGGCGCGGACATCCGCAACATCAACGAGTTCTCCAAGGATTATCCGGACGCCGAAACGATCAAGCTCGAGCAGAACTACCGTTCGACGCAAACGATCCTCTCGGCCGCCAACGAAGTGATTAAGCGCAACCCCGACCGCCCCGAAAAGCGACTGTGGACCGCGGAGGGCGACGGCGAACTGATCATCGGCTACGTGGGGGAGTCCGAGTCTGACGAGGCCCGCTGGATCGCCGATGAGATCCTGCGCCTGAATGACGAGGAAGGCATCCGCCCCGGGGATGTTGCCGTCTTCTACCGCACCAACGCGCAATCGCGTTCCCTCGAGGAACAGTTGATCCGCGTGGACCTGAAGTACAAGGTCATTGGCGGAACCCGCTTCTACGACCGCAAGGAAGTCAAGGACGCCCTGGCCTACCTGCGGGTGCTGGTGAACCCGGAAGACGACATCAACGTCAGGCGCATTCTCAACGAGCCCAAGCGCGGGATCGGGGACCGGGCCGAATACTCGGTGGCCGCGCTGGCCGAACGCGAACGGATCTCCTTCATGGCGGCGCTGCGCCGTGCCGATGACGCCCCCGGCCTCGGAACCCGCGGGCAAAACATGATCGGCGCCTTCGTGAAGATCATTGACGACCTCTCAGTGGTCGCAGAGGGCTCGGGACCTGCCGAGGCGCTGGAAGCGGTCCTGGAGCAGACCGGCTACCTGGAAATGCTGCGTTCATCCAACGACCCACAGGACGAATCCCGCGTTGAGAACCTCGCCGAGCTCGTGGCGGTGGTGCGGGACTTCATGAAGGAGAATCCCGAGGGAACGCTTACGGATTTCCTGGAACGCGTGGCGCTGGTGGCCGACGCCGATTCCATCCCCGACGCACCGAACGATGCGGAGGGCGCGGACATGGCGCACCGTGAGGGAATGGTCACGCTCATGACCTTGCACACGGCCAAGGGGCTGGAATTCCCGGTGGTCTTCCTCACTGGCATGGAACACGGGATCTTCCCGCACCAGCGCTCGCTGACCGACGAGAAGGAATTGGCGGAGGAACGCAGACTGGCCTATGTGGGGCTCACCCGTGCCCGCCAGCGTCTCTACTTGACGCGGGCCGAATACCGGAGCCTGTGGGGCCAGTCCCAATACAACCCCGCCAGCCAGTTCCTTGAGGAAATCCCCGCGAGTCTTGTGGACTGGAAACGCGAGGGCACCAAGCGGGCCAGCTTTGAGTCCTTCGGCGGGCGCAACAACTTTGCCACCAGCCGCTACGAATCGGGTTCCTATTGGGGCGCAGGGTCCGGCAGCGGTGGCGGAGGCAGGCTTTCCGGTGCCCCGGAGATCCACACGTTGAGCACCGCGCCCCCGGCGCGGGCCAAGGGCCGTGTGCAGCCAAACAAGGAAATCATTTCCTTGTCGGTGGGGGACAAGGTGACACACGGGACCTTCGGCCAAGGCGTGGTTCTGGCGCTGGAGGGTGCCGGGGACAAGACAGTGGCGAAGGTTAAGTTCGCTGATGCCGAGAAACGCCTATTGCTGCGATACGCCCCGCTAACCAAGGCTGACTAGCCGGTTCCCGGGCATTGTCGACACATCCGTCCGGACCTGCGGTGATGTGGTTGTGTCGGTACTCACGCGCCCGATGGCTCTACCGAATGTAGAACTGTGCCATTGGGCGCTAAGGCGTTAGGCTGAGCAAGGAGCCTGGCCTTATCCCAGGTTGGGCTCTACCCCCTCGATGCATGGAACCGTGCCTACGGAGCCATGCCTTGAGTCAGCATAGACTTCGACAAGAAGGACACAAGCCCGTGGACCTGTATGAATACCAGGCGCGCGATATGTTCGAGTCGCACGGCGTACCCGTGCTGGCCGGCATCGTTGCCTACACTCCTGAAGAAGCCAAGGCAGCAGCCGAGAAAATCGGCGGCGTCGTGGTTGTTAAAGCCCAGGTAAAGGTCGGAGGCCGCGGCAAGGCCGGCGGCGTCAAGGTCGCAAAGACCGCCGACGAGGCATTCGCATACGCAACCGACATTCTCGGCATGGACATCAAGGGCCACACCGTGAACAAGGTCATGATCGCCCAGGGCGCCGACATTGCCGAGGAGTTCTACTTCTCGGTGCTGCTGGACCGCGCGAACCGCAACTACCTGGCCATGTGCTCGGTGGAAGGCGGCATGGAAATCGAGGACCTCGCCGTTGAGCGTCCCGAGGCCCTGGCCCGCATTGCAGTTGACCCGGCCGTGGGCATCGACCAGGCCAAGGCCGACGAGATCGTCGCCGCCGCCGGTTTCGCCCCGGAGCTGACCGAAAAGGTCGCCTCCGCCATCCTGAAGCTGTGGGACGTCTTCAAGAAGGAAGACGCAACCCTGGTTGAGGTCAACCCGCTGGTTCGCACCGGCGCCGGCGACATCGTCGCCCTCGACGGCAAGGTCTCCATCGACGAGAACGCCGAGTTCCGCCACCCGCACCACGTCGAGCTTGAGGACAAGGACGCAGCGGATCCGCTCGAGGCCAAGGCCAAGGCAATGGACCTGAACTACGTCAAGCTGGACGGCGAAGTTGGCATCATCGGCAACGGTGCAGGCCTGGTCATGTCGACCCTCGACGTCGTTGCCTACGCCGGCGAAAACCACGGCAACGTGAAGCCCGCCAACTTCCTGGACATCGGCGGTGGAGCCTCCGCCGAGGTCATGGCCGCAGGCCTGGACGTCATCCTGAACGACAAGCAGGTCAAGTCGGTCTTCGTGAACGTCTTCGGTGGCATCACCGCGTGTGACGCCGTTGCCAAGGGCATCGTCGGCGCGCTGGCCGAACTCGGTTCCTCCGCCAACAAGCCGCTGGTCGTGCGCCTCGACGGCAACAACGTCGAAGAGGGCCGCCGCATCCTGGCCGAGGCCAACCACCCGTTGGTCACCCTGGCAGCAACCATGGACGAGGGCGCCGACAAGGCCGCCGAGCTCGCCAACGCAGCGAAGTAAGTAGGGATACGCGAACATGAGCATTTACCTTAACAAGGACTCCAAGGTCATCGTTCAGGGCATCACCGGTGGCGAGGGTACCAAGCACACCGCACTGATGCTGAAGGCCGGCACCAACGTCGTCGGCGGCGTCAACGCCCGCAAGGCCGGCACCACGGTGCTGCACGGCGACAAGGAGATCAAGGTCTTCGGCGCAGTGGCGGAAGCCATGGCCGAAACCGGCGCAGACGTTTCCATCGTCTTCGTGCCGCCGGCATTCACCAAGGATGCAGTCGTTGAGGCCATCGAGGCAGGCATCGGCCTGGTCGTTGTCATCACCGAGGGCGTTCCGGTTCAGGATTCGGCCGAGTTCTGGGCACTGGCCCAGTCCAAGGTCGACGCCGACGGCAACCAGGTCACCCGCATCATCGGCCCGAACTGCCCCGGCATCATCACCCCGGGTGAGGCACTGGTCGGCATCACGCCGAACAACATCACCCAGAAGGGCCCGATCGGCTTGGTCTCCAAGTCCGGCACCCTGACCTACCAGATGATGTACGAATTGCGCGACCTGGGCTTCTCCACCGCCATCGGCATCGGCGGCGACCCGGTCATCGGCACCACCCACATCGACGCCCTGGCTGCGTTCGAGGCGGACCCGGAGACCAAGGCCATCGTGATGATCGGCGAAATCGGCGGCGACGCCGAAGAGCGTGCGGCCGACTTCATCAAGGCCAACGTCACCAAGCCGGTCGTCGGCTACGTGGCCGGCTTCACCGCACCCGAGGGCAAGACCATGGGCCACGCCGGCGCCATCGTCTCGGGCTCGGCCGGTACCGCACAGGCCAAGAAGGAAGCACTTGAGGCTGCAGGCGTGAAGGTCGGAAAGACCCCGTCGGAAACCGCAACGCTGCTGCGCGAAGTTTTCGCCGCACTCTAATGCACCTGTAGTATCCGCTGACGGCGGTTGGACATCCGGTTTTCCGGTGGCCAACCGCCGTTCGCCGTTAAGCGCCGACCGGCCTCGGCCGCTTCTCGCCCGGCGGGAACGCCGTTTGCACGCCATGCCCCGCCGATGCCTAGGATGCGTGGAGGACAGTGTCCTCCACGCTCGAAAGGCAGGTCGCTTCGCATCATGAAACGTTCCCTCACCCGGATTCCTGCGGCCCTCGCCCAGTTGAAATTCAAGTCATTGCCGAAACCAGGCAAGGGTCCGGCGAGTGGGGCGCTGAACCTGGAAGACCTGCGAAGGCTTGCCAAGCGCCGCACTCCCACTGCGGCCTTCGACTATGCGGATGGCGGTTCCTACGCCGAAGAGGCCTTGGAACGGAACTACCGTGCGTACCGGAACACCGAGTTGCTACCTGGGATCCTGCGCGACGTCAGCGCGGTGGACCCCTCCGTGACCGTGGCCGGTGGGCGATTCTCGTTGCCTGTGGGCATCGCCCCCACCGGACTGACCCGCCTGATGCATGCCGCCGGAGAACGCGCCGGGGCAGCAGCAGCGGCACGGCAGAACATACCCTTCACCCTTTCCACCATGGGTACCGTGTCCATCGAGGAAACCGCCGCCGCGGCACCAGGGGGCACCCGCTGGTTCCAGCTGTACCTCGGCCAGGACCGTGCGGCGTCCCTGGCCATGATGCGCCGGGCCCGGGAAGCCGGCTACAGTGCCCTGCTCCTGACAGTGGACACCGCCGTGACGTCCAACCGCTTTCGGGACCAACGAAACGGCATGACGCTGCCGCCCACGCTCGGCCCTTCAACCGTTCTCGATGCGCTCAGGCGCCCCGGCTGGTGCCTGGACTTCCTCACCACCGAACCGCTGGGCTTCGCAAACTTTCCGGACAACACGGGAAACGTCAGTGCCCAGTTCAACACGATGTTTGACGCATCCCTGAACTACACCGACCTCGCCTGGGTGCGGGAGGCATGGCCGGGCACCTTGATCGTCAAGGGAGTGCAGGGCCCGGAGGACGCTGTGGCATGCTTTGGGCACGGCGTCGACGGCGTGGTGGTCTCCAACCATGGCGGACGCCAGCTGGACAGGGCGCCGGTGCCGGTGTTGCAGCTGCCTGCCATCCGCGCGGCCGTGGGACCGGACCGGCTCATCATCGCCGATTCGGGAATCATGAGCGGCGGCGACGTGGTGGCGACGCTGGCCGCAGGGGCGAACTTCACCCTCATCGGCAGGGCCTACCTCTACGGTTTGATGGCCGGGGGACAGGCAGGGGTTGAACGCGCCCTGGAGATCCTCGAACGGGAGATTCGGCAAACCATGGCCCTGCTGGGCGTGCGCACCCTGTCGGAACTAGGTCCGCAACACGTGCGCCTGGGCGAGGGGTGAAGCCGCCGGCACCGCTGTACGCGACCGGCGCGTTGTCCCCGCAAACCGCTCGGGGAACACCGCGCCGGTCGCTTCCACGAAGGCCATGGCCACCTAAGCGGCGGCGACCCTCACCGGAATGGATTTCCAGCCGCGTAGCGTGGTGTGCATGAATTGCTCGGGCTCGGCCGTCAACTCGATGCTCTTCACCCGGCGCGCCAGTTCGGTGATCAGCACGTCCATTTCGAGTCGCGACAGCGGCTGGCCCACGCACTGGTGGATGCCCATGCCGAATGCCAGGTGCCCGCCGGCTGCTCGGGCGATATCGTACTCGTTCGCCGTCGGCCCCCAGCGCCGCTCGTCGCGGTTCGCGGCGCCAACGAATACCGCGACCTTGGTATCGGCCGGGATGGCCATGCCCCCGATTTCCGCGGCCTGGCTCGTCGTGCGGTAGAAGGACTGAAACGGCGACTCATAGCGGAAGGCCTCGTCGATGGCGAACTTCACGAGCTTGGGATTCTCGTGGACCTTCGCATATTGCCCGGGGTGGCGGACCAAGGCCAACAACGTGGCTCCCAGCGAGAAGATCGTGGTGTCCAGGCCTGCCGAGAGCATGGCCCGCACCAGTAGCGGTGCCTGGTCCGTGGTGATCTCGCCGCGGTCTGCGAGGTCCCAGATCTGCGCACCCAGGCTGCCAGGGCGCAGCCGTTCACGGGCGGTATTGGCCATGGCCCAGTCGTTGGTGCCGGCCCCGGCGGAAAAATGCTCCCTGGCCAGGGGCGTGTCGGGTCCGAAGGTGGAGAAATTGGCAGCGCCCAGCGCCAGGAGGTTCTCGGCCCGGCCCTCGCGCGGAATACCGACGGCATCCCCAAACGCGCGCAGGGGGAAAACCTCCGACAGGTCCTTGACCAGGTCGAATTCCCCGCGCTCCAGCAGCTCGTCGACCAGCTCGGTGGCGTACTCCTCGAAACCCGCGCGCAGCGAACGGACCCCGCGGGGTGAGATGACTCCGGCTATGGCATGGCGCATCTGGGTGTGGATCGGGGGATCCGATTCCATGATGCCCTGGGCCCGCCAGCTGGGTTCGCGGTGAAGGTTCCGCGGCCCGGCACCCGCGCCGGAGATGAAGGTCCGATAGTCCTCCAGGACTTCCTTGCACTCATCGAAGCGCGTCACGGCCAAGACATCGTGCTCCTTGAGCAGTACAACCGGGCCGGCGTCGCGCATGCGTTCAAAGAGCCCATATGGTTCGGCCAAATGCGCCGGGGAATAGGGGTCTTCCGTAAATATCGGCGCTGTGGCAGCGGCCAGGGTCGAGTCCATGGGTACCTCCCGAGATCGTGGTGACTGCCCTCAACCTAGCGTGCCGCGGTTCAGCGAGTAAGCGTGGTTCTCACTATGTGAGAGTCGGAATTGTCCTTCGCTCCCGCAGCGTGCAACATCGAATCAGTGCGCAAGAATATGTCGCGCATCACACCGCATCTTGGGTTGGAAGGGAGGCTTGGGACATGTCAACGTCTTTTGAACGGGGATTGAGAATCCTGACCGAGGTCATTGAACACGGAGACGCCTCGGTCGAGGCCGTGTCCAGGAAGCTCGGCATTCCCGCAAGCTCCGCGTACCGCTATTTCAAGGTGCTGCGCGAACAGGATTTCGTCTGCGAGGAAGACGGACGGTACCGGCCGGGCCCGGCGCTTCTTAGGTCCGCCGGCCGCCACCATGCCCAGTCCTACCTCGCCGAGGTGGGCAATGCGGTGCTTCGCGAAATCGTGGACCAGGTCGGGGAAACGGCCGTGATGATCGTGCGGATTGGTTCCCAGGCCATGTGCCTTCGGCGTGTGGAACCGGAGAAGTCCCTGAAATACTCCTTCGCGGTCAACGAATTGCTGCCGCTGCATGCGGGGGCGGGGCAGCGGGTGCTGCTGGCCTGGGCACCCCCGGAAGTGGTTCACGAGGTGCTCACCGGATCCATGACCCGGTTCACCGCCAAGACCATGAACCGCGAGCAAATCCTGGCGTCCATTCCGCAGACCCGGTCCTCCGGATATGTGCTTTCCCGCGGCGAACTGGATCAGGGATCGCTGTCCATCGCCATCCCGGTGACCAGCCAGGGAGAAGTCGTCTGCTCGATCAACGTCGCCGGTCCCGAGGCAACGTGCGGTTCTCGCTTCTGGATCTCCTCCACGCTGCGCGTCATGCAGGAATCGGCCAACAAACTTACCCAGGCATTGCAAGAGTGCACACCGAACAAATCAACCAGGGAGACCCTTGATGACTACAGCAGTATTGGCTGAAACGGCACCGGTGACCATTGGCGTTCACCGTGCCACGCTCGACGACCTCATTCAGGTGGCCCGGCATCGACGCCCCGTAATCATCGATGATGCGGTCTTCGACGCCATGGCCCCCAGTCGGGAATGGCTGGACGGCATCGTCGATGCGATGGGACCGGGCAAACAGACACCGCCGATCTATTCCATCAACACCGGGTTCGGGTCATTGGCCGGGCGCAAGGCCTTCGCCGAGCCGGCCGACGCCGCCGAACTGTCCCGGCGCCTGGTGCTCTCAAACGCCGCGGGCGTGGGGCGTCACGTGGACGAGGAAGTCGTGCGGGCGACGATGTTCATCCGCATCGTCAGCCTGACCCAGGGATACTCCGGGGTGCGGCCCGAAATCGTCAGCACCCTGGCCCGGATGCTCAATGCGGGGGTCTGTCCGGCGATTCCGGAGTACGGCTCGCTCGGCGCCTCTGGCGACCTCATCCCGCTGGCCCACGTGGCCATCGTGATGTCGCGGTCGCACACCGGCGAAGACGTGGATCTGGATTCGGGGGAGGCCCTGCTGGACGGCAAGGTGGTCAGCGGCATCGCCGCGATGCGCCACGCCGGCATCGAGCGGCTCCCGCTGGGGGCCAAGGACGGACTCGCCCTGCTCAACGGCACCTCGTTCTCCTGCGCCCAGGCGGCACTGGCCCTCTACGACGCACAAAACCTGCTGGAAACGGCACAAATCACCGCGGCCATGACCATCGAGGCGCTCAGAGGGTTCGGTGACGCCTTCATTGACGAGTTGCACCAGGCCCGCGGCCAGCGCGGACAAATCGAGGTCGCCACGCGCATCCGCGAACTGCTGTCGGGGTCCACCCTCATTGACGGCAACGCGTCAACCGACCCGGTCCGCCAGCCGCCCCAGGACGCCTACTCGCTGCGCTGCATCCCGCAGGTCTTTGGCCCGATCAAGGACACCTTGGCCTTCGCTGCCGGGATCATCGACAACGAAATCAACGCGGCCACCGACAACCCGCTGATTTTCCCGTCGCTGCCCGACACCCGCAAACTCAAAGCCGTCTCGGGAGGGAACTTCCACGCCGAGTACGTGGCCTTCGCCGCCGATTTCATCTCCATCGTGGTCACCGAGATCGGCAACATCACCGAACGCCGGCTCTTCCGACTTGACGACGGAACGCTGAACCGGGGGCTGCCCGACATGCTGATCGACAGCGAACAAACGGGCATGGACTGCGGCTATATGTTGCCGCAATACCTGGCCGCGGCACTGGTGTCCGACTGCAAGACCCTCGCCCACCCCGACTCGGTCGATTCCATCCCCACTTGCGCCAACCAGGAAGACCACGTCTCAATGGCCAATAACGCCGGACGGCACGCCCGGCAGATCGTTGCCAACATCGAATCCGTGGTCGGCATCGAATTGCTCATGGCCGCCCAGGCGCTGGAACTGCGTGCCGCGCACCCCGACACCGGGGATGCCCGCCCGGGCGCGGCAAGCGCCGCAGCCCTGGCTCTGGTGCGGGGGAGCAAGTCGGCCGACGGACGGCCGATCGACCACATCCGCGCCGACGTGGTCATGTATCCACGGGTCCGGAAGGCCCTGGACTTGGTGCACAGCGGATCGGTCGTTGAAACCGTGAACAAGGTTCTCGCCGGCTAGCCGAACAACCCAGCAACGCCCCCAGCGCACCACTGAAGTCGGTGGCTCTACTGCCCATGCCCAAAAACCCGTGCCCGTCACGGAATTCGACGGACTCACCCACATGAAAGTCCCCATCCGCTCCAGCAGTTCAGAACGCATCCATCAGGAGGAACCCACCATGAAAAACTCCACGCGCACCATCCGTTCCGGCGCACTTGGTGTACTTGCCCTGGCCGGCATGCTCGCGCTCTCCGCCTGCGGCGGGACCGCGGAAGCCGAGAATCCGGCCGCAGCCAACGCAAGTGCGCCCCTGTTTAGTCAACTGCCGGAGAAGGTCCAAAAATCCGGGGCCATCAACGTGGCCAGCAACGTCGAATACCCGCCATTTGAATCCTTTGACACGGACGGCACCACCGTCATCGGCATCGACAGGGAAATCGCCGACGAGCTGGAGAAGCAGTTGGGCGTCACCATGGACTTCGACAACATCGCCTTCGACGCGATCATCCCGGGCCTTGCCTCGGCACGCTACGACATGGCCATGTCGGCGATGTCCGACACCGTCGAACGCCAGAAGCAGGTCAACTTCATCGACTACTTCTCCGCGGGCGGAGGCGTCATGACCTCGGCAGCAAACGCCGAAAAGCTCAAGACGCTCGATGACTTGTGCGGCGCCCACGTGGGCATCGTGAAGGGCACCACCGAGGACGCCGACGCCGCCGAGGCTTCCAAGAAGTGCGAGGAGGCCGGCAAGCCGAAGGTCGAGATGACGATCTTCGCCGGACAGAACCAGGCGGTGCTGGCCCTGCAGTCAAACCGCGTGGACGCCTTCCTGGTCGATTCGACCTCGGGTTCGGTCATTGCTGCCGAGTCGAAGGGCGCCCTGTCCATGGGCGAGCGCTACCAGGACCTGGCCTTCGGCATCGTCTTCCCCAAGGACCAGGAACAGCTCATGAACACCATCCAAAAGGGACTCGAGGCCATTAAAGCCGACGG
Organism: Paeniglutamicibacter sulfureus; assembly: GCF_039535115.1. Lineage (NCBI taxonomy): Bacteria > Bacillati > Actinomycetota > Actinomycetes > Micrococcales > Micrococcaceae > Paeniglutamicibacter > Paeniglutamicibacter sulfureus. The sequence continues at coordinate 3,749,479 of NZ_BAAAWO010000001.1, forward strand.
CAGCTACGACAAGATCCTGGCCAAGTACAACATGGCCGACCACACCATGGAGTCCTTCCCCGTCAACGGGGTCAAGCAATGACCACGCGGACCCCTGAACCGCAGGAGAACGGCCTGGTCATCGTGCCGGCCCGCTATCTGGGCCGCTGGATTGCCGCGGTGGCAGTCGTCGGTATCCTCTTGATGCTGATCTACTCGATGTTCGCCAACGAACGCTTCCACTGGGACGTGGTGGGGGAGTACCTCTTCGCGGCGCCGGTGATGGCCGGCCTGGGCCGGACCCTGATGCTCACCGCCATCTCCATGCTCATCGGCATCGGGCTGGGGATCGTGGTGGCGGTGTGCAGGCTCTCTGCGAATCCGATCCTGTCCACCGCGGCCTGGGCGTACTCGTGGTTCTTCCGCGGGACGCCACTAATGGTGCAACTGCTCTTCTGGTTCTTCCTGGCGGCCCTGATCCCGAACATCGGGCTCGGCATCCCGTTCGGACCGGAGCTGCTGAGTATCGACACCAACTCGGTGATTTCCCCGTTCACCGCAGCGCTCTTGGGCCTGAGCCTCAATGAGGGCGCGTACATGGGAGAGATCGTGCGCTCGGGCATCCGCTCCATAGCCACGGGCCAGACCGAGGCGGCGAAGGCCATCGGGATGTCCAGGATGCAGACCATGCGCCGGGTGATCCTGCCGCAGGCCATGCGCGTGATCATCCCGCCGACCGGCAACGAGACCATCGGCATGCTCAAGTACACCTCCTTGGTCATCGTCATTGGGTACTCGGAGCTGTTGACCAGCGTGTCGATCATCTACTCGCGCAATTTCCAGACCATTCCGCTGCTCATCGTGGCGGCCATCTGGTACCTGGCGGTCACCGCGGTGCTTTCCGTGGGCCAGTACTTCATCGAACGCCACTTTGAACGGGGCTTCTCACCCATCAAGGGCAAGAAGCCCGCGGCGCCCGCTGCCTCGGCAACCGGCCCCGGCGCGGGACCAAAGGCAGCGCCAAGCATCGAGCCGGAATTGGAGCCAAGCAAATGAACGAACCAGTCCTGCGCGCCCACAATGTGCGCAAGTCCTTCGGCCACCTGGAAATCCTCAAGGGCATCACCCTTGAGGTGCAGGCCGGACAGGTCGCGTGCCTGCTGGGGCCATCCGGCTCGGGCAAGAGCACGTTCCTGAGGTGCATCAACCACCTGGAAAAAATCAGTGACGGGGAAATGTGGGTCCACGGGGAGCGCATTGGATACCGCCGTTCGGGGAACAAGTTGCACGAGCTGAAGGAAAACGAAACGGCCAGGCAACGTGCATCCGTCGGCATGGTCTTCCAGCAATTCAACCTGTTTCCGCACCGGACCGCCCTGGAGAACGTGATTGAGGGACCGACCATCGTGCAGCGCAAATCGCGCGCGAAGGCCATGGCCGAAGGCATGGAACTGCTGGACCGGGTGGGATTGGCAGACAAGTACCAGCACTACCCCGCGCAGCTCTCCGGGGGCCAGCAGCAACGCGTGGCCATCGCCCGGGCCCTGGCCCTGAAGCCAAAGCTCATGCTCTTCGACGAGCCGACCTCCGCGCTCGACCCGGAGCTGGTGGGGGAGGTGCTGGAGGTCATGACTTCCCTGGCGGCTTCGGGGATGACCATGATCGTGGTGACCCACGAAATGGGCTTCGCCAAGGAAGTCGGGGACGTCGTGCACTTCATGGCGGACGGGCAGCTGGTGGAATCCGGCAGCCCCAGGCAGGTCCTGGAGGACCCCCGCGAACCCAGAACCCAGGCCTTCCTGTCCAAGGTCTTGGCCTAAGGGCGTCGATGGAATCCACCCGGAGAAGGAAGGACCAGATGTCCCACGAGCAATCCGGCGCACGCGAGGCGACACCACGGCCGCGCAACCTGGTGAACCTGCTGCCGAACTATTCGCGCTCGCCGGCCGCGGGGAAGGTGCGGTGGGTGGCTTCCTCCAACGAATCCTGGATGTCGCCCTCGCCCGCTGCCGTTGCGGCCATGGCGGCCAGCGTGCAACGCTCCAACCGCTATCCGAGCCTGGCCGGGGACCGGCTGGTGGCCGCGCTGTCCGACACGCTCGGGCTGCCCGGCACCCAGGTTGCGGTGGGGGCAGGGTCCCTGGCCCTGCTGGGCCAGGTCCTTGCCGCGTTCGCCGGGCCGGGCGACGAGGTGCTGTACGCCTGGCGCAGCTATGAGGCCTATCCGATCCTGGTCACGCTGGCAGGGGCCCGGGGCGTCCAGGTGCCGCTGGACGCGGCCCATCGCCACGACCCGGAGGCCATGCTCCGTGCCATCACCGAACGCACCGCGGTGGTGCTGCTGTGCAATCCCAACAACCCCACCGGAACGGTGCTGGGGATCAACGAAGTCGAATCCTTCCTCGCGAGGGTTCCGGGCCGGGTGCTCGTGGTGCTCGACGAGGCCTACATCGAGTTCTCCGAATCCAGTGGCGACACCCTGATGCTGCTGCCCAAGTACCCGAACCTGGTGATCCTGCGGACCTTCTCCAAGGCCCATGCCCTGGCCGGGGCGCGGGCCGGATACCTGCTGGGAGGGGAGGACATCGTCCGCGCCATTCGCAAGGTGGCCCCGCCCTTTGGGCTGAGCGCGGTGGCAGAGGCCGGCGCCGTGGCGGCCCTCGCCGACACCGACTACCTGCTCGGCACCGTGGCCGCGGTGGCGGGCGAACGCGAATTCCTGCACCGGAAACTGGAGGCCCGCGGTATTGGCGTCCCATGCAGCGGAGGCAACTTCCTCTGGATCCCGGAAGACGGCCGGCTGGCGACCGTCATCGAACGCGCGTGCGCCGCGCACGGGGTGTCGGTCCGGGCCTTCGACGGCGCGGGAGTGCGGGTGACCATTGGCCCGCGTCTGGCCTCCCTCGCAATCCTGGCCGCCTTGGACGAGCCGGCAGCGGCGCGGCCCCCTCAAACGCCGCAGACAGTACTCACCACCCACCCAATCCACAGCACTGGAGGTGCATCGTGATCAGCACAAGTGAAAAGCACATCATCGAGGAACCGGTGGCGACCAGCCAGACGAGCGAGGACGGGTTCTTCGTCGTGGACGTGGTGGACATCCGGCGGGAATCCGAATCGGTTCTCTCCCTGGGCATTGCCCGCCCGGACGGGCTCGCCCTGCCGGACTGGAGTCCGGGATCGCACATCGACGTCATGCTCCCCAACGGGCTGCTGCGCCAATACTCCCTGTGCTCCGCCCCCGGGGAGCCGCGCTGGCGGCTGGGGGTGTTGCGGGAGCCCGCCGGCCGCGGCGGATCCGCCTACATCCACGACCAACTGAAGCCCGGCGAGCAGCTGCGCGTCAGGAGCCCGCGCAACAATTTCGCGCTCGGGCCCGCACCCGAATACGTGTTCATCGCCGGGGGCATCGGCATCACGCCCATCCTGCCCATGCTGCGCGCGGCCGAGGCCTCCGGGGTGCCGTGGCGCCTTGTCTATCTGGGGCGCAGCCGCAGCTCCATGGCCTTCACCGGCGAACTGGCACAGTACGGCGAGAAGGTCCACGTGCACGCGGACGACGAATCCGGGCTCTATCCCCTGGGCGAGCTGCTCGGCGGCCCGGCGGCGGGATTCCACGCCTATGTGTGCGGCCCCGGCCCGCTGCTGGACTACATCGCCACGCTCACCACCGGTTGGCAGGACCCCGCACGGTTCCACTTTGAACGCTTTGTCGCCGACGCGGCCGCGAGCGCGCCTGCCGCGGGAGACCATGAATTCACCGTAGAGACGACCGAAGGCCTTCAGGTGCAGGTTCCGGTGGGCACCAGCATCCTCACCGCACTGGAAGAAGTCGGGGTGCAGGTGCTGAACTCCTGCCGGGAGGGCATCTGCGGGACCTGCGAGACCCCGGTGGTCGCGGGGGAGATCGACCACCGCGATTCGCTGCTCAGCGATCAGGAGCGGGAGGCCGGCGACACCATGATGATCTGCGTGTCGCGTTGCAAGGGCGGGCGCCTGGTGCTGGACATCTAGCACCAGGCCCGGCGGGGCGTCAGGCGCGCAGGCGGAAGAACGAGCTGCCGACCAGTTCGTGGGCCCCGGGCAGCAGGAGAACCAGCAGCTCGGGGTTGAACTGGACCTCGACGGGGCCGCGGCCGACCAATGCGGCCGAGAGCTTGCGCGGGGCCAGTGCCTCGAGCACCCACTCGTCGGGACCCGCGCCAATGTGCAGCAGGTCGGTGTCCGCGTCGAGGTGGAGCCAGGCGGCGATCCAGTCGCCGGTGAAGCGCGGAAGCGGGTTATCCGTGGGGGCGGAAGTCAGGGTGGGGCCGTACATGATGTGCACACGTCCTTGGGGTTCGTTGTCCTTGCCCTTTCGTGCGGGATGCGCGACAGGGCCGCTTCGTCATCCGAACCACCCACCGTGCAACTATGGGGTTGGCGTCTGTTTTAGTCGGAGCTATGCCTATGCGGCAACCAGAACTCGTGAAGCTGATCCAACCCTACGGCGAAGCGGGGACGTTTTGCCAGCGCGGACGTGCGGGGAGCAACAAACGGTCATCTGTGACGGCGAGTGACCTTGCCATCCCGAGAGGGGTTCATTTCGCCGTCGGCATCGGCTCCTGCTGGGTGATGCAGTGGATGCCGCCGCCGCGGGCGAATAGCTCACGGGCATCCACGCCCACGACCTTGCGCCCCGGGTAGGCGTCGGAAAGGACGGCAAGGGCCTTTTCGTCGTTGGGATCGTTGAAGGTGCAGGCCACCACCCCGTCGTTGACGACCAGGTGGTTGATGTAGCTGTAGTCCACGAACCCCTCGGTGTCGCGCAGCGTCGCAGGGGCAGGGACCTCGATGACGGTGAATTCGCGGCCCCTGGCGTCGGTGGCGCCGCGGAAGGACGCGGCGATTTCCCGGCTGGCCGCATAGTCCGGGTGCTCGGGGTCCTCCTGCATGTGAACCAGCACGGTGCCGGGGGAGGGGATGGTCGCCACGATGTCCACATGTCCGCGGGTGCCGAATTCCTCGCTGTCGCGGGTCAGCCCGCGCGGGAGCCAATGTACCTTGGTGGCGCCCAGGGTGCGCGCGAACTCCTCCTCGACCTCGGCCTTGGTGATGCCGGGGTTGCGCCCGGGATCCAGCTGCACGGTCTCGGTGGCCAGCACCGTGCCCTGCCCGTCGACGTGGATGCCGCCGCCCTCGTTGACCAGGGTCGAGGCGATGCGGGGCGCGCCGGCCCACTCGGCCACGATGGCACCGATCTTCTCGTCCTTGTCCCAGGCAGCCCAGTCCTGGGCGCCCCAGCCGTTGAACACCCAGTCCACCGCGGCGAGCCCGCCGTGCTCGTCGGTAACGAAGGTCGGCCCGATGTCGCGCATCCAGGCGTCGTTGAGCTCGGCCGTGCGGACCTCGATGCGCTCATCGAGATAGCGTGCGGCAATTTCCACGTCGGCGGGGTCCACCACCATGACGACCGGGGCGAACCCGGCCACCGCGTGGGCGACGTTGGCCCAGGTCGAGCGAGCCGCGTGGGCCTCGGCCCCGGTGACGCCCAGCGTGTATCCCTCGTGGGGGAAGGCCATCCAGACGCGCTTCTGGGCCGAGGTCTCGGCGGGCATTGACCAACTCATGGTGTGTGCTCCTGCTTGGTAGGTGGTGCGCGATACGCCGGCGCCGGACAAGGTGCATGGGATGGCCATTACGCTAAATGAATATCGTTCATTTATTATGCTGGTTGACCGGAGCGTGCGCAAGGGGTGTGCGCCTCTCCGCGGGAAGCCAGCGCTGGTATCCGAGTAGCGGCAGCAGGCTGGGCATAGGGTGGAACCATTGCCGGCCCACCACTTTGCGGAGGAACACATGCGCGCCACCCTGATCCACGGACCGCGGGACATCCGCGTCGAAAACTGCCCCGAGCCGACATTGCTCGCCGACACCGACGCCATCGTGCGCGTCACCGCCTCGTGCGTCTGCGGCTCGGACCTCTGGCCCTATCGCGGGGTCAGCCAAACGCCCAGGCCCCGGCGCATCGGCCACGAGTTCATCGGCCGTATCGAGGCGGTCGGCGACGGGGTTTCAACCCTGACCGTGGGCGACTTCGTGGTGGCGCCCTGGGCCAATAGCTGCGGCGCCTGCCCTCCGTGCCGCCACGGCGTCCAGGTCGCTTGCGAACACCGGGCCCATTGGGGCGGGGTGGACGAGCACGGGCTGCCCGTGGACGGCGGGCAAGGCGAGATGGTGCGGGTGCCCAATGCCGAGGGCACGCTCGTCGCGGTCCCCGGGGTCACGGAGCCCGACCAGGCGCTGTCCAAGTCGCTGTTGGCGCTCTCGGACGTCATGGGCACCGGCCACCACGCAGCCCTCGGGGCCCGTGTCGAACCCGGCCGGAGCGTGGTGGTGGTCGGTGACGGGGCCGTGGGTTTGTGCGGGGTGCTCGCGTCCAAGCGACTGGGCGCCACGCGCATCATCGCCATGTCCCGGCACTCCGACCGCGCGGCACTGGCCAGGGCGTTCGGGGCCACCGACATTGTCGCCGAGCGCGGCGCCGAGGCGGCGGCGAAGGTGCGCGAGCTGCTCGGGGGTGTGCTGGCGGACTCCGTGCTCGAATGCGTCGGCACCGCCGAATCCATGGACCAGGCGTTGCGCTGCACCCGGCCCGGCGGTGCCCTGGGCTTCGTGGGCGTCCCGCACGGGGATGACCCGCTGCCGATGTCAGTGCTGTTCTCCAAGAACATCTCAGTGGCTGGCGGGGCCGCCAGTACCCGCGCCTATCTTCCCGAACTGCTCGTCGACGTGCTGGAAGGGAGCATCAACCCGGGCCTGGTCTTCGACTCGGTCATGGATCTCGAGCAGGCTCCGGAGGCGTACAGGGCAATGGATGAGCGTCGGGCCATCAAGGTGATGCTCATTCCGTAATCTGGAGGCCGCAGCGGACGTAGATTTGTTTCCGAGGTGCGTGGCTAATATCATACTTATTGGTTCTCTCGGCGATCGTCAATTGAGGTCAATACCCGGCTGGCACAGGAGGCCGCGGGGGAACCCCCGATGATTTCGGCCTTTCAAGGCCGGTTGCACACCTCAAAGGAGCGGTATGTCTATCACCACCCCCGAGTCGCGCCCGCTGGGCGACGAAACGGTCGACCCGTACGCGTTGGATCCCCGGTCCATCATGGACCCGCCCACCCGCTGGCGGGACAGGTTCAAGTTCCTTGGCCCGGGCATGATCACATCGGCCGCCGTCGTCGGTTCCGGCGAGCTGCTCACCGCCACCACGCTCGGTGCCAAGGCAGGTTTCATGCTGCTCTGGCTGGTGCTGGCTTCCACCTTCATCAAGGTATGGGTGCAGATCGAGTTGGGCCGCTGGTCCATTTCCACCGGCAAGGTCGCCGTCACCGGCTATGACGAGGTCCCGCCGCGGATCGGCAAGCGCGGCTGGATGGCCTGGCTCATCCTGCTGATGTTCGTGCAGTTCCTGACCAGCCAGGCCGGTGTCATCACCGCCTCGGCCTTCGCGTTCTCCTCGCTGCTGCCCATCGGGCCGGACCCGTACTCGTTCCTGTCCATCGGCACCTGGGTGGCCATCCTGGTGGTGATCGCCATCGCGATCCACCTGGGCAACAAGTACGTCGTGGTCGAGGGCATCTCCACGGTGCTGGTCTTCCTGGTGACGATCTTCGCCGTCGTGATGGTCTTCGCCATCCAAGGCACCGAATTCAGCTGGAACGTCGGCGACTTGGCCGACGGCATGCGCTTCCAGATCGCGCTGGGCTCCATCGGCGTGGCCCTGTCCATGTTCGGCCTCACCGGTGTGGGTGCCGGCGAGATCACCGCCTACACCTACTGGTGTGTGGAAAAGGGCTACGCCTCCTGGACCGGCCCCAACGACGGCTCCGAAGCCTGGGTCAAGCGGGCCCGCGGCTGGATCTCCGTGATGAAGCTCGATGCCTGGGTCTCCTGGGTCGTCTACACCGTATCCACCGCCGCCCTCTACATGCTCGGTGCCGCGGTGCTGCACCCGCAGGGCCTGGAGCCCAAGGGCGACGAGGTCATGACAACGATCTCCTCCATCTTCTCCACCAACGTCGGCCAATGGGGTGCCGTGGTGTTCCTGGTCGGTGCCGGCATCGCGCTGTTCAAGACCATCATCGCCAACGTTCCGTCGCTCGGCCGCCAGGTCGGCAACACCCTCGCTGTGTTCGGGGCCTTCGACTGGAACAACCGCAAACAGCGCGACCGCTGGATGCGCGTCATCATGATCGTGCTCCCCATCGTCTGGGGCTTGTTTGGCACCGTCGTCTCCTCTCCGCTGGCCCTGATTGTCCTGGCCGGCATCCTCAACGCCATCTTCCTGATGGGTGTCGCCGCGGCAACCATCTACCTCTCGCATAAGCAGACAGACCCGCGTGTCAAGGACGGCAAGGCCTTCACGGCCATGCTGGTCCTCTCCGCAGTCGCCGTGTTCTTCGTCGGCGTCATGGGTCTTGTCAACATGTTCTAGTCCGCCTCACGGCGCAGTATCAAGGAGTACCTCTCACATGCAGGCAGTTGTTGTGCACGGCAAGGACGACCTGCGGGTCGAGGACATCGCGGATCCCGTCTGCGGCGCCGAGCAGGTCCTGGTGGCCATGGAATGGGGCGGGATCTGTGGGTCGGACATCGCCTATTGGAAGTCCGGCGCCTCGGGCACCGCGGTGCTCTCGGCCCCGCTGGTCCTGGGTCACGAGGTCTCCGGAACGGTCGCCGAAATCGGTCCCGACGCCGCTGCGGCGCTGGCGGCGCGCGGGATCGGCATCGGCAGCAACGTGACGATGCACCCCGCAACCCTGGTTGGCGAGCACCAGGTGCCCGCCGACACCGCGGACCGCACCAACCTGTGGCCCGAGGTGCGCTACTTCGGCTCGGCGGCATTCGAACCGCACGAGCAGGGCGGCTTCAGCCGCCTCCGCGCGGTGCGCCCCGAGCAGCTGCGCGTCGTGCCCGAGGGCGTCTCGCTCAAGGAAGCGGCACTGGCCGAGCCCTTCGCCGTGGCGCTGCATGCGGTGGCCCGCGCCGGAGACGTGGCGGGAAAGACGGTGCTGGTCAACGGCGCCGGACCGATCGGCGCGCTGGCGGTTGCGGCGGCCAAGGCGGCCGGGGCCGCCACGGTCATTGCCGCGGACCTCTCGGATGCTGCCCTGGACATTGCCGCGCGGATGGGAGCGGATCAGTGCGTGAACCCCGCGTCAGGCGGAGTCCTGCCGCAGGACGTGGATGTGGCCATCGAGGCCTCCGGCGCCCCTCGGGCGCTGGGCGGGGTGATCGCCGCGGTGCGCCGCGGCGGGGTCATGGTGCAGGTCGGAAACCTGCCCGGCGGGGAAATCTCCGCGGCGCTGGGGAACATCGTGACCCGCGAGATCGACTACCGCGGTTCCTACCGCTTTGTCGATGAGATCTCCGAGGCGCTCGACCTCATGGCCTCCGGCGTGGACGTCTCACCGTTGATGACGCACGAGGTCCTGCTCGCCGAGGCACTGGCCGGATTCGACCTCGCCGCCGACCGCTCCTCGGGTTCCTCCAAGGTCATGATTCGCCTGGGCTAGGGACACGGCTCCGGCTCGAATCCAGCACCTTGCCCGGTGGCCCGCGGCCCCGCTGCACCGCCGGGCTCCGGTGCGCTTGGAGGACATAATCGCAGGTCAAATATGTGTCCTTGGGCACCGTTTCTTGCAATCGTGATGCTTTTGTGACCTTTGGGGCCGTGTACTACAGTAAATCCCGATGCCTGACTTGACTAAACCCCATGACCAAGCACCGTCCGCCGCAACGCATGAACCCATTTTTGTCGACCCGTCGGGCAGACGCCGACAGCAGGTCTTGACGGTCGGAGTCATCACCGTGGGATTCATGTCGATGTACGCCCTGGTGATGCTGTTCGCCTTGCTGGGAGGTTCCACGGTTGCGGCTCCGCCACTGCCCCCGCGGGCCGAAGCAGGCGCGGGAGCGGAAACGGTGGCGCTGCGGGAGCAACCCTCCACGAATCCATCGCCGGCACCGCTGCCCCGAGAGGCATCCACCGCCCGGGAAACGACGGGTCCCGCCGCACCACGGCAGAGAACATCCGCGCCGAGCAGCGCAGCAGAGACCTCGGCCTCCGCACAGCGAACCGAAAGCGCCGATCCCGAAGGTACGGAAGCGCAGACGAGTGCCGAACCGACGGATCCTGCCCCAAGCACGGCCGTCGCGCAGAGCGCCCCCGGAAAGAGCGCAGCAGCCCCGGGCCGAAGTGACACCAAGCCGAGCCGGGCCACCGCCAAGCCGACGCGCGAGGCCCGGCCATGAGTTCGGGACGCCGCTCCAGGCTTCCCGCACGCAGCGACGGGATCGGGGCGCACTGGGTTCTCCTGTCGGCCGTCATGCTGACGCTGGGCCTGGCCTTGGCCATCCAGGGATACATCAACCACCCGGTGGACAGTGACGCTCCCCCCGGTTCCGCGCGCGCCTCCAACGCCGGAAACACCCCCGGCGCCGTCCTGGAGGGTGGCCCCATTGTGGATCCGCGGGGGGAAGGCGTGCGCACCACCGCACCGTCCGCCGACTCCGTGGCCCTGACGTTCAACAACGGGCCGGACCCGATGTGGACACCGAGGATCCTTGACACCTTGCGCGAGCACCGTGTCCATGCCACCTTCTTCGTGACCGGTTCCGCGGCCGTCAGGCACCCCGAGCTCATTCGTCGCATGTTTGCGGAGGGCCATGAGATCGGCATCCAGACGCTCACGAACAGCGACCTTGCCGCGGTGCCCGATTGGCGGCGCCAGCTTGAGATCCGCGGGGCACAGAAAGTCATCACGGGGATCACCGGGCATTCCCCGACCCTCTTGCGCCCGCCGGCCAGCTACGACAATGCGGCGCTCACCCAGGTCCAATGGAGCTTCATGGATACCGCCGCGGACGACGGGTACCTCACCGTCCTGAGCAGCCACGACAGCGCCGACAATGTCCGCCCCGGCGCCGAGGTGATCGCCGATCGGCTCACCATGCAGGAAGCGGCCGGGGAAGTGGTCCTGATGCACGACGGCGGCGGAAACAGGTCCCAGACCGTCGCCGCCCTTGATGCGGCCTTGGAAGGGGCGTCCGACCCGGGCCATCGCTTCACCACGGTCGGCGGCTCGATCGGCGTGGACAGCAGCCGGCCCGCATCCACCGCCGACACCGTCACGGGCAATGCCTTTGTGTGGGGCATCAGGATCACCGAGGCCGTCGTGGTGGCGATTTCCTGGGCGCTCGTGGCGGCCGGGGTGTTGACGCTGTTGCGGGCCGTTCTGGTGATGGTCGTGGCCGCCCGGCACAAACGCGCCGAGCGGCTGGGCCGCGAGGCCGAGCGCGACCGCGGGTGGTTCGAACAGCCGATGCGCAAGGAGATCCTCGAACCTGCCAGCGTGATCGTTCCCGCGTACAACGAGTCGGCCGGAATCGAAGCGGCAGTGCGGTCCATCGCCGCTTCGCACCACCCGGTGGAGGTCATCGTCGTTGACGACGGATCGACCGACGGCACCGCCGACATCGTCGAGTCACTCGGGCTGCCCGGAGTGGTGGTCATCCGCAAGCAGAACGGCGGAAAGCCGTCCGCCTTGAACGCCGGCATTGCGGCGGCCAACCACGAACTGGTGGTGATGGTCGACGGCGACACCGTCTTCGAGCCCGACACCGTCCACCTCCTGCTCCAGCGTTTTGCCGATCCAAAGGTGGGCGCCATCTCCGGCAACACCAAGATTGCCAACCGCGGCGGCATCCTGGGCGCATGGCAGCACATTGAATACGTCGTCGGGTTCAACCTGGACCGCCGCCTGTTCGACGTCGCCGAATGCATGCCCACTGTCCCCGGCGCGATCGGGGCGTTCCGCCGCGAGGCACTGGACCGGGTGGGCGGCGTCAGCGACGACACCCTGGCCGAGGACACCGACCTCACCATGGCCTTGTCCCGCGACGGCTGGCGCGTCGTCTACGAGGACGAGGCACTGGCCTGGACCGAGGCGCCTGCCACCCTCGGCGCCCTGTGGAAGCAGCGGTACCGCTGGTGCTACGGCACCTTGCAGGCCATGTGGAAGCACCGCGGGGCCATGGCCCAGTCGGGATCTGCAGGCAAGCTCGGGCGTCGGGGGATCGGCTACCTGATGGTCTTCCAGGTGCTGCTTCCGTTGTTCGCGCCGGTGGTCGATGTGTTCGCCATCTACGGGCTGGTCTTCCTGGATCCGCTCCGGATCGCCGTGGTCTGGACCCTCTTCCTGCTGATCCAACTGGTCATGGCCGGCTATGCGTTCAAGCTTGACCGCGAGCCGATGCACGCCCTGTGGACGCTCCCGCTGCAGCAGTTCGTCTATCGGCAACTGATGTATCTGGTGGTGATCCAGTCGGTGGTCACCGCGTTCACCGGTGTTCGCCTGCGTTGGCACCGGATGGAGCGCTACGGCAGCCTGCGGGTCCCGCAGGCCGCCCAGGAACGTTCCTAGGCCCGGAAGCCCTGCACTGCGCAACATGGTGCAGGCCCGGCGGGCGTCGTCCCCTCGAACAGGCATGTGGCCCCGAAACAAGGGGAGGGATTAGCGCAGCAGCTCGCGGATGTCGTCCGCGTTGAGCACCTTGCCGAAGCCCGCGCCCTCGTCCATGACCGAGGAGATGAGCTGGCGCTTGGAGTCCTGCAGCGCCACCACCTTTTCCTCGATGGTGTTCTTGGCGACCATCCGGTAGACCATCACGTTGCGGGTCTGCCCGATGCGGTGCGCCCGGTCCACGGCCTGCGACTCGGCGGCGGGGTTCCACCACGGGTCCAGCAGGAAGCAGTAGTCGGCCTCGGTGAGGTTCAGCCCGAAGCCGCCCGCCTTCAGCGAGATCAGGAACACCGGGGCGACCCCGGACTTGAACGAGTCGATGACCTCGGCACGCTTGCGCGTGGACCCGTCCAGGTAGGCGTAGGGCACCCCCGCGGCATCCAACCGGTCAGCGGCCTTCTTCAGGAAGGAGGTGAACTGGGAGAAGATCAGCGCACGGTGGCCCTCGGCCAGCACGTCCTCCAGCTGTTCGAAGAGCACATCGAGCTTGGCGCTGGGCACGTGCGCGTACTCCGGGTCCACCAGCGAGGCATCGAGCGAGAGCATGCGCAGCAGGGTCAGGGACTGGAAGATCGTAAACCGGTTCTTGTCCATGTCATCGACCAGGCGCAGCACCTTCTGGCGCTCGCGCTGCAGGTGCGTGTCGTAGACCCGGCGATGCTCCTCGCCCAGCTCCACGTGCAGTACCTGTTCCTGCTTCGGCGGCAGGTCGGTGACCACCGCGTCCTTGGTCCTGCGCAACATGAACGGGCGGATCCGACGGCGCAGGCGCACCAGCGGCTCGGCCAGTCCCTGGCGCTCGATGGGGCGCTGGTAGTTCTCCGCAAAGCGCACGGCCGAGGGGAAGAGCCCGGGGGAGACGATGGCGAAGATCGACCAGAGCTCCATGAGGTTGTTCTCCATGGGCGTGCCGGTGATCGCCAGCTTGAAGCGGGCGGGCATGTCCCTGGCCACATGGTGTGCCTTGGTGGCCTTGTTTTTCACGAACTGCGCCTCGTCCAGGATCAGCCCGGCCCAGGGGATGTCCGCATACGCGTCGTCGTCCAGGCGCAGCAGCGTGTAGGAGGTGACGACCACGTCGTAGTCCTTGGCCAACTGTGCCAGCGAGGCGGCGGCGCGCGACTCGGTGTCGGTGATGGCCACGACCCGCAGGGACGGGGCGAAGCGCGCCGCTTCGTCCTTCCAGTTGGAGACCACCGAGGTGGGGGCGACCACCAGGAAGGGAGCGCGCACGCCGGCCTGGGGGCTGATGCCCTCGAACGCCGCGGGGTTCTCCCACACCTGGTGCGCGTGCAGGATCAGCGCCAGGGTCTGCAGGGTCTTGCCCAGGCCCATGTCATCGGCCAGCACCCCGCCCAGGCCGTTGCGCCACAGCGTGGCCAGCCAGCCGAAGCCCTCCACCTGGTAGGGGCGCAGCGTCGCATTCAGCGTCGGGGGCAGGTCGGCCACCTCGGTGGTCTTCAGGTTCACCAGCGAGTTCAGCGCGCCCACCCACGCGTCGGGTCCCTCGATGCGGGAGGCCAGGTCCTCCAGCTCCTCCCACATGGAGAACTGGTAGGGGGTCAGCGAGATGTCCGCTTCCTTGTCCTTCATGTCCCGCAGCCCGCCGGCCTCGGAGACCAGGGCGCGCAGCTTGTCAAAGAGCGGATCGGCCAGGGAGAAGTAGCTGCGGTCAGGCATCAACAGCTTGGTGTGTCCCTGGATCAGGGCACGCAGGATGTCGGCAAAGGGGATCTGCCGCTCGCCGATGGAGATCAGCAGGCCCAGGTCGAACCAGTCGCGGCGGTCCGATTCCACCGTGGTGATGACCAGCTCCGGCGCCTCGGTGAGTTCGTGGAATTCCGGGCGGGTCCCGGCCTCCGAGAGCACCAGGTCCTCGACCTCGGTGAGCTCCGGCAGCACGCGGCGCACGAAGTCGATGACCTCCAGGCCCTGGAAGTGCCGGGGCCCGAGCACCGAGGACTCGAAGGCGGGGTGCCGGTTCAGGATCTCCAGCACCGCCGATTCCAGGGCGGACTCCACCAGGGTGTCGCGGTCTGCGGCATCCACGACCATGCCGTTGTAGTCGAAGACCCAGTCCACGTCGACGGTTTCCCGCGAGCCGTAGCGGATCTTGGCCACCAGCTTGGGCGGCAACACCGGGGGCAACTCGACGGAGGCGTCGGGGCTGGTCACGCGCAACTTGCGGGCCAGCCGCGGGTAGACGCGGGAGAAGAACTCCTCGGTTTCCGCCGCCGGCACGTTCAGGGTCTCGGGGTGGTGCAGCATGGCCAGCTCGCTATGGCTGAGCCCGCCGGGGACCTGGCCCAGGAAGATCTCGCTCTGGTCCTCGTTGGCAACGTACACGCCGTGGCTGCCGATGGAACCGGCGGCGGTGTGCGCATCGAGGATGAAGCCGTGCCCGCCCAGGGACACCGAGGGGGCCAGCGCCAGGCCATCCTCGGCCGCGCGGGTGCCCAGTGCCACCTGGGCCGGTGAAGCCAGCAGGATCCTGGTGTACGTCCGGGTTCCCACCAGCGCCACGCCCAGGGACCTGGCCTCGGCCAGCAACTCCCAGAGCAGTGCCGAGGAATACTCGTCGAGGTACAGCCAGTCGTTGTCCTCGCCGAAGTAGAGTTCCCCCTTGGCGCGGTAAAGCGGCACGAACTGGCAGAACCAGCGGTGCTGTTCGACATCCAGGTTCAACCCGAAGGTCTTGAAGCTGATGGTGTTCCAGCGCAGGTTCGACCGCGCCCAGCGGTCGGACCCGGAACGCACCACCGGGCGCACGCCCAGGCGCCAGCGCCGGGAGGCCACCTTCAACTGCCCCACCCCGGAACCCGGGGCCCACTGCTGGTGTGCCGAAAGCGTGGTGTCCTGCAGCTCGAACTGCAGGCCCATCTGCAACACCGGGTGCTTGGAGTTGGGTCCGCCCAGGGACTTGGCGGCTGCCGGGGCCGGGGCAAGCAGTTGCTGCAGGGACTGCTGCCACGCCGGGACCGCGACGGCGGTGTTGCGGTACACCACGTCCTTGGCCCGCAGGTGCATGGAATTGGAGTAAATGAGCACGGCGGCCACGTGGCGGCACTTGGGCGCATCGCCGCAGTTGCAGGTGGCGTCGTCGATGACGCGCTCGCCCTTTTTCATCGCCAGCGTGATGCCCACGCCGCAAGCGGGTTCGCCGTCCTCGGACACCGTCCCGGACAGGTTCTGCTGATCCGGATCCCACAGGAACTCGCTCAGAGCGGCGTCGGTGGCCAGCACCTTGCCGCGTGTGAAGGAGACACCGCCAACGACACGCAGGATTTCACGCGCATCGACCATGGGAAAAGCAGATTCGGTCATCCTCCTATCGTTTCACGTCTGGCACCCCAGCACGAACCGCGACCGGGCGGAAGTGGACGACCAATGCGGGCCCTGGCCGTGAAATTCGCCTAGTCTTTGATGTCATGGACAGCACTCCGGCCTTGCACCCGCTCCCGCGCGTCATCGAGATTGCGTCGCTGGCCGATTTCGACAGGCACGCAGCGGCCGCTCTGGCCCTCACCGACAAACGCCTGGCCGCTTCCATGCACGGCTGGCACGTGCAATCCGTTGACCTGCGTGCCCGGGGCGCGATGCTGGAAAAACTGCGGGCCGCCGGTTCGGTGTTCATGGGGTGCGAGATCGAGGACAAGATCGAGCGCCGCTTGCGCGGGGGAGGGGCGCTGGTTTTCCCCGAGATCCCGGGCCTGCCTTTCGATCCCTATCGCGGGGAACTGTACTCCGGAGGCGAACTTTATGCGGGGTTGGAGACCGGGTCCTACGAAACGGTCCCGGATGCGCGGATCTACGCCTGGCTCTCGCACCGCTACGGGGCCGGGGCGCACGACGCGTTGAACGCGGCCCTTTCCTCCACGCTGCACGACCATGCCATCGGCGCGCGGCTCGAATCGCAGATCCGCGACGGGGCACTGGCCCATGCTCCGCTGGTCGGCGTCATGGGAGGTCATGCGCAACAGCGCGGCAGCGACGGTTACGCGACGGCGGCACGGCTAGGCTACGCGCTCTCCGGTGCGGGGTTCATCGTGGCCACCGGCGGCGGACCCGGAGCCATGGAGGCAGCGAACCTGGGCGCCTACCTGGGCGCGGGCAGCACCGAGAACCTTGCCGAGGCGCTGGAAATGCTGGCGGTCGAGCCCGGGTTCGCCTCGTCGGTGACCCGCTGGGCGCGGGCCGCCGCACGCGTGCGCGAACGCTGGCCCGTGGGCCTGGCGAACCTGGGGATCCCGACCTGGTTCTACGGCCATGAGCCACCGAACATGTTCGCCACCCACATTGCCAAGTACTTCGCCAATGCCACCCGCGAGGCGGTGCTGTTGGAAAAATGCTCCGGAGGAATCGTGTTCATGCCCGGGGCCGCGGGGACCGTGCAGGAAATCTTCCAGGACGCCTGCGAGAACTTTTACGGGGCGGCCGGCAGCATCAGCCCGATGGTGCTGGTGGGAGTCGATTATTGGACCCGGACGCTGCCGGCCTACCCGTTGCTGGTGGACCTGGCCCGCGGTCGGGCCATGGAGGACATGGTCTTCCTGGTCGACGAGCCGTCCGAGGCAGTGCGCATTTTGGTGGAGCTCAACGACGGTTCGATTTCCGGCGTACGGGGACTGGCATGAGTGCCACGGCCAGCGGCGGTAAAAGGTAGGATACTAAAGATAATTTCCCCAAGTCCGCGACTGTCCCCGGCCAAATTCCTGACCGCCACGCCGGGCTGTCACCGTGGGTTGGTTGCACACGCAAAAACCGAAGAGGGCACATGCCAGCGGAAGACCTAGCCATCGGCGTCGATATCGGTGGAACAAAGATTGCGGCAGGTCTGGTGACCCGCGACGGCACAGTGATGGGCCGGCTCCGTCGGTCCACGCCCGGCCACGATGCACGCGCCGTTGAGGCGACGGTTGTCGAGTTGGTGACAAAGCTCGGTGAGCAGGCGCCCCGGGCCGTGGTCGGTGTGGGCGCGGCCGGATGGATGGATTCCAGCGGGAGCACCGTGCTCTTCAGCCCCCACCTTGCCTGGCGCAACGAACCCCTGCGCGCACGACTTGAGGACGCACTGGGGCGCACCGTGATGTTGAGCAATGACGCCGATGCGGCCGGCTGGGCCGAACACCGCTTCGGTGCGGCGCGTGGCGAAAACGAAATGCTGTGCCTGACCTTGGGAACCGGAATCGGCGGAGCCATCGTCCTGGGCGGGAAGCTGCAGCGCGGCAGGTTCGGCGTCGCCGGGGAATTCGGACACCAGACGCTGGTTCCCGGCGGACATCGCTGTGCCTGCGGAAACCGCGGGTGCTGGGAACAATACGCCTCGGGGAACGCGCTGGGACGCGAGGGGCGGGCCCTGGCCGGTTCCAACTCCCCGGTGGCCCACGCGCTGCGGGCCGAAACCAACGGGGACGCCTCTGCGGTGACTGGGGAAATGGTCACGCGTCTGGCGGAAGCCGGAGATCCGGCATGTGGCGACCTCGTCGCCGAGGCCGGTGAATGGCTCGGTCTGGGATTGGCGAACCTTGCCGCTGTGCTGGACCCCGGAATCATGATCATCGGCGGAGGGCTGGGATCGGCCTCGCCCTCACTGATCGAGACGGCGACCAGCGCCTACCAAAAGGCGCTGAGCGGGCGGGGGTATCGGCCCTTTGCGAAAATCGCCCGGGCCGAGCTGGGACCGGATGCAGGTCTCGTCGGTGCCGCTGACCTGGCACGGCTGCCCCGCGGCTGAAGACCCGGAACGCCGAAGGCGGGTTCCGCGCGGTCGTGGAACCCGGCCTCCGGACATTGTGTCCTAAAGTGGGCGAGGCGTTCCCGAAGACGCGGTCGTTCCGCCGTCGACGGGAATAATGGCCCCGGTGATGTAACCGGCGTCCGGGCTGGCCAGGAACAAGACTGTCCGGGCGATGTCCGCCGGTGTCGCCGGCCGATCCAGGGCCAGCCTGTCCAGCAGCCGGGCGGCGAATTCCGGGTCCTCCAGCCTCTGGCGGGTCAGCTGCGTATCGGTGAAGGCAGGGGCCACGGCATTGACCCGCACCCCATGGGTGCCCAGATCCAGGGCCAGGCTTTGGACCATGGCGTTGAGCGCGCCCTTGGTGGCGTTGTAGGCGAACTGGTTCCAATCCCCCCGTATTCCCGAGACCGAGGAAACGGCCACGACGTTGCCGTGGCTGGCCTTCAACGCCGGCAGGGCCGCCCTGGCCAGGAAGATGAATGCGTCCACGTTGACAGCGTGCATCCGCGCCCAGACATCGTCCTCGAACGTCTCGAGTTCGCTGGGTTCGCACCAGCCGGCATTGCTGACGACGATGTCCAGGCGGCCGAAACGTGCCAGCAACTCGGCAACGGACCGCTCGACCTCGGAGCGATCGGTGACATCGCAGGCCAGCACCAGGGACCGGTCTTCCGGATGGTCTTGGGCAGTGGTGCGCAACGAGTCGGTGGTGCGGCCCAGCACCGCCACGCATGCGCCCTGCTCCAGGAACCCCTGGGCGATGCCGCGCCCGATGCCCGAGCCGGCGCCGGTGACCAGCACGACCTTGCCTTCGTACGGGTAGCGCGCCCAGGCGATCAACGGACCGAAACCTCCAGGGTGGCGTTGGCTTCGCGCAGTACGGCTGAGGCCACTTCCAGGCCCTCGATGCGACCTAGGGACACGTCCTCGTGCTCGATATTGACCCACATCTCGGGATCGACCTCCTGCAGCGCGCGCAGGAACTCGGTCCAGTACGCGGTGTCGTGTCCCTTGCCCAGCGCCACGAAGTCCCAGGCGGCATCCTTCGGCCACTCGTTGGCCCACTCGTCGCCGCCCAAGTTGGTGCGGGGCTCGGATGGGTCGAGCTTGCGGAAGCGGTTGTCCAAAACCCCGTAAATGGCGGCCGACGGGTTGACTCGAACGTCCTTGGCGGCTGCATGGAACACCAGCGGGCCTAGGTCGCGGATTACCGCCACGGGATCCATCTGCTGCCAGAAGAGGTGGGAGGCATCGAGTTCGACGCCTACGTGGGTCGCACCGGTGCGTTCGACGAGCTCGCGGATGCCGGCCGGGTTGAAGACCACGTTCTGCGGGTGGAGCTCAAGGGCCACCTTCACCCCGTGGTCGGCGGCGAGCTTGTCGGTTTCCTTCCAGAAGTCGGCGGCCACGCCCATTTGGTAGTCAAGGACGTCAAGTGCCGTGGAGTTCCAGGCGTTGACGATCCAGTTCGGTGTCGTGGCGCCGGGTTCCCCGCCGGGCAGGCCGGACATGGTGACGACGCGGTCCTGGCCCAGGCGTTCGGCCAGGCGGATGGAGCGACGGATATCCTCGGCGTGGGCGTGGCCGATCAGAGGGTTGGGGTGCAGTGGGTTGCCGTTGCAATTGAGTCCCGCGATCGAGACGCCGGTGCCCTCGAAGAGGCCCAGGTATTCGTCGCGGGCAACATCGCTGGAGAGGATCTCGTCGAACGTCGGCACGTGCACCGCCGGCAGGAAACCTCCAGTGTTGATTTCAATGCCGGTCAATCCAACCTTGGCAATGGCTTCAAGCGCCTCGGGTAGTGAACGGTCGTGCAGGATGGCGTTGTAGACACCGAGTTTCATGGCTTTCCTAGCTTTCTTGGATGGGGGAAGGACGTGCAGCTGTCCGTGGAGAGCGGCCGATGACCGCCGCGGCGGTGGCGGGCGACGCCGGCAGCTGGAGACTGACACGCAATCTTGGAGCGCTCCAAAACGTGACGCATCTAAAATATATCCACACAAGGTCACGTTGTCCATACAAAGTTGTCACCGGGAAAAGTTCCCGCCGCCATGGATGCGGGAGGGGCGATCGCGGGGTGAATGACAATCCAGTCTTGATTTTGTAAGTATGTCAGGACAAAGTTTTTTCATGACCCGCCGGACCGAGGCGGGTCGGTGGACTTGAACTGAAAGAGGTGTCGGACCCATGCTGATGATTCGCATTGATGTCGCCGAGGGGCGCACGCCCGCAGGGTTGGCTGCGCTCAGCAGGGCGATCCATGTCGCGGCGGTGCAGGGGTATCGCATCCCGGAGGGTGACTACTTCCACGTCATGACCGAGCATCCATGCGGGCAGATCGTCGCCCTGGATGCCGGGCTCGGGTTTGGCCGCAGTGATGCGGTGGTGATGATCCAGGCTTTCACCCAGCGCGGGCGCTCCGGGGAGGCCAAGGCTGCGCTGTTTGCCGCGATCGCACGCGAACTCCGGGCCGTCGGCGTGGCCGGCGAGGACGTTTTCATCGGCTACTCGGAAAACGGTGCCGAGGGCTGGTCGTTTGGTTTTGGCCGGGCCCGGTATTCCACCGGCGAGCTGGCAGTTCCCGGCGCCGGGGAGGCGCCGTGAGGGCGCATGGTCCGATCCCGCCGTCCGTCACGTTACGCTCGTTGTAAATATGACAGTACAAACCTTTGACAGGACAAAGTTTATGGTGCAGAGTATTGCCTGTGGCTTGACTCACAGCACAGAGATCTTCGAGGCTGATGGGCAACCGGTCAGCCAGGAACCAGACAAGAAAGGACGTCGATCCGCGTGACCCACGACGTACTCACCATCGGACGCATCAGCGTCGACGTCTACCCGAACGACATCGGTGTTCCCCTCGGCGAGGTTAACAGCTTCGGCAAGTACCTGGGTGGTTCGCCAACCAATGTGGCGGTGGCCGCAGCCCGCCACGGGCGCCGTACCGCGGTCATCACCCGGATTGGTGACGACGAGTTCGGCAGCTACCTGGAGCGCGAGCTGGACAAGTTCCAGGTTGACCGCAGCCATGTCAGTCGGGTCCCCGGGCTGCAGACGCCGGTCACCTTCTGCGCCATCATGCCGCCGGAAGACTTCCCGCTCTACTTCTACGGACGATTCCCCACCGCCCCTGACTGGAAGATCGCCACGGAGGAACTGGACGGCGATGCGATCCGCAGTTCGCGGATCTTCTGGTCCACCGTCACCGGACTCAGCCAGGAGCCAAGCGCAGGCGCCCACATCGCCGCGCATGAGCTCAGGACACGCGAGACGCTGGCGGCAAACCAGTTCACGGTCCTGGACCTGGACTACCGCCCCATGTTCTGGGAATCGGAGGAAGCCGCCCGCGCCCAGGTCGCCAAGGTCTTGCCCCACGTCACCGTCGCCATCGGCAACGACAAGGAATGCGCGGTGGCAGTCGGCGAGGGCACCCCCGACGAGCAGGCCGACCGCCTGCTGGCCGCCGGCGTGGAGATCGCCGTGGTCAAGCTCGGCCCCGAGGGCGTCATGGCCAAGACCCGCACCGAACGCGTGGTCTCTGCCCCGGTTCCCGTGCAGACCGTCAATGGCCTCGGCGCGGGGGACTCCTTCGGCGGTGCGTTCTGCCACGGACTGCTCTCCGGCTGGCCCCTTGAACAGGTCCTGGACTACGCCAACGCGGCAGGCGCCATTGTCGCCTCCCGCCTGGCCTGCTCCGACGACATGCCCACCCCAACCGAGGTCAACGCGCTGTTGGCCGAACGCGGCCGCACCGTACCCGGGCCGGCAACCATCGAGGTCTCCCCATGAGCAACAACCCGGCCATCGACCGCGAGGACCCGCGCCGCTACGCGCACCTGACCACCATCCGCCTGGAGGACCCGGGAGCCGTGGCCCGTGCGGCTGCCACCCGCATCCGCCACGAGGGGGCGCGGACCGGGAGGCAGAACTTCATCATCGCCGCAGACCACCCGGCCCGCGGCGCACTATCGGTCGGCAACCGTACGATGGCCATGGCCGACCGCCGCGACCTGCTCGACAGGCTGCAGATCTCCCTGCAAAACCCCGCGGTCGACGGCGTGCTGGCAAGCCCCGACATCCTCGATGACCTGCTGCTGCTCGGTGCGCTGGACCACAAGCTGGTTTTCGGCTCGATGAACCGCGGCGGGCTCTCCGGATACGTCAACGAGTTCGACGACCGTTTCACCGGCCACACCGCACAGGCGCTGGCGGACATCGGCGCCGACGGCGGAAAGATGCTCACCCGAATTGCCCTGGGCGACCCCGCGACCGCCGTGACACTCGAGGCTACCGCCCACGCCATCGACGAGCTGGCCGAACGCAAGCTCATCGCCATGGTTGAGCCGTTCCTCTCCGAATGGCACAACGGGCGGGTCCGCAACGACCTGGGTCCCGACGCCGTCATCAAGTCGGTGGGCATCGCCTCCGGGCTTGGCGGCACCAGCGCCTATACCTGGATGAAGCTTCCGGTGGTCCCGGACATGGAACGCGTCATGGCTGCCACCACGTTGCCCACCGTGCTGCTGGGAGGGGACCCCGAGGGCTCTCCCGACGAGGTGTTCGCCACCTGGGCGGCCGCACTGGCATTGCCGGGAGTCCAAGGCCTGACGGTCGGACGCACGCTGCTTTACCCGGCAGACGGCGACGTCGCCTCGGCGGTGGCCACCGCCGCTTCCCTGTTGAACCACGCCACCATCCCCGCCGAGTAGGAGCACCGCAAAGCAATGGCTACACGCAGAATGACGGTCGCCCAGGCCGTCGTGGAATTCCTGGGCAGGCAGTACACCGTGGACAACGTTGGCGGGCAGGCCTACCGCGAACGGCTCATCCCGGGCATGTTCGGCATCTTCGGGCACGGCAACGTGGCCGGCGTCGGCCAGGCGCTGAAGCAGTTCCAGGTGCGGGACCCGTCCCTGATGCCCTACTACCAGGGACGCAACGAGCAGGCCCAGTCGCACCAGGCCGTCGGCTACGCCCGGCACGTCCGCCGCCGCGCCACCTACGCGGTGTCCACCTCCATCGGCCCGGGCTCCTCGAACCTGCTCACCGGCGCGGCACTGGCCACGGCCAACAGGCTGCCGGTGCTGCTGCTGCCTTCCGACACCTTCGCCACCCGCGCGGCGGACCCGGTGCTCCAGCAGCTCGAGCATTCCCACGGCTACGACATCACCGTCAACGACGCCTTCCGCCCGCTGTCCAAGTACTTCGACCGGGTCAACCGCCCCGAGCAGCTCTTCTCCGCCATGATGAACGGGCTGCGCGTGCTCACCGACCCGGTCGAGACCGGCGCGGTGACCATCTCCCTGCCGCAGGACGTGCAGGCCGAGGTGTTCGAGGTGCCCGAGGAATTCCTGGCCGAACGCGACTGGAAGATCCGCCGCCCCGAACCCGAGGCCGATGACATCGCCCGCGCCGCGCAGCTAATCAAGGCCGCCAAGCGTCCGTTGATCGTCGCCGGCGGCGGGGTGCTGTACTCCTTCGCGCAGGATGCGCTGCTGGAACTGGCGCAGAAAACCGGCATCCCGGTGGCCTACACGCAGGCCGGGGTCGGGACCATCGCCTGGGACTCGCCGCACTCCCTGGGCGCTATCGGTTCCACCGGCACCACCGCCGCCAACGCGCTTGCCGCCGAGGCGGACCTGGTCATCGGCATCGGCACCCGCTACGAGGACTTCACCACCGCCTCGCGCACCGCGTTCCAGAACCCCGGGCTGCGCTTCATCAACATCAACGTCGCACCGCTGGACGCCTACAAGCACGGCACGGCGCTGCCCATCGTCGCCGATGCCCGCAAGGCCTTGGTGGCACTGAACACCGCCCTGGGCGGGTACCGGGTCGGGGCCGACCTGGAAGCCGTGGTCGCTTCCGAGAAGCAACGCTGGGACGCCACCGTGGATACCGCCTTCGCCACCCGGCACAACCCGCTGCCGGCGCAGAACGAGATCATCGGCGCGGTCCACGGGGCCATGGACGAACGCGACGTGGTCATCTGCGCCGCCGGTTCCCTGCCCGGGGACCTGCACAAGATGTGGCGCATCAAGGACGCCCACGGCTACCACGTGGAGTACGCGTTCTCCTGCATGGGCTACGAGATCGCCGGCGGGCTGGGCGTCAAGCGCGCGGTCATCGACGAAACGTCCCGCGGCGCGGCGGAAAACCGCGATGTCGTGGTCATGGTCGGGGACGGCTCCTACCTGATGATGCACACCGAACTGGTCACCGCGGTGGCCGAGGGGATCAAGCTGATCACCGTGCTGATCCAGAACCACGGCTACGCCTCCATCGGCTCGCTCTCCGAATCCCTGGGTTCCCAGCGCTTCGGCACTCAATACCGTGAGTTGGACGCAAAAACGCATTCCTTCGACGCCGGGGCCAAGCTGCCGATCGACCTGGCCACCAACGCCGAGTCCCTGGGCGTAAACGTCATCAGGATTGAACCGGGCACCGACGCCATCGACAAGCTCGCGGCGGCGATCGCCACCGCCAAGGCGGCGCCGGAAGGCAGCGGACCGATCCTCATCCACGTCGAATCCGACCCGCTGCTGGACGCCCCGGATTCCGAATCCTGGTGGGACGTGCCGGTCTCCGGCGAATCCGACCTCGAGAGCACCCGGGCCGCCTTCCAGACCTACTCCGGGCACAAGGCCCGCCAGCGAAACTACCTGGGCTAATGCCCCCCAACCAACTTCCCCCCCACCACAGAAGGAAAGCCGACATGAGCACCACCACCCAGGCCACCGCGGTGACCACCATCAAGCACTTCATCAACGGCGCCGAAACCACCGGCGACAGCAGCAACACCCAGCCGGTGTACAACCCGGCCACCGGCGAGGTCACCGCCAACCTGGCCCTGGCCTCCGCCAGGGACCTGGAGGCAACAGTGGTTGCCGCCCGCGCCGCGGCCGATTCCTGGGGGGACGCCTCCATCGCCAAGCGCACCGCCGTGCTCTTTAAGTTCCGCGAACTGCTGGCCGCCAACACCGACGAGCTGGCCCGCATCGTGACTTCCGAGCACGGCAAGGTCCTCTCCGACGCCGCCGGCGAGATCGGCCGCGGCCTGGAGGTCGTTGAGTACGCCTGCGGCATCTCGCAGTCGCTCACGGGCGAATACTCCGACCAGGTCTCCACCGGCATCGACGTGTTCTCCTTCCGCCAGCCGCTCGGCGTGGTCGCGGGCATCACACCCTTCAACTTCCCGGTCATGGTCCCGCTGTGGATGGCGCCGGTCGCGATCGCCGCGGGCAACGCCTTCATCCTCAAGCCCTCCGAGCGCGACCCCTCCGCAGCGGTCTTCATGGCGCGGCTCTTCAAGGAAGCCGGCCTGCCCGACGGCGTGTTCCAGGTGCTGCACGGCGGCAAGGAAACCGTCGACGGCCTGCTGCACCACCCGCTCATCGACGGGATCTCCTTCGTCGGTTCCACCCCCATCGCCAAGTACGTCCATGAGACGGCCACCGCCAACGGCAAGCGCGTCCAGGCCTTGGGCGGGGCGAAGAACCACGCGGTCATCATGCCCGACGCCGACATGGAACTCGCCGCCGACCACCTCACCGCCGCCGCCTTCGGCTCGGCCGGACAGCGCTGCATGGCCATCTCCGTGGCCGTTGCCGTCGGCCCCGCAGCGGACGTGCTGGTGGACAAGCTGGTTGCCCGCGCCAAGGACATCAAGGTCTCCCACGGCCTGGACGCCGAGGCCGACATGGGCCCGGTCATCACCCCCGCCTCCAAGACCCGCATCGAAAAGATCGTGGGCGAGGCGCAGGAAGCCGGAGCAGCGATCATCGTCGACGGCCGCGACCTGGTCGTCGCCGACCACGAGAACGGCTTCTTCGTCGGCCCGACCATCATCGACAAGGTCAAGACCGAAATGACCGCCTACACCGAGGAAGTCTTCGGACCCGTCCTGGCCGTCGTCCGCGTGAACACCCTGGCCGAGGCCATCGAGGTCGTCAACGCCAACCCGTACGGCAACGGCACGGCGATCTTCACCTCCAACGGCGCAGACGCCCGCACCTACATGCGCCGCGTCCACGTTGGCATGGTCGGGGTCAACATCCCGCTGCCGGTCCCGGTGGCATGGCACTCCTTCGGCGGCTGGAAGAACTCGCTGTTCGGCGAACACCACATCTACGGTGCCGACGGCGTGCGCTTCTACACGCGCGGCAAGGCAGTCACCCAGCGCTGGCCCGAACACAAGGAAGAATCCAACGCCTCCTTCGCGTTCCCTTCCAACTAGCACCGCCCCGTTCTCCCCCGGGGACCAACACCCCCCTGGGGGGAGGGTGTACCGGCGGCGGGAAACGCCTCCCGCCGCCGGAACCCCGAATTGCCTCGCAGCCCCCCGCTTCATGAACGAAAGGTCCGCATGATGCTGGACATCAAAAACAAGTTGATCATTGGCACCGCGCCGGACTCCTGGGGCGTATGGTTCCCGGAGGACCCGAAGCAGACGCCCTGGGAACGCTTCCTGGACGAGGTCGCCGAATCCGGGTACAAGACCATCGAACTGGGACCTTACGGATACCTGCCCACCGATCCGTCCCGCCTGGCCGACGAACTGGCGGCCCGCGACTTGAACGTCTGTGCCGGCACGGTGTTCACCGCCTTCCACCGCGGACTGGACGGCAGCGCCGCGGCTTGGGACGAGGCCTGGGAACCGGCCCGCCGGGTCGCCGAACTCACCGCCGCCATGGGCGGGGAGCACATCGTGGTCATCCCGGCCATGTGGCGCGATGACGTCACCGGGGAAGCCGTGGAGGACGAGCAACTCTCCGCAGGTGGCTGGGATGCCCTGTTCCAGGGCCACGACCGGCTGGGGAAGATCCTGGCCGAGGACTTCGGGCTGAAGCAACAGTTCCACTCCCATGCCGACTCCCACGTCTGCGCGCAGGACGACATCGAGCGTTTCCTGCAGCACACCGATCCGGCCTTCACCAACCTGTGCTTGGACACCGGGCACGCCGAATACGGGGGAGCGTCCTCGCTTGAGCTGATTTCCAATCACCCCGAGCGCATCGGCTACCTGCACCTGAAGCAGATCGACCCGGTGGTGCTGGCCAAGGTGCGCGAGTCCAACATGACGTGGGCGGCGGCCAACAAGGCAGGGGTCATGGTCGAGCCGCCGAACGGGCTGCCGGACCTGCGCGCCGTCATCGAGGCCGTCGAGGCCCTGGACAAGCCGGTGTACGGGATCGTGGAGCAGGACATGTACCCGGTCATCGACTTCTCGGTGCCGATGCCCATTGCCAAGCGCACCGCAGCTCACCTGCTCTCCTGCGGCTCACGCACCCGCGTGCGCTAGAACAACCGAACACCACCGAACCCCCACGCTTCGCCCCCGCGGGCCCCAAGGACAAGGAAACACCTAACATGAGTTCACCATTGCGCGTAGCGGTCATCGGGGCCGGACGCATGGGCGCCGACCACATCCAACGCCTGCACCACCGCATCTCCGGCGCTGAGGTCGCCGCCGTCGTCGACATCGACGAGGCCCGGGCCTCCGCCGCCATCGCCGGGATCGAGGGTGCCGTGGCGCTCACCGACGCCCAGGCAGCACTGGACTCGGCGAACGTTGATGCGATCCTGATCGCCACCCCCGGCTTCCTGCACCAGGACATCCTGTTCAAGGCCCTGGAGCGCGACATCCCGATCCTTTGCGAAAAGCCGCTGACCCCCGACGCCGCATCGTCTTGGGGGATCGTCCAGGCCGAGGCGAAGCTGGGCCGCAAGCGCATCCAGGTCGGATTCATGCGCCGCTACGACGCCGAGTACGCACAGCTGGAAACGCTCATCCGCTCGGGCGAACTGGGCGAACTGCTGATGCTGCACCACCAGCACCGCAACCCCGACACCCCGGCCGGCTTCACCAACGAGATGCTGATCAACGACTCGGTCGTCCACGAATTCGACGCCATCCGCTTCTTCACCGGCGAGGAAATCACCTCGGTGCAGGTACGCCTGGGCAAGGCCACCAAGAACGCCCCGGAAGGGCAGCACGACCCACAGCACGTGCTCATCGAAACCGAATCCGGGGTGCTGGCGGACGTGGAAATCTACGTCAATGCCCAGTTCGGCTACGAGGTCGCCACCCAGGCTTCCTTCGAGACCGGCATCGTGTCCATCGGCAACGATGCGGGCCCCTATGTGCGCACCGCAGGCCAGTGGGGCGGACGGGTGACCCCCGGCTTCGAGGAGCGTTTCGGTGCCGCATACGACACCGAGATCCAAGCCTGGGTCGACGCCGCCGCACGCGGTGAACTCGGCGGTCCCAGCGCCTGGGACGGCTACGCCACCGCAGCCTGCTGCGAGGCCGGTGTCGAAGCCCAGCGCACCGGCGAACGCGTCGCGGTGAAACTCAACGAGAAGCCAGCCCTGTACAGCTAGCAGAAACACCTAGGAACCACACCATGAAGATCGCCCTTGACCCGACACCGTTCCACCACACACACTCGCTGCTGGAATTCCCGGAGCTGGCCGCCGAACTCGGCTACAAGTATTTGCAATTGACCCCGCACAAGGACCTGCTGCCCTTCTTCACGCACCCCAAGGCCGACGACGCACTGGTCTCCGACCTGAAGGCCGCCTGCAAGAAGGCCGGCGTCGAGATCGCCTCGGTGCTGCCGGTGCACAAGTGGTCCTCCCCGGACCCGGTGCTGCGCGAGGCGGCAGTGCGCTACTGGAAGCGCGCCATCCAGATCACCGTGGACCTGGGCGTGAACCAGATGAACACCGAGTTCTCCGGCCGCCCGGAACAACCCGAGGAATCCGAGGCCGCCTTCTACCGTTCCATGGAGGAACTTGTCCCGCTCTTCGAGTCCGAGGGCATCAACGTGGCCTTCGACCCGCACCCCGACGACTTCGTGGAGGAAGGACTGGCCGGCTGGCGCATGGTCCGCGGGGTCAACTCCCCGAACCTGTCCTTCGCCTACGTCGCGGCACACACCTTCCACATGAAGGATCAGCCGCTGGACATCATGGCGGCCGTCGGCGAGAGGCTGCGTGTGGTGCACGTTGCCGACACCATGGACCACCAGGCCTCGCACGGGCTGCGCTACATCACCAACCCCCCGGGGAACGCGGTCCGTGTGCACCAGCACCTGAAGATTGGTGACGGAGACGTGAACTGGGAGGAATTCTTCGGCGGCCTGGCGGAGAACGGTTTCACCTCGCGCGAGGAAACCGTCATGGTTTCGTGCGTCTTTGCCGAGAACGACAATGCCAAGGAAGTCGCCAAGTACCAGCTGCAAACCATGCGCAGCAGTGTGGCCGCGGCCCACGCCGCACGAGTCTAGTCATCACCGCTTGCGCCCGGCCCCGAAGGGCTGGACGCAAGCACGGTAACGGGAAGGTGCTCCGCCGTGGAGATAGGAATGATCACGGACTCGCTGTCCTCACGCGGCTTCGATGACGTCTTGGACATCGCCGCTGACCTGGGACTCAGCTCGATCGAGTTGCCCACGGGCAACTGGTCCCAGGCGCCCCACTTGGACCTGGACCGTTTGCTGGACTCCGAGACGGCGCGTGCGGACTACCTGCGCAAGGTCGCCGAGCACGGATTGCGCATCAGCGCACTGAACGCGAACGGGAACCAGCTGCACCCGGTGTCGGGTCCGGCGCAGGACGCGGTATTGCGCAAAACGGTCCGCCTGGCGCGACTTATGGAGGTGCCCACCGTCGTGTGCATGTCCGGATTGCCCGCGGCGGCGGGGGACAGTTCACCGAACTGGGTAACCAGCTCGTGGCCTCCGGAGAACGTGGCGATCTTGGAATACCAGTGGGAGCAGGTCGCGATTCCGTACTGGAGGGATTTTGCGTCCTTCGCCGCGGAGCAGTCCGTCCAACTGGCCATCGAGCCGTGCTTCGCGCAGCTGGTCTACAACGCGTCGACCGCCCGGCGGCTGATCGATTCCGTGGGCAGCGGGTCAATCGGAGTCAACCTGGATCCCTCGCACCTGATGGCCATGGGCGCCGATATCCCGAGCGTGATTCGCGACTTGGCCGGATCGATCGTCCATGTCCATGCCAAGGACGTGCGGCTGAACGCGCCGATCGTCGCGGCCAACGGTCTGCACGACGGCACGGCCATGACGCTGCCGCAGGATCGAGCGTGGAACTACGTGACGCTGGGCCTGGGACATCCGGCCGGTGAGGCCTTCTGGGCCGATTTCGTGTACCAGCTGCGCGCTGCCGGGTATGACGGCACTCTGAATATCGAGCACGAGGACGTGCTGGTCAACTCCGAGGAAGGGGTACGTCGGGCGGCCGCACTGCTGGGCAAGGTGGCGCTGCGTGCGGCACCGGACTGGCAGCCGGCCGACGTCTAGAACGGTTTGCGACAAGAGGCAATGCGTTTCCGTTGGCGGTCCGGTATCGCTTGTTATGCGCGCGCCCGCAGGCCGGGCATCGGACATGGATATCGGAGAGCCCGCCCCTTGTCTGCACGTTCCCCTGGCAGCGTGCCGTTCCATGAAATCCGTGATCACCGGCATTGGAAATCCAGCGTGGAGCGGTTGCAACATGCCAAGTCCAATGCCGGGTCGCTCTCCTGCCTGCGGACCACACATCAAGATCAACACATCATCCACGAGGTTTCCTCAGCGATTCCGTCGGAGTCGCCGTCATCGGCGCGGGCATGGCTGGCACTGCCCGTGCCGTGGTGTACCGCGCGGCCAAGATCCTGTATTTATCTGGGCTCCCCGAAGTCCGGTTGGTCCCGGCCGGCGGGGCAAGTCCGGGTTCGGGCAGGCAGGGGCCGATCGCTCCGGTTTCAAACGCCCTGGTTCCTCCCCGCAGTACATCGCCGGACGGACTGAATCGGCGTGGCCGGCGCCCCGGCTCCACCGGGACGGGGCCGGTCCGGGCGCACCGGCCACCGTGGGTCACCAGGCCCGCGCCTTCGCCGGGGAGGTCGCCGGGCTGCCGGAGGGCGAATCGCAGCCGTGCTGCGCAGCGTTCGCCGAGGGTGCGCGACATGGGGATTATCGTTGCGGTCACCGGGGCGTCAGGGTCACCGTAGCCGGAAGCCAGGCCGTCTCCGCACAAGTCTGCCTGCCCGTTTTCGACGGGGCTCTGCACCGCGGCAAAGCGGCGTCGCGCTTCCACTAGGGGTTATCCATATTTGAACGCCGACGCCGAGGCCATCCCGGGGCCCGGAGGTGGGGTTTTCTGGGTGCGAATTTCTTGCGATCCATTGCATCGAACAATCTAATGACGTAATGTCCTTACATATTGATTCCGTGAAGCGCGTCACTCCCTTCGGTGGTGAAGCACAATGCTCCGGTCACCCGGATCGCATTCCCGGTCTCCTCGAATCCTCGAGTTTCCACCGACCCCACGCACTTCAACCGGTCACAACAAAGG
Organism: Paeniglutamicibacter sulfureus; assembly: GCF_039535115.1. Lineage (NCBI taxonomy): Bacteria > Bacillati > Actinomycetota > Actinomycetes > Micrococcales > Micrococcaceae > Paeniglutamicibacter > Paeniglutamicibacter sulfureus. The sequence continues at coordinate 3,781,120 of NZ_BAAAWO010000001.1, forward strand.
AGTTCCCATGTCCGAAAAGCATCAGGTCTTGGCGGGGGCAAAGCTGCCCCCATTGACGCCGGGACCGCATCGGAAGCGAATCGGACTGATCTCGATCGTCGCCTGTTTCGGTGGCCTCCTGTTCGGATACGACACCGGCGTGGCCAACGGCGCCGAGGGGCCGATGGCCGAGGAGCTGGGCTTGAGCCTGATCCAGATCGGCGTGGTCATCAGTTCGCTGGTGTTCGCCGCCGCCTTCGGCGCGCTGGTCTGCGGTCAGATTTCCGACATGTGGGGGCGCCGCAAGGTCATCATCATGCTGGCGGTGCTGTTCTTCGTCGGCACACTGCTGGTGATCTTCTCCCCGGGCGGCCCGGAACCCGGCACGTTCTCACCGGCCGGCTTTGCCATTCTGGTGGCGGGGCGAATCATGCTGGGCATTGCCGTGGGCGGCGCCTCCACCGTCGTCCCGGTCTACCTGGCCGAGATCGCCCCCTACGAGATCCGCGGGTCGATCACCGGGCGCAACGAGCTTGCCATCGTCGTTGGCCAGCTGTCCGCGTTCGTCGTCAATGCGATCATCGCCGCGACCCTTGGCGGCACCATCGATGGCATCTGGCGCATCATGTTCGCCGTCTGTGCGGTTCCGGCCGTCGCACTGTTCATCGGTATGCTGCGGATGCCCGAATCCCCGCGCTGGCTTGTCGAGAAGCGCCGCTACGCCGAGGCGCTGCGGGTGCTGAAAACCGTGCGCCCCGCGGAACGGGCCCTGGCCGAACTGCACGATGTCGAGCGCACCGCCGCCGCGGAGAATAAGGGAAACAAACCGATCGGCATCAAGGCCGTGGTGACGAACAAGTGGCTCATGCGCATCATTCTCGTCGGCATCGGCGTGTCCATGGCCCAGCAGCTGACCGGCATCAACTCGATCATGTATTACGGCACCCGCGTGCTGGAGGAGTCCGGCATGTCCTCCCAGCAGGCGGTGCTCGCGAATATCGCCTTCGGTGTGGTTGCCGTGGTCGGTGGCGTCATTGCCCTGCGCAACATGGACCGCCTGGACCGCCGGAAGACGTTCCTGATCGGTCTGTCGCTGACCACTATTTGCCACGTGCTGGTCGGTGTTGCCGGCATGCTGCTGCCCGAGGGCAGCGCCGCCCGTCCCATCGTGATCCTCGTTCTCGTCGTTGCGTTCGTCTTCTCGATGCAGACCTTCCTGAATGTCGCAGTGTGGGTGTGGCTGGCCGAGATCTTCCCGCTGCACATGCGCGGCCTGGGCATCGGCATCTCCGTGTTCTTCGGCTGGACCACCAACGGCTTCCTGGCCCTGTTCTTCCCGTCGCTGGTTTCGGGGATCGGGATCACCGGTTCATTCTTCCTCTTCGCCGGGATCGGTGTGCTCGCCCTGCTCTTCGTGGCCACCCAGGTCCCGGAGACCCGCGGCCGTACCCTCGAGGCCCTCGAGGGCGACGTCTCCACCGGCGCGATCTACCTCGTTCGGGCGGAAGACGCCGAAGCCAACGCGTAAGTCACGGTGCACCCGGACCGCCCCTATCGGTGGTCCGTCAATGTTTTGAGGTGGCGCTGCTGCCCCGCACCACCAGGTGCGGGGCATGCCGGCTGGAGGCTGCGCCGGGTGACGTGGCCGCGGCCAGCGCGGCCGAGGCCAGCGCGGCGACATCCTGGCGCACGCTGGTCAGGTCGGCATGGGCCAGCCGGGCGAATTCGCTGTCATCGAACCCGGTCAGCGCGATCTGGTCGGGCACCCGGAGGCCGGCCAGGTCGATCGCCCTGCGGACGCCCAGTGCGGCCCTGTCGTTGAATGCCAGCACCGCGGTGGCCCGCTGGTCGGCCGCGGTCTCCCGCAGGTATGCGTCCAACACGTCGAAGGCGGTGGCCTCGTCTGGTCCGGCGCCGAGCACGGTTCCGGCGACGTTGCCCGCCGCGCGGGCCACGGCCCGCTCGAAGGCGGTGCGCCGCTGGGCGGCCGCCACGGCGGGGCCGCCATCCAGATGGAGCAGCCGGCGATGCCCGAGATGCAACAGGTGCGCCACCAGTTCGTCGATTCCCGCGGCCTCGTCGGTGAGCACCGAGGGCAGCTGGCGGTAGCCGCGCAACAGGCTGACCACCGGCACCTGGCTGGCCACCGGGGCCATTTGTGCCGCCGTGAGGGTGAGGGAGATGCCGATGATGGCCTCCGCCCCCGCATCGATGAGGGTATCCATGACGCGGCGCTCGTCGCGATTGCCCCCGATCGCGCCCAGGATGATCTCATAGCCCCGGGCGTCGGCCTCGGCGTACAGGGCATCGGCCAGCTCGGCATGCACGGGCTCGCCCAGCCGCAGGGCCACGCCGACGGTCCGGTTGTGGTGGCTGCGCAGTGAACGCGCGCGCGAATCCGGCCGGTATCCAAGCGCCAGCGCGGCGGCCTTGACCTTGGTGCGTGAGGCCTCGCTGGCGCCCTCGGCACCGCGCATGACGATCGAGGCCAGAGCCACGGAGACGCCGGATTCCCGGGCCACATCCGCAAGGGTGGGGCGTCGGGGCGTGGGGGTGCTCGGGGCCATGGGGGTGCCTTCCGTGTATTCACCTAGAACGATCTAGACGATTGTTTCACAGTGTGGCATAGTTGCCGGGAAAGCAGAAACTAGAACGTTCTAGAATAGAAGGATGATACCCCGCAATGTCATACTCACTTGAAGTACCCCCGGCCAAGGAAACCATCCGCATTGCCGTCATCGGCTGCGGATGGATCGGTGCTTTCCATGCCCGCACGCTGGCAGGCCACCTGCCCGGGGTGAGGCTCGAGGCCCTGGCCGATCCGGCTCCCGGAGCCGCGGCGGCGCTGGCCGCCGAGCTGGGCATTTCCAAGCACACCACCGACCCGGCCGATCTCTTCGCGGATCCCGATATCGACGGCGTGCTCATCGCGGCACCCTCGGCCGTCCATTCGGCACTGATAGTCCAGGCTGCGGCCGCGGGAAAACACATCTTCTGCGAGAAGCCAGCCGGCCACGGGCTCGAGGAACTGCACGCGGCCCTGGATGCCGTTGAACGTGCAGGCGTCGAATTCCAGATCGGCTTCAACCGGCGCTTCGCCTCCGACTTCGCCGAGGCCAAGAAGCGTATCCAGGCCGGGGACCTGGGCGAGGTGCAGCTGATGCGCTCGCTGACCCGCGACCCGGGAGTCGCCGAAGGCATCGCAAATGCAGGCCACATCAAGCCCAACACCATCTTCACCGAAACCCTCATCCACGATTTCGACGCGCTGAACTGGTACAACGAGGGTGCCAGGGTGACCGAGGTGCGCGCCATCGCCGATGCCCTGGTCGAACCCGGTTACCGCGAGGCGGGTCTGCTGGACACCGCAGTGGTGACGCTGCGCTACGACAACGGAGCGATCGCCGTGGCCGAGGCCAGCTTCAGCGCCCTCTACGGCTACGACGTGCGCGGGGAAATCTTCGGTTCCGCGGGAATGGCCGTGGCCGGCAACCCGGTGCAGCTCCACAGCGGCAGCTACACCGCGGCCGGGGCGCTGGCGCCCACCACGCGCGTGAACACCGAGCTCTTCGCCCAGGCCTACCGCGACGAACTGGCGCACTTCGCCCGCCTCATCGCCGCGCGCAAGGGCCTTGGCGAGGCCCCGACGGTGCCCACGCCCGGGGCGCAGGCAGCCATCGACGCACTGGAAATCGCCCTGGCCTGTGTCGAGTCCGTGCGCACGGGTGCGCCCGTGGTGCTCGAGCGCGAAACCACGGGCGGTGTCCTGTGAGCCTTGACTTGGCGGTCTGTGCGGAAATGGTGTTCCTCGATCTTCCCTTCGTCGAACGCGTGGAGAAGCTCCACGCGTTGGGCTTCGGGATCGAGATGTGGGATTCGCGCACCAGGGATCTCGCGGCCCTGAAAGCGACGGGCGCGAACTTCGGCTCGATGACAGGCTACTCCGCCGGAAGCCTCATCGACCCCGAGGGAAGCGCGGAGGTGCTGCGAACCGCGGCGGAACTGATCCCCACGGCCCTGGAACTGGGCATCGAGCGGCTGGTCATCCACCCCGCGGAACTTATCGACGGCCAGGCGGCAAACCCGCACCATCGCGCCACCGGGGAAATGTGGCTGACCGCTTCGCGCACGCTGGAGAAGCTCGGTGCCCTCGGCGCCGAACACGGGGTGGTGTTCGTGCTCGAGAACCTCAATACGATCCTGGACCACCCCGGGATTCCGCTGGGGAGGGCCAAGGACACCCTGGCGCTGGTGGCCGGCGTGGGGCACCCCAACGTGAAGATGATGCTTGACCTCTACCACGCACAGATCGGGGAGGGGAACCTCATCCAGCTGCTGCGCGATTCCCTGCCCCATCTCGGCGAGGTCCAGGTGGCAGACGTGCCGGGACGTTGCGAACCTGGCACGGGGGAGATCAACTATCCGGCGATCGCGGCCGAGCTGCGCTCGCTGGGATACTCGGGCCCCGTGGGGTTCGAGGGCTGGGCCTCCGGGGATCCGGAGGAAGCCCTTGCCGGCTTCAGGAACGCTTTCTCCTGAAGCCGGCAATCCCAGGCTAGGCCGGAGGGAACCCGGTGCCCAGGCGCCGGGCTCCCTGTGCGTCCAAGGCCTCGTTGAGCTCGGCCGGGGATCCGGAGCGCGCGAGGTGCTCGGCCACCAGCTCGGCCTGCGACTGCGGGGCGAGCCCGCCGATCGGCTGGTCCAGATCCAGGTTGGTGGGGAAGGCGTAGCCCTCCGCCGAGGCGGCGATGATGTTGTGCAGGGCGGCCTCGGAGGCCCCCGCGGACTTGAGTTCCAGCAGCACCGGGTACAGGGCCTTGCTCATGGCCGTGCGGTCCACCGTTTCCATGGCGCGGCCGAAGGCCGAGGAGACCTGGAGCAGGTTCGCCATGCGCTTGATGTCGGTTGAAACGTTGGTGCCGGCACCGTGGAAGAGTGCGGGGTTGAAGAACACCGCGTCTCCCTTCTCCAGGGGCAGCTGCGCATGGTGCTGCAGGAAGTGCTCGGTGAAGTCCTCGCGGTGGAATGCCACGTAGCCGGCCGCGTACTTGTGAGAATGCGGAAGGTAAAGGGTCGGCCCGGATTCCAGCGGCATGTCGCAGTGCGCGACGGCACCTTGCAAGGTGAGCGCCGGGGTGAGCAGGTGGGCATGCGCAGGGTAGGCGCCGGCCTGCGTTGCGGACATGAAACCCAGGTGGTAATCGCGGTGCGCCCGCTGCGCCACACCCCCGGGGTTGACGACGTTGACCTGGGAGGTCACCTGGTAGTTGGGTCCCAGCCAGGCCTGCGACACCAGGGCAAGGATGTCGGAGGAATAATATTCGGCGAACACCGCGGGGTCGGCCAGCGCCAGCTTGTCCAGGGCACCCCAGATCCTGTCGTTTGCCCCGGGCTTGGCGAAGTGGTCGCCGCCCTGGACGCCGGATGCCTTCTGGGCATCGATGAGCTTGTTGAAGGCCAGTGTGGCGCGGTCCACGACCGAAATATCGGGGAATGCTCCCTTGAACACCACAATGCCCGGACCATCCGTCAGCGCCTTGGCCAGTTCCGCCTGGACGTCCGCGCGTTCGTCCGTCGATTCAAGGTACGAATGCAGGCGGGGTCCGTAAACGAGCACATTCTGTTCCACGGCATCGGCATACGGGTAGTCGGCCAGGGACGTGCACTGGGAGGTGATGCGCTTGAAGTCATCAAGATTGCAGTCCTCGGCTCGGAACCAGCGTGCGGCGCTGTCGGTCGGGATCGGGGTGGTGGTCATGGCGAGGTCCTTTCACGGTACTCAAGGGGAATCGGGGCGACGCCGGGAAGATCCCGGTTGGTGGATGGGCTGTGTTGCCCTTGCATCCCATTCTGCTTTCGTGGCACCGTGGTGAACCAGCCCCAAACACCTCAAAAACACCTCAGGAAGGGATCGAAAATGGCTCACCGGTTTTCCCTCAAGGAGATCGCCAGACAGGCGGGGCTCAGCGTGGCCACCGTCGACCGGGTGCTGCACGAGCGCCCGGGGGTGCGCCGGGGGACGGTGGGCCAGGTCACGCGCGCCATCGCGGAACTCGATAGCCAGCAAACCCAGTTGGAGCTTTCCGGCCGCAGCTTCGTGATCGACCTGGTGGTTGATGCGCCCGCGCGTTTCAGTGGGGCCCTGCGCAGCGCCCTCGAAGCGGAGCTTCCGTTGCTGCGCCCCGCCGCATTCCGGGCCCGTTTCCACCTGAGGGAACGCTGGGGTGCTGTCGAATGCGCCAGGCAACTGGATGCCGTGGCCCGCAGGGGTTCGCATGGAGTGCTGCTCAAGGCGGTCGATTCCCCGGAAATAGCCGACGCCGTCGAACGGCTCGCCGCCCGGGGCATCCCGGTGGTGACGGTGGTGACCGACCTGCCCTCCACGGCAAGGATCGCCTATGTGGGACCGGAAAACCGGGCCGCGGGTTCCACCGCCGCCTACCTGATGTGTTCCTGGCTGGGTGAACGGCCAGGGGACATCGCACTGACGGCGAGCCATGATAGTTTCCGCGGCGAAGAGGAACGGGAGATGGGCTTCCGTGCCACGATGCGTGCGCTGGCACCCGGACGCAGAGTCCATGAATTGCCGGACTCGGACGGAATCGACGCAACGGCCGAATGCCACTTGGAGGACCTCTATGCGAGGCATGCGGCCATTTCCGGGATCTATTCGATCGGTGGCGGAAACTCCGGCTTGGCCCGCGCCATCGAACGGAACGGAATACATGGCACCGTTCTGCTTGGCCATGACCTGAACCAGGAGAATTCCCTGTTGCTGGCCCGCGGATCGATGCAGGCGGTCCTGGGGCACAACCTGCGCACCGATATGCATGGAGCGTGCCGTGCGCTGATGCACCACCACGGTGCACTGCCCGGCGCGTGGGAGCCCGAGCGCTCGCCGATAGACATCCATACGCCCTACAACATGCCTGCATCTTCCGCGCGGTAGAACCAAAGCGCCTAAATTGTCTTAATGTCAGAACAATGATTGACACGGTGATTGCAGGCGGTAAGACTCTTCCTATGCCGGTTGACGCTTTCGGTCGGTGCCCAATCCACACAAACCCAAAGGACAGTCCATGCCCGTACGCGTAGGAGTCATCGGGGCCGGCATCATGGGAGCCGACCACGCCCGCAACCTCGCCGAAAACATCGGCGGAGCTTCATTGGCGGGTGTCGCCGACATTGATGCGGCCCGCGCCAGGGAACACGCCCATGGTGGATTCAGCACCGACAATGCGCTGGAGCTGATCAACCACCCGGATGTCGATGCCGTGCTGATCGCTTCCCATGACTCCACGCACGCCGAGCTGGCCCTGGCAGCCTTGCGGGCAGGGAAACACGTGTTGTGCGAAAAACCGCTGGCCCAAAATGCCGCCGACAGCCGCGCCATCGTCGACGCCGCCCGTGCCGCCAGCCAGAGGGCGGGAAAGAGCCTGTTGGGCGTCGGATTCATGCGCCGCTTCGACCCGGGGCATCTCCGCCTGCGCCGGATCGTGGAGGAAGACACGCTGGGCAAGGTGCTGATGGTCCACTGCGTCAGCCGCAATGTCTCATCTGCCCCGGGGACCAGCAACGAATCGGCGATCATGAACTCGGCCATCCACGAGCTGGACTCGTTGCCGTGGCTGCTCGGCAGCGCCATCACCGAGGTTGCCTGGATCCCGGGCGGTGCCGGCAGCGCACACGCCGAGGGCTTCCAAGATCCCGCATTCATGCTGCTGAGGACCGCGAACGGCGTGTTGGCGACCCTGGAGTTGTACCTCAATGCCCGGCACGGCTATTCGACCCAATGCGAGGTGGTCTGCGAGGAGGGCACGGTGTCGCTACGCGAACCTGCCAACGTCGAATTCAACCGGGACGGCAAGAACTTCGTGGAATACCCCGCGGACTGGAGGCCGCGATTTGCCGAGGCATACAGGACCGAACTCCAGGACTGGATCCGTTCCATCACCGACGGCGCCCCGAACCCGCTGGCCTCGGGCACGGACGGCCTGAACGCCTCGCTGGTCGGTGAGGCCATGGTCGAATCGATGCGCCGCGGGGGACAGTTCGTGCCTGTTGCCTACTGAGCGGGCCGGTGTTGTCCTCATGTGGGTGGCGGACCACGACGCACCCTCACCAGGCGTCGCCGAACCCGCCGGCCATACCGGTGTGAAACCACATGCCACGTGCGTGGTTCCCCTACCGGGAAACCACGCACGTGGCATGTGGCCGATGGGCAGTTCACCAAACTGCTAAGCGATGGGCTTGAGCTTCACCGTCTTGCCGGTGCGCGCGGATTCGAGGGCCGCATCGGCCAGCACCAGCGCGGCGACCCCGTCCTCGAAGCTTGGGGAGCAAGGCGTCCCCGAACGGATTGCCATGGCGAAGGCATCCAGTTCCGCCTTGTAGGCCTGGGCATAGCGCTCCAGGAAGAAGGGCATGTAGGCCTCACCCTCGGCGGTGCCGGACGCTCCGTACTTGCGGACCGTGGTCGGGGTGATGTTCTTGGCTTCAAGCATGCCCTCGGATCCGAAAGCCTCCAGGCGCTGGTCGTACCCGTAAGCGCAATGGCGGGAGTTGGTGATCGTGATGAGCTCGCCACGGCTGCCACGCAGGGTCACGACGACGGAATCGTAGTCTCCGAGCTCCTCGATGTCGCTGCTGAACTGGTTGGAGCCCACCGCCGTGACCTCGACGATGTCCTCAACGAAGAAGCGTGCCATGTCCAGGTCGTGGATGGTCATGTCACGGAAGATTCCGCCCGAGGTTTCGATGTAGTCGCGGGGAGCAGGGGCCGGGTCGCGGCTGATGATGGTGACCTGTTCCAATGATCCTATTTCACCGGCTTCAACGCGGGCGTTGATGGATGCGAAGCTTGGGTCAAACCGGCGGTTGAAGCCGAGCATGATGGGGACTGTCGTGTCCTTCAGCTTGTCGCGGCATTCCATGACGGTGGCCAGGTCAAGGTCGATGGGCTTTTCGCACAGGACGGCGAGCCCGTGGGCCGCTGCGCGGGTGATCAGGTCGACGTGGGTGCTTGTCGGCGAGCCGATGATCACGGCGTCCAGGCCGGGCTCGGCAAACACCTCATCCGGGTCCTGCACGGCGCGTGCCCCGGTCTGTTCCGCAAGCTTGCGGGCGGCGTCAATGAACGGATCGGCAATCAGTACCAGCTCGATGTCAGGGTGGGCGGCAAGGTTGCGGGCGTGGACCTGTCCAATGCGGCCGGAGCCGAAAAGTGCCATGCGCAGGGGGCGTGGTGAAGTCATGTTGTGGTCCTTTCAGGGACGGTGAAGCGGGATCCTGGGTCCACCGGGTGGCGAAGAGGGACCCCGGTGCACTCGGGTGGCGGTGGTGGCTAGGCGGCGAATGCGGCGATTGCTGTGTCGAAGGCCCGCTGGAGCCCTTCGCGCATGGGGGTTTCCCGGTGCTCGCGGGAGATGATCTCCACGCCCCACGGGCCCCGGTAGCCGCCCTCGATGGCCAGCATGACGAAGGTTGCGGGATCGAAATCGCCCTTGCCGCAGTATGCGCGGTTGTTGATGGTGTCCTCGAACAGGGTTCCAACGGTGGTGTGGAAACCATCGTCGATTTCCACCGCAAACACGCGGTCCATGGGAACCATGTCCCACAGTTCTTCGTGGGACAGTCCCGACTTGGCGGTGTGCCAGATGTCGATCATCAGCCCGCCGGAGGCGCTGTTGGACTTGTCCACCACCTGGATGGCCTCGGCGGTGGTGCGCAGGTTGGAGAAGGGGGTCGCTTCCAGGGCCAGGCGGATGCCGGCCTCGGCCGCCTGATCCGCAAGATCGGAGAATGCGCTGGTCATCAATTCGAGGGGCAGCGGTTCGTCGGCGTTGCCGGCCCCCACTTTGATGTGCCTGGCGCCCAGCAGGATCGCTGCTTCGAAAAGCTCGGCCTGGACCTTGTCCGCGGCCTTGCGTTCGGCACCGGTGGTCCACCATCCGTTGATGAACTCAACCTCGACAATGCCGAGGCCGGCGGCCTTGATCTGCCGCCCAAGCTCCTCATAACCGATGGTGTCGCGGGCCGCCAGCAGGTCGTCATGGACCAGGCCGATGCCGGCCCACCCGGTCTCGGCAATGGCGGCGATGCGGTCAGAAATGGCCAGCGGGCTGCATTCGGTGGGGCCCAGCGGCGCGGCATCCCCGGCGCTGGTCCAACACGTGGCAATCAGCTGCGGGTTCGGATTCATGGATTCGTCGTTCTGCATGCTCATGGCACCTCGATAAGTGTTGGTTCGACGATGTTGGCCATGCCGCCGGTGTTGTTGCTCGAGCGGTAGCAGGCATCAACGATGCGGGCCACGCTCAGGGCATCGGATACCGGGGCGACATTCGGTGCACCGGTGCGCATGCTGTTGACCCAGCCACGCATCTCGGTGCGGAAATTGCTGATGTTCTCCAGCTCCGGAAGTTCGGAGAACTTGTTGCTTTCGGTCCGCGCGAAGGGCGGGGTGAAATGGCTTTCCGTCCACTCGGTCCAGCCTGCAGCCAGCCCTGCGGCAGGCTCGTCCAGGTAAACGCGCAAACGCTGGGGAAGAATGCCGATTTCGAGCATTCCCCGCGTTCCGTAGACGAAAATGCGGGAGCTCTCGAACCATTCGAGTTTGTCGTGGCCATCGAAGCTGAAAGTGGCGGACATGTCGGGGTAGTTCAGCAGCACCGATGCGGAATCTTCCCGGCTTTTTTCATCCGAGAGGCGCGTGGACTTGTGCACGCGGGCGTTGACGGACTCCGGTGCGCCGAACATGTGGACCAGCGAATCGAGCATGTGGCAACCCAGGATCCACAGGACCCCGCCCATGTCGGCCGGCTGGTTCAGGTGCTCGGTGACATGCTCACCGACCATGGCCGCGCCACGCGCCGAAACGGTGACGACCTCGCCGATGGCGCCGTCATCGATCATTTGCTTTGCCCGGGTGATCGATTCGGCGAGGCGCACATTGTAGCCCACCTGGACCACCTGGGTCGAGGGGACCCCTCGTTCGGCTTCGGCCAGCTGCAGGAGGTCCTCGACCGTTCCGCCGCCGGGCTTTTCAACGACCACGGACTTGCCGGCCGCCAGGGCGCGAAGGGCGTGGGGGACCATGTCCTTGCTCTTGGAATGGATCATGACGGCGTTGATGCGCTCGTCGTCGAGCACCCCGTCGATGTCCCGAAGCTCGACATCGTATTTCTCGGCGAAGTAGCCCAACCGTGGATCCGTGTCGGCGGCGGCAACCACTTCCACGTTCTCAATTTCACGCAATGCCCTGACCCGGGCAGATGCGTGCGGGTGGGTGATTCCCAGTAGTCCCACAACGATAGGTTTCATCGAGTTTTCTCCTGTAGCTGTTTCCCGAACCCCTTCGTCCTGCGAAGGGGCGTGGATCCTGGTCGGTCATGGCCATGCGGAAACCAGGCTGAATACTCCGACCTAGTCGCATCTATTGGACAGTGTGTCCAAAGTATTGCACGTCACATGAGCGAGGGTCAAGTCACGGAATGGACAGGCTAGCCAACCAGTGAAGGTTCATGGCCGAGCGCAGAGGCCGGGGCACCCAGATAATCCGAGAGCCGGCGGGCACCGTCCCTGGCAACCTCGATCACGCTCTGGGCTCCTTCCGGTTCCGCCAGGATGCCCTCGCGCAGGCCGCTAACGGACAGGGAGGCGACCACGTGGCCCTTGTGGTCAAAGATCGGGGCACCGATGGCAGCAATGCCCGGGGTCAGCTCGTCGTCGCTCATGGCGTACCCCGCAGAGCGAATCGCCTCGAGGTCCGCGTAGAACTTCGTCCGGGAGCGCACATCGAATTGGACGTCGTTGTTCTGCGAAACGATGGCGAAGTAGCTTTCCCAGGCCTGTCGATCCTCGAAGGCCAAGAGGGCGCGGGGAGCCGCTCCGGTATGCAGGGGAAGCGAGCCGCCCAGCGCCAGCAAGCGGCTGTTCACGCGCTTGCCGTCGATGCGCTCGATGCAGACGGCCCGGGTGTTGCGCCGGATGCACATGAAGGCCGTTTCGCCCGTGGCCTCATGGATCGAGCGAAGGACCGGAACTGCCGCGCGGCGCAGGTCAAGATCGTTGAGCAATTTGCCGGACAGCGAGATGAGCTTGCTGCCGATCCGGAAGGCGCCGCGGGGCCCCAGTTGTTCGACCCAGCCGGCTTCACCGAGGGTGGCAAGCATGCGATAGACCGAACTTACCGGCTCGTCGAGCAGTTCGGTCAGTCGGGCGGAGGTGCAGACGCGCTCGTTGGCCAGGGCCTCCATGAGCGCATTGGCCTTGGCGATGATCGATGAGCTGTTGGAGCGCGTGGTGCTCAGGACGCGCAGAGTGGGTTGCGGCGCGAAGTCGCGCATGGATTCGGTCAGGATTTGCGCGGCCCGGGCGATCACGTCCCGGGCCTGGCCCTGCAGGGAGAGGACCTGGTCCACCAAGCCGGCGGCCGTGAGCGAACCGAACACCGTGCCATCGGGATTCAGCACCGGGAAGCTGATGGCGGCAATCCCGTCAACGACCTCATTGACCTCCAGGCGCCACCCTTGGCGCCTGGTTTCCTCCACGTGCTTCCGCAGCGTTTCGGCCTCAAGCGGGGTTCGTGACGACAAGGGGTGGTACGGAGCTGCACCCAGCACGCTGTCCAGGACTTCCTCGGGCTGGAAGGCCAGGAGCACATGGGATGCCGCCCCCGCATAGAGGGGAAGGATGCGTCCGGAGGAGAGTCCGTAGAGGTCGACATCGGTGGCGTCGACCTGCTCCAGGCATACCGCGGTCTCCTTGCGCGGGATCCAAAAGGATGCCGTGAGTCCGAGCTGGCGCTGGACGGCGTTGAGCTGTCCGGCCAGGATTTCCCGGTCCATCAGCGCATCTGCAGCGGCCTCCCCGAGATGCAGGATCCGTGTCCCGAGTTCCACCGGTCCGTCCTCGGAGCGCCTTACCAGGCCCGCCTGCTCAAGGGCGGAAACAATGCGATAGACCGAGGGGCGGGGCTCATCCACGGCCTTGGCCAGTTCGGCCGATGTCGATGGTCCGAGGTTGGAGATTTCATCGACCACCTGCGTCGCCTTCATGACCAGCTGAATCATGTTCGCTGCGGGTTTCATCTATTGCTCCTTGACTTGTCTCTTCACGACTTACCCATTCCTGCGGAGCCGATGAGTCCAATTTTGCCTGATCCTCTCGAAAGGGAAAATTCCGGCAACGCTCTCCGTCGACAGCCCTCGCAGTGATCCAGATCATGTGATACTGTCTGAACACGTTGTCCAGTGTATGCCACTAGTGGCCGTAAGTCTTCATAGGAACCTGGCGGCAACGCACCCACGACAAGCAGCTCGTTTAAAACTTTGGGAGTAGACATGCAAAGACGAATTTTTCTGGCTGGTGCCGCAGTGGCCGCAACCTTGCTGGTTTCAAGTTGCGGCGGAACGGGCGCAGGCGGTGCGGCAACAAACGTGCAGAGCCAGGACCCGGCCGACACCCGCATCGGGGTGTCCCTGACCAGCCAGGACGAGGAGCGGTGGATTACCGATGGGCGTGCCATCCAGAAGGGGCTGGAGGACCTCGGCTACCAAGTGGACCTGCAGTATGCGAACGGCGATATTCCCACGCAACAGCAGCAAGTGGACCAGATGATCACGCGGGGCGCCGATTTGCTGATCCTTGCCCCGCTTGACGGCACGGCCCTGGCGCCGCAGCTCCAAGCCGCGGTCAATGCCGAGATACCCATCATTTCCTACGACCGGTTGATCCGGAACAGCCCGGATGTTGACCTCTACGTCACCTTTGACAACTACAAGGTCGGAGCCGAACAGGGCAAGGCATTGTTGACGGGCCTGGGCATCCTGAACAAGGACGGGTCCGAGGGAAAGGCCAAGGGCCCGTTCAACGTCGAACTCTTCGGTGGATCGCTCGATGACAACAATGCAACCTTCGTCTACGACGGCGGCATGTCCGTGCTGCAGAAATACATCGACAACGGCACGATCGTGATCAAGTCGGGCCAGACGAAGCTGTCGCAGATCGCGACCAAGGACTGGTCGCAGCAGGAAGCCCAGTCCCGCATGGACAACTTGATCACCTCCAGCTACTCCGACGGAACAACCCTTGATGCCGTCCTGACACCCAACGACAGCGTCGCGCGCGGAGCGATTACGGCGCTGGGCAACTCCGGCTACGGACCGAAGCATGACAAGGCAACACAACCCATGCCGATCACCACGGGCCAGGACGCCGAAATCGCATCGGTGAAGCTGATCAACGACGATGTCCAGTACGCGACGGTCTTCAAGAACACCAAGTTGCTGGCCGCCCAGGCAGTGAAGTCGACGCAGGCCCTGCTCAACGGCGAGGAGCCCGAGCTCAACGACACGACATCGTATGACAACGGTGCCGGAGCGGTCCCGTCCTACCTCATGCCGATCGACGTGGTCTTTAAGGACAACATCAAGAAGCTCCTGGTGGACTCCGACTACTACACCACGAAACAGATCAAGGCCGGCCAGCTCTAACGGGTCCCTGCCGACCACCAGGAATCCCTCACCCCATCCCCATGTATAGAGAAGCGATAGGACAGCGCCGTGCCTGACTACATACTGGAAATGCGTTCCATCACCAAGAGTTTTCCCGGTGTCAAGGCACTGGCGGATGTCACCTTCTCCGCGGAGCGCGGAGAAGTACACGCCATCTGTGGCGAAAACGGCGCCGGCAAGTCGACGCTCATGAAGGTGCTCTCCGGCGTCTACCCACATGGTACCTATGGGGGTGAAATCCTCTTCGCGGGCGAAATCTGCGAATTTTCGAGCATCCGTGACTCCGAGCGTGCAGGAATCGTCATCATCCACCAGGAATTGGCGTTGGTTCCCCACCTGTCGATTGCCGAAAACATCTTCCTGGGCAACGAACGCCGACGCACTGGGGGATTGATCGATTGGCACAGGACCCATGCCGAGGCCACGCAGCTGCTCCAGAGTGTGGGGCTCCACGAAGAATCAACGACCCCGGTCGCGCAATTGGGCGTCGGCAAGCAGCAACTGGTGGAAATTGCCAAGGCACTGGCCAAAGACGTCAAGCTCCTGATCTTGGATGAGCCGACGGCGGCCCTGAACGACAACGACTCCGCCCATTTGCTCGGCCTGGTGCGCGCACTACAGGAACGGGGAATCACCTCGATCATCATTTCGCACAAGCTCAACGAGATCGAGGCAACGGCCAACCGCACGACCGTGATCCGTGACGGACAGACCGTCGAAACACTGGACATGGCCGCGCCCGAGGTCAACGTGGACCGCATTGTGCGCAGCATGGTGGGCCGGGACCTCGAATCCTTCTACCCGGAACGGAACCCGACCCCCGGCGAGGTGGTGCTGGAGGTCCGGGACTGGACGGTGCGCCACCCGCAACAGGACAGGCTCGTGGTTGACGGTGCCTCCTTCCAGGTGCGCGCCGGCGAAGTCGTGGGCATCGCTGGCCTCATGGGTGCCGGGCGCACCGAAATGGCCATGAGCGTCTTTGGACGCTCCTACGGTCGCTTCATCTCCGGACAGGCGCTGATGCACGGCAATCCCGTTGCCCCCCGCACGGTGGCCGAGGCGATCGGCCACGGGTTGGCGTATGTGACCGAGGACCGGAAACAACTGGGTCTGAACCTGCTCGATACGATTGCCCGCAACATCTCCGGGGCGGCGTTGCCCAAGCTGGCCAAGCGGGGATTCGTGGACGCGAACCTGGAAGCGAAGCTCGCCAGGCACTCGATGGATTCGATGCGGATCAAGGCCCCGAACGTCCAATCGGTGGTCGGGAAGCTCTCGGGCGGCAACCAGCAGAAAGTCGTCCTGTCCAAGTGGCTGCTGACTGGCCCGGAGGTGCTGATCATCGATGAACCCACCCGGGGGATCGATGTGGGCGCGAAGTTCGAGATCTACACCCTGATCAACGAGTTCGTGGAATCAGGCAAGGCCGTCGTGGTGATTTCCTCGGACCTACTGGAACTGCTGGGCACCTGTGACCGGATCTATGCGCTCTCCGGTGGACGGATCACCGGCGAACTCCCGGTAGCGGAAGCAACTGAAGAAAGACTCATGACCCTCATGACCAAAGAAAAGGAAGCAATAGGATGACTGTCACAGCCCCGCGCGGACCCATGGGCTCCGTTGCACCGCCTCCCCGAAAAAACGGCATGGACGACGTTCGCCTTGCCATGACCCGCAACCTGCGCACCAGCGGGATCTATGTCGCCCTCGTGGCACTGGTCGCCCTGTTCGCCCTCATCACCGGCGGGGCTTCACTGTCGGCCGGCAACATCACCAACATCGTCCTGCAGTACTCCTACATCCTGGTCCTGGCCATCGGCATGGTCATCGTGATCATCGCCGGGCACATCGACCTCTCGGTCGGCTCCGTCGTGGCCTTGACCGGCGCCATCTCGGCCATCACGGTGATCAAGTTCGGGATGCCTTGGTGGGTAGGTGTCCTGGCGGCGCTGGCCGCCGGGCTGCTGATCGGTGCCTGGCACGGCTTCTGGGTAGCCTACGTCGGCATTCCGGCCTTCATCGTGACCCTTGCCGGCATGCTCCTCTTCCGGGGCCTGACCCTCTTCGTCCTAGACAATGTCTCGCTTTCACCATTCCCCGAAGGATACGGGGTCATCGCCTCCGGATTCATCAACGGGTGGCTCGGCGGAAACGGATACGACGTCTTCACCCTGGTCGTCTTCGCCCTCGGTGTCGCAGGGTTCGCCGTGAGCCAATACCGCTCGCGCAAGGCCCGCATGGGCTACCACCAGCCGGTCCCGCCCCTGTCAATGTTTGCCCTCAAGATCCTGGCCGTGGGAGTGCTCGTGATGGCATTCGCCTGGAAGCTGGCCTCGGCGCGCGGACTGCCGGTCGTGTTGATCATGCTGGCCGTCCTGATCATGGCCTACACCATGATGATGCAGCACACCGTTTTCGGTCGCCAGATCTACGCCATTGGCGGCAACCTGGCCGCCGCCTCGCTCTCGGGCGTCAAGGTCCGTGCCGTGAACTTCTGGATCTTCGTCAACATGGGACTGCTCTCGGCCGTGGCCGGCATCGTCTTTTCCTCGCGCACCAATGGAGCCCAGCCCGGTGCCGGGAACATGTTCGAGCTCGATGCCATCGCGGCGGCCTTCATCGGCGGCGCCGCTGTCACCGGTGGCGTCGGAAAGGTCGTCGGTGCCATGGCCGGAGGCCTGATCATGGCCGTCATGAGCAACGGCATGCAGCTGATGGGCATCGACCAGTCCCTGCAGTCCGTCGTCAAGGGGCTGGTGCTCCTGCTCGCGGTGGCCTTTGACATCTGGAACAAGCGCCGCGCCGGGGCACACTAAACCCGCGAACACCACTTCCGGAATGCCACCGACGGCGGACCCGGAAACACCTTGCATACGAAGTATCCCCTGGAGGAGTCCATTCAATGACCACGCAATTCACCTATGACGCCCTTCCCATGCGAGTCCGGTTCGGAGCCGGATCGCTCTCCGAATTGCCGGCCGAGCTTGACCACCTAGGACTGAAGCGGGTCCTGGTCCTGTGCTCACCCGAGCAGAAGGACACCGGAGACCAAATCGCCCAGGTACTCGGCTCGCGCGCCGTGGGCGTACTGGCCGAAGCGGTGATGCACGTGCCCGCCGAAGCAGCGAAACGCGCCAGCGACGAGGCCGCACGGGTGGGCGCCGACGGCTGCGTCACCGTGGGCGGGGGCTCGGCCATCGGCCTGGGCAAGGCCATCGCCCTGAACCACGACCTGCCGATTGTCGCCGTTCCCACAACGTATGCGGGCTCGGAAATGACCCCCGTCTGGGGCCTGACGACCAATGGACGGAAGGAGACCGGCAGGGATCCCCGGGTGCTTCCGCGCAGCGTCGTCTACGACCCGGAACTGAGCGCAACATTGCCGGCAGCCATGTCGGTGACCAGCGGCATCAATGCCATTGCGCACGCGGTCGAAGCCCTCTACGCACCGGATGCGACCCCCATCATCTCCCTGATGGCCGAAGACGGGGTCCGCGCCCTGGTCGAGGCGCTGCCTTTCATCGTGAAGGACCCCGCCGACCTGGAAGCCCGGAGCAATGCCCTGTACGGGTCGTGGCTCTGCGGCGCTTGCCTCGGGGCGACGACGATGTCGCTTCACCACAAGCTCTGCCACGCACTGGGCGGAACCCTGAACCTTCCCCATGCCCAGACCCACACGGTGGTCTTGCCCTACGCGTTGGCCTTCAACCAGCCGGCCGCCTCGCAGGCGAAACAGGCACTGTCCCGGGCCCTGGGGGATGTGGAGGATCCGGCACTGGCATTGTGGGACCTGGCCGAGGAACTCGGAGCCCCCCGGTCGCTGGCCGAGCTGGGAATGCTCGAGGAAGACATCGAGCGGATTGCCGAGGAAGTCACCAGCTACTCCTACGGCAACCCCCGCCCCATTGATCTGGCCGCGGTTCGAGGGATCCTTCGTGATGCCTGGGCAGGGGACAAGCCACGTGAAAATCCTTCGGCCTAGCCACCTCAGACCAGTGCGGCGTTCAGGTCGGGACGCGGCGCGCCAAGCATCCCTTGTGCGCTCCTGGCGCACCCCCGTACTTTCTGGAGTTGGACCATGTCTTCACAGCTAGCAGTTTCACAACAAATCAAGGTAGCACCCCTGGTGCTCGGCACCAACGTTTTTGGCTGGACGGCCGATGTCGAGGTCTGCCACCGGATCCTGGACGGGTACGTGGAGATGGGCGGGAACTTCATTGACACCGCTGACTCGTACTCGTTCTGGGCCGAAGGGAACTCGGGCGGCGAGGCCGAAACCATCATTGGGTCGTGGCTGGCGCAACGCGATGACCGTGACAAAATCCTGGTGGCCTCGAAGGTGAGTCACCATCCGCAGCTCTCGGGGATGGCTCCGGCGACAATCAACGCAGCCATCGACGGATCGTTGACCAGACTCGGGCTCGATTACCTCGACATCTACTACGCACATTTCGATGACCCGTCCACCCCTCTGGTGGAAAGCATCGAGGCAATGTCGGGGCTCGTCGACCAAGGCAAGATCCGCTCCATCGGCATCTCCAACTATTCACCGGAGCGGATCGCCCAGTGGCTTGAGATCAGCGAACGCGAAGGCTTCCCCCTTCCCGTGGCCCTCGAACCCCACTACAATCTCATGGAACGCGACGTCGAGGCATCGCTCCTACCGCTGGCGCAAAAACACTCCCTAGACGTCTTTCCGTACTATTCGCTCGCGCACGGATTCCTGACCGGGAAATATCGTGGCACGGCCGAGGTCGACAGCGTTCGGGCCGCCGACGCAGGCCGGTATTTGACGGCTCGTGGAGAAAATGTTCTTGACGCCCTCGCGCAGGTATCGGCCGACCGGGCGTGCCCCTTCGCCCCGATTGCTCTGGCCTGGCTCAGGGCAAAACCCGGGATCACCGCGCCGATCGCCAGTGCACGCACCGTGGCACAGCTGATGCCCCTGGTGGCCAACATGCACCTGACCCTCACCGAAGCCGAAGTGCAGCTTCTTGATGAAGCTTCACAGCCGTAAACACCTTTGGTGCATGGCCACCAACTAAGAGGAGGAAACAACATGAGCAGTTCAATTGAAGTAGCACGCACAGCGGACGAAGCCCGCCGGGCGGCAATTTCCCCGGCGCAGATGGACGTTGAAGTACGACTGATCGAAAATGTTCTCCGGTCTTTCGAACAATGCACCGAGCCGCGGACCAAGCAATTGATGCAGTCACTGGTGCGCCACCTGCACGCCTTCATCCGCGAGGTCCGGCTCACCGAAGCCGAGTGGGAAAGGTCCATTGAATTTCTCACCGCGGTCGGCCACATCACCGACGACCGGCGCCAGGAGTTCATCCTGCTCTCGGATGTTCTGGGCGCTTCCATGCAAACGATCAACGTCAACAACGAAGCCGTGGGCAACGCCACCGAGGCCACCGTCTTCGGGCCGTTCTTTGTTGACGATGCCCCCCTCATCGCCAATGGCGGCGACATTGCTGGCGCCGGTGTCGGACAGCCCTGCTGGGTGGAAGGCAGCGTCAAGGATGTGGAGGGAAACGCCATTCCCAACGCACGCATTGAGGTGTGGGAGGCCGATGAAGACGGATTCTACGATGTCCAGTACACCGATGACCGGGTTTCGGGCCGGGCACACCTCTTTAGCGACGAGGCAGGGAGCTACAACTTCTGGGGCCTGACGCCAACTCCGTACCCGATTCCACACGACGGCCCGGTCGGCAAGATGCTGGAAGCCACCGGCCGGTCGCCCATGCGGGCATCGCATCTTCATTTCATGGTGACTGCCCCCGGTTTCCGCACCCTGGTGACGCATATTTTCGTGCGCGGCGACGAACTGATCAAGTCCGACACCGTTTTTGGCGTCAAGGACAGCCTCGTCAAGGACTTCGACCACCAACTCCCGGGCACTCCGGTGCCCGACGGACGCGAACTCGAGGACAGCGACTGGTCAAGGGTGCGATTCGACATCGTATTGGCCCCCGAGGTGGCTTGAGGAACTGCGACCCGCTTGTGGATAGCCCACTTCTCATGGCCTGAATCAGGCGCGGAGGCTCCTGACGGGTCGTTGGAAGGGGAGACCCTGTAGGGATACAGGGCCTTCCCCCGTGAGTTGAAAATTCCCGCGCGACGTTCTTCCGCAGCGGGACCTACAACAAGGAGCCGGTTTCCCCGCAATGGGGAAACCGGCTCCTTGATTTCATGTGCCTACGGTGTGAAAGGCAGACGTGGGTCGATCGATTCCTCGTTCCAGGTGCCGCGGACCCAGCCGTGGTGCGGGTCGTCGCTGATCAGCCACTCGCGCACCCGGCCCGGCCCGGCCATGACATTGAGGTAGTACAGGTCGTAGCCCGGGGCCGCCATGGCCGGACCATGCCAGCCGTAGGGAACCAAGACCACGTCACCGGTGCGCACCTCCGTGGTCACGTCGATGGGTCGCTCATCCGAGGCGTAGACGCGGGCGTATCCGATGGGGTCGGTTGTCTCAGGTGCCGGGGAATCCTTCGCCACCCGGGTCTCGAAGTAGTAGATCTCCTCGAGGTTGGTTTCTCCCTCTTTTTCCTCGTCGTGTTTGTGCGGTGGATAGGAAGACCAGTTGCCTGCCGGGGTGATGACCTCGCAGACAATGAAACGGTCGGCCTCCAGCGCCGCGGGCGTGCCAAAATTGTGGACCTGCCGGGAGCAGTTGCCCGATCCGCGAAGTTCCACCGGCGTCTGGGCCGCCGTTACCAGTCGTGTGGGGTAGGCGGCCTCGGCAGGTGCAAGAGCGACGGCAAAGCGGCCACCGGCCACCGAAGAGACCGTTACCGCGGTGTTGATGCCGGTGTAAAGGACGTCCGAAGGCCCGTGAAACACCGAGGAGCGCCCCGCAAGTTCATGGTCCTGACCGTCAACCGCGGCGGTGAAGGCCCCTTGCAGTGGGACGATGATGCGTTCCTCCGCCGCTGCAGGCATCGATAG
Source organism: Paeniglutamicibacter sulfureus (assembly GCF_039535115.1). Taxonomy (NCBI): domain Bacteria; kingdom Bacillati; phylum Actinomycetota; class Actinomycetes; order Micrococcales; family Micrococcaceae; genus Paeniglutamicibacter; species Paeniglutamicibacter sulfureus. The sequence continues at coordinate 3,802,572 of NZ_BAAAWO010000001.1, forward strand.
TGATTCGCCGGGTGAAAGCTGCGCAATCTTGATGCCGGTGTGCGCCCAGCCGGCGACATCCAGCTGCGAATCCGCTGCGCCGATGGATGTTTGCCATGCTCCGTCGATGGCTGTTCCGGCCGGATATACCCAATCTGTCAAGGTTTTGCCCTTTCGAGGTTCGTGGTGCCCGGCATTTCTAACGCTGGACGAGAGTCATTTCAAAGCTGTATGAATCAGCGCGGTACACGTGGCTGCCGGTCTCCACACTGCGGCCGGTGTCATCGACAGCCGTGCGTTCCATGGTCACCAGGGCGGAGCCTTCAGCGACCTTCAGCAGCGGGGCTTGGTAGTCGTTGGCGATCATGGCGCCGATCCGCTGGTTGGCGAGTCGGAAATTCACTCCGGCATCGCGCAGGATCTGGTAGAGCCCGTGCTCGTTGAGCGACTGCTCGTCGATGGTGACAATGTCGTCGCGCACCCAGTTTTCCATCAGCGCCAGCGGGCTGCCGTCTACGCTGCGCAGGCGCGTGAAGTGGTAAACCTGCACCCCGGCCGGGAGCTTCATCAGGTCGGCCACGCGCTTGTCGGCAGGTCCGTGGCTGAAGCTCAGCGACTCGGTGGTCGGAGTCTTCCCGGAACGTTCGAGGTCGTCGTTGAGGCTGGACAGCTCCAAATGCCGACGCACCTGGCTCGACACCACCTGGGTACCCACGCCGCGCTTGCGCACCAGAAGCCCAGAACGAACCAATTCGTCCATGGCCTTGCGCATGGTTGGCCTCGACAGGTTCAGGCGCTGCGCAAGATCGATCTCGTTCTCCAGGCGGCTGCCGGCTTCCAGGGTTCCGTCGTGGATGGCGGTCTCGATGCCCTGGACGATCTGGTGGTACAGCGGCACGGGAGACGAACGATCAATCTGGATATTCAGGTCCAAGCTCAATTGTTTCCTCCATGAAACCCGTCGGCATTCCGCACGAATAGTTTGATAAGACATTCTAACTTGAGTTGAGCATAGCAGTCCAGATGCTCGCGGAGGAGGGTGCATCGCCCTCGGTTCAGGTCAGGGGTTCAGCATTGCGGACACGGTTCGTTTTTCGCCTTCGGTACGGGGACCTCGGTGCCGCCCAGGGTGGCGCTGAGCCGGGCCGCATCCAAAACCTGCACGCAGGCAACGGCCTCGCAAGCGCACACCGGCAGGGGTGTCTGGTAGCGCACGGAATCGACCAGCAACTCGTAGTAGGCGTGGTACCGTCCCTGGGCCGAGGCCACCCCCGCCGTTCGGCCGCCGATGGCCAGAGTGGCTTCGACTGGGTCGAAGCCCCAGTTGGCGTGGCTGTCCGCTGGGCGTCGTCCCTCCAGCAGGGCCTCGGCTTGGATATCGTTGCCCCGAATCGTGAGCTGGCCTTCCGCACCCTGAACCCTGAGCAACCGTTGCCCCTGTTCCGCCAGCTTGTTCGCGGACAGCCAGCTGGTGACGCCGCTGGCATGGTCCAGGCGCATGGTGAACGCCGAGTCGTTGATTCCCCATGAGGTGGGCGTCCACGTCATGCCCGCTGCAACGTTGTCGACCGGGCCAAAGAGCCAAAGCGCCTGGTCCACCAAGTGGCTGCCCAGATCCAACAGGGCTCCTCCGCTGGAGGCCGATTCGACGGATCGTGGTTCGTTTTGGTCGAACACCGATTCCAGGCTGTGCGCCGGACCGAGCCGACCCTCGGCAAGCACCGCGCCTAGCGTTGCGATGTTGGTGTCCCAACGACGGTTTTGGTAGACGCCAAGGCGTGCCCCGGAAACCTCGGCATATGCGGCCAACTCCCTTGCCTGGCCGGCATCCATGGCAAAGGGCTTGTCCAGGATCACCACTGCGCACGAGCCCAAGGCCTCCCTGACCAGGTTTTCCCGCCCGGGGGCGGGCACCGAGAGCACCAGGACATCGATCCCCGATGCCACCAGGGAATCAAGGGAGTCGTGGGCACGGACCCCGGGGTGCTCGATAGCCAGATCGGCGCGCCGTGCAGCCGAGGTTGTCACGACACCGGCCAACACGGCACCGGCGGCGGCTTCGATGACGGGGGCATGGAAGTATCTTCCTCCCCAGCCGTAGCCAACCAATCCAATGCGGATATCGGGTTCTTCGTTCATGGCAGGTGTCACATCCCCTTAGGTGCTTGCCGGGGCCGTGGCACCTGGCATGTGTTGGTCCGCGGCGGCGGGCACCGTTCTGTGCCAGCCGCCGCACGTTGGCCCCGGGCTGCGCTAGATGTTGACGAGCTTTCCATTGGACTGCGCCGAGGCGGCGACCGCGGCCAGGACCTCCATGTTCCGCACGCCTTCCTCGAAGGTGGCGCAGCGCGGCAGCGACTCCGCTTCGGATACACCGGCAACCTCTTCGAGGAATGCACGTGCCTGGTAGGCGAAGGCCTCGTTCTGGCCGAATCCAACGCTGGGCGCATCCATGGGCAGGCCGCCGGCCAGATACGGGTGCTCCGGGCCGAGGATGACCTGGCGGTAGCCGTTTTGTGCGCTGGCGCCCTCGTTGAGGAAGAGTTCGATCTCGGCGGGACGGCGCTGGTCGAAGCGGGCCGACCCGTTGGCGCAGAACACCTCGAAGATCAAGGAGTTTGCGTGACCTGCGGCGACGCGGGAAACCTCGAAGCCGCCGGAGCCGCCGTTGGCGAATTCCGCGGAGAAGGCGGCGTAGTCGTCGTTTTCCACCGGTTCGAACGTGTCGCTGACCGGGGTGTGGTCGTGGCCCATGACGGCGCCCAGGGGCAGGGGGCGTTCCTTGATGACGGTGCTCAGCCGTCCGCCGCTGACTGCGGTGATGTCGCCGCAAAGGAACTCGGAGGCATAGGCCAGATGGCTTCCCACGTCGGCCAGGGCGCCGGAACCGGCCCCGCCCTTGTAGCGCCAACTCATGGGTGCTGCAGCATCGAATCCGTAGTCGGTCCAGTAGCGGCCGCTGAAGTGCAGGACTTCGCCCAGCACGCCGGTGCGGATCAGATCGCGGATGTAGGCGATGCCTGGGGTGCGGCGGAACGTGAAGCCGACGCGTGCGATCCCGCTGGCCTTGGAGGCGAGCTCGGCCATGGCGCGGGCGTCATCCATGGTGTCGCTCAGCGGCTTTTCACACAGCACGTGCTTGCCGGCTGCCAGCAGTCCCTCGACGGCCTGTCGGTGCAGCGAGTTGGCGATCACGACGCTGACAACATCGATGTCGTCGGCTTCGGCAATGGCCTGCCAGCTGCTGTCCGTGCGTTCGTAGCCAAAGCGGCGCGCGGCCAACGAACCGAATTCCGGGTTCATGTCCCCGATGGAGACGAGCCTGATGGGTGGCAGGACGGGGGAGTAGAGCGTGGAGGCGCTGCGGAAGGCGGCGGCGTGGGCCTTGCCGGCCATTCCGGCACCGATGACGGCAACCCTGATTTCATTCGACATTGGGTGTCTCCTCGGAAACTAAAAAGTGGGGGGCTGGTGGTGACATTTGCTGATGATGCCCTAGACTGTTGGAGCGCTCCATATGAACGCTACGGTTGTCCATATGTCCTGTCAATCTTTTTTCCGGAAGGATTTGAAAGTGAACGAGAAAACCGCATCCATCCGCCCCCAGGGTGCGTCGCGCCCAACGATCTACGACGTCGCCAAGCAGGCCGGGGTGTCCAAGTCCTTGGTGTCCCTGGTGCTCCGCGGTTCACCCAACGTCTCGGCGGAACGACGTGCGGCAGTGGATGCCGCAATTGCCGAACTGAACTATCGACCCAGCCGGGCTGCAGCCGCGCTAGCCGGAAGTCGCACCGGAACCATCGGGGTCATCATCGACGATTACCGAAATCTGTGGTTTGTCGACTTCCTGCAAGGCATGCAGGAGGTCCTGGCCGAACGCGGCATTCGGGTGGCGGTGGCCGACAGGTCGTTCAATGCCCATGTGGATGCTTCGCCATTGGAGGGGTTTCTGGCCATGCGGGTCGACGGCATCGTCGTTGCTTCCGAACCGAGCCCGGAGATGGGCGATGGGATTGGCGTGCCTTCCGTCTTGGCCGGGAACCGGCTCCGGCAGATTCCCGGGGCGGACGTCGTTACCAGTGACGACAAGCGCGGAGGCAATCTGGCGGCCGACCATCTGCTGGGCCTGGGGCACCGGAAGATCGGCCATGTGACTGGCGGCGGCGGTTCGGCGCGCGAGCGCGCCGCGGGATTTGTCGACGCGCTTCATGAGGCCGGGGTTGAATCCGTGGTGCTGGGGGATGCGGGAACTTCTGAGCAGGACGGATTTCACTTCACCAAGATGCTGCTGCAGGCCAATCCCGAGACGACTGCTGTTTTTGCGGCCAACGATTCGATGGCCATGGGCGCGGCTGCGGCCATCAGGGACCTGGGGCTGCGGGTTCCGGAGGACATATCCCTCCTCGGTTACGACAATTCCCCGCTGGCATCCTCCAACCTGTTGCGGCTTACGACGGTGGATGCCCTGAACCTTGAAGTCGGGCGGCAGGCCGGTTTGGCACTGTTGGCGCGCTTCGACGGAGCGGAGCAGGTAGAGGCTACATGCCTGGTGGAACCCTGGCTCGTGGTGCGCGGATCCACTGCGAGGGTGGCTAGCTAGGGGGCCGCGCCCAAGCGCACAAGGCGCGCCAATCATTGAATAGATGAATGACATTTCTTTGGCATGCCATTTTATATTGGTAAAAATATTTGTCCTGACAATCTATTGACTTCTCAAAATTAACAAATCATGCTCGATTGTGAACGAACGAGTGGCCGACCCGAGGTCCCGCCGCACACACCTGCCAGTTCCCGAGGCAATCGCAATCGCAATCAATTCACTTTCATTTCGAGGAGCATTCCCATGTCCAGAAAATTTTCCTGGCGCACGGCTTCGGCCGCGCTCTTGCTGATTCCCGCGCTCGGCCTCACCGCCTGTTCCAGTCAGGGCGGGCGCGCCCCCGAGCCGGACGCCTCGGCACAGGGTGCCGTCGCCGACACCCCGCGTCTCAAGGTTGCGATGATCACCCACGCCCCGGCCGGGGACACCTTCTGGGACATTGTCCGCAAGGGTGCGGAGGCCGCGGCTGCCAAGGACAACATCGACCTGCAGTACCTCAGTGACCCCGAGGGCGGGAACCAGGCCCAGCTCATCGAGCAGGCCGTGGACCAGGGCGTTGACGGCATCGCCGTGACCCTGGCCAAGCCGGACGCCGTGGCCGGCGCCTTGGCCAAGGCGAAGGCGGCGGGCATTCCCATCACCAGCCTCAACGGCGGCGAGGACCGCTACAAGGAGTTGGGTGCCTTCGCGAATTTCGGCTCCAACGAACGTGCAGCCGGAGAGGCCGTGGGGCAAAAGCTTCTCGAAGAGAACTACAAGAAGCCCATTTGCGTCATCCAGGTCCAGGGGCACGTGGGGCTCGAGGCGCGCTGCGCCGGGGTGAAGTCCAAGATCCCCGCCACCGAGGTGCTTTACGTCCAGGGCACCGACATGACTCAGGTGCAGTCGACGACGACCGCGAAGCTGCAAACATCGAAAGACGTGGACGTCATCATCGGGCTGGGTGCGCCCATCAGCCTGACGCTGCTGAAATCAGTTGCCGAAGCCAATAGCTCGGCCAAGGTCGCATCCTTTGACATGAATGCCGAAATGGCCCAGAAGATCGTCGACGGCGAGATCCTCTTCACTGTTGATCAGCAGCCGTGGCTCCAGGGCTATGAGTCGATCGACGCGATTTGGCTCGATTCCGTGGGCGGCTTTGCGCTTGGTGGTGGGCAGCCGGTGCCGACTGGCCCGAGCATTGTGGACACGGACAACGCAAAGGCCGTGCTGAAGTTCGCCGAGGAAGGCCTCCGCTAACGGAAGACGGTGACGGGTGGCGGAGGGTCCTCGTTTTGCTACCTCCGTTGCCGTGGTGGCCCGGGGCGTCGCGCCACAAGAATTCCTCGACTTTCCGCGACTTGAGTAGTGTTCCGCCCGTCGTAAAGCGGCCTCACGCGTGCGTAACAATCACCCCAAAATAAGAGCTGATGTAAATATGTCCTGACAATCTCTTGACATGTGTGACTGTAGTCACGATGATCGATGAAAAGGGAAAAGCTTGGTGGCGCCAATGGCGCCTCCGACACTTGGCTGGAGCCCCTTTGGCCGTCTTGGATCAACGAGGCGAGCCCACGACTCAAGGAGATTCTTGCAATGTCAAAGTTTTCCTGGCGCAAAGCCGCGGTGGCAGCGCTCATTGTCCCTGCCCTCGGCCTGGCAGCGTGCTCAAGCGGCGGCGGTCGGGCACCTGAAACAGCCAATGGTGGCGATGCAGGCGCTGTTGCCGCGACACCGAAAATCAATGTCGCCCTAATCACCCACGCTGCACCCGGTGACACCTTCTGGGACACCGTGCGCAAGGGTGCCGAGGAAGCGGCCGTCAAGGACAACGTCGACCTGCAATACCTTTCGGACCCGGACGGCGGACGCCAGGCCCAGCTCATCGAACAAGCCGTCGACCAGAAGGTCGATGGCATAGCCGTCACGCTTGCCAAGCCCGACGCGCTGGCGTCTGCACTGAAAAAGGCCCGCGATGCCGGTATCCCGGTGGTAAGCCTGAACGCAGGCGAAGACCGCTACAAGGAACTCGGCGCCTTCACCCACTTCGGTTCCAATGAAAAACTCGCAGGCGAGGCCGTCGGCGAGAAGCTCGCGGCCGACGGCTTCAAGCACCCCGTTTGTGTCATCCAGGAACAAGGTCACGTCGGCCTTGAGAATCGTTGTGCGGGTGTCAAGGAAAAGGTCCCCGGATCGGAGATCCTCTACGTGCAAGGCACCGACATGACCCAAGTCCAGTCAACTGTCACGGCCAAGCTCCAGGCCAGCAAGGACGTCGATGTCGTCATCGGGCTCGGCGCACCGTTCACCCTGACCATCCTGAAGTCGGTTGCCGGCGCCAATTCCGATGCCAAGGTTGCGTCCTTTGACATGAACCCCGAACTCGCCCAGCAAATCGTCGACGGAAACGTCCTTTTCACTGTTGACCAGCAGCCCTGGCTGCAGGGATACGGCGCCGTGGATGCGCTATGGCAGAACACCCGCGGCGGTTTCGAGATCGGCGGCGGCCAGCCGGTGCTGACGGGTCCGGCCATCATTTCCAAGGACAACGCCGCAGCGGTCCTCGAATTCGCCGAACAGGGTATCCGCTAACAGTCAAAGACCCACGTGGTGGCGGTGGATTAAACCACCGCCACCACGGACCAACGGAAAGTAATTCACATCATGACGAACACACTCCTCACCCCGCCGACCGCCCCCAAGGTGGCCGATGAGCGGGTGGCGTCCAAAGGCGCCATCTCCACGCTGTTGGGTCGCCCGGAATTCGGTGCCCTCGTCGGCGCGGTTGCCATGTTCGCTTTCTTCGCTTTCGTGGCCCCTGTATTCCTGCAGCCTTCATCCTTCGCCACGGTGCTTTACGGGTCCTCGACCATCGGGATCATGGCGGTGGGCGTCTCGCTGCTGATGATCGGTGGAGAATTCGACCTTTCCACCGGCGTTGCGGTGATTTCCTCGGCACTGAGTGCTTCCCTCTTTTCTTGGTACTTCGGAACCAATGTGTGGGTGGGTGTGGTGCTCGCGCTCGTCGTCTCGCTGGCCGTCGGATTCATCAACGGCTGGATCTTGATCAAGACCAACCTTCCTTCCTTCATTGTCACGCTGGCCACGTTCCTGATGCTGACCGGCCTGAACCTGGGATTGACCCGATTGATCGGAGGCTCGGTTTCCACCCCGTCGATCGCCGACATGGATGGGTTCGAATCGGCACGGGCGATCTTCGCCTCATCGGTGAACATCGCCGGGGTCGAAGTGAAGATCACCGTGTTCATTTGGATCGCTTTGGTGGCAGTGGCCTCCTGGATCCTGCTGCGAACCCGTATTGGCAACTGGATCTTCGCCGTGGGCGGCGACGCAAATGCCGCACGCGCAGTGGGTGTACCGGTAATCCGCACCAAGATCGGACTGTTCATGGGGGTGGGCTTCTGTGCCTGGATCCTGGGAATGCACAATCTTTTCGCTTTCGCCACGGTCCAGTCCGGTGAGGGCATCGGCAACGAATTCCTCTACATCATCGCCGCCGTCATCGGCGGATGCCTGCTCACCGGCGGCTACGGCTCGGCAGTGGGCGGGGCCATCGGCGCCTTCATCTTCGGCATGGCCAACAAGGGCATCGTCTACGCCGAGTGGAACCCGGACTGGTTCAAGTTCTTCCTGGGCCTAATGCTGCTGCTGGCCACGATCGTGAATCTGGTCGTGAAGAAACGTGCCGAGACCAAGTAGCAGCGCAAGGAACCAAGGAGCCAATCCCATGACGAACACCAATAATTCCCCAGCCCTCGAACGCATCGACCAGGCGACGCTGCTGCAGGAACAGACCGACCCGCTCACCCACACCCCGGTGCACCTGCTGGAGCTCAAGGACGTGGGCAAGCACTACGGCAACATCATCGCCCTGACCGGCGTCACCATGGCCGTGGACACCGGACGCGTGACCTGCGTGTTGGGTGACAACGGGGCCGGCAAATCGACCTTGATCAAGATCATTGCGGGGCTTCACCAGCACACCACCGGCACACTGGAGATCATGGGTGCCGAACGCAAGCTCAATTCCCCGCGAGAGGCACTGGACTCCGGCATTGCAGCCGTCTACCAGGACCTCGCCGTCGTCTCCCTGATGCCGATCTGGCGCAACTTCTTCCTCGGGTCGGAGCTCACCAAGGGGGTGGGCCCGTTCAAGAGTCTTGATGTGGAGAAGATGAAGAAAATCACCAAGGACGAGCTCGCCGCCATGGGCATCGACCTGCGGGACGTGGAGCAGCCCATCGGACAACTCTCCGGCGGCGAACGCCAGTGTGTCGCGATTGCGCGCGCAGTGCATTTCGGTGCCAAGGTGCTGATTCTCGACGAACCCACCGCGGCATTGGGCGTCAAGCAGTCCGGTGTGGTGCTGCGCTACATCCTGCAGGCGCGTGACCGCGGCCTGGGCGTCATCTTCATCACCCACAACCCGCACCACGCCTTCCCCGTCGGCGACCGCTTCCTGCTGCTCAAGCGCGGCAAGTCGATCGGCTACTACGACAAGAAGGACATCACCATCGACGAGCTGACCAGCCAAATGGCCGGCGGCGCGGAACTGGCTGAACTTGCCCATGAGCTCGAGCAGACCGGAGGACACGACGACGTGCTGGCCGAGGTCAAGGCAGAGGTTGCCGAAACCGTAGATGTCCCGGCCGCGGGGCGCCACTCGTAGCCTCCGGTCCCGGCAGCAGCCAGCATAGCCAGCAATTAGCCACGTCGACAAAGCCAGAAAGCACAGGAGTACACATGAGCGGATTCCCCGCCGCACTTCCCGAATCCCGGGTCCCCGATTCACGAGACGCACCGATTCTGAACTGGGGAATCGCCGGTCCTGGCTGGATCGCCGAACGATTCACCGAGTCGGTAAAGGCCCACTCCACACAGAACATCACGGCCGTCGGCTCACGGTCGGCCGCACGTGCGGCCGAATTCGCCGCCAAGCACTCAATACCAGCCAGCCACGGAAGCTACAAGGAATTGGCGCAGGACCCGGACGTTGACATCGTCTACGTGGCAACCCCGCACCCCCAGCACTTCGACGTGGCGATGACCGCCATTGAGGCCGGAAAGCACGTACTGGTGGAAAAGCCCATGGGAATCACCGCGGAACAGGTCCGCGCCATGGTGCAGGCCGCCCGCGCCAAGAACGTCTTCGCCGCCGAAGCCCTGTGGACCTTCTTCCTGCCCAAGTTCGACGTGATCACCCAGCTACTGGAATCGGGAGCCCTGGGGACGCTGGTGAATGTGTTGGCCGAATACGGCGAGCACTTCGAACCCGGCCATCGGATCTTCGACCCCGCGCTCGCCGGCGGACCGCTGATGGATCTGGGGACTTACCCCCTGGCATTCGCCACCCGGGTTCTTGGCGCCCCCGAAACCGTTGCCGCCATCGGCACCGCGCACCCCGCGGGAGTCAACTCACAACTCTCCACCGTCCTGGGATTTTCTTCAGGTGCACAGGGCATCGTGAACACCCAGCTCTACAATTTCACCCCCACCGACGCAGTGGTCACCGGAACCGAGGCCACACTGCACATCGACGGCCCCTTCAACATGCCCGGGGGCTTCACGCTGCGCCACTTTGACGGGCGCGAACTGCGCTACGAGGACACCCCCGGAGCGCACTTCGAGGGGCTGCACTATGAGGCCGCAGCCGTGGCCCGAAGCATCGCAGCGGGGTTGCAGCAGACGCCGCAGCGTCCGCTGGAAGACACCTTGACCACACTCGAACTGGCCGACGAGATCCGCCGCCAGACCGGCATAGAATTCCCAGACACCGCCAAACGGAAGCAGAAACCATGAAGACACTGAACCTCGGGCTCATCGGAGTCGGCCGCATCGGCACCATGCACGCCAACAACCTCAATACGCTTCGCCCGCAGCTGGCCGAACGCGGCCTGGACGTGAATCTGTGGATCACTGACGTCGCCGCCGACTACGCGCGCACCGTGGCCGAGGGGCTGGGCGCCAACTTCTTCGACTCCGTGCAGGGAATGATCGATGCCGGGGTGGACGCGTTGCTCATTGCCACCGGGACCATGACGCATCCGGACCTGATCCGGGCCGGCATCGCCGCGAACCTGCCGGTCTTTTGCGAAAAGCCCGTGGCCGGCGACGTGGAAGCGGCCCTGCCGTTGCTGGAGGAAATCGCCGCCGCGAGCGGACGCGTGCAGATCGGCCACCAGCGACGGTTTGACGCCGGCTACCTAGAGGCCAAGCGCCGCCTCGAAGCCGGTGACATCGGGTGGATCCACTCGATGCGCGCCATCACTGGGGACATGTTCCCGCCTTCCCTGGAGTTCATCGCCTCTTCCGGCGGGCTCTTCCGCGACTGCTCGGTCCATGACTTCGACATCCTGCGCTGGATCACCGGCAAGGAAATCGTCGAAGTCTACGCCAAGGGTTCGAACAACGGGGACCCGGGAATCGGAGCCGCGGGCGACGTGGACACCGCGCTGGCCGTGCTGACCTTTGAGGACGGAACCGTGGCCACTGCGATCGCCACCCGCTACAACGGGGCCGGCCATGACGTGCGCCTGGAAATCCAGGGGTCCAAGGACACGGTGGTGGTGGGACTCGACGAGAAGTCAGCCCTGCGTTCGGTCGAGCAAGGCGTCGCTTTTCCCGCGGGTACCGCACACCAGACCTTCATCGAGCGCTTTGACGACGCCTATCGTGCCGAACTCGTGGCCTTCATCGAGTATGTACTGGGCGAACGGGACAACCCATGCTCGCCATGGGACGCCGTGGCCGCGTCGCGGGTCGCAGACGCAGCCCAGGAGTCCTTGCGCACCGGGGCGCCGGTTTCCGTTGCCATGGTTCCCGCCTCCTAGAACCCACCCTGTCAACACCAAGAACGAATCAGCCTCCCACGTCTTAAGGAACCCCATCCATGACCACCACCATCGCCAACCAGCTCGCGGCCGCCCCGATTTCCTGGGGCGTGTGCGAGGCCGCCGATTGGGGAGTGCAGCTAAGCCCCGAACAAGTACTGGGGGACATGCGGGAACTGGGCATCAAGGCCACCGAATTCGGCCCGCTCGGTTTCCTGCCAACCGAACCCTCGGCACGCGCCGCGCACCTTGAGGGATACGGGATGAAGGCGGTGGGTGGTTTCCTGCCGGTGGTGCTCCACGATCCGGCGGTGGATCCGATGCCGCTGGTCGAGGCCGAATTGAAGGCGTTCTCCGTGGCGGGTGCCTCCGTGCTGGTGCTGGCGGCGGACGCCGGAACCGGCGACTACGAGGCGCACCATGAAATGGACGAGGCGCAATGGGCGGTGTTCGAGAGAAACCTCCAGGCAGTGGTGGACCTGGCCGCCGAAGTCGGGATCCTGGCCGTGTTGCACCCGCATGTGGGCACCATGGTCGAATCGGCGGCCAGCGTGCAGCGGCTGCTGGAAACCACCACGGCGCAGATCTGCCTGGACACCGGCCATTTGCTGGTGGGTGGCACCAATCCGCTGGAATTGGTGCGCCACCATGCTTCGCGCGTTGGCATCGCCCACCTGAAGGACGTGCGCTCCGGGATTGCCGCCCAGGTGGCAAGCGGGGAGCTCGGATTCGTGCAGGCAGTCAAGGACGGCATGTTCGTGCCGTTGGGTCAGGGCGACTGCGAGATCGCCGAGATCGTCGGACTGCTCAAGGATGCCGGCTACGAGGGTTGGTATGTCATGGAACAGGATGCGGTGCTGGAGTCGGCCCTGGACGGCGCCGCGGCCAAGACCGATGTCCGCGCCTCGATCGACTTCCTGCTGGGGTTGTAGGCGCTCGCCGACTTATTCAGGGCCTCCTGCAGCCCTGGGCCCATGGGTGTGCCGGGGATGCGTGGCTGCATCCCCGGTGGCGTTGGGTGTGGATTTCCCGCCCGTGGCGGCGGGCGGCTAAATCCGCTGGGGTGGCCGGCGACTGCCGGTGCCGGGCCGCGGTGGCGGGGCCGTGGAGGTGTAGCTGTGGCCGCTCGGGGTGGTGATTTTGAAGGAATGGCGGCCTCGTCCGGGCAGAGGCTCCTCGTGCCATCCGGGCGCTTCCTTGGTCCGGTTGCATGTTCGACAGCGGCCAGAACCATTGATCTCGGTGGTCTTCCCGTTGCGGCGAACCTGCACGACGTGGTCGAGTTCCTCGATGCGGCCGTTGCAGTGAGGGGTGCGGCAGCGTTGGTCGCGGAGGGTGATGAAGCGCTTGAGGTTTCCGGCGAAGCTGCGGGCGGCCGAATCCATCGCGACCAATTTGCCGGTGTCCGGGGCTGCATAGAGGCGCCGGTACCAGGTGTTCAGTGGGTGCTCTGGGTCGCCGGCCACCAGTGACCGGGCCCTGGTGGCGCTGATGTATCCGTGGCCCGGGATCAGTGCCGGTTCATCACTGGCACCGGTGAGGCTTTCCGGGTCCATCATCAGCAACAGCTCCACCGGCCTGGAGCCGGTGGCCTTGGTGTCGGTGATCGCCTCGAAGACGGTGTCTGCCGCGACCTGGGCGTTGGTGCGGTCGTCCCCGGGCTTCCGGGGGCGTTCCATTTCGCGGTTGAGGACCTGCAGGATGGGAACGCCCTGGTCCAGCGGGAAGTCACCGACGATCCGCACGGTGTTTTCGTTCACCTGGTAGCCGCTGACATACCGCTTCTCGGTGGCGTCTTCTTCCTCTTGTTCGGCGGTTTCAGGTTCAAGGACGAGGGCCCAGTAGTCGACCAGCTCACGCAGCGACGCAGTTCCGGCCTCGAAGCAGGTGTGGGTGTCCTCCCACAGCAGCTCGTCGATCATTCTCCGGTTTTCGATCTTGAGGCTCCGGGTGCCGCTGATTACCACGTGCGCCTGGTCCCAAGTCATGATGCCGCGGCGCAGCCCCTGGTGGCAGTGTGGCAGGTCTTCGGCAAGTATCCGGAAGTCGTTCGTGCGTTTGGTTCCGCTTTTCGGGGACAAATGCAGCATCAGGGCTACGTCCCCGCTTGAGCCCCATGCGGGGTTTTTCTCCCTGACCCCGGCGCGCTGTCGATCGGCGACCAAGGAATCCTGGTAGGCGACGCTGTGGTCGGCCTGCTTCGCCGTGGCGGCGCATTTCAAGGTTTCCAGTGCGCCGACGGCGGTCACCGCCTCATGGGTTCCTGTCAGTACCGGGGCTCCGTTCACCGCGGCGGCCAGGGACAGGATCCCGTCGGTGCCGGTGCGGGCCAAGTGTTCGGCAACCAGTGCGTCCATGTCCGCCCCGTCGTGCAATAGCGCATCGTAGCCCAGGTCCCTGACGGCACCACCGGTGGTGCCGTCAGAAGGGGTACCGCTCGATGACGTCGTTGCCATACTTCAATTTTAGAACCAGTAGCCGACAATTGGAAGATATTTTCATGAATATTAGAAACTATGTTCTAGTAAGGATCGTGGGCGACTGCGTTCCCGGCGAGTGCCATCCCGTTCGGGCACAGCGAGGAAAGAGTGCCGCCGGATCCCCGATCCATGAAAGTGGCGGCACGTGCCAGTGTCCCTGCAGTGGTGCCGCTAAGCCACGGAGCTGCCGAAGAGCAGTCCGAGGACGTAGGTGACCGCCGCGGCGCCCAGGCCGATGGCCAGCTGGCGCAGTCCGCGCTTGGCCGGGGATGCGCCGGAAAGCAAGCCGACCACGCCGCCGGTGGCCAGCAGGGCGATGCCCACCAGCACGGCGGAGAGCAGGATCGCGGGGGTGCCGTCCATGCCGAAAATGAACGGAAGGATCGGGATGACCGCCCCGGAGGCAAAGAAGCAGAAGGACGCGGAAGCCGCACCCATGGCGGAGCCGATTTCCTCGTGTTCCCGGCTATCGGCGGCAACCGTGAGCTCGGACCGGAGCGACGTGGAGGGGTTGCAGTCGCAGGAGTAGATGCCCATGCGTTCGGCGGCCCGGTGTGCTGCGTCCTCGTCGCTCATGCCGCGGGCCTTGTAGACCAATACCAGCTCGTTGGCATCCAGATCGAGGTCCGGCGCCGCGGCCAGGGTCACCTCCGTGGGCTTGGAAGCCGAGAGCAGCTCGCGCTGGGAACGCACCGAGACGTATTCGCCCGCGGCCATCGACAGGGCCCCGGCCAGCAGCCCGGCAATGCCGGAGAAGAGCACGAAGGAGGTTGCCACGCCCGTGGCGCCGATGCCCATGACCAAGGCCAGGTTGGACACCAGGCCGTCGTTGGCGCCGAAGACCGCCGCCCGGAAGTTGCCCGAAAGCCGGTTGCGGCCGCGGGTGGCCAGGCCGCGCACGACCTCCTCGTGGACGAGTTCGTCGGCGGCCATCTGGCGGCTGGCATCGGTGTCTGCGGCATAGGGGGAGTTGCCCTCGGCACGCTGGGCCAGGGCCAGGACGAAGACCGAACCGAAGTGCCGGGCCAGGAAGCGGAGCATGGTGCGCCGGATCGAGGGCCGGGTGCGCTTGTCGGCGTTCTCGCCCAGCAGCGAGCGCCAGTGTTCCTCGTGTCGGGTTTCGGCGGCTGCCAGTCCCAGCAGGACTGCGCGTTCCTCACCCTGGCGCTTGTTGGCCAGTTCGCGGTAGACCGCGCCTTCGGCGATTTCGTCGGCCAGGTACTGGCGCCAGCGCTTGATCTGGGCGTGAGTGGGGGTCGGCGCTTGTTGCGTCATGCTCTCATCCTCATGTGGGCGTTCACGGCCTCGGGAGGCCATGCGATGGGGAGGCCCAGCAGGATTTCTTTTTGGGTACGTTGAGCCTCGGGCCACCAATGTGTGGACCGAAGGTCTCGTTCGCCCGGGCCGGGCTGGATTGCCCGTGGCCCCGGGTGGATTGCCGGGTTACAACGCTGTAACCAGTATGTCGACGCACCGCTGTCCCGCCGTGCCGGCGGGTCTGGGAACTACTCCCCTTCAACCCACGAGTGTAGCCGTTGGCAGGACAAGTGAAAATTCGTTGAGACTAAAAAACAACGCCTGTCCGGCGGGCTTTCCGGCCCGGGGGATGCGCACCGACAGCTCCCTCGCGCGGGCGTCGAAGCGCGGCAAGCCGACGGCATTGGCCAGGGCCGCGGCCAGCGAAGGTGCGTCCGCAACGTGGTAGCTGTGCCAGGAACCGGCAAGGCGCAGCTCGACGACCGCACGGTGGACATCGAGCAGGGGCAAAACGGGGATGGAAGGTGCCATGTGGGGGCGAAAGCCTTTCGTGAGCTCTTGCCGGGGCCAAGTGGTCCGCGACCGCTTCTTCATCCGAACCACCCATGAACCTGGGGTTGGTGCGCGTCTGAGTCGGAGCTTGCCGACGCGTCTCGTGAAGCTGTGGTCCACTTTACCGTGATTCGGAGGCCCGCAAGATATTTGCGTGCAATTGCGTCCAGGCAACGGGGTCGTAGGGAGGAATGTTGGTGTTGTCCCGGCGCATTCCGGTGGAACCGTCGATGAGCTCCCGCACGATGTCGGCATGGCCCGCATGGCGTGCGGTCTCCACGTTCATGTGCAGCAGCAGGCGCCCGAGCGTGGTGTCGCGTTTCTCCGGCACCCACCAGGAAACCGTGGCCGGTGCATCCAGGGGGAGGGCTGCGATGTTGTGGTTTGCTGCGGCGATGGCGCGGCGGTAGAAATCGAGGATCTCGGAGCAGGGGACATCGGCGGGCACCCACATGTCGGCGCTGACTTCCGGATCGGCCATCAGCGCGTCGTGGCGTTCATCCTCGACCGTGAACCCGAGGCATTCGACGAAGTAGCCGTACTCGACGGTGGCCAGATGCTGGATCAGGCCCAGGATGTTGGTGCCCGTCCCGACCATGGGGCGGGTCATTTCCTGCTCGCTGAGCCCCTCGACCTTCCAGAGCATGGCTTCGCGCGTGCTGTCCAGGTACGTGGTGAGGTGGTCCTTGAGATTGTCCATGCGGCCCAGCCTAGGAGCGACGGGGCCCGCCGGGGAAGGGCTGCGGCGAAAGGAAGGAGCCCGTCTTCGCGCGCAGTGCGCGGAGACGGGCTCCCTTCGGGATGCGGTCCGTGCCGTGAATCCGGTGCTAGCGGCCGGCGACCTCGGTGATTTCCGCGCCCTCGGCGTCGGCATGGCCGGCGACCCGGGCGTTCCAGCGGGTGATGACCGCCGCGGAGGTGGGTCGCGTGATCAGGGAGACCACGATGAAGGTCAGTGCCGAGGCAATCAATCCGAAGTAGATTGGCTCGTTCGCGTAGATGCCGTCAAAGCGCTGTTCGGCCTGGATTTCCAGGACGATCATGGTGCCCAAGGTGACAATGGTTCCGGCAGCCATCGAGGCGGCGGCCCCCAGCCCATTCCCGCGCTTCCAGACCAGCCCGCCGATGATGGCCACCAGCAGGCCGCCCACCAGGATGTCGTAGGCAATGGTCAGTGCCGCGACCACGTCGGAGACCATGATGGCCAGCACGATCGAGACAATGCCCAGCAGCAGCACCCAGATGCGGTTGGCACGCACGTCGTGCTCCGGGTTTTCGTTGGTGTTCACCTTCACGTGCCTGCCGAACCAGCTGGCCACGAACGGGGTGACGTCGGTGCGGGCCACTGTGGCAGCGGCAATCAGCGCGCCGGAGGCAGTGGACATCATGGCTGCCACAGCGGCTGCCAGCACCAGTCCGCCGACGGCGACGGGCAGCAGCTGAGTGGCGACCTCCGCGTAGACCACGTCCTTGTTGGTGTCAGCGCCGATGATCTCCGGCAAGGCGACCTTGGCGGCCATGCCGATGATGGCGCCGGCTGCCCCGTAGAGCACGCAGTAGATGCCGGCGGTGGTGCCGCCCCAGCGGGCCACCTTCGGGGTCTTGGCGGTGAACACGCGCTGCCAGATGTCCTGGCCGATGAGCAGGCCCAGGGTGTAGACCACGAAGTAGGTGATGATCGTCTGGACGCCGATGCCGGTGAAGCTGAAGAACTCCGCCCCGACGCGTTCGCGGATCCCTGACATGCCGCCGGCTGCGTTCAGTGCGAAGGGCAGCATCAGGAAGAAGATGCCCACGGTCTTGATGACGAACTGGACCTGGTCGGCCAGGGTGATCGACCACATGCCGCCAATGGTGGAGTAGATGACCACGATGACCCCGCCGATGGCGATGGCCAGCCAGCGCTCCCAGCCGAAGAGGACCACGAAGATCGTCGCATAGGCGCTGGTGGAGGTTGCGCAGAGCATCAGTGTGTAGGCGAGCATGACGATACCCGAGGTGTTCGTCGCGGACTTGCTGCCGTAGCGCAGGGTGAGCATCTGCGAGACGGTGAAGATCTTCAGGCGCTGCAGGGTGGGTGCGAAGAGCAGCGAGAGCAGGATGACGCCGGCGCCGATGGCCACGACCAGCCACATGCCGGAGATCCCGAACTTGTAGCCGAGGCCGACGCCGCCGACGGTGGAGGCCCCGCCCAGGACGACCGCCGCCATCGTGCCGGTGTACAGGAACGGGCCGAGCCGCCTGCCGGCCACGAGGTAGTCGCTGCTGTTCTTGGTGCGCGATTTTCCCCACCAGCCGAAGATGAGCATAGCCGCCAAATAGACGGCAACGATCGTGCCATTGATGAATTCCATGGGGGGAGCCTTTGCTGGGAATGAACTTGGGTGCAACTCTGGGATGCCTAGGGGTAAACTTTTGTTGTTCTACAGGCTAATGTGAGGTGTCGCACACGTCAATTGCACCTAAGCTGTATGAACGCAATATTTCCCTCGAGCCCACCTGGAGACCCGCGCCGATGAAAGCCCTGCCCGTTGAGCCCAGCAGTGCTGCCCTCGCCATCGGCTCGCGGATCCGGGCGGCGCGTCATGCCCAGCGTCTGACCATTGACCAGATCGCCGAATCCACGGGCTTGACCAAGGGTTTTCTCTCCCGGGTGGAGCGCGATTTGACCAGCCCCTCGGTGGCATCGCTGGTGACCCTTTGCCAGGTACTGTCCCTGGAGGTCGGGGAGCTTTTCACCCAGCCGGACACCCACGTGGTCAGGCTTGCCGAGGCCCCTCGCATCTCACTGGGAGGCGAAGGAATTGTCGAAAGGTTGGTGACGGCGCGTTCGGAGCGGCGCCTGCAGGTGATTCGCGCCGTCATTGCCCCGCACGGCGAGGGTGAAAAGGAGCTCTACTCGGTGGATTGCGAGGTGGAGGTGCTCCATGTCCTCTCCGGGCGCTTTGTGCTGATTTTCGCCAACGAGCGCCTTGACCTCGACGCGGGGGACACCGTGACCTTCCCGGGGCGCGAGCCGCACAGCTGGAAGAACCCGACGGGCGAGGAAGCCATCGTCACCTGGACGCTGGTCCCCGCCGCGTCGCGTTAGGACCCGTTGCCCAACCCGTGGACGAAACCCGCGGAAAAGACCTCCAGCCGTCACTGTCCGCTGGCCGCTTGTGTTCGGGCTTAGCCGGGGACATTGTCCTTCGCCGTGTTCCCTGCCAGCTGTGCGGGTACTGAGTGCATGGAGAGGGCCGCGGCGTCCCGCGGCGGCGCGTAGCGCAGGGGAGAAGCCACGAAGACCCCGGTCAAAAGCAGGGCGAACACGGTCCCGATCGTGCAGATCCGTGTCATGACCGCGGTCGTCCTCGCCTGAAGCCGGTGCCGTGCCAGGTCGAGCAGGCCGATCCCGGCCAGTCCACCGGCGGTGTTGACGACAAGGTCGGTGGCATCCGAGCTCCCAAGGGCCAGGACGTACTGGATGACCTCCAGCGCCGCGCTCGCCCCGGCGACCGCGCCCGCGGCCTTCCACCACTGCCGCGACGGTGCGAGCAGGCCAAGGTAGAGGCCGAAGGGCACGAAGAGCAGGATGTTCGCGACAACTTCGAAAGGTGCGCTCGCCCCGAACCCTGAACCGGGAGCGAACGGGACCAGCTTGAGCTGGCGAAGCACGCCCCCGCCGAGGTACGGGACTTCGAGCTTCCACAGCACGATCCAGGCGAGCAGGCTGAGATAGGCAACGAACAGCGCGACCAGCAATTTGCGCCCGCCCTCTCGGGACGGATTCTTTTCCACGGCAGACACACAGACTCCACGACAAGCGACAGGGACCCTGCAATCCTAGGCCGCGGGGGCAAGCCCGCGGTGCCGAATGCCAGGTGCCTTAGCCCACGTGCACCCAGGGGCGCTTGCCGATGGCCGGCTCGGCCTCGCGCAGCACTTCGCGCGTCAGCGGTGCGATCTCGCCCTGGCCAAGGAACAGGAAGCGCAACAGGTTGTGCGCCGGGTTGCCTTCGGTCCAGCGGAAGTAGATGTGCGGCATCACGCCGGTTTGGTCGCGGATTTCCAGGCAGATCGCGGCAATGGCGGTGGGCACGGAAGGCGCCTCGGCCTGAAGGATCTTGTATCCGTGCCGGGTGGTCCCGGTAACCACGATGTCCTGGGCGAAGTCCGAGAAGTCCGAGATCCTGATCTCGATGAAGACCACCGGCGCATCCTCGGGCAGATGGCTGGCCATCCTTGCGTGGGCAAGCTTGTGCCGGTAGCGGGCGGCCGAGAGGCGGACCGGCTCGTGGGCGATGATCCGCACCATCGAATCCCGGCTGGAGGTCTCGATGATCTTCAGGGCCTCCTCATCGAGGGTCACCGACGTGGCCCGCAGTTCCGTGGAGCGCCGGAAACGCGAAACCATGGAGACGACGATGATCCCGGCGATGAAGAACCCGGCAATCCGGATGCCGTCGGGCCGCTCGACGACATTGGCGCCGGTGGTGTAGATGAATATGGCCGAAATGATCCCGAAGCCAATGGCCCGCCACCGCTGGCCCTTGCGCCTGGCCGAGATAGTGACCGCCACCGCGGCCGAGGCCATGAGCACCAGCACGCCGGTGGCGTAGGCGGCGCCCTGGGCGTCGACACTTGCCTCGAACAAGATGGTGATGACCACGGCAATGCCGATGAGTACCAACACCAGGGGGCGGACGGCCCGTGCCCACTCCGGGGCCATGCCAAAGCGGGGCAGGTAGCGGGGAATGAGGTTCAACATCCCCGCCAGGGCCGAGGCACCGGCAAACCACAGGATCAGGATGGTGGACAGGTCGTAGACGCTGCCGAAGCCCTCGCCGAGCATCGAGTGGGCCAGGAACGACAACGCGCGGCCATTGGCCTGGCCGCCGGGCTGGAATTCCGGGGCGGGTATCAGCAGGGTGGTGACGATCGAGGAGGAAACCAGGAACACGCTCATGGTCAGTGCCGCCGTCAGCAGGAGCTTCTTGGCTCCAGCGATGCGTCCGAGTGGACTGGCCTCGGTGTCCCCGGGTGCCTTCCGGATCTGGGGCATCACGGCCACGCCGGTTTCGAAGCCGGACAGACCCAGGGCCAACTTGGGGAAGACGAGCAGGGCAATGGCAACCATCATCCAGGGTTCCGAATGCGAGGCCGTCAGGTTCAGCCACCAATGGTCTACGGGGGCGGGGTCGCGAACCAGCGACGCCACTGCGACGGCAATGACGACGAGGTTGAGCAGCAAGTAGACGGCGACCAGGCCAACGGCCAGCCAGATGACCTCGTGGAAGCCGCGCAGGAACAGTGCCCCCAGCAGCAGGATGAGGACCAGCGTAATAATGACTTGCTGCCCGTGGAATGCATCGGGGGTGAAGGGGTTTTCGATGATGTGCGCCGTGGCATCGGCCGAGGACAGCGTAATGGTGATCATGAAGTCCGTGGCCGCAAAGCCCAACAGCACCAGGACGAACAGTTTGCCCTTCCAATGGGGCAGCAGACGCTCGAGCATGGAGATCGAACCCTGCCCGTGCGGGGATTCGTTGGCCACGCGCCGATAGACCGGCAACGCCGCACCCAGGGTGACTGCCACGAGCAAGAGCGTCGCCAACGGGGCCAAGGCGCCGGCCGCCAGTGCGGCAATGGCGGGTTGGTAGCCAAGCGTTGAAAAGTAGTCCAGGCCGGAGAGGCACATAACCTGCCACCATCGGTGTCCGGTTGGCGTGGATCCGGCGGGTTCCGCGTGGTCCTGACCTATTTCGGTGTCACGGAGCCACCTTGAAAAGCGTTTTGGACGGGTCTTGGTTCGCACGGGCGAAACCAGTCCGGCTGACGCAGAGGTTTTCTTCACGAGAAGGAACGCTACTCTTGCCCAACGAGCCTGGACATAGCTGGTGACAACTAGTTTGGTGACGTGCGCGACAGTACGCCGCTTTGACATTCAGCCGCCGAAAAGCAACCATTTTGTAGCGGCATACATCAGGGAAGTCGTTTCCTGCGTTGCACCCGCCTGCTTTAAGGACTTTGTTTGTGAGTACCCTGCCCGAAGACACATCCTTGGTTCCTTGGCGACCCAAGCGGCTCTGGGCACCGTGGTGGCTGGCGATGATCCTGGGCGGAACTGCGGGGGTCACATTGACACTGCTCCGGACCTCCAGAACGTTTGTCATTCCCGGCGCGATTGCCCTGGCCATGATCATCATTTTTATCAGCGTCGCCACGATCTTGCGTCGGCAATTCCATTCCGAGGCCCTGGAGCCACCGATGTCGCTTTCCTATCTTTTGTGGATGGTGTTGTTGATTTTCCTCGTGGGTCCCGTCCAGCTGGTGTTGCTGCCCGCGAATCCGCAGGAAGTGATCGTCAAGGCACTGGCGTTGTCTGTGGGCATATCCATTTGCATGTATGCGGCGGACCGCGCCTTGTTCTCGTCGTTTGCGAAGCGGGAGCGTCCCAGGCAGGACGTTTGACCGGTGGCTTTCAGTGATGGAAAAGCACGGCTTTCCATCACTGAAAGTGCTTCTAGGCATGCCCGATGAAAAGCCCCCGCCGTCGACCTTGATCACGCTCGGCGCTCGCCGAGATCGACGGAGTCTCCGGCGCCATGGTGAACTCCACCGAGGCGCCCCGAGCTTTCATGCTCGCTGTGGTGCTGATCGTTTCGACCATCCTGGCACTTCTGTATGTGTTCTTGATGCGCGAGCGGGCCAAGCCGCGTCCCCCCGCCTAATCCGGCCAAGTTCGATGAACTGATCCACACCCCATTGCGCTGTGCTGGAAGTTGCCGATTCGGTGCTGAGTACGCACCGGAAGTAACAAGCGGCTGCCGGGTGTGTCCATATTGAACGATTCACCCAGGGTGGACGGAGCCATGTCAGGGCCGTGCTGGGTGTTGACGGGGCAGGGCCCATGCGGGGAACGTGGCGGCACCGCGAGCCATGCTCGCCCATCTGATCCCCGGGCCGAGGCGGGTGCCTTGACTGTTGCCCACACCACAAATAGCATACAGGGCAACGGTTGTTTCATATTGAGCAACAAGGCATGTTCGGCGCTCGGTGCCGGAAACCCTGAGGGAGAAGAACGTGGAAGAACTCCGCATTGAAGAAAACGGAAACATCGGGCCCATCGACGCCTCAAGGATTCCGCGTTTTGCCGGACTGGGCACCTATGCCCGGCTCCCGCGCATCGACCAGGTGCCGGCCGCCGACATCAAGGTCGTGGGTGTTCCGTTCGACGCAGGAGTTTCCTATCGGCCAGGTTCACGTTTCGGGTCCACGCACATCCGCGAGTCCTCCCGCCTGCTGCGTCCCTACAACCCGGCCCTGGATGTCTCGCCCTTCGCGCTGACCCAGGTGGCCGACGCCGGGGACATGGCGGTAAACCCGTTCAACATCAACGAGGCCATCGAGACCATCCAGCAAAACGCCTTGGACCTCACTGCCGACGGCTCCACCCTGGTGACCCTCGGCGGGGACCACACCATCGCGCTGCCTCTCTTGCGCGCCGCCGCCGAACGCGCGGGCGCGCCGGTGGCAATGCTGCACTTCGATGCGCACCTTGACACCTGGGACACCTACTTCGGTGCCGAGTACACCCACGGCACCCCCTTCCGCCGCGCGGTGGAGGAGGGCATTCTCGACACCGAGGCGATCTCCCACGTGGGCACCCGTGGCCCGCTCTACGGCAAGAAGGACCTTGAGGACGACAAGCGCTTCGGCTTCGGCATCGTCACCAGCTCGGATGTCTACTACCAGGGCGTGAACGAGATCGTGCACAAGCTGCGCGACCGGATCGGCGACCGCCCGCTCTACATCTCCGTGGACATCGACGTGCTGGATCCGGCGCATGCCCCGGGAACCGGAACGCCCGAGGCCGGCGGCATCACCAGCCGCGAGCTGCTGGAGATCATCCGGGGGCTGCGCGGCATGAACATCGTCGGAGCCGACATCGTCGAGGTCGCCCCCGCCTACGACCATGCCGAGATGACGGGCGTCGCCGCGTCGCACGTGGCCTACGACCTGGTCTCGCTGATCGCGGACAAGCGCGCCAACGACAAAAAAGCGGCCCAGGCATGAGCCCGGACGACATCACCGAGGTGGGCACGCGCAATGGCGGGGACCTAGTCATCGAGACCCTCGAGGCGCTCGGCGCCCACACGGTCTTCGGCATCCCCGGCCAGCATGCACTGGGCCTTTTCGATGCGCTCTCGCGCTCGAAGCTGCATTTCGTCTCCTCCCGCGTGGAAAACAACTCCGCCTTTGCCGCCGACGGCTATGCCCGGGCCACCGGCGAGGTCGGGGTGCTCTTCCTGTCCACCGGGCCCGGCGCGCTGACATCCCTGGCCGGCCTGCAGGAGGCCTATGCCACTTCTGTGCCCATGGTGGTGGTGGCCAGCCAGATTCCGCTGGACGGGCTCGGCGCGCGCCGCAAGGGCATGCTGCACCAGCTCGATGACCAGAAGGCCTCCGCGGCGAACGTCACCAAGTCCCAGCGCACCGTCCACCACGCCTCGGGCATCCCCTCGGCCATCCAGGACGCCTGGGCCGATGCGATCACCGTGCCGCAGGGCCCGGTCTGGGTTGAGGTCCCGCAGGACGTCTTGCTGGCCCCGGTTTTGGTACCGCCGGTCATCGACGCGCTGGCCGAGGCTTACGAGCACCCGCCGCGCGTCGAACTCATCGACGAAGCGGTCCGCTGGCTGGCCAAGGCCAGTCGCCCGGTGATCGTGGCCGGCGGCGGGGTCCGCCGCGCCGGGGCCAAGGACGCGCTGCTTGCCGTGGCCCAGTCCCTGGGCGCCCCGGTCGTGTGCTCGCCCGGCGGCAACGGCGCCTTCCCCTGGAACCATCCGCTGTCCCTGCAGTCCTGGGTCGAGGACCGGCACGTCACCGAGGTCCTGGAGGACGCCGACGTGCTGATCGTGGTGGGCTCCGCCCTGGGCGAGGTCACCAGCAACTACTTCACCCTGGAGCCGCGCGGGCACCTGATCCAGATCGATGCCGAGCCGCGCGTGCTCGAATCCAACCGCCCAGCACTGGGCATCCGGGCCGACGCCAAGGCGGCGCTCGAGTACCTCGGCGAGGCATTGGGCATGCTCGAGGGCGGGACCGAGGCCAACTGGCACGGGAAGGGCCCCGAAACGGTCGTTGCCGACACCCTGGCCAAGGTCTTCGCGCGGCTAGACGCCCAGGACCTGTCCAAGGAACGCACCTTCATGGCCGACATCCGGGCCGCGGTGCCCGATGACATGCAAACGTTCTGGGACATGACCATTTCCGCCTACTGGGGATGGAGCTGTTGGGACTCCAAGGCCGGGGAGTTCCATTCCGCCCAGGGTGCAGGCGGCTTGGGCTTCGGCTTCCCCTCGGCCATCGGCGGGGCGCTGGGGCTGCAGGTCGCGGGCAAGACCCCGGCGCAGGCGCGCGTGCTGGCGGTCTCCGGCGACGGCTCGGCCATGTACTCCATTGCCGAACTGGCCACCGCCAAGCAGCACCAGGCTCCCGTGACCTGGCTGATCGTCGACGACGGAGGCTACGGGATCCTGCGCGAATACATGGAAGGGGCCTTCGGGAAGGCCACCGCCACCGAGCTGGCCCGCCCGGACTTCGTGGCGTTGGCCGAATCCTTCGGGATCCCGGCCCGTCTGGTGGACCCGGAAAACGTGCGCGAGGCGCTCGAGGAGTCCTTTGCCGCCGACGGCCCCAACGTGGTGGTGGTGCAGACGCTGCTGAAGATGTTCGCGCCCACGCACCTGTAGAAGGCGGGATGCCTGCACACTCTTTGCGGCTACGGCATCGTCTTGACGTGGATCATCAGGGCATCGCGCACGAAGGACGCGACCTCGAAGCCGCCGTAGTTCGCGGCGAAGCGCTCGTCGGCCACATACATCTCCGCCAGGCCCATGACGTACCCCTTGGTGTCGCCGCCCGGCTCCGCCGCCGGGGTTCCCGGGATGCCGGTGAGCCACTGGACGTGGCGCCGGGCCAGGTCCTGGGCCTGCGGGGAGTCCGGGGTGGTTCCGGTATCCCGGGCCGCGGCGATCCAGTCATTGCCCAGGTCCTTCATCCGGAGCTTCCAGTCCTCCTGCCCATCCTTGCCCAACCCGCGCCACCAGGCGTCGGAGCGGGCATAGGCTTCCTTGCCCCAGCGCTGTTCCACCTCGTCCCGGTGCACCGTATGGTCAAATCCGTCGAACATGTTTTTTGCCATGAGCTTCCCTCTTCCTTGCAGTGAATTGATGGTGTGCTGCACCGCGGCGATCCGTCGCGCGAGGCGGTCTTGTTCGGCGCGCAGCAGACCCAGGTGCGTTTCCAGCGCCGCGGCCTCGTCCGCCTCGGCCTCGATGACCTGGTGGATCTGCGGCAGGCCGAGTCCCAGCTCGCGCAGCAGCAGTACGCGCTGCAGACGGATCAGTGCGGCCTCGTCGTAGTACCGGTAGCCGTTGTGTCCGATGCGGCTGGGCGGCAGCAGGCCGATGTCGTTGTAGTGGCGCAGCGTGCGGCTGGTGGTGCCGGCGAGCCTGGCGACCTGTTGTATCGACCGTTCCATGGAATCAACGGTAAATCTTGACGCAACGTCAATGTCAAGAGGAGGGGCGCCTACTGCGCGGGTCGCCGGGGCCGTGCCGGCTACTTCCTGCGGTCTCGATCGAGCCCGGCGCCGGGGCGCAGATCCAGGCGGCGCAGCAGCTGCGCATTCAACGCCACCACGACGGTGGAAACCGACATCAGCACCGCACCGACGGACATCGGCAGGACGAAGCCGATGCCGGCCAGCGCTCCGGCGGCCAGGGGAACTGATACCAGGTTGTAGCCGGCCGCCCACCACAGGTTCTGCTTCATCTTGCGGTAGCTGGCGTGGGAGAGGTCCAGGACGGAGAGCATCGAGCGCGGGTCGTCACTGGCCAGGATGACCCCGGCCGAGGCAATGGCCACATCGGTGCCGGCCCCGATGGCGATGCCGACATCCGCTTGCGCCAGCGCGGGGGCGTCGTTGACTCCGTCCCCGACCATGGCGACCTTCTGCCCCTCCGCCT
This sequence comes from Paeniglutamicibacter sulfureus, assembly GCF_039535115.1. Classification (NCBI taxonomy): domain Bacteria; kingdom Bacillati; phylum Actinomycetota; class Actinomycetes; order Micrococcales; family Micrococcaceae; genus Paeniglutamicibacter; species Paeniglutamicibacter sulfureus. Next base: position 3,829,285 of record NZ_BAAAWO010000001.1, read on the forward strand.
GCAGCCCGGCGACCTTGGCGGCCTTGTGCTCCGGGCGCACCCCGGCAAAGACCCTGTCGATGCCCAGCTCCCGACCCACGGATTCAGCCACTGCCTTGGCGTCCCCGGTGATCATGACGACTTTGATGCCCCGGGCGTGAAGTGCCTCAACGGCGGTGCGGGATTCGGGACGGATCTCATCCGCCAGGGCCAGTGCCCCGATGACTGCCCCGTCGGCGATCGCGTGCAGGATGGTTGCCCCGCGCGCCTTCCAGCTCTCGCTGGCCGGCAGCGGTTCAAGGGCATGGGTGGCCAAAAGGTGCGGGCCGCCGACCCCGATCTCGGCCCCGTCGACGGAAGCCTGGACACCCTCGGCCGGAGAGGAGCGGAAGCCGGTGGCGGGGGAGAGAGACAGTGAGCGTTCGCCCGCGGCCCGCATGATCGCCTGGGCCAGCGGGTGCTCGCTGTCGGATTCGGCGGCTGCAGCGAGGGCCAGGACCTGGTCCTCGGAGTGGCCGGGAACCGCGGCGATTTCGGTGAGAACGGGTTCGCCGACGGTCAGGGTGCCGGTCTTGTCGAAGAGCACCGAGGTTACCTGGCGCATGCCCTCCAGGGCGAGCCGGTCCTTGATGAGCACCCCGCCCTTGGCGGCGCGTTCGGTGGCGATGGAAACCACGAGCGGGATCGCCAGTCCCAGGGCGTGGGGGCAGGCAATGACCAGCACCGTGACGGTCCGGATGACCGCGGCGTCCGGGTCCCCGAGCAGCGACCAGACGGTGGCGGTGATGAGGGCCGCGCCCAAAGCGAACCAGAACAGCCAGCCGGCGGCAGTGTCGGCGATGCGCTGGGCGCGCGAACTGGAGGCCTGTGCCTCGGTGACCAGACGCTGGATGCCCGCCAAGGCCGTGTCGGCCCCGATCGCCGTGACCTTCACGCGGACGGCGGTGTCGGTGGAGACGGTACCGGCCACCACGTGTTGACCGGGGCCGCGGGACACCGTGCGGGACTCGCCGGTGATCATCGACTCGTCCATCTCGGCGGTTCCGTCGGTGATTTCCCCGTCGGCCGGGATGCGTCCGCCGGGGCGCACGATGACGACATCGCCCAGTTCCAGGGAGCCGGGGGCTACCTGTTGGACTTCACCGCCGACGATGCGTTCGGCGGTGTCGGGCAACAGCGCGGCCAGCGAATCCAGGGCCGAGGTGGTCTGGGCCAGGGACCGCATCTCGATCCAGTGGCCCAGCAGCATGATGACGATCAGCAAGGCGAGTTCCCACCAGAAGTCCAGTCCGTGGTCCAGAAGGCCGAGGCTCGCACCCCAAGAGGACAGGAAGGCGACCGTGATGCCCAAGGAGATCAGCAGCATCATTCCAGGTTTGCGGGCCGCCAGCTCGTCCCTGGCCCCGGAGAGGAACGGCCGTCCGCCCCAGAGGTACATCACCGTGCCCAGGACCGGGGAGACCCACGGGATCCACGCGGTCCGGGGCAAGGTGACGCCAATGAGCATGGTGAACATGGCGTTGAAGGCCAGAACCGGTATCGAGATGGCCAGCATGACCCAAAAGAGCTTCCTGAAGACCGCCACATGGTCTCCGTGCCCGCCGTGGCCCGAGTGGTCGCCATGCCCGGCGCCGGCATGTTCAGGGTGGACCATGCTTGCGTGGTCGTGTTCCGGATGTGCCGAATGCGGTCCATTGCCAAACTGGCGGTTTTCCGGGTCCGGCGGGGCTGCCGTGCTGTGCTGGTGTTCGTTCATGGCGCCAACATATACCCCTAGGGGGTATATGTCAACGGCTCGACGGCAAGCTCATCCGGAGATCGTTTCCGTGCCTGGGCTCGTGTCGCGATCCTCCATGGCCTGCATGGGCGCCGAGTCAGGAAGCCTGGATACCAATTCGTCGGACCGTCGTGGCCGCAGGGAAGATGGTGGACATGCGACTAATCCTCATTCGGCACGGCCAGACCACATCGAACGTCGGACACCACCTCGACACCGGCGAGCCGGGGGCGAGCCTGACTGACCTCGGTCGTGAACAGGCCCGGGCGCTGCCGGCGGCGTTGACTGCCACCACCATCGAGGCGATCTATGCCTCCACGCTCCTTCGCACCCAACAGACGGCGGCCCCGCTCGCTGCCGCGCTCGGACTCGAGGTAGGTATCCGTGCCGGGCTTCGGGAAATTCCGGCCGGGACGTTGGAGATGGCCAACGACGAGGCCTCCATTGAGGCATACCTGTCCGTGGCCTTCGGGTGGGCCGATGGGGCCACTGACGCCATAATCGCCGGGACCGGGGAGGACGGGCAGGCGGTGCTGGGACGTTTCGACGACGTTGTCGCCGAAGTGGTGTCCACGGGTATCGATACCGCGGTGCTCGTAACCCACGGCGCCATGATCCGAGCGTGGGTCGGAGCCCGATGCGGGAACCTCCCCAAGGGATTCACCGCCCTTAACGCTGTTTCGAATACCGGCGTGGTTGTGGTGGAGGGAACTCCGGGCAGCTGGCGGGCAGAAAGCTGGCAGGAACAGGCCCTGGGCGGATCCGGGTTGGAGGATGCGTCCACCGATGGCGCGGCCGCCGAGGTCCTGGCGCGGGAGTGATCCGGTAGGCAAGGGAACAACATTTCGCGGGCACCGCCATGCCCGCAAGACATCCCTCGACCCGGTGAAGTAGTTGGTTTTATGCCCAAAACGCTTCGGGCCGGCGGGAACCCGAAGGATCCCGCCGGCCCGAAGGTCGGAACGCATGGTCGTGCGTTTGTTAGCGCAGCACCACGGTGCGGTTGCCGTAGAGGAACACGCGTCCCTCGGCGTGCCACTTCACTGCGTTGGACAGCGCCTTGCATTCGGTGTCGCGCCCGGCGGCCACCAGGTCCGCGGGGGAGTAGGTGTGGTCGACGTCCTGGACCTGTTGGGAAATGATCGGTCCCTCGTCGAGCTCGGCGTTGACGTAGTGGGCGGTGGCGCCCACGGTCTTCACGCCACGGTCCCAGGCCTGGTGGTACGGCTTGGCGCCCTTGAAGGACGGCAGGAAGGAGTGATGGATGTTGATGGTCTTGCCGGTGAGCTTGCGGCTGAGCTCGTCGCTGAGCACCTGCATGTAGCGCGCCAGCACCACGAGTTCCACGTCGAACTGGTCAATGAGCTCGAGCAGCTTGGCCTCGGCGGCCGGCTTGGTGTCCGGGGTGACCGGCACATGGAAGAAGGGCACCTTGTGCCATTCGGCCAGGCCCTGGTGGTCAGTGTGGTTGGAGACCACTGCGACGACGTCGATCGGCAGCTCGCCCAGGCGGGCGCGGTGCAGCAGGTCGTTGAGACAGTGGTCGAACTTGGAGACCATGATCAGCACGCGCTTCTTGGTGCCCTTGGGCGCAAGCGTCCAGGTGATTCCGTATTCGTCTGCCAGGGAGGCGAAGCCGGCGCGCATGGACTCGGTCAGGCCCGGGGCGTCGGCCCCGGCAAAATCGACGCGCATGAAGAACTGCCCGGCACGGCGGTCCCCGAAATGCTTGAGCTCGACGATGTCGCGGCCCTGGGCAAGCAGGAACCCGGTCACCGCATGGACGATGCCGGGGCGCTCCGCGCAGGCGACGGTGAGGATGTGTTCGACTTCAGTTGGTGTATCCACGTTCGGCACTCCGATGCATGCGCGGCCGCCGGGGCCGCGCGAAGGGTGGTCTGGTTTTCTTTACTGCTGGTGTTCCGCTGGCTATTTTAGGTGCCTCTGGCCACAATCCCGATTCGCCGCCGCGATGTTGCGCCCACGAACGCGGGCGGGCGACCCCCCGGTCGAAAGGGGGATCGCCCGCCCGCCGTGGCCACGGCTCGTGCTGACCGCCTAGTCGACGGGTGGGGAAGCGAATTCCGTCATGGCATCGAGCAGCCAGCGCGCCGTGTAGTCGGCAAAGGATGCCCGCGGCAGCAGCCGGAAGGTGTCCGCGGCGGTCTTCCAGAGCAGCACCGGAACCGGTCCCAGCGCCGTGGTGATCGCGGTCCCGACACCGAAGCTGCGCGGGTGCAGATCCGCCGGGCACCCCTTCTCCAGGACCAACCGGGCGCTGGGGCCCGACAGCTCGATGACGGTGCGGTTCGCCGAGAGGTCGACGACCTGTCCCGGGGCCTGGCCAAGGGCCTCGTTCAGGTCACCGAGAAGCTCTGTGCCCTCCGGCGCCACGACGAGGAACTCGTCCGGGCCGCTCCAGAGCACCGCGGTGCCCTCCACGCCGCCGGCTACCTGGCCCACCGCGGCGGGAAGGCCCACGCCGGTTGCCGAGGCAAGCGCCGCATGTGCCTCGGTCCCGGGCTCGGCGCGCACCCCGATCTGGGTGGTGAACGCGATCTCGCGCAGCGTCACGCCGCGTTCCCCTGCCACCGAGCCCTGCTCGAGCGCGGAGGCCAGGTGCGCCAGCGGACTGGTGCGCAATACGGATACATCAACCAAAACCTGCTCAGCCATCTCGACGGCTCCCTTCGGAATCAAAAAGTACGGTTTCGCCCACGACGACGTCGACCAGCTTGCCATCGACGTACGCCTGCAGTTCCTCGCCGATGCGGCTGCGGCCGTTGGAAATCAATGCCATGGCAAAGCTGCGGCCCAGCGCCGGGGAGTGGTAGCTGGAGGTGACAAAGCCCTGCATCTTCACCGGGGCCACCTCCGGGGTGATACTGGTTCCGGCGTTCACCAGCTGGGTGCCCTCGGGCAGGCGGAACGACTTGTCCGCCGGGAGCACGGTGACCAGCTGCTTGCGGTCCTCGCGACGGTTGTCCACGCGGTCGAAGGAACGCTTGCCCACGAAGTCCTTGACCTTGGAGACCACCCACTCCATCGAGGCGTCCTGCGGGGTCACCGTGCCGTCGGTGTCCTGGCCGACGATGATGAAGCCCTTCTCGGCGCGCAGCACGTGCATGGTCTCGGTGCCGTAGGGGGTGATGTTGAATTCCTCCCCGGCCTCCGCCACGTCTTCCCAGACCTTCAGCCCATACCAGGACGGCACGTTGATCTCGTAGGCCAGTTCGCCGGAGAAGGAGATGCGGCAGATGCGCGCCTCGATGCCCGAGGCCAGCACTGTCTCCTTGAAGGCCATGAACGGGAAGGACTCGTTGTCCAGATCCAGTTCCGGTGCGAGCTTGGCCAGCACGGCGCGGGACTTCGGTCCCACGACCGCGACGGTCGAAACCTGTTCGGTGACCGAGGTGCACTTGACGTCAAGTTCCGGCCATTCGGTCTGCAGCCATTCCTCCAGCCAGTCCAGCACGCCGGCGGCGCCGCCGGTGGTGGTGGTCATGAAGAAACGGTCCTCGTCCAGGCGCAGGGTCACCCCGTCGTCGAAGATCATGCCGTCGGCCTTGCACATCAGGCCGTAGCGGGCCAGCCCCGGCTTGAGCTTCTTGAAGGCGTTGGTGTACATGCGGTTCAGGAACTCGCCGGCGTCCTTGCCGCGGATCTCGATCTTGCCCAGCGTGGACGCGTCCATGAAGCCCACCGAGTCGCGCACGGCCTTGGACTCGCGGTAGACCGCGGTATCCATGTCCTCGCCTTCCAGCGGGTAGTACCAGGGGCGCTTCCACTGCCCGACGTCCTCGAAGAGTGCGCCGCGGGCCACGTGCCACGGGTGGATGGAAGTCAGGCGGGCCGGGTCGAAGAGCTCCCCGCGCTCGCGCCCGGCCAGCGCCGCAAAGGCCACCGGGGTGTAGGGGGCGCGGAAGGCGGTGGTGCCGATGCCCGCCACGTCGTTGGTGCCCAGGGCGGCGGCGATCACGCCGATGGCGTTCACCCCGGACGTCTTGCCCTGGTCGTTCGCCGTGGAGATGGAGGTGTAGCGCTTCACGTGCTCCACCGAGCGCATTCCGGCGCCCGTGGAGCGCAGCACATCCGCCACGGTCTGGTCGCGCTGGAAGTCCACGAAGTGGTTCTTGTAGTCGGCGGCCTCGCCGGCCAGCGAAGGCACCAGCCACAGGGCGCGCGATTCGCCGGGGGTCTCCACCGGTGCGCTGGGCACCGAGGCGGAGGTGCTGAACCCCGCGGCGGTTGCCGCGTCGGCTCCGGCGCGGGCGCCCTCGGCCAGCGCGGAGGCCAGCTCGAGGCGCCCGTTCATGGCACCGGCGGTCTGCTGGTTGGCCACCGGGTGGGCGGGGACGAAGGCGGAGAGCGCCTCGCTCCAGCCCAGTCGGCGTTCGCGCTGGGAGTGCAGGTGCACCACGGGGTTCCAGCCGCCGGAGACGGCCAGGACCTCGGCGTTGATGGTCTCGGTGTCCCCGACCAGTGCGTCGGCGGCATCGATGCCGCTGATGGTGACCGAGGACAGCGAGCCGTCGGGACCTGCCGAGGTGTCGGCAACCACGGAGCCGACGATGACCCGGATGCCGCGGGCAGAGACCTCGGTGGCGCGGATCGAGGGCTCGGTGCGGGCGTCGATGACCGCTGAGACCGCGGTGCCGGCGGCCAGCAGGTCCTCGACCAACGCATAGGCCGAGTCGTTGGTCGTTGCCACGACGATGTTGTTGCCGACCTGCACGCCGTAGCGGTTGAGGTAGGAGCGGGCCGCGGCGGCCAGCATGATCCCCGGGCGGTCGTTGTTCTCGAACACCAGCGGGCGTTCGTGGGCGCCGGTGGCCAGCACGACCTGCTTGGCCCGGACGTGCCAGATGCGCTCGCGGGACACCCCCGCGCCCAGCTCGCCGGCCAAGTGGTCGGTGCGGCGCTGGACGGCCACGAAGTAGTTGGCGTCGTAGCTGCCGAACGCGGTGCTGCGAGAGAGGTAGGTGAACTCGGGCGCATCGGCCAGGGCCGCGCGGGTCTCGGCGATCCATGCGGCGGCGGGCTTGCCGTCGATGGTCTCGGTGGATGCAGAGAGCAGCGAGCCGCCGGCCTCGGGCTGTTCGTCGATGAGGATGGTGCGGGCGCCGGACTTGGCGGCCTCGCGGGCCGCGGCCAGCCCGGCGGGGCCGGCGCCGACGATGAGCACGTCGGTGTGCACGTGCTTGCGGTCGTAGATGGCCTCGTCGGTGCGCGGGTCTAGCTGGCCCAGGCCCTGAAGCAGCGTGACGTCCATGCCGTCGGTGAGTTCCACCGTGGTGGCCGGGAGCATGGATTCGTTCACGTGCCCGGCCCAGCGGGCGGCGACCTTGACCAGTGCATTGGATTCCTCGACGCCGGCCGAGACGATGCCGCGCGGGCGCTTGAGGTAGAGCGAGTCGCCGCAGGCGCGGATTCCGGCTCCGAGCATGGCCGATGCCACGGTGTCCCCGGCAAAGCCGGTGAAGGCCTTGCCGTCAACGGTGAAGGAGAGTTCGCGGGTGCGGTCGATGCGGGCCGAAGCCGTTGCTTCCTCGCCGAGTCGGTGCGAAGAGGTGGTGCTCACTTGGTTCCTCCCTGTGCTGCGGTGTTGGTGGCCGGGGCGTTGGTGGTCTTGATCGGTTGCGGCTCGCCGGGCTTGTAGACGGCCTTGAATTCATAGGTCACGGTGTCGCGCACCGCGTTGAACCAGCGGCGGCAGCCGGCGGAGTGGACCCAGCGTTCGGCGAAGAGCCCCTTGGGGTTCTGGCGGTAGAACAGGTACTTGGCCCATTCGTTGTCGTTCAGGGCCGAGGGGTCCTCGGGGTAGGCCACGTGGGCCTCGCCGCCGTAGCCGTATTCGGTCTCGTTGCGGGGCCCGCACCAGGGGCATTCGATGAGCATCATTTTGTGTGGGTCCCTTCTAGTGGGCCACGGCTGCGGCGCCGTGTTCGTCGATGAGGTGGCCGGTCTCGAAGCGCTCGATGGAGAAGCCCGCGTTGAGCTCGTGCGCCTCGTCGTTGGCGATGGTGTGGGCGAAGGTATAGCCGGCGCCCGGGGTGCCCTTGAATCCTCCGGTGCCCCAGCCGCAGTTCACGTAGAGCTGGTCGATCGGGGTCTTGGAGACGATCGGGGAGGCGTCCATGGTGGTGTCCACGATGCCGCCCCAGGTGCGCAGCACGTGGGCCCGTCCGAAGATCGGGAAGAGCTCGACGGCGGCTGCCATCTGCTCCTCGATCACGTGGAAGGCGCCGCGCTGGCCGTAGCCGTTGTAGGAGTCGATGCCCGCGCCCATGACCAGTTCGCCCTTGTGGGCCTGGGAGACGTAGACGTGCACGTGGTTGGACATGACGACCGTCGGGTGGACCGGTTCGTGCAGTTCGGAGACCAGCGCCTGCAACGGGTGGGACTGGATGGGCAGTTCGAAGCCGGCCTGTTCGGCCAACACCGAGGAGTGCCCGGCGCCGCAGAGGGCGACCTTGCCGGCGTTGATGGTGCCGCGGGAGGTCTTGACGCCGGTGACCCGGTTGCCGTCCTTGATGAAGCCGGTGACTTCGCAGTTCTGGATGATGTCCACGCCCATTTCGTCGCACTTGCGGGCGAAGGCCCAGGCGACGTGGTCGTGCTTGGCGATGCCCGCACGCGGCTGGTAGGTCGCGCCCATGACCGGGTAGCGGATGTCGTCCCCGATGTTGATGATCGGGCACAGTTCCTTGACCTGCTCGGGGGTGATCCATTCGGCGTCCACGCCGTTGAGCTGATTGGCCCCGACCCGGCGCATGGACTCGCGCACGTCGCCCAGGGTGTGGGCGAGGTTCATGACCCCGCGCTGGGAGAAGAGGAAGTCGTATTCGAGTTCCTCGGGCAGCTGCTCCCAGAGCTTGAGGGACTTCTCGTAGATGCCGGCGGATTCGTCCCAGAGGTAGTTGGAGCGAATGATGGTGGTGTTGCGGGCCATGTTGCCGCCGGCCAGCCAGCCGCGTTCCAGGACGGCGATGTTTGTCATGCCGTGGTTCTTGGCCAGGTAGTAGGCGGTGGCCAGGCCGTGCCCGCCGCCGCCGACGATGACGGCGTCGTAGGAGGACTTGGGTTCCGGATTGCGCCAGAGGAATTCTGGGTGCTCGGGGAGGATATCGGCCATGGTCTTATGCTCCAATCGGGGCGAGGTTCGGGTACAGCGGGTGGGCGTTGGCCAGGGCGTGCACGCGGTCCAACAGGTCCGCGAGCGTTGCCTCGTTGTTCTCCTGGGTGCCGGCGATGAGGGTCTCGGCGATGATGTCCGCGACCTCCACGAAGGCGGCCTCGGAGAAGCCGCGGGTGGCCAGCGCCGGGGTGCCGATGCGCAAACCGCTGGTCACCATCGGCGGACGCGGGTCAAACGGGACCGCGTTGCGGTTCACCGTGATCTCCACCTTCGCCAACAGGTCCTCGCCCTGCTGCCCGTCCAGCTGGGAGTTCCGCAGGTCCACCAGGACCAGGTGCACGTCGGTGCCGCCGGTGAGCACGGAAATGCCCGCCGCCGCGACATCCGGTGCGGTGAGGCGCTCGGCCAGGATCTTCGCACCGGCCAGGGTGCGTTCCTGGCGTTCGCGGAACTCCTGCGTCGCGGCGATCTTGAACGCCACCGCCTTGCCCGCGATCACGTGCTCCAGCGGCCCGCCCTGCTGGCCCGGGAACACCGCCGAATTGATCTTCTTGGCGATGTCCGCATCGTTGGTCAGGATGATCCCGCCGCGCGGACCGGCCAGGGTCTTGTGCGTGGTGGAGGACACCACATGGGCGTGCGGCACCGGGGAAGGGTGCAGCCCGGCGGCCACCAGGCCGGCGAAGTGCGCCATGTCCACGAACAGGTACGCACCGACCTTGTCCGCGATCTCCCGGAACCGCTCGAAGTCCAGCTGCCGCGGGTAGGCGGACCAGCCGGCGACGATCATCTTCGGCTTATGCTCCAGGGCCAGGGCCTCGACCTTGTCTATGTCCACCACCAAGGTGTCCTCCTCGACGCCGTACGGGACGATGTTGTAGAGGCGGCCGGAGAAGTTGATCTTCATGCCGTGGGTCAGGTGCCCGCCATGGGCCAGGTTCAACCCCATGATGGTGTCGCCCGGGCGGATCAGCGCGTGCATCACCGAGGCGTTGGCCTGCGCGCCGGAGTGCGGCTGCACGTTCGCGAACTCAGCCCCGAAGAGCGCCTTGACGCGCTCCAGGGCCAGGGTCTCCACCACGTCGACCTCCTCGCAGCCGCCGTAGTAGCGCTTGCCCGGGTAGCCCTCGGCGTACTTGTTCGTCAGCACCGAGCCCTGCGCCTGCATCACGGCCAGGGCCGTGTGGTTCTCCGAGGCAATCATCTCCAGGCCACGCTGCTGGCGCGCCAGCTCCGCGTCGATCCGCTCCGCGATCTCCGGATCCAGGGTGGCAATGCTTTGCGTCAGCGATGTCTCAACAAGCGTGGCGTTAGTGGCGGTCATCCAGTGTTCACTCCTTGAAGTACAAGTTGTTTATGATTGATATATCAGAACTGGTTGCAATGCTATGATGGGGATCACATGGTGTCAATGGCCGTCCCGAATAAGTCGTGCGGCCGACCGAACTACAGTGATTCCGTACCTCGGCGAAGTGAAGGAGACATCCGCATGAGTACTATCTCCGCAAGCCCGGAGGTGCTGGGCGAGCCCCTTTCCCTGGCCGAGCAGTCGTACCGCGATCTCCGGGACCGCCTGATCATGCTCGACATCCGTCCCGGGGAACCGATCAACGACGGCCAACTGGCCCTTGAGCTGGGTGTGGGACGAACCCCCGTGCGCGAGGCGCTCAAGCGGCTGGAGATTGACCACCTGGTCGTCTCCTATCCGCGCCGCGGCACCTTTGCCACGATCGTTGACATCACGGAATTGGCTGACGTCTCCGAAATGCGCCGCTCGCTGGAACCCCTGGCCGCCCGCAAGGCCGCGCTCGGTGCCTCGGAATCCGACCGCGGTGCCCTGCGCGCCCTGGCCCGCGACATCGAGCGGCTGGGGGAGAAAAGGGTCGACAAGCGCGGGCTGATGCAATACGACCTCAGCGTCCACCGGCTGATCTACCGGGCAGCGGGAAACCCCCACCTCGAGGAGACGCTGATCCGCCTGGACAATCTGGCCACGCGCATCTGGTGCCTGGTGCTGGACAAGGTCCCGTCCGTCGCCGGGCACATCGAGGAACACGTCGACCTCCTCGAGGCCATTGTTGCCGGCGAAGCCGACAAGGCAGAGGCCATGGCGCTGGCGCACATCACCAGCTTCGAGCAGACGATCCGCGCGGTGCTCTAGAGGCTGACTCCGCCATGCTCGTGGGTGCCACGCCTCAATTGCGCGTGTCCAGGCTCGCGAGGGCCAGCCGGGTCGTCAAGTGGTGCGCCGCAAGGCGCGAGGTTCCGCGCGGATCGCCGCTTAGCAGGTCGATGATCTTGTTCGGGCGTTTGTGGAGAGTCTGACGTTCCGTGAACAGCGCAGCGGCGGCGGTGGAATTGCAGCCGCTCGACAGCCAAGTCTCCACGGTGGCGACCAAATCGCCGGATCGCATGCTGTCGTGGACCAGCAGGTCCGAAAGGATTTCCTGGATGTAGTGGTCGATTTTTTTGGCCCGAGTTCGCGTTCGCACGGGCGTCTACCGAGCCGCAGTCCGGGTCGGCGCCAGTGAAGCAAAAAATCGGCTCGTAGCAGTTCTTGAGAACCAGCGGGCCCCCCGGCGGAGAGATTGGCCGTGGGGCGCCCACAATGTCGACTGCAGGCTCCGGTTGCCACGACTGTCCATTCCACGGGGTTCGCACAGGTGCCATGTCGCCAACAGTCCTAGTGCCTTCTCGATCTGTTTTTTGGAAGGCGTCGATGCGGAGGCCTGCGCCGAACGCTTGGCCCAGCCGTTCAAGAGGGGTTGAGCCCCCTTGGCATCTGCCCGTGGGATCCGGCACGCACCCCGGCCACTGATGCGTCTAGGAGGAGGCCAGCCCGTGAACTAGCAATTACCTCGGACTGCCAATGGGCAACGGCTCCGTGGCGTCCAGCGGAACAGGACCGCGGGGTTTTCCGATCCTGGCCGCACGCCCGGTCGATAGCCGATTTGAGGGGTACCTAAAAAACACTTGACAGTGACACGGGACACAAATAGGGTCAACGCAACAGTGTTGCATGCAATGCAACTTCAAAAACTTTCTGGTGGTTACCCATGATGCACCGCACCAACTCCGCGAACGGCCACGGCGCCCACTCGGTTTCTGCAACGAGCGCACACGCCAATAACCTGGACATCGATCGCGGCCAGGGACCCGCAGGAGTCGACAAGAAGACGCGCACCAAGGTCGTGGCTGCCAGCTTTATCGGCAACTTCGTGGAGTGGTTCGATTACGCCGTATACGGCTACTTGGCTGTGACCATTACGGCGGTCTTCTTTCCCGAGTCGGACCCTGCGACAGGCTTGATGCTCACGTTCGCACTCTTCGCGATCTCATTCCTGGTTCGCCCGCTGGGCGGATTCGTCTGGGGGCACCTGGGCGACAAGATCGGCAGACGTGAGGCACTCTCCTGGTCCATCCTGATCATGTCCGCGGCAACCTTCTGCATTGCATTGATCCCCTCCTACGACACCATCGGCATCTGGGCCCCGATCCTGTTGCTGATCATCCGCGTCGTACAGGGGTTCTCCGCCTCAGGCGAATACGCGGGGGCTTCGGCATTCCTGGTGGAATATGCTCCGGCCAACCGTCGCGGCCTCTACGCCGCCGTCGTTCCGGCCAGCACCGCCACCGGCCTGCTGCTCGGCTCGCTGCTGGCGGCGTTGCTCACGGGCCTGCTAGAACCCGAGCAAATGCAGTCCTGGGGCTGGCGTCTGCCATTCCTGCTGGCTGCACCAATGGGTCTGATTGGTCGATATATCCGGACCCGGCTCGAGGATTCACCGGTATTCAAGGAACTGGCCAAGGAAGACAACGCGGACAATGCCCCGGTTAGCTCGCTGTTCAAGAACCACTGGCGTCAGCTCGTACAGGCCGTCGGTGCGGTGCTGCTCAATGCCGTGGGTTTCTACCTGATCCTCAGCTACATGCCCACACACCTTTCGCAAAACATCGGGCTCAGTGAAACCGCATCCTATGTAGCCACCACCGTGGCGCTGACCACGTACATCGGCTTCATTTTCGTGGTGGGCATCCTCTCGGACAGATTCGGGCGCAAGAAGGTGTTGATGAGTGCGTCGATCCTCTTTGTGCTGTTGACGGTGCCGGCGTTCATGCTGTTGGAAACGGGCAACTTCCTCATCGTGGTTCTTGTGCAGATCTTGCTCGGCGCAATGCTTAGCCTCAACGACGGAACGCTGCCCAGCTACCTTGCCGAGATGTTCCCCACCCGCGTCCGTTACTCCGGATTCGCGGTGAGCTTCAACCTGTCCAATGCGCTCTTCGGGGGCACCGCACCTTTCGTGGCAACCGTGCTGATTGCCAGCTCTGGCACCGATCTGGCCCCCGGTTGGTACCTCATGGGAGCGGCAATCATCTCTCTGGTGGCCGTGTCCTTCTCGGTTGAAACCAGTAAGAAGCCGCTGGCCTAGCCAGTCGACGAGCATTTTCCTCACGCGCGAGGTGGGTCTCGATCAGGCCTGGGTTGCCGCATTGGCCAGTTGAATGCACCTCATAACCAGGCTCAAGACACTTATGCCCGGCGGGTACAGGCGCGGACAGGGGTGACGGGGATCAGCTCCCCGCGCCCACCATGTATCAGGGCCGGAACTCCACTGCTGTGACCCTGGATCGAGGCAAATCGCTGTTCCGGTGGTCAATCGACAGTGGCGGCACCTCAGTCGACGTTACGTCGATGTTTATGCCCGAGACTTACGCCTCTCATCCTGAGTAGCGAAGCTTGACTGTGAGCTGAACCACTGAAAGGATTCAATGCAACCATGTTGTGATAGATGCAACAAAAAGTTTCCATTCGCGGGACTCGTGACGTTCCGCCGAAGTCCCGACATTCCTCGTTCGCTGTGAATATATAGGAGACAACGATGGCCTCAGTATTTCTTGAAGACCTTGACGCAGAAACCTACGCCGCCGTTGTGGCCCGGGAAGGATCGACCGTAATCATCCCCACCGGTGCCACGGAGCAACATGGCCCTCACATGCCGTTGGGCGTGGACGCCATGCTGTCGAAGGCAATTGCCGGGGTGGTCGCCGAAAAGACCGGCGCAGTGGTTGCCCCGGTATTCGCATACGGCTACAAATCCCAGCCGCGTTCGGGCGGTGGCAACCACCGGGTAGGTACCACCAGCCTCGGTGCCGCAGCATTGACCGGAATGGTGGATGATGTGGTTTCCTCGTTCCTGGCCCAAGGTTTCAATCATGTGGTCGTCCTTAATGGCCACTTCGAGAACTACCAGTTCATCTACGAGGGTCTGGACAACGCGGTTGCCCGCGCCCGCAAACATGGCACCGGATCGCGGGCATTGTTGCTTTCCTACTGGGACTTCGTGGACGAAACCACCTTGGAGAAGGTCTTCCCTGATGGCTTCCTCGGCTGGGACATCGAACACGGCGGGGTGCTGGAAACCTCCCTGATGCTCTTGCTTCACCCGGAAAAGGTGGATATGTCCCGCGTTGTGGACCACCCGCCGGCCAAACTTACCCCCTACGACATCTTCCCCGAGGACCCGGCGCGAACCCCGGACAGCGGCTGCCTTTCCAGCGCCAAGGGCGCGAGTGCCGAGCGTGGGCAACTCTTGCTCGATGCGGTTGTCACGCAGATTGCAGACGCCCTCAAGGGCGAACTGTTGCTCGGGGACATTGCCCTGGAGGTGTCATAACATGTCACTGGACAAGACGAACCCGCATCCGGCTGCGAGTGCCGAAGGCGATAACGATCCCAAGTCCGCCACGCTGGTGGAGCTTCCCCGCTTCATGGGGCGGCACATCCCGCCCCTTGACAGGTTGCTGATCCGAGTCATTCCGCCAGTGCTCATCGTCGGGGTGATCATCTGGGTGCTGGCCAACCCCGTGGGCGCCGCGGCGGCGATCTCCGAAATGCGAACCTTCGTGACCGGCAAGTTCACCTGGCTGTTCATCCTGTATTCGGTCTTTACCGTGGTGGTGTGCATCTGGCTCGCCGTGAGCAAGGTGGGCAAGGTTCGACTGGGTGGACCCAATGCAAAGCCGCAGCATAGCAAGTTCGCGTGGTACTCGATGCTTTTCGCCTGTGGGCAAGGCATCGGGCTGATCTTCTGGTCGGTCGCCGAACCCATCATGCTGCGTGACGAGAACCCGGTCATCCCGGCCGGGCCCAGCGGCGGTGCCGAGGGCGCCATTGTGTGGACCTACTTCCACTGGGGCCTGACTGCCTGGGCCATGTATTGCGTGGTGGCGGTCTGTCTGGCCTACTCGCACCACAACCTGGGCAAGACACTGACCTTCCGAGAGGCAACCGTCGATATCCTTCCGCGATGGTCGCGCCGTGGGGCCGGCGTCATTGTTGAACTGCTGGCCATCATAGCCACTGTGCTCGGTCTCGCCACGTCCTTCGGGTTCGCAGCCATGCAGTTCAGCTCTGGCATCACTTCCTTCACTGGCATTGCAGCCAGTCCGGTGATGTGGTTCATGGTCATCCTGATTTTCGCCGGTATCACCTCGGTCTCGGCCATCGTGGGCATCAACAAGGGCATGGCCCGGATCAGTAGTGTGAACTCGATCCTCAGCATCGTGCTGGTGGTAGCCGTGCTGATCTTCGGCCCGACGCTGTTTATCATCTCCAATATGTCCCAAACTTTCGGCAGTTTCATGGCGAACTTCGTGGACATGAGCTTGTGGACGGACTCCGGTTTGGCGGCAACCACTCTCACGAGCTGGCAGGACAGTTGGAATGGCTGGTGGACGGTATTCATCTGGTGCTGGGTCATTGCCTTCTCACCCTTCGTTGCAGGCTTCATTGCCCGGATCTCCCGCGGGCGCACCATCCGTGAGTTTGTCCTGGGCGTGACCGTCATCCCGACCCTGATCGTCATGGTCTGGGTGGCAGTGATCGGTTCGGCCGCCATCTACTACGACGACAAGTCCGACCGCGCCATCAGTGCGGCAGTGGCGGCCGATACCTCTGCCGGCCTGTTCGCGATGCTCGACGCCGTTCCAGTGGTCGGCACCATCCTGCTGGTGGTTGCCACGATCCTGGTCGCCACCTACTACGTCACCTCGCTGGACTCTGGCATCTACGCGCTGAGCGAGTTTGTCTCGGCACCGCACAAGTCCGGACCCGTGTTCCGGGTGGTGCTGGTGCTGTCCGTGGGTACGGTCACCACGGTGTTGTTGACGTTGGGCGGAACTGCGGTGGTTGACACCGTTCAAACCGGTACCATCATCGGGGCATTCCCGTTCTCGTTTGTGATCCTTTTGATGATCGTGAACCTGATCCGAAGGCTGCTCAAGCGTGACAAGGCAATTAGGCAGCTGGAAAAGTTCATCAACGACCCCGACCCTACACGGGTGTTCGTTCCCGATCCGAGGGAGGAGGGCGCGATCCGCAGGGTCGCCTCCGAGGTCGACGAGGGAACTGGACTGTCAGAGAAGAAGTGATCGCGCGAAGGTCGTGGTGTCCGCAATGGCGGAGACCACGGCCTTCGCCATTGCTGCGCGGGAAAGCGCCCTTGAAGGTACCTGCAAAAAGGCCCGGTCGAGTCCCGCGAATTGGAAATCTTTCGACGTTAGCCGGAAAGCACTTGACAGTGAGATAGAGCACACATAACCTGAGTGCAACGGCGTTGCAATGAATGCAACAACCCGAACCTTTCTCCGGCGGTTCCCAAGAATCCACGCAATCCATTGGATTGGGCCGGTCTGCATTGCCACCTGATTACTTCTAAGGAGTCAATACCTTGACCACCACCGCTCACAGCGCCACCAACGTTTCAGACCTCGAGCGCCTCAAGACGCTGCACAACGGCACCAAGCAGCAGCTGACCTTCTCGGACGCAGAGTTCGAGCGTCGCCTGGCCGGCCTGCGCCGGATCATGGCCGCCAAGGAGCTCGACGCTGTCATCCTGACCAGCTACCACGGCATCAAGTACTACTCTGATTTCCTGTACACAACCTTCGGCCGCAATTACGCGCTGGTTGTCACCGCCGACAGCTCGACCACCATCACCGCGAACATCGATGCCGGCATGCCATGGCGCACCAGCTACGGCGACAACATCGTCTACACAGACTGGAAGCGCGACAACTTCTACTTCGGTCTGCAGGAAGCCCTGAAGCGCAACGGCGTCAAGGCCTCGCGCATCGGCGTCGAAGACGACGCCCTTCCGTTGATGACCCGCCAGGCCATCGCGGCCACCTTCGACGGAGCCACCCTGGTCGATGTCTCGCAGGATGCCATGCGCCAGCGCATGATCAAGTCCGCCGAGGAAATAGAGGTCATCAAGCACGGTGCACGCATCGGCGACATCGGCGGCGAAGCCATCAAGGCCGCGATCCGCGAGGGCATCACCGAGTACGAGGTTGCACTGATCGGCACCGAGGCGATGGTGCACGAGATCGCCAAGACCTTCCCGCACCGCGAAGTGCGCGACACCTGGGTATGGTTCCAGTCCGGCATCAACACCGACGGCGCCCACAACTGGGCCACTACCCGCAAGCTGGAGCGTGGGGACATCCTCTCGCTGAACTGCTTCCCGATGACCAGCGGCTACTACACCGCCTTGGAGCGCACCCTGTTCCTCGGCGAGCCGGACGAGCGCTCGCTGCAGGTATGGAATGCCAACGTCGAGGTGCACAAGCGCGGCCTGGAGCTGATCAAGCCCGGAGCGGTCTGCAAGGACATCGCCGCGGAGCTGAACGAGATCTTCATTTCGCACAACCTGCTGCCGAACCGCACCTTCGGCTACGGCCACTCCTTCGGAGTGCTCTCGCACTACTACGGCCGCGAAGCCGGCCTGGAACTGCGCGAGGACATCGACACCGTCCTTGAGCCGGGCATGGTTGTCTCCATGGAACCGATGGTCACCATCCTGGACGGCGAGCCGGGTGCCGGCGGCTACCGCGAGCACGACATCCTGGTCATCGGCGAGGACGGCGGCGTGGAGAACATCACCAAGTTCGGCTTCGGTCCGGACAACAACATCATCGGCGCCTAGGGCCAGCTGGCATGATGGGGGCGGGTGGGGCGCATGCGTGCACTCCACCCGCCCCCCCGCATTTCACCCGAACGTCGCATCCCGACGAAGAATCGAGCCCCACGCCATGACACTGGATGACCACGACCGCGCCGGATACGCCATCGCCCTTGAACAGGCCAGCCTGGGTGCCGGAGAGGGAGGGGTGCCCATTGGCTCGAGCATCCTGGAGAACGGGGTGCTGCTGGGTGCGGGCCGCAACCGCCGCGTGCAAAACGGGGATCCGACGGCGCACGGGGAAATCGACGCACTGCGCAATGCCGGACGCCGTGCCTCCTACGCCGGGACCACCCTGTACTCCACGCTGGCGCCCTGCGCCATGTGCTCCGGATCGATCATCCTCTTCGGCATCCGGCGCGTGGTGGTCGGCGAGGAGAAGAACTTCCCCGGGGAACTCGAGCTGCTGCGGTCCCGCGGCGTGGAGGTCGTGGTCATCGACGACCCGAAGGCCACAGCACTGATGGAGGACTTCGTCGCCGAACACCCGGGCCTCTGGAATGAGGACATCGGCGTCGACGAGGCCCCGCCGGCCCCGGCGCGGTAGCGTACAACTGTGAACGCACCCACCAGCACCCCACCCACCGGAGGAATTCCCATGGTTGCCCAAGCGGCCGAAACCACCACCGCGGAACCGCGCGGCGCCTCGGTCATTGTCAACGTCATCGACGTGCTGCGCTGTTTCACCGTGGAGCACCCGGTGCTCGGCGTCACCGAAATCGCCGCGCAGGTGGGCCTGCACAAATCAAGCATCTCGCGGATCCTGGCCACGCTCGAACAGGAACGCATCGTGGCCCGCGACGAGGCCACCCGGAAGTACTCGCTGGGACTGGGGCTGATCGCCGTTGCCGGTCCGCTGCTGGCAAACCTCGACGTGCGCCGGGTGTCCTACCCCTTCCTGGCGGAACTGGCCCGGGACACCGGGGAAACCGCGGTGCTGACCATCTGGGACGGCATCGAATCCGTCTCGGTCGAGCAGATCCCCAGCCTCCACCAGGTCAAGCACACCTCGGCCATGGGCAGCCGCTACAACACCGCGCTGAGTGCCTCGGTCCAGGTCTTTCTGGCCCATGAGGAACCGGACCGCGCCGCGGACCTCCTGGAATCCGGTTCCGTGGTTCTGCCCGCGAACACCGCCAGCACCCGCGCTGCCTACCTCAAGCGCCTGGAAGAGGTGCGGGTCCGGGGCTACGCGGCCAACTACGGGGAGACCTCCGGCGAGGAGGTCGGCGTGGCCGCGCCCATCTTCGACCACCGCGGCACGGTCGTGGCTTGTGCCTTGGTCGCCGCCCCTTATTACCGCGTCTCGAAGGAACAACTGGGCAAACTCGGGGCCGCCTGCGTGCATGCGGCCCGGCAAATCAGCACGCGCCTGGGTGCATCGCCGGCCTAGTTGAAGCACGGCACAACCGACGAAGAAGGGGGGCGCTCATGTTTGAACCACGAGGCGCGTACACCTTTGACTACGCCCTGCACGAGGGCTCGGGCACCCGAATGCAGTTCCATTTCGCCGACGAGATGCGCATGCCCGTCGCCATCCAGACCTGGGAACTCGAACCCGGCGGACACGAGGGCATGCATGCCCACCACCGGGACGACATGACCCTCGAGGAGTTTTACCTGGTGCTCGAGGGCACCGCGTCCATGCGCGTGGGCCAGGAGCAGCACGAGCTGAAGGCGGGAGACAGCATCCTGGCCCCGGCCGGGGTGGAGCACGATCTGCGCAACACCGGGGACGGCACGCTGCGCGTCCTGGTGGTCTGGGGCGAGGAAGGGCACAAGGACTTCTCCGCCTTCGGGTCCCTCGCCGCGGCGCGGGAAGCCCGGGCCAGGAATGACTGACCGCGCGGCAATGCTCAGGTCGAGGCGCCGTCGCGAAGGGGAAGCAATTCGTCCATGCGGGCGATCCATGCTTCGAGCAAGCTGGCGGTGAGCTCGGGTTGGTCCAGGTGCGCGTTGTGTCCTGCCCGCTCGAGGATCGAGAACGTGGAGTTTTCATAGCGCGCCGCCAACGTGGCCTGGTCCTGGTATCCCACCACGTGGTCCTGCCGTCCCGCGATGACCAGGGTGGGGCCCTTGAAAGTCGATTCACGGTCCTCGGGCTCGATGGCCAGCGGGTATTTTCCGGCGATCCTGCCGATCGCCTTGCGGTCAAATCTCCGCAGCCCCGGTAGGGCCGAATCGCGGAAACGAGCCCAGTTCTCCGGGGTTTGGAGTACCGCCATTTCTTGGTAGGCCGCCGCGTCCTCCTGGTCCAGGGAGGCCAACAGGTCCTCATCGGTGTGCAGTACCATCCGGGGCGGCACCCGCCGGCGTCTGTGTTCGGCCACTGCCACCGGGCAAAGCAGGGCAAGGCCAAGGACCTGGTCGCCGAACTCCGCCACGAGGTGGCGCGCGATTATTCCACCGAAGGAATTCCCGAGAACCGCGAATCGCTGGATGCCAAAGGCCTTGCGGGCGAACGACGCCACGGCCGCCGCGACGTCATCGGTGCTGCGGATATCCGGCCCGGCGGCGGATAGGCCCATGCCCGGAAGATCGATGTAGACCCGCCGCCAGCCCCCACGCCCGGCAAGCGCCGGGTCGAGCCCAACCAGCAGGTGGTGGTCCACGCAGAAGCCATGGATCACCAGCAGCGGGGTCCCGGAACCAATCTCGACAAAATGCACCCCTTGAACGCTAGCACCACGCCACGACGGCCACCTGTCGCGCGGCCACGCCGGGACGCCCAGGGTGCGGCCCGAGAGGCCAGTCTGTCGAGTGCGCCGTCACGGCACATGCCACGCCTCCGATGATGCGGCGCGTGTGGCCCGCGCCACTTCGGCGCTAGGGTGGATCCATGTCGAACATCCCGCATTCGCCACACTTCGATGTCATCGTCGTCGGTGCCGGCCTGGCCGGACTGGTGGCTGCCACCGAGGCCACCGCGGCCGGGGCACGCGTGCTGCTGCTGGACCAGGAATCCGAAGCGAACCTCGGCGGACAGGCCCACTGGAGCTTTGGCGGGATCTTCCTGGTCGACTCGCCGGAACAGCGCCGGCTGGGTGTCAAGGACTCCGCGGAGCTCGCGCTGCGGGACTGGGCCAACACCGCGGGCTTCGACCGCGACGAGGATGAGTGGGCCCGCAAGTGGTCCCGCGCCTACGTCCAATGGGCTGCAGGCGGTAAGCGCGAATGGCTGCGTGAACGCGGCATCCGCTTCTTCCCGGTGGTCGGGTGGGCCGAACGCGGCGGGGCCGGGGCCCAAGGTCCGGGAAACTCCGTGCCGCGCTTCCACATCACCTGGGGGACCGGACCCGGGCTGTTGGCACCCTTCATCCTGGCCGCCCGCACCGCAGAGGCAAAGGGGCAGCTGACTATGCTTTGGCGCCACCAACTCGATGAATTGGTCACCGGCAACGGTGCAATCACCGGGGTGCGCGGCACGGTGCTTGCGGATGATCCGGCAACGCGCGGGGTTGCAACCAACCGCACCAAGGCCGGGGACTTCGAATACTTTGCCCCATCGGTCATCGTTGCCACCGGCGGCATCGGAGGGAACCTGTCCAAGGTACGCGCCGCGTGGCCGAAACGCTTGGGGACCCCGCCGCAGGACATGGTCTCCGGGGTGCCCGCCCACGTGGACGGACGCGGCCTGGACATCGCCCGGAGGGCAGGGGCGCGGGTGGTCAACGGGGACCGGATGTGGCACTACACCGAGGGAATCGCCAACTGGAACCCAATATGGGAGCGCCACGGAATCCGCATCCTGCCCGGGCCCAGTTCCTTGTGGCTGGATGCCACCGGTCGGCGGCTGCCGGCTCCGCTGTGGCCTGGCTTCGACACGCTGGGAACCCTCGAATACCTGCGCGGCACCGGGCACGATTACAGCTGGTTCATCTTGAACCGGCGCATCATCGGCAAGGAGTTCGCGCTCTCGGGTTCCGAGCAGAACCCCGACCTCACCGGCAAGGACATCCGCGCGGTGCTGGCACGGGCACGCGTGGATGTCCCCGGCCCGGTCCAGAATTTCCTGGACCACGGCGACGACTTCCTCCAGGCAGCCACGATCGGCGAGCTGGTGGCAAAGATGAATCGGCTCACCGGGGACGACCTCTTGGATCCGGCGCAGGTCGCCGGGGTCATCGACGACAGGGATTTGGCGGTGGCGAACCGCTTCGGAAAGGACGGGCAGATCTCGGCCATCACGTCGGCCCGGAACTATCTGGGCGACAAGCTGGTGCGCAGCGTCAAACCTCACCGCCTCACGGATCCAAAGGCCGGCCCGCTGATTGCGGTGCGATTGAGGATCCTGACGCGCAAGTCATTGGGCGGGATCCAGACCGACCTTGATTCGAGGGTGCTGGATGCCGCCGGGAATCCGATCCCGGGCCTCTACGCTGCGGGTGAGGCTGCGGGCTTCGGCGGCGGTGGCATGCACGGCTACCGGGCACTCGAGGGCACGTTCCTGGGTGGCTGCCTCATGAGCGGCAGGATTGCAGGCCGCCACGCCGGCGAGGCTTGGAAGCGAACATAGTGCGAGCCACCAACGTCCCGTCCCTTGTCGAGGGAGCAGTAAATTCGTGGCTCGGCGTGGGGCGATTCGGTCAGTGCGTGAAGTGGTAAACAGTGCCAAATAGGACAGCTGAAAGGCCGAAGGCGATACCGATCAACATGGGTTCCCACGCGCCTTGGGCGGCAAACAGAAAGACGGCGAAGACCGCAAAGAGCAACACCGCCAGGATTCCGCCAAGGATGATCGAGCCGCCACCGTGGTGATGCACAGCAGTCTGCGCATGCCGATGAAATAGAGTAGCCATATCCTCAGGGTAGGCCGAGTATCTAGGAAAAACGAGGGATGGAACATGAAGGATCCAGTGCAGGAATCCGCGGGCGACTGGCGCCAGGTTTTTGGCGCATTGGCCAATGAGGAAACACGCCGTTTCTACGCCCAACAAGTCCTGGGGTTGGAGAGCGATCTGCGGCCCGAACGCCAGGCCAAGGCGCAGCTGAACCTGACCAACGCGGGCCTGCTCGATGGGAAGGGCCATATTGACGGCGAGGTCTTTGCCCGCATCTTGGCCGAGGGTGCACCGCGGGAGCCGCGGACGGGGAACGACCGCTTCTTCGACAACGAGGGCCGCATCGACCGCTATCCCAAGAAGCACGAGGAACGTCTGGGCTTGCTGCGTGTGGTGGCAGGTAAGGTGTTGCGGCACGGGCAACGACTCACGGAGGCCGAACTGACCTCGAAGCTGGAAGCCTTCAGCGATGACCCGGTGCTCCTGCGCCGCTATCTCGTGGACTACGGGATGCTGCTGCGCCAGCGTGACGGGTCGGCGTATCGGCTGGCCGACGGATCGGACTAGGCCCGGCAATTGTGTCCTGCCCGCGACAGGGAGTAATTTCTTAGGTGAACGGTTGCGGCAGCTGCCGCCCCGCCCCGTACCTTTCAGGAGCCACATGTCTGACCCGTATGCCCGTCCGGGCGGAGATCCCCACCACGGATCGTGGTCGTCTCCCGGCGGGTACCCGGGGCAACCCGGATCCGGCCAGGAGCCCTACGAGGGCCAATATCCGCCCAACGGGTACTACGGGTACTACGGCAACGGTGGCAACCAGCCGCCGCCGCGCACGCATGGGATGACGACATTCGCCATGGTGACTGGAATCGTGGCGGCCGTGATTTCCCTGGTCCCCTTCCTGGGCTTCATTTCCTTTGTATTGGGTCCACTGGCCATGGTGCTGGGCATCGTCGGCATCGCCAAGCGGTTCAGGAGCCGCGGATTCAGCGTCACGGCATTGGTGACAGGGACATTCGGGCTGCTGGTCTCGATTCTCTACGCCGTGTTGCTTTCCACGATCCTCTCGTTTTACGACAATACGCAGAGCTTTGATTTTGAGGCCGAAGGCACCGGCGAATATGAGCTCTCGCTGACCACCACCTCGGCCCTGCCCGTGACCACCAATGAATCCGGCCGGTACAGAAGCACAGTTGACGCCTCGACGCTCTTTGGCGGCATCGTCGTCACGAATCTCGACGGCAACCGCGGCACCATCAGCTGCCGGATCTACGATTCGACGGGAAACCTGTTGGTGGAAAACACCGATGTGGGCATCGACGCGGTCGCCCAATGCATGCTCAGCGACGTCCTGGTGCGCAAGGTCGAGGACCTGGACTTTCCCGAGGAAATCAGCGCCCGCGGCCTAGGCTGAGCCGACGGAGCCCCGCGCGTTGCGGGCAGCGATGATCCGGTGGATCGATTCGTCCAGCACCGGGTAGTCGGCACCCGGGCCCAACGCCAGGAAGCACGGGGCCTCGTGGTCGGGCAGCGTGTGCACGTCATAGCGGAAGCCCAGGTACGTGCCACCTGCGCGACGCACCAGCAGCGCACCTGCGGCAACGTCCCAGGGCTTGGTGTCGAAGCCAATGGTTGCATCGCACCATCCGGCTGCCACATGGGCCAGGGCCATGGCGGCGGAGACCTTGCGGCGGACGGTGGCAAAGGCCCCGACCCACGCGCCGAACTCGCGCAGGCCCGCCTCCCCGTCGACTTCCAAGGCCTCGGCCGACGGGTAGTCGGTCATGATGTTCGCATGTTTCTGGTCAGGTCTGGATCCGGGAGCCAGGATCGTGCCGTTGAGGTAGGCATGTTGCGCGTCAGCGGTGAATTCCAGGTCGGCGATGGGGTCAAGCACGACTGCCGCCAGCAGCACCCCGTCGCGGGCCGCGGCAATGGAGATGCAGAAGAAGGCAACCCCGTGGGTGAAGTTGCTGGTCCCGTCTATGGGGTCGACGATCCATTCGATGCTTCCCGCGCCGGTGCTGCCGCCTTCTTCGCCCAAGACCAGGGAATCGGGCTCGGCCGCCAGCAGGTGTCCGCGAATGATCTCTTCGCTCTGCCTGTCGAACGCCGTCACCAGGTCGTGGGCATTGGTCTTGTTTTCGCGTGCCACGTCCTGGCGGAATGCCCCGCGCAGGACCGGTGCGGCCAGCCGCGCCGCGTCCAGGGCGATCGAGCGCAGCCGTGCAGCCAGGGCGATATCGGGGGTGCTGAAATTTTCGGTGCTCACGATCCACCAGCCTAGCCGCTGTGAGATGCGCCAAATTGGTTTGACGAGGCAACTAAATTGACCATATGGTTGCCGTGGGCAACATTTGCCTTGGTCAACCATATTTGCGAAGGAGTGCTATCCGTTGCAACGCGGTGAAACCTCAACACTTGAACTGGTCGAGAGCCTGACAGCCCTCCAGCGCACCTTGCGCTGCGTCGGGCACCTGAGCGAAGGAAAGCAGCCGGTGGGCTTCGCGGCCCTTGGCGTCCTGGCCTACGTCCAGCGCAACCAACCCACTCGAGCCACTGACATTGCCCAGTGGATCGGCATCGGGCCCGCGGCGCTGAGCCGCCAGGTCGTTGAGCTGGAAAGCTCGGGATTGCTGGTGCGGAGCCCGAGCCCCACGGACGCCCGTGCCCAATTGATTTCCCTCACTCCCCAGGGCGCCGAGGAGGTCGAAAAGGCCTACGACAGGCGCGCAACGGTGCTGGCCGGGCTGCTCAAGGACTGGGACGAGGCGAAAATCTCTGCGGCGGCAGCCACGATGAACGACATTCAACAGGTGCTGCGCGCCGGGCTGGACGACATCCACGGAAAAACTACCCCGACGGTCAACGGTCCGGAAGGGGCTCCCATTGTCTGAACAGCGGCAGTCGGTAGACCGGACGCGGGAGCGTCCCGGGGACCAGCCGCAGATGAGCCAGAAGGAAGTGCTGCGCTCCATCACCGGCGTGCTCGCCTCCTTCTTTGCCGCGATGCTGGCCACCACGATTGTTTCCATCGCCCTGCCGACCATCATGGATGCCCTGGGTGGCACGCAGACCGACTTCAACTGGGTGCTCACCGCGGCCCTGCTGGCCAACGCCGCGACCACACCGATCTGGGGCAAGCTGGCCGACCTCTTTGACAAGAAAAAGCTGCTGCAAATCAGCATCGTCATCTTCGTGATCGGTTCCGTGCTGGCGGGATTCGCCATCAACATCCCCATGCTCATGAGCGCGCGCGTCATCCAGGGCATCGGCATGGGCGGGCTCACCGCCATGGGAATGGCGGTGATCGGCACCGTCATTCCGCCGCGCGAGCGCGGCAAGTACTCGGGCTACTTCGGCGGCGTCATGGCCGCGGCGACCGCCGGCGGTCCGCTGCTGGGCGGGCTCATCGTGGACTCTCCTCTGGGTTGGCGCTGGACCTTCTTCATCGGGGTGCCCATTGCCATCATCTCCATGTGGCTGATCCACAAGACGCTGCACATCGCGCACGTCCCGCGCAAGGTCTACATCGACTGGGCCGGCGCGGTGCTGGTGACCATCTCGGTCTCGGTGCTGCTGATCTGGGTCTCCTACGTGGGCAAGGAAGGTTTCTACGAGTTCAACTCCTGGCAGACCTACGCGATGGTCGGCGGCTCACTGGTGCTCATCGCGCTGCTGCTCTGGATCGAGGGCAGGGTTCCGGAACCGGTGATCCCGCTGCGTATCATCGCCACCCGCACCACCGCCCTGGCGATCCTGGCCTCGATTTCCATCGGCGTGGCCATGTTCGGATCCGGCGCCTTCCTGGGCCAGTACTTCCAGGTGGCACGCGAGGCGAGCCCCACGCTGGCCGGGGTCATGACCCTGCCCATGATCGCGGGCAACCTCTTCGGTTCGGTCTTCTCCGGCCAGCTGATCTCCCGCTTCGGGCGCTGGAAGATCTTCTTGGTCATCGGCGGAATCGTCAATGTCGGCGCCCTGGGACTGCTGGGCATGATGGCCCACGACACCAACTACTGGATCCTGGCCACCGGCATGTTCTTCAACGGCCTGGGCATGGGCTTCATGCTGCAGAACCTGGTCCTTGCGGTGCAGAACACCGTGAAGGTCACCGACATCGGCACCGCCAGCTCCTCGGTCGCCTTCTTCCGTGCCGTCGGCGGTGCCGCAGGCGTGGCGGTGCTTGGCGCCATGCTCTCGGACAAGGTCGGGGCGCTGGTGCTCGATGCCTTGAAGTCGGCGCACCTGGTGTCACCCGACGGGTCCACCGGTGTTGCAGCCGGGGGAACGTCGCTGAACCTCACGGAGATGCCGCCGGCCGTGCGCCTGATGTACGAAACGGCCTTCGGCGACGCCACCGGCGTGGTGTTCATGACCTCGGCAATCGTCGCAGTCGTCGGGCTGGTGTGCATCCTGTTCATCAAGGAAGTCCCGCTGCGTCGGACCGTCTAGGTCCGGATGTGCAAGGTCAGCGAGCCGGGTCCTCGGCGCCAGGGAAGAATCCTCGGTGCCGGGTACCTGCCCCGTCTCAAGCCCCTTCCGCGCGCATGAAATCGATGGTCACGGATGAAATGACCAACGTGTTGGATGATCTGTCCGGGATTGATGATGCCTTTCTTCCGTAGTGTGATTTACGTTGCACCTACGTAAGGAATCATGTTCATGAGCAAGATCCGTCCCCTCGAGGGAATCATCGTCGCCGACTTCTCCAGGGTCCTGGCCGGCCCGCTGTGCACCATGACGCTGGCCGACCTGGGTGCCACGGTCATCAAGGTCGAGCGTCCTGGCACTGGGGACGATACCCGCGCCTGGGGTCCGCCCTTCTCCGCCACCGGCTCCACCTACTTCGAATCGGTGAACCGCAACAAGCAATCCGTCACGCTGGATCTCACCGATCCGGCTGACCTTGAGCTGGCCAGAGAACTGGCGCTGCGGGCAGACGTGCTGGTGGAAAACTTCAAGCCCGGCGGCATGGACAAGCTGGGTCTGGGCTACGCCGAACTCTCCGCCGCCAACCCCGGACTGGTCTACGCCTCGATCTCCGGATTTGGTTCCGCCGGCGGGGCGCAACTGCCCGGTTACGACTTCATCGTCCAGGCCCTCGGCGGGCTGATGTCCATCACCGGCGAGCCGGACCAGGACCCCATGAAGGCCGGCGTCGCCTTGGTGGACGTGCTCACCGCCAAGGACGCAAGCATCGGGGTGCTCGCGGCACTGACCGCACGGGCCTCATCCGGAGCCGGGGCCCACGTGGAGGTCAACCTGCTTTCCAGTCTTCAGGGCGCGCTGGCCAACCAGGGCCAAGCCTATTTGGGGGCGGGGAAGGTCGCCACGCGCATGGGCAACGAGCATCCCTCGATCGTGCCCTACCAGCTGCTGGCCTGCGCCGACGGCTCCGTGGCCGTAGCATGCGGCAACGACGGCCAGTTCGCCAGGCTCTGCGCCGAGATCGGCTTGCCCGCGCTCGCCACCGACCCCCGCTTCGCCACCAACACCGCCCGCGTGGCACACCGCACGGAGCTCATCCCGCTGCTCGAGGACTCTCTGGGAGCGGACACCGGGGCCAACTGGCAGGCCCGGTTCACCGCCGTGGGCGTGCCGGCGGGCAAGGTCGCGGGCATCGACGAGGGCCTGGCCTACGCCGATTCCCTCGGGCTCAACCCACTCATCGAGGTGCACAACGCACAGGGGGAGGCCGTGGGACGGCAGGTGCGCCACCCGATCACCTGGACCCCGGCACTGGATGCCCCGACGATGTCGCCCCCGCAACTGGGCGAACACACCGAGGCCGTCCGCGCTTGGTTGGGCAGCGACGTGGGATCCATGGCGGAGTTCCAGGCGCTAGCGCGGCCCCGTCCCTGACGCTTCGCGGCGCAGGGCCAGCCACAGGTGTGCAGCGACATCCGGGTCGTCCAGGTCCACGCCGATGAGGTTGCCCGCCACCGAAATCCGGTGCCGCAGCGAATTGCGGTGGATGCCCAGAGCCCGCGCCGCATCCTCCCAGGTGCCGCGCGCCGCGAGATAGGCGCGCACCGTGGCCAACAGGTCGGCGCGGTGGTAGCCGGCCAGCAGACGAACCCAGCCGGCGGCCTTGGCATCCTCGCTGGCGTTGACGGCAATCAGGCGGCCGGCCGGGGCCTGCAGCACGGCGCGGCGCAACACCGCAAGATTGCCCGGAATCTCGCCCAGGCTCACGGGGTCGCCCAGCGCGGCGGCCAGCGACCCGGAGACCTCGGGGTCGCCCGGGGCTGAAATCCCCAGCATGGCGTTTTGCTCCAGGGACTCGCCGCGCCCGTCCACGGGCTTGCTGCCGATCCCGGCTGCGGGCAACACCAGGTACAGGATCTCGTCCTGGACGTGGCGCAGCGTGCAGGCATCCACCGCGGCGGACAATTCGGGCAATCCCGGATCAGCGGCCAGTCGCGCCGCCGCCCGTGCCGCCAGCCCCGGATCGTCCCCGGGCGAAAGCCTAATGCCCAAAAGGCGGACCCGGTTGGGAAGCTCGGCCAATCCCACGTCCTCGGCCACCATGTGTGCCGCCTCGGTCTGCCCGTGTAGCAACAGCTTGGTTGTTGCGGCACCCAGCGCATGGGCGGTGCTGACGACCACTTCGCGTTCCCTGGCCCGCAGGGCCAGCAACGTGGAGACCGTCATGATGATCTGCCGGTCGGCGCGGGTCAGCGTGCGCCCCGAGCCGATGCACAGGAACCCGTGGATCCGCGCGCCGAGCAAGATCGGGTAAAGCACCACTGGCTGGCCGTGGAGCTCGAAGGTGGCGGCCGAGGGCACCCCGGCCTTGTTGAAGCGGATCGACTCGGCCCGCAGGTCCCCGACCAGGGATCCGGCGGAAGCCGGCCACACGGTTTCGGCCCCGGCATCCGCCGGAAGGTAGGCGGCCCAGCCGCCAAGCGCCTGGGCGAGTCCGCGGACCACGGCGCTGGTGGCGTCGGGGCGCATGGCTGCCCTGGCCAGCGCCGTTTGCGTTCCGAGCGAATCCATGAGGTTCGCTGTGTCGTCCCGGGTGGACAGCCGCCAATACGCGCGTGAGACATGCTGGAACGGCACGCCGTCAGGGACGAGCGCAAGCTCGATGCCAGCCGCGCGGCTGGCCGCCAGCACATGCTCGGGCACTTGCCTCAGCCACGGGCCCAGGCCCAGCCCCACGGCACGAACTTCCTTTGCCCCGAGCCGCTTCATGTACGCGAGCGAAAGCGCCGCCGACTTCGCGAAGGGCATGCCGGTGGTCAGCAACAGCTCGCCGCCCTCCAGATACGGGGTGGGGTCCTCCAGTTCGGAGACATGGACTCCCGTCACCGGCTTGGCGCTGAATTCGGCCCCGGGACAGGGCACAAGTTCTGGTCCGAGTTCGGCACCCAACTGCAACAAGGAAATCATGGGTTGAATTATCCAACACAGAGGGCCGTGTTGGGCAAATCATCCAATGACGCGTGTCACGCTCTCGCATAACGTGGAGCGCATGACCGAAACACTTCTGGCCGTCGACGCCGAGACGCTCCCGCAGACCCGCCACCTCGCCACCTCCATCCCCGGCCCGCGCTCCACGGCCATGCACGCCGAACGCACAGCACAGGTGACCAACGGCTTCGGCATCACCCTGCCGGTCTTCGTGGCCCGCGCGGACGGCGGCATCGTCGAGGACGTCGACGGCAACCGGCTCATCGACTTCGCCTCCGGCATCGCCGTGACCTCGCTGGGTGCCAGCAACAAGCGCGTGGCGCAGCGTGTAGCCGCCCAGCTGGAAGCCTTCACCCACACCTGCTTCATGGTCACCGAATACGAATCCTTCACCCAGGTCTGCAAGTGGCTCAACGCCAACACCCCCGGCGACTTCGACAAGCGCACCGGCCTGTTCTCCACCGGCGCCGAGGCCGTGGAAAATGCCATCAAGATCGCCCGCGCTGCAACCGGACGGCCCAACGTGCTGGTGTTCGACGAGGCCTACCACGGCCGCTCGCTGCTCACCATGGCCATGACCGCCAAGGTCAACCCGTACAAGCTGAACTTCGGCCCGCTTCCCGCGGAGATCATCCGGGCCGCCTCCGCCAATCCGCTGCGCCCCGCAGAGGGGCTGGCCGCAGGCGCCGAAGCGGCACTGGAATCCGTGGAGGCCACCATCCTGGAACACGGCGCGGATTCCTTCGCCGCCATGGTCATCGAACCGATCCAGGGCGAGGGCGGCTTCATCGTCCCGGCCGCAGGCTTCATCCCGGGCCTGCGCAAGCTCGCCGACAAGTACGGCATCGTGCTGGTCATCGACGAAATCCAGGCCGGCATGGGCCGGACCGGAACGCTCTTCGCCTCCGAGCACGAGGGCGTTGCGGGGGACATGATCCTCACCGCCAAGGCACTGGCCAATGGCGTCCCGCTTTCCGCCGTCACCGGACGCACCGAGCTGATGAACGCGCCGCACGCGGGCGGCCTGGGCGGCACCTATGCTGGAAACCCGCTGGCCTGCGAGGCCGCGCTGGCGGTCTTCGAGCAGTTCGAGGACGGATCGCTGCTGGCCAACGCCCGCCGCATCGAGGCAGTGGCCCGCGAAATCCTGGAGCCCTTGCTTTCTTCCACCGGCATTGTGGCCGAGGTCCGCGGCCGCGGCGCCATGCTCGCCATCGAGCTGGCAGACGCCGGCACCCTGGCCCCGCGCGCGGACCTGGCCAAGGAAATCTCCGCTGCCTGCCACGCCGCCGGCGTCATCACCCTGACCTGCGGCACGCACGGCAACGTCGTGCGCCTGCTGCCCCCGCTGGTGATCGGCGAGGACCTGCTGCGCGACGGACTGGCCGTCCTGGCCCAGGCCATCATCGACGCCGCCAACTAGCCCCCTTCATCAGCCCCATACCCCCCCCCGAACTTTTTGGAGAACACCATGACCCTCACCATCCATGACCACGAAACCCACCAGTTGGACCCGGCGGACCTGATCAACTTCGATGCGCTGCTCACCGCCGAGGAGCTCGCGCTGCGCTCCAAGGTCCGCACCTTCGTCGACGAGGCCATCAAGCCGAACATCGCTTCCTGGTACGCCGATGCCGTCTTCCCGCTGGAGATCGTCCCGGAAATGGCGAAGCTCGGCCTGCTGGGCATGCACCTGAATGGCTACGGCTGCGCCGGGGGCACCGCGGTGGAGTACGGCCTGGCCGGCTCCGAACTGGAGGCCGGGGACTCGGGGCTACGCAC
Organism: Paeniglutamicibacter sulfureus; assembly: GCF_039535115.1. NCBI lineage: Bacteria > Bacillati > Actinomycetota > Actinomycetes > Micrococcales > Micrococcaceae > Paeniglutamicibacter > Paeniglutamicibacter sulfureus. Next base: position 3,861,187 of record NZ_BAAAWO010000001.1, read on the forward strand.
CTTCGTTTCGGTGCAGGGATCCCTCGCCATGAGCGCGATCTACAAGCATGGTTCCGAGGAGCAGAAGCAGGAGTGGCTGCCGAAGATGGCAGCGGGGCAGGCCATCGGCTGCTTCGGGCTCACCGAGCCGACCGCCGGCTCGGACCCCTCGGCGATGAAGACCTTCGCCCGCAAGGACGGGAACGACTGGGTCATCAACGGCACCAAGCGCTGGATCGGGCTGGCCAACGTCGCCCAGGTCGCGGTCATCTGGGCGCAGACAGATGAGGGCATCCGCGGTTTCGTGGTCCCCACCGAAACGGCCGGGTTCGAGGCGACCCCGATCGAGCCGAAGCTCTCGATGCGTGCCTCGATCCAGTGCGAGATCGAGCTGACCGATGTGCGCCTGCCCGCAACCGCGGTGCTGCCGAACGTGGTGGGGCTCAAGGGACCATTCTCCTGCCTGAATGAGGCTCGCTACGGGATCATCTGGGGCGCCATGGGAGCCGCCCGCGACTCCTTCGAAGACGCCCTGGCCTACTCGCAGCAGCGCATGCAGTTCGACAAGCCGTTGGCCGGGTACCAGATGACCCAGCAGAAGCTGGTGGACATGGCCTTGGAGATCAACAAGGGCTACCTGCTGGCGTTGCACATCGGACGCATGAAGGACGCCGGAACCCTGGATCTGCACCAGATCTCGGTGGGCAAGCTGAACAACTGCCGCGAGGCCATCAAGATCGCCCGCGAGGCCCGCACCATCCTGGGCGGCAACGGCATCACCCTGGACTACTCGCCGCTGCGCCACGCCAACAACCTGGAATCGGTGCGCACCTACGAGGGCACCGACGAGGTCCACACCCTGATCCTGGGCAACAAGCTCACCGGCGTCCCTGCCTTCCGCTAACCCACCTCCAACGTTTCGAGAGGCAAGACATGACCGAAACCATGACGCACACCGATACCGTGCCGCTGCGCCTGCTCATTGACGGCGAATGGATCGACGGCGCCGGTGCGGGCCTGGAATCCACCTCGCCCGCCGATCCCGGGCACGTGGTTGCCGCCGGCGGCACCGCCACCGAGGCCGACGTGCGCTCCGCCATGTCGGCCGCACGCGCGGCGGCAAGCGGCTGGGCTGCAACGCCCATGGCCGAGCGCGGCTCGTACCTGGCCCGTGCCGCGGCGATCATCACTGCCAACGCCGATGCATGGGGCGCCGAGCTGGCCCGCGAGGAAGGCAAGACCGCGGCGGAAGGCAAGGGCGAGGTGCTGCGCGCGGCCCAGATCCTTACCTACTATTCGGCCGAGGGCGACCGGCTGGCCGGGGATGTCTTCTCCTCCCCGCGCCGCGGCGAGCAGATCCTGGTCACCCGCAAGCCGCTGGGCGTCGTGGGCGTGATCACCCCGTTCAACTTCCCCATCGCCATTCCCGCATGGAAGATCGCCCCGGCGCTGGTCTTCGGCAACACCGTGGTGTGGAAGCCTGCCTCCACCGTGCCGCTGCTGGCCCTGCGCCTGGCGCAGGCACTGGTTGAGGCGGGGCTGCCGGCGGGCGTGCTGAACCTGGTCATCGGACCCGGTTCGCTCGGCAACGAGATCGTGAACCACCCCGACCTGGACGGACTCACCTTCACCGGATCCACCGGGGTGGGCAGGAAGCTCGCCGCGGCGGCCGCCGCGGCCGGAGTCCCGATCCAGGCGGAAATGGGCGGCAAGAACGCCTCCGTCGTGCTGGATGACGCGGATGTGGAACTCGCAGTGGAGCAGGTGCTCTTCGGGGCCTTCCGCTCCACCGGCCAGAAGTGCACCGCCACTTCGCGGCTCATCCTGCAGGAGGAAATCGCCGATGCGTTCCTGGCACGCTTGCACGAACGCCTCAGCGAGTGGAAAACCGGGGACCCGACGGATCCCTCCGTCCACATGGGGCCGGTGGTCTCGGGCCCGGCCGCGGAGCAGATCCGTGCCGGCATCGCCGCCTCGATCGCCCAGGGAGCGGTCGTCACCTTCGAGGGCGATGTCGCGGGCCTGGGGGATGCCTTCGTGGCCCCGACGGTCCTTGAGCTGCCCGCCGGGGAGAACAATGCCTGGAGCGAGGAGTTCTTTGGCCCCGTGCTGGCAGTGCGCAGGGTGGCAACCACCGAGCAGGCGTTCGAGCTGGCCAACGACTCCGAATACGGCCTGAGTTGTGCGCTGTTCACCCAGGACCTTTCCAAGGCGCTGGCGGCCATGGAGAAAATCGACGTGGGCATCTTGCACGTGAATTCGGAATCGGCGGGCGCCGACCCGCACGTGCCCTTTGGCGGGGCCAAGAAGAGCGGGTACGGGCCCAAGGAACAAGGCGGCGCGGCGAAGGAATTCTTCACGCACACCACCACGGTGTACCTGCGCGGAGCGTAGGAAACGAGGTTTGGGGCACCCGCCGTCATCCAGCCTGACCGGATGCGGCGGATGCCCCGGGTCATGTCTAGGATGGGCAACGGGCATGGCAGAAACGTGATCCAGCGAACAATTGACGAAAGTGCGGAGCCTAAATGAGCGCAGAGACCGGCATCGAGAACATTTCCACCATCCTGGTCATTGGAGCGGGGACCATGGGGCGGCAGATCGCGATGACCGCTGCCCTGGCCGGGTTCGCGACCATCATCCAGGATATTTCCGCCGACGGCCTTGCCGCGGCGCGCACCGAGCTCGAGGGTTGGGCGGCCTCGCGGGTGGCCAAGGGCAAGCTGGAGCAGGCGACAGCCACCGCGGCGCTGGAGGCGCTTGGCTACAGCACCGACCTGGACTCCGTCGCGACAAAAGCCGACTTCATCATCGAGGCCGCCACCGAGCGCCTGGACATCAAAACGCAGATTTTCGAGAAGCTCGGCGTGCTGGCACCGGCCCACGCCATCCTGGCCACGAATTCCTCGACCCTCGGTTCCTCCAAGGTCGCCGAGGCTACAGGCCGGCCCGCACAGGTGTGCAACATGCACTTCTTCAACCCGGCCCTGGTCATGAAGTGCGTGGAGGTCGTGCGCCACGAAACCACCAGCGATGCAACGGTGGAAACCACCATGGAACTGGCGCGGCGCCTGGGCAAGGAGCCGGTGCTAATCAATCGCGAGGTCCCCGGATTCATCGCCAACCGCCTGATGGGCGCGATCCAGCGCGAGGCGCTCTTCCTGGCCGAATCGGGCATCGCCAGCATCGAGGACATCGACACCACCGCCCGCACGGCGCTGGGCCACCCGATGGGTCCGTTCGCGCTGATGGACTTGGTGGGCCTGGATGTCATCGACTTCATTGCCCAGGCCACCCACGCGGAAACCGGCGCGGTCGAGGACGCCCCCAACGAGCGCATCGCGGCCCTGGTGGCCGAGGGCAAGCTGGGACGGAAGTCGGGCGCCGGGTTCTACGACTACAAGGGGTAGTGGGAAACCGTTTTGTCCCGGCCCGGGCACTGCCGCGTGACAGGCGTCCGGGGTTGCTGACACCGGCGCCGTGGGCCGTGGGCCTTATGGTTTCTGGCGGCGAACTTCCTCGACAAGAGGTGCAGGGAGGCCGTTCGACAGGGGCGAAATCACGGCACCAGTAGAGAGGGAACTAAGTGTCGCGTGAAGCATGACACAAGTCACAGTCACTGCTATGGTCGGAGCAAGTCCATGGTGCGCTTTACCCATGGTAGCTATCGACCGGACGCGGGGCTGAGTGGGTGACTGGCGGTTCCGGGCACGGGAGGTTTTCCGGTTCACCCATGTGAAACGACCGGGAGTCACAGCTGTGAACCACCAGACGGCCGGCTTTGAGCACAAAGACGGCAGCCGGGGACAGCAGGTCTCCGCAAACTTTTGACTGTTTTGTGAACCAAGCACATTGATGATCTGAAAATGTCGGAGGACCCCTCATGGGTGGAACGATCGCTTGGCCGAAAGGGCAGATTGCCCACGGAAGCTAAGCTGGCCTGCACACAGCGAGCCAGCTGACCCGGACTTCGGCTCCTGACGCTGATACGCAGGCCGCTTTGTTGCGTGCCCATCATCGATCGTTCGTACACAGCGCTTTCCGCTCGGCGGGAAGTAGGAGGAAGCGGCATGACCGCCAAACCAACCACAGACTCCCAGTGCTTGATTACCGTTAACGGAGCGGTGCGGGAATTTACCGGACCAACGCATACCAACGCCCTGGACTTCCTGCGCGGTGAAGGACTTACCTCATGCAAGGAAGGGTGCGCCGAAGGTGAATGCGGGGCCTGTTCCATCCTGGTGGCCAGAGCAGACGGCGAAGCCACACGCTGGACCGCACTAAACGCCTGCCTCCTGCCGGCCGCTGCCCTTGACGGGCAGGAGGTGATTACCGCCGAAGGGCTGGGGGACCGCACCCGCCTGCATCCGGTCCAGCAACAGATGGTCGAGCACGGTGGATCCCAATGCGGTTACTGCACCCCGGGATTCGTCTGCAGCATGGCCGCCGAATACTATCGACCGGAGCGGGCAACCGCCGCAGGAGCCCCGCCGAATGAAGAGGACGCAGCAGACCAGCACTGCGGGCCAAATGGGTTTGACCTGCATGCGCTTTCAGGCAACCTGTGCCGGTGCACCGGGTACCGGCCCATCCGTGATGCCGCCTTTGCGCTCGGCACGCCGGCGGTGGATGACGCGCTGGCTGCCCGCCGCGACCAGCTGGCTCCGGCCGTCGTGCACACAGACCTGTCTCGCGCCGATACCCCCACGGGCCAGCTCGGCCGCTACCGGAGGCCCGGAACCCTGGAGGAAGCACTGCAGATCCTGTTCGAGGAACCCGGGGTGCTGCCCCTCGCCGGTGGAACCGACTGGGGCGTGGAGGTCAACATCAAGGGGGCACGGGCCCGTTCCCTGCTGGCCATCGACCGGCTGAGTGAACTGAGGCAACTGGATGTGACTGACACGCACATTGAGATCGGGGCGGCTTGCACGCTCAGTGAACTGGAACGTGGACTGCACGGACGGATCCCACTGCTGGGCAAGCTCTTTGGCCAGTTCGCTTCCCGGCTCATCCGCAACAGCGCGACCATCGGCGGGAACCTGGGCACCGGCTCACCCATCGGCGACACGGCTCCGGCCTTGTTGGCCCTGGACGCCGAGCTGGTGCTTGGCTCGGTGACGGGCCAACGGGTGGTGCCATTGGCCGACTACTTCACCGGGTACCGACAAACGGCCCGTCAGCCCGGCGAGCTGATCACCGTCATCCGCGTCCCGCTGCCCCTTTCCGGATTGACCTCATTCCAAAAAATCTCCAAGCGCCGCTTTGACGACATCTCCAGTGTGGCCATCGGCTATGCCCTCGCTGTCCAGAACGGCATCATCACCAAGGCGCGGATCGGCCTGGGCGGGGTGGCGGCCACCCCGTTGCGCGCGACCGCCACCGAAGCGATGCTCGAAGGCCGGGCATGGGACCTGGAAACCATCCGCGCCGCGGCCCAGGTCATGGGTGAGGAAGGAACCCCAATGGATGACCACCGGGCCAGCGCCGAATACCGGAAGGCGATGCTCGAATCCTCGTTCGAACGGTTCTTCGCCGCACAACTGCAAGTCGCCCATTCGTTGAAGGGAGAAGGCAAATGAGCCGGTTGTCCCAACGTCCCGACCGTCCCATCGTCGGGGAAACCCATCCGCACGAGTCGGCGGTGGGACACGTCACCGGAAGTGCGTTGTACACCGATGACCTGGACCGGCGGTTGGTCGGAGTGCTGCATGCCTACCCGGTGCAGTCAACGCAGGCGCACGCAAAAATCCTGAAAGTGGGTATCGACGGGGCCTACCGGGTTCCCGGCGTGGTCCGGGTGATCACGGCATCGGACATCCCGGGGGTCAACGACCAAGGTGCCAAACGCGACGAACCGATGCTGCCGGTGGACGAGATCATGTTCTATGGCCAGCCTGTGGTGTGGGTGCTCGGCGAGGACCTGGAAGCTGCCAAGGCCGGGGCAGCCGCCGTTGAAGTGGACTACGAACCGCTCGACTCGTTGATCACCCTGCAGGATGCGATCGCCGCGCAAAGCTTCCACGGAATCCAGCCCGTGATCGACAAGGGCGACAGCCAAGCCGCCATCAGGGACGCCGCGCAGGTGTTTGAGGGGGAGTTCGAGTTCTCCGGCCAGGAACACTTCTACCTGGAGACCCAGAACTCGCTGGCCATGGTGGACGAAATCGGCCAGGTGATGATCCATTCATCCACCCAGCACCCCACCGAAACCCAGGACATCGTCTCCCACATACTGGGGATCCCCGCGCACCGGGTCACCGTCCAAGTGCTGCGCATGGGAGGCGCCTTCGGCGGCAAGGAAATGCAGTCGCATGGCTATGCCGCGGTGGCAGCCCTTGGGGCCTTGCTCACCGGGCGGCCGGTACGGGTGCGGCTGGACCGCACGGTGGATATCACCATGACCGGCAAACGCCACGGCTTTCATGCCAGCTGGAAAATCGGTTTTGACGACGAAGGAAAGATCGTGGGCCTGGATGCGACGCTGACCGCTGATGGAGGGTGGAGCCTGGACCTGTCCGAGCCGGTGCTGACCCGGGCGCTGTGCCATATTGACAATGCCTACTGGATACCAAATATCCGGGTTCACGGCCGGGTCGCCAAATGCCACAAGACCTCGCAAACGGCTTTCCGCGGTTTCGGGGGGCCACAGGGCATGCTGGTCATGGAGGACATCCTGGGCCGGGTGGCCCCGCAACTGGGGATGAGTGCCAGGGAACTGCGTCGTCGAAACTTCTACGTACAGGGGCAGGACACCCCGTACTACCAACCGGTGCGACACCCCGAACGGATGGAGGCCGCCTGGCAGCAGCTGCTGGACGGTGCGGAGATTGAACGTCGCGAAGCCGAGATTGCCCGATTCAACGGGAGCCATGAGCATGCAAAGCGGGCCTTGGCCCTGACACCGGTGAAATTCGGGATCTCTTTTAACCTCACCGCGTTCAACCAGGCCGGCGCCCTGGTGCTGGTTTACAAGGACGGATCGGTGCTGGTGAACCACGGTGGCACTGAAATGGGGCAGGGGCTGCACACCAAGATCCTGCAGGTGGCAGCCACCACCCTCGGAGTCCCCCTCGATAGCGTGCGGATCGCACCGACTCGTACCGACAAGGTTCCGAACACCTCGGCTACGGCGGCCAGCTCGGGCAGCGACCTGAACGGCGGGGCCGTGAAGGATGCGTGCGAGCAGATCCGTGAACGGCTCGCCGAGGTAGCGGCCGTAAAGCTGGGTGTTCCCGCCCACGAGATCAGGTTTATCCGCGGTACGGTCTCCAGCCTCAGTGGACGCGAATCCATCGGCTGGAATGAACTGGTTCATGCCGCTTACTTCCAGCGGGTCCAGCTTTCGGCAGCAGGTTTTTACCGGACCGAAGGGCTGCACTGGGACTTGGACATCATGAAGGGGGAACCGTTCAAGTACTTCGCCTATGGGGCGGCGGCCAGTGAAGTGGAGGTCAGCCGTTTCGACGGTTCGTACACCTTGCGCCGGGTGGATGTGGTGCACGACGTGGGGGATTCGCTCTCCCCGCTGATTGACCTGGGACAAATCGAAGGCGGATTCGTGCAGGGGACGGGGTGGCTGACCCTGGAGGACCTGCGTTGGGACACCAGCGACCGGCCCACCAGGGGACGGCTGGCGACTCAGAGCGCCAGCACCTACAAGATCCCGAGCCTGTCGGAAATGCCCGAGGTCTTCAATGTCTCGCTCCTGGACAAAGCCCATGAAGAGGGTGCGGTCTATGGTTCCAAGGCCGTGGGTGAGCCCCCACTGATGTTGTCACTTTCGGTGCGCGAGGCCCTGCGCCAAGCCATTGCCGGTTTTGCCGAGCCCGGAACCAGTGTGTGCCTGGCTTCGCCGGCCACGCCCGAAGCGGTGTTTTGGGCGGTTCAGGCGGCCCGCGAGCACAGTGCATTGATCAGCGGGCGATCATCATGACCTGGATTGATGCGGTGATGCGGCTGCGGTCCCAGCGGGTCCCGGCGGTTTTGATCACCGTGGTTGGTGTGCGCGGGCATGCACCGCGCGAGGCCGGAACCAAGATGGTTGCCACCATTGACGAGCTTTTTGAAACCATAGGTGGCGGCAACCTGGAGATGACCGCGGTGACACGGGCCCGGCAAATGCTCACCGAGTCGCTGCACGTGCCCGAAACAATGACCTTGCGGCTGAATGACAAGGCTCCGGCGACCTACGGTCGACAATGCTGTGGAGGAGAAGTGACGATCTTGCTTGAACCGATGGCCGTACCCCCGACGGTGGCGATCTTTGGCGCTGGCAATGTGGGTCTTGAACTTGCCCGCATTCTTTCTCGGCAGGACATTGAACTGTATTTGAGCGATTCCCGCGAGGAAAACCTACAGGGGCTGAACGCACTTGAACCGGCAGTGGCGCGGATTCATCCGAAACTGGCCGTCATTGGCGAAGAAGTGCTCAGTCGGTTGCCTGGTGGAACACACGTGCTGATCATGACCCATGACCACGCCGAGGATTTCCACCTATGCGATGCTGCGTTGCGGCATCCGAATCTTGGCTCGATCGGCCTGATCGGGTCCAACGCCAAATGGCAGCGATTCCGCAAGAATCTTGCGCAAAGCGGACATGAGGAAGCTGTGATTGGGAGGATCGACTGCCCCATCGGAGATCCTGAGGTCGTGGGTAAGGATCCGGCCACCATTGCGGTGAGCGTAGCAGCCGACCTTCTCAAACGCATGATTAAGGTCAACGCCGTCAAGGTCTGATCACCAGCCGTCCGTCCCCGCGGGTGTGGGGCCGCAAACGGCGATATCCAATTAATTCCCATTGAACCGCCGACAACGCCGAAAATAACGCGACTGCAGTACCTAGTCTGCCTCGGGCTGTGCCCCAAGGACGAAGTGGCGCCCCGAGATGCCGGTGACCTCGATCTTCACCCATGATTCCTTTTGAGTGGGGATCCAAGGGGATACCCCGGAGCTGCGGGCCACTTCGATTTCCTTGCTGGTTTGCAAGTGGTGTGCCTGGCCGTGCACGACCACCGACCACGCTTCGTCGGAGAGGATGCCGTCGGCTTCGAACGCGACCGCATCGTGTACCGTGAGGGCCGCAAGTTTTTCGCCCGGCCCGGTGCGGAGATAGATGGTCTTGTCCAACAGACCGAAGTTCACCGGGAAGATATCGATGGTGTTGCCCACGGCGGTTGCCAGCCGGCCGTGGCTGGTCCTTCCGAGTAGGCCCCAAGACTCCTCATCTGTCAGCGTTAGCACGGGCTGGTCTGCATCATGGTTGAACATCATGCCCCCACACTTCTATGAAGTATGAATAAATACCAGTGTGTCGAGGATTGCCGCCTTATTTCATGCCATGGCGGCGCGTCATCCTTTCGATCCACCGCATGCCACCAGCTCATGAAAGACTGGGGATCATGGTCAAGGAAACAGGATCAGAACGCGCCCGGCACATCGCAGCACGCTTCGAGGATCGCCTTTACGAGCTTCGCGCAGAGAGCGCCCGCGAACGCGGGCTGATCCCTACGGTGCTGCCCTACACTGGATACGGCTTGTCGGATCCGGAGAACGGCTGGGTGCGCATCTTCGCCCGGGTGCTGCTGGCCAAGCCCGGCGCCTTCGAAGACGGGCGCCACCTCGCGAAGGTCATCACGGACGGCGTGCGGGGCTGGCGTAACTTCATGTCACCGATCCTGCCCCACGGCGAGATCGAGGCCCACATCAACGGCGAACGCTTCAAGGTGCAGGCAGACCGCGGGGGAGTGGTCGATGTCCGCGTGGCCGCCTCGCTGGAACCCGGCTGGAACGAGATCAGCCTGCACGTCGAGGGTGGGCCCACCGTCACCGCGCCGATTGTGGTCGTTGACGGGAAGCAGGAGTTCGGGGTGCTCTCGGACGTGGACGACACCGTGGTGGTCACCGCGCTGCCGCGCCCGCTGCTGGCGGCGTGGAACTCGTTCGTGCTCTCCGAGCACGCCCGCCTGGCCACACCGGGGATGCCGGTGATGATGGAGCGGCTGATGCGAGACAAGCCCGGAGCCCCCACCTTCTATCTCTCCACCGGTGCCTGGAACGTCGCCCAGACCCTCACCCGATTCCTCTCACGCAACCTCTACCCGCAGGGCCCGTTGTTGCTGACCGACTGGGGAGCCACCGAGCGCGGCTGGTTCCGTTCGGGCATGCAGCACAAGGCCGACCAGTTGCGCCGCCTCGCCGCCGAATTCCCGAACATGAAGTGGCTGCTGATCGGCGACGACGGCCAACACGACCCCTATCTCTACGCCGAATTCGCCCGCCGCTATCCCCGCCATGTCGAGGCCATCGTCATTCGCCAGCTGACCCCCTCCGAGGCGGTGCTGGCCGGTGGGCGCAGCCAGGGGATCCTGAATTCCACCCCCGGAGTGCCCTGGGTCTACGAGCCAGACGGGTCGCGCATCGCCGAGAAGCTGGAGGGCCTGGGCATCATCAGCCCCGACGATCCGGCAAGGATCGACTGAATGTCCGGACACAAGATCCGCGTCGAGGTCCCCATGCGCTGGGGAGACATGGATGCCTACGGACACATCAACAACGTAAACCTGGTCCGCATGATGGAAGAGGCGCGCATCGCCGGCTTCGGGGTGCCCGGCGGCACCGGAAAGCCCGGCATCATGCCGCAGGTCGACCTGTTCTCCACGGTCCCGGAAAACACGCAGATCCTGGTCGTCGAGCACCGCGTGCGCTACCTCAAACCGTTGGACTACCGCAACGTCCCGGCGCACGTGGATTTGTGGATCAGCACCATCAAGGCCGCGAGTTTCGACATCAGCTACGAGTTCCACGATCCGGTGGACGGCGGGGTGTGCGTTCGTGCTGCAACCACCCTGGCATTCTTCTCCGTTGACGAGCAGCGATTGCTTCGACTTAGCCCGGGGAACAAGGAAGCGCTGGCGCAGTACGCGGCCGACCCGATTTTCCGCTAATGCTTTCTCTTTCCGGACGCAATGGACAATCGTTGCCGTGCAAGGCCTAATGCCCAGCCCCGCCTAGGAACACGTCGAACCGTCACATTGAGACAAGCCTTGGACTCTCCCGTGCAATGCGTTGCTATTGTTCGGAGCATGAGCACCGAAACTGCACCTCAGGCAGACACCGTGTCCTTGGACGGCCGAGTATTCTGCGGCGTTGAGAATTCTGCAACAGGAGAAGTAGGGCAATCCACCACATTTACCTACCACCAAGATCACGAAGTGGTTTGGGCAGAGTACTCCGGTGGTGCAGTCGTCCGAGGCTATCTCGTCGGCACTCGCAATGCGGATAAATTGAACTTTCGCTACGTTCACCTTGGCGCTAACAAGGAAACCTCAACCGGAGTTTGTGAATCGGTCATCGAGGTCCTTGACGACGGTCGGGTACGTTTCCATGAATCGTGGGCATGGGAATCCCGACCGGAAACGGGAAACAGCATTGTCGAAGAGCTGAAGCAATAGCCCGTTCTAAACCACCGAAAAAGGGGTGGCCCGCCAAGCACCGGTGGACTGCGACCGCCAACTTTGGGTCCACGGCCGTCTCAGCCGCCCGGAATCCTAGGAAAGTTGCAGGTTGCCCGTCAGGGACTCGAAGTCGCGGGCCAATTCCTCATCGCGCTCGAAGGTACATGCAGAGAGCGGTTCGGTGCTGAAGGAAAAGTAGCGCAGCCCGGCACTGTGGCGCGGATCGGCGGGAAGCGCAATCGCGTTGCTGTGGAAATTCACCCGCCCAAGTGAAATCCCCGGAGCCGGCTGCGGCGCAATGCGCAGCAGCTGCACAATGACCGGCAGGTCGTGGGCGAACACCTGGTGGTGGGTGCCTCCGGCAAAGACATGCAGTGTCAGGCCCTGGGTCAGGGACATCGCGACCTCGATGTCAGCGGGCGCCCAAAGCGTGGGGCGGGCCATGAGGCTCCTGATCGCCCGGGGATTGGTGCGGTGTCCGGAGTGGAACGAGGTACAGGTGTCGATGGAACGTGACTCATTGCGCAAGGTGGTGGCGCCTTTCGTGTGCTCTTGTCCCCAAGGCAGCGGCTGCTGCCAGGACCGCTTCGTCATCCGAACCACCCTTGAAGCATGGGGTTGGTGTCGCGCCGGGTCGGAGCCCAAAGCTGACGCGTATCTCGTGAAGCTAATTTCATCCTACCAAACGCCCGGTGACGTTTTAGAGTGAGTGAATGAGACTCATCTTGATCCGCCACGGGCAGACAGCCTCCAATGTGGCCCAGGCCCTGGACACCGCGGCCCCCGGCGCGCCGCTGGACGAGACCGGCCTGGCCCAGGCACGGGAACTCGTCCGGAGGCTCGGTGCCGAGGATGTGGACGCGGTCTTCTCCTCGCCGTTGCTGCGCGCCAAGATGACCGCAACGCCCTTGGCCGATTCCCGCGGACTTGTCCTTGCCGAGCACGTGGGGCTGAGCGAAATCTCCGCCGGTGACCTGGAGATGCGCAACGACCCCGAGGCCCAACTTGCCTACCGCGACGTGTTTTTCCGGTGGCTTTCCGGCGACCTTGCCGCCAAGGTTGCTGGCGGCGAGGATGCGCACACGGCACTGGATCGATTCAACTCGGTCATCGAACAGGCGCGCGCAGCTGGGACCGGAAAGCTGGTCGTGGTCAGCCATGCCGCAATGCTGGTGACATGGCTTGCCTCCCGAAGCACCAACTTCGACCCCGGCCTGCTGAGCCCGCTGCCACTGGCCAACACCGGAGTGGTGACGCTGGATGCGGTAGCAAGATCGCGGTGGACCATGCGCAGTTGGCAGGACCGGCGTCTGGACTAGAAAGTCCCGTTCTGCAACCGGCGATGCCGCCCGCACGGCGCCGAAACGTCGTGGGGGCGGCAATTCAGGATCGGCGTCAGTCCTCGAAGGAAAGCTTCGGCGGGGTGGTGCGGAAGCCCTTGGTGCGGATGGCCAAAAAGCCGATTCCCGCGGCGAACCACATCAGTCCCACCACAAGACTGACGCCGGAGAGCGAGGTCCACAACCAAATGGTCAGCGCGAATCCCACCAGGGGCATGAGCAGGTAGAGCAACACCGAACGGGCACCGCGCGCCTTAGCATCCATGAAGAAGGTCTTGATGACCGAAAGGTTCACCATGGAGAACGCAACCAGGGCCCCGAAGCTGACCACCGAGGCCGCAGTCTCCAAGCTGACGAAGAGGTAGGTCAGCGACACCGCGGAGACCACGAGGGTGGCATAGACGGGGGTGGAAAAACGGCGATTGAGCATGCCCATGCGGCGCGGCAGCAATCCGTCACGACCCATGGAGTACAGGATTCGGGTCACGCTGGCCTGCGAGGCCATGGCCGAACCAAATGACCCCACAACGTAGACCGCCACAAAGATCGCGGTGAGCACCGAACCGCCGACCCCTGCCATGAGCTCGACGCCCGCGGCATCCGGATCGGTGAAGGTGGTGTGGTCCGGGTGGATCAATGCCCCGGCCCAGCCAACGACGATGAAGATCAGGCCGCCGGCCAAGGTGGTGAGCACGATCGCGGCGGGAATCGTCTTGCCGGGATTCCTCGCATCCTCCGACAAGGTCGAAATAGCATCGAATCCCAGGAACGAGAGCGAGAGGATGGCAGCGCCGGAGAAGATCGGGCCCAGGCCGTCGGCGCCAAAGGAGAACGGTGCCAACAGGCTTGGGGCATCGGCGTTGATGACCTGGTTGAGCACCAGCGCCACGAAGATGCCGATCATGAGCACCGAGGAGGCGACCACCGTGGCGCTGAGCCGGCCGATGAACTTGATGCCGATGATGTTCAGGCCCAGCACCAGCACGAGGGACACCAGCGAGAACGCCCAGGCGGGGACCGCAGGGAACTGCGTGTTGAGATAGATGCCGATGAGCAGAAAATTGATCATCGGGATGAACAAGTAGTCGAGCATCAGCGTCCAGCCCGTGGCAAAACCGACAGTTCCGCCGAAGGCCTGCTGGGTGTAGGCGTAGGCGGATCCGGCCTGCGGCACCGCCCGGGACATCTGGGCGTAGCTGAAGGCCGTGAACAGCATGGTCACCAGTCCCACGATATAAGCGGCCGGCAGATGTCCGTTGGTCACCCCGGTCACCACGCCGTAGGTGGTGAACACCGTGACCGGCGCCATGTACGTCAGTCCGAAGAGCACCAGGAAAGGTATGCCCAGGACCCGCTTGAGCTCAGTGGGACGGGCGCCGTGTATGCTGCCGGATGCCGGAACATGAGCCGAGATCTTGGTATTCATCGTATTCCGTCCAATGCCGGTTCGGGTGTCGTCAGGTGGGTGGGTTTGCCGGCAAGCCAGGTGCCAAGGACCTTCACGCCGGCCACGTCGTGTTCCGCGATGGAGCGTGGATCGCTCTCCAGCCAGACCAGGTCCGCGATCTGCCCCGCTGCCAGGGTTCCGCGTTCGTGGTCGGCAAAGGCCTGGTAGGCGACCTGGGCGCTGTAGGAGTCCAGGGCATCGACAACGCCGTAGGGGGCCCCGGCCAGCGGAGGAATGTCGGGGTCGGACAGCCCTGTGCGGGTCACTGCCGTGCCGATGCCCGGCATCGGGTGGTGGTGTGTGACAGGCCAGTCGCTGCCAAAGGACACCCTGACGCCCGAGGCGGCGACCTCGCTGATCTGGAACTGCCGTGACGCCCGTTCGGCTCCAAGCCGTGGGAAGGTCAGTTCGGTCATGACGGTGTCCCGCTGGGCCCACAGCGGCTCGAAGTTCGCGATGACGCCCAATTCCCTGAACCGTGGCAGGTCGGTGGGGGAGATGGACTGCAGGTGGGCCATGACCGGTCGGCGGTCGCGTGGGCCGTTGGCGGCAACGACCGCCGCAATGGTGTCCAGTCCCTGGCGAACGGCGGCGTCTCCGATGGCGTGCAGGTGCAATTGGAAACCCATGAAATCCACGGCGATCGCCGCATCGATGAGTGAGTGGTCTTCCCAATTGGGCAGGCCGCGGCTGCCGGGGCAGTCCGCATAGGCATCGATCATGTGGGCCGTGTGCGATTCAACGATCCCGTCCAGGAAGAACTTGATGGTGTTTGCGCCGAGCAGTTCCCCGCCGGCGGCGATCACGCGGTCCCTGGCTGCGGCAAATTCGGGCAGTTGCCCTGCCCAGCGCAACGGGTCAGCGCGGAAGGCAAGGTTCACCCGGGTGTGCAACGCCCCCTGTCGTGCGGCGGCGAGGTAGGCGTCGAGGGATTCCGTTTCCACCCATGCGTCTTGCACCCAACTGACACCGGCCCGGGCAAATGCCGAGGTGGCCCGGCTGAGGGCGGAGACCAAGGTGTCCTGGCCGTGTGCGGGAACATGGGCGGCAACCAGGTCGATGGCGCCGGGTTCGCACAACGTCCCCAGGGGAGAGCCGTCCGGGCGACGGATGATACGGCCGAGCTCGGGCTCTGGCGTGTCCGAGGTGATCCCGGAAATTTCCAGTGCCCGGGAATTTACCCATACCGTGTGGTAGTCCCAGGCGCGCAAGAGTACGGGGCGGTCGGAAACGACGCTGTCGAGCCATCGGGCATCGAAGCATCCATCTTCGGACAGTGTTGCGTCGTAGCTGGCACCGACGATCCAGTCGTCCCCGGGGTGCTCGTCCGCCCAGCGTGCGACTGCGGCCAGGATTTCGTCGAGGTCCGTGCAGTGGCGGATCTGGGGACCGACGTCCTCGAGCCCGGCAAAGAGGGGGTGGGCGTGGCCGTCGCCGAAGGCGGGCCCGAGGTAGCCGCCGCGCAGGTCATGGAGGACATCGGCGATCGATGCCAGGTCCCCGGCGGCCGGACCGATGGCGGTGATGATTCCGTCGGTGACCGCCACGGCGGTCGTTTGCCCCGCAGGGGCACCGGCAACCGAGCCCGAATGAAAGACTGTCAAGGTCAAGGGGTGCAGCTCCCAACTAAATTTAATAAGATTAAATAAACTGTCGCCTACCTTATCTGTGGGCGGAGTCACACGCAAGGGGTTTTGGTGGATTCGTCAGAAGTTCGTCGCGCCGGTCGGCCGCGCACGTCGGTGCTTGACCGCGAAAGGATCCTCGTCGCGGCCCTTAGGCTGCTCAATTCAGTGGGGCCGGAGAAGTTCTCCATGGCAGCGCTCGCCGGCGAGCTTGGGGTCAAGCCGCCCGCGCTCTACCACCACGTCAAGAACAAGCAGGCGCTGTTGGTGGGGATGCGCGAGGTAGTCAATGAGAGCATTGATGTCAGTGGTTTCGGAAGTTTGTCCTGGCGGGAAGCCGTGGAGCGCTGGGCTCGGTCCTACCGGGCCGCATTTTCCGCACACCCAAATGCCATTGCCCTGTTGGCCACCGAGCCCATCACAGGGGCGACTCGAACCTTGGCCATGTATGAATGCGTAGTGCAGGGATTCCTTGCCGCCGGCTGGGAGGCCTCCGCAGTCATGGGCGACATGGTGGCGTTGGAGTCGTTCATCCTGGGATCCGCGCTTGATGTGGTTGCCCCGGATGACATGTTCGATCCCGGCGACGCCGCTGCGCAAACCCCGGGGCTGGCCGGAGTCCTCGCTGCGCAGTCTGCGCTTGAGGGCTCGCGCGCGAACCATTCCTTTGAGGTCGGGCTGGCGATCATGATCGACGGTCTGGCCCGGCGCAATGGAGTAGGCATGTGAAGTTGGCATTGGCTTGGTCGATGCCCCATCGAATAGGATAGGTTTACCTTCCCTAATCCAAGAAAGTGGTAATTAGTGAGTACGCAGCGTTCAGCACGTCCGGTTCGGCCCCAGGTAGTCCTCGAGGTTTTGGCGAGCGAGCGACTGAGTCCCCACATGATGCGACTGACCTTCGGCGGGCCGGGGTTCGTGAACTTCCAGGACAAGGCCGTCTCCGACCGCTACGTCAAGATCCTCTTTGCCAAGCCCGAACTCGGGCTGGTTCCGCCGTATGACCTCGATGCCCTGCGCGAGCAGCTGGCTCCGGAAGACTTCCCGGTTCGACGCACTTACACCCTGCGCCACGTGGATCTCGAGGCCCAGACCGTGCAGATCGACTTCGTCATCCACGGCGACCAAGGCCTGGCCGGGCCCTGGGCGCAAAACGCCAAGATCGGTGATCAGATCTGCTTCGCCAGCCCGGGCGGGCTCTACACTCCCGACCCGGCATTCGACCGCCACCTGCTGATCGGCGACGAGACAGCGCTTCCGGCGATTTCCGCAGCCGTCGAGGATATGACGCCGGACATGGTGGGCGACATCTACCTTGAGGTGTCCGGTCCCGAGGACGAGGTTCAGCTGGATGTGCCCGCCGGGGTCAACCTCCACTGGTTGCACCGCGGCGGCTACTTCACCCCGGAGAACACCAAGCTCGAGGAAACCGTGCGCAACTCCGACTGGCACGAGGGGACCGTGCAGGTCTTCGCCCACGGCGAGCGTGAGACCATGAAGTCGCTGCGTGCCTACCTCAACGGGGAGCGAGGGGTGGACCGCAAGGCCATGTCGCTCTCCGCCTACTGGGCCTACGGGCGTGCTGAGGACGAATTCCAGGCCGAAAAGAAGACGCCCATCGGGCAGATCTACCCCGAGGCGATGAACGCCTAGCCAGGTTGCAGGCCGGGGCGACCCCTGTTGTCCGAGGCTCCGGGCTTGGGTGAATCGGTCGACACCGGTGCCAATGGGTCCGAGGCCCACAGGTGGACCATGGCGTAGGACCGGTATGGCGCCCAGGATTCCGCCAATCTGGATGCCTCGCGTTCAGTGATCCTGTTGAGGGCTCGCCTCGCAACCAGGTCGCCGGGCACGAATGCATCCGGATCGCTGCGGCCGCGCATCTGCAGGTAGTCGGCCGTCCAAGGGCCGACGCCGCGCAGTGCCAGAAGTTCGGCGCGTTCCAACGGGATCCCCGCGGTACCGGAAAAATTCTTGGCGTCGAAGCTTTCCGCCATGGCGAACAAGGTGGCCGCGCGGGACTTGGTGAGGCCGATGGTTTCACGCAGCATGTCAACTCCGTGCTCGACCACCGCAGCCGGGGTGGGGAAGAGGCGAAGGCCGTCTGGCCCGTCGTTGCCGTAGGCGCCGACGAACCGTCCGCCAAAGGTCCGGCCCGCCGCCAGGGACACCTGCTGGCCAAGAATGGTGGTGGCTGCGGCCTCGAAGCCGTTGAGGTATCCAATCAGGCGCAGCCATGGCCGGGACCGGACCAGGGGGCCGAGCAACGGGTCGCGGGCGAAATGCCCTTGCATGGGTGCGAGGTCCGAATCCAGGTCAAGCCACGCTCGAACCACGACCTCCAGCTCGTCAAGGCCCCGGGCGTCGGCCTCGGCGCAGGAAAGTCCGACCCCGTCCTCGGCAAACTCCAGCCGGACAGACTTCGGCCCCGAAGCCGTCGAAACCGCCCGGGTGTGCCGCAAGGCGTCGGGTTCGTGGATGTCGAGCGTGGGAATCGAATGGATGCCGAGAGTGCGCATCATGTGCCCGGGGTCCAGCAAGCCGTTGGATTTCAGGAGGCGCGAGCTCATGCGGTCCAGATGCCCGAGGTGCCGCGGCGATGGGATCCCAACAAATGGGTGTCCACGATGCCCAATGCCTCCATGAGCGCAAACATGGTCGTGGGTCCCACGAAGGCGAAGCCGCGCTTCTTCAGCGCCTTTGACATCGCCACGGATTCGGGGCTGGTGGTGGGGATGTCCTCGAGCGCGTTCGGTGCCGGGGTGGAATCGGGCTGGAACGACCAGATGAAGTCGGCCAGGCCGCCGTCCTCGCGCAGTGCGATGGTGGCCTTCGCGTTTTTGATGGTCGCCAGGATCTTGGCGCGGTTGCGGATGATCCCGGCGTTGCCCAGCAGCTCTTCGACCTTCGCATCGCCGAAGCCCTCGATGACCTCGGGGTCGAACCCGGCGAAGGCCTCGCGGAAATTCTCGCGCTTGCGCAGGATGGTGGCCCAGGACAGCCCGGCTTGGAACGCCTCGAGGCTCAGCCGCTCAAAGACGCCGTGCTCATCACGCACCGGCATTCCCCACTCGGTGTCGTAATAGGTGCGCATCATCGGGTCAGTCGCCGCCCAGGACGGTCGGGCGAGGCTGTCTTCGCCAATGATTATTCCGGTGCTCATGTTCCAATCCTGCCACGGCTCTTCCTCGTTGGCTTTATCGCCACAAATCGCTATCATCGTAATATGACGATGCTAGATCGAGCGGACCACGAACGCCAGGACGCCCTTGAAAGCCATGCAGCAGCAGCGGCCCTTTTCCATGGACTGGCCGACCCCACTCGGCTGATGATCCTGGCGCACCTGCGCACCGGGGAGCACAAGGTCAAGGAACTCACCGAGCACCTGGGCCTGGCCCAAAGCACCGTGAGCGCCCACCTTTCCTGCCTCCGCGACTGCGGCCTGGTGACCTCGCGGGCACAGGGTCGGGCCAGCATGTTCTCGCTGGCAAACCCGCAGCTGTTGCTGGAGTTGCTTGGCGATGCGAACCATTACATCGGCATCAGCGAAGACCACGAACTGGACACGCACGACTTCACCGCGGTTCATGATCCTTCCCGGGCGCAGGAAGGCGTCCGCCAATGAGCCACGACCACGACCACGGTTCGGCCACCACCAACCGCAAGAAGCTGGCCTGGGCCTTTGGCATCACCGCGACGATCCTCATCGCCGAGGTGATCGGAGCATTTCTCACCAACTCGTTGGCGCTACTCGTTGATGCCGCACACATGCTCACCGATTCCACCGGTCTGCTGCTGGCACTGACCGCGGCCACGCTGGTCATGCGAAAGCCCACCGCCAAGCGCACCTGGGGATTCCGCCGGGCGGAAGTGCTCTCCGCGACCCTCCAGTCGGCCTTGCTGCTCGGTGTGGGTGTCTATGCGCTGATCGACGGCGTTCGTCGCCTTTTTGAGCCGACGGAAATCTCCGGCGGCGGTCTGCTGGTTTTTGGCATCATCGGCCTGCTTGGCAATGTCGCCTCGATGCTGATCCTGGCTTCCGGCAAGGACGACAACCTGAACATGAGGGCCGCCTTCCTGGAAGTCGTCAACGACGCCCTGGGATCCGTTGCCGTGATCATCTCCGCGATCGTCATCTCCATGACTGGTTGGATGCAGGCGGACTCGATCGCCGCCATGTTGATAGCAGCGCTGATCATCCCGCGTGCGTTGAAGCTGCTGGGGGAGACCACGCACATCCTGCTGGAATCCACCCCCAAGGGCCTTGACCTCGAAGACGTCCGCGCCCATCTGGTCGCACACCCGTTGGTGTTGGCGGTCCACGACCTGCACGCCAGCCAGATTGCCACGAACCTACCGATTCTTTCCGCCCACGTCGTGGTGGAGGACGAGGCATTCCACACCGGCGCCGCGGCAACCCTGCTGGGTGAATTGCAGTCGTGCGTCGCCGAGCACTTCGAGGTGAGCATCGAGCATTCGACCTTCCAGATCGAGTCACACAGCCACCAGGCCCCGGAGCACGAGCGGCACGACTAGGTGATACGCACCTGACGCATGTGGGGGATTTTCGGTATTGCGTGAAGCGCCCGTGGTCTAGTTTTTGAAACTGGACCACGGGCGCTTTGTTTTGCCGGCACGTTGCTCGACGGCCCACGGACGAGATTCCTCGGATCGGTTTGCCTCATGACGGTGGGGTGTTGCGCTCTCGTTGAACTTTACCTTCGGAAATAAAGTTTAAAAGGCCATTCGCATCGCGGGGAAGGCTGGTGCGATCGTCTTTTTTCTGCATGAAGTTAGGCTTTTCGCCCCGAGGCTGGTGATGTTTGGGGCGAATTGGCCATATTTGGCCATCGATGTCGGCTTGGCCCGCTGTGGAAATGTTTTCGGAGGCCTTGCGCACTAAATCATTCACAGATACAGTTTTTATTTATCAGAGGTCGCGTGATGTGAATCACAAGGGTGCGTGGCTCTGTTCACTCGACCCAACCACCGAAATCCAACAAGGAGACGTCGTGTCCATAGAGTCACGTAAAGTACCTGAGGCCTCATCGCATGTGCATGACGAGGACGCCGCTCACCTGGCATCTCTCGGCTACGAGTATGAAGCCCAGTTCAAGCGAGAAATGACGTTCTGGGGGAACGTCTCGCTGGGGTTCACTTACTTATCGCCCGTGGTGGGAATTTATTCTCTCTTTGCGATCGCATTGGGCACCGCGGGGCCCCCGATGTTTTGGTCATTGCTCATAGTTGGAGCCGGGCAGATGTTCGTCGCCATGGTCTTTGGTGAAATCGTGTCGAACTACCCGGTGGCCGGCGGAGTCTACCCGTGGTCGCGACGCCTGTGGGGCCGCAAGTGGGGTTGGATGAATGGCTGGGTTTACCTTGTCGCGCTTCTGACGACGATCGCCTCCGTGGCTTACGGTGCGGGCCCGTATCTTGCGGCCTTCCTCGGAATGGAAAGCAGTGTCGACGCGACCATCGTGGCGGCCTTGGTCATTATCGCGCTGGCAACCTGCCTCAACCTGCTCGGCACCGGCGTATTGAACAAGGTTGCCATGCTCGGCTTGATCGCAGAACTCGGCGGTGCCGTCGTCGTGGGCCTCTGGTTGATTATCGGACACCGCAACCATGACCTAGGCGTACTCTTTGAAACCTTCGGCGCCGGTGAGGGGTCCGACTACTTCGTGGCCTTCGCGGCAGCAGGATTGATAGGCATCTTCCAGTACTACGGCTTTGAGGCCTGCGGCGACGTTGCGGAAGAAGTCCCGAACCCAGGTCGCACCATCCCCAAGGCCATGCGCATGACAATTTACATTGGGGGAGCGGCAGCGATGTTTGTCTGTCTCTCGCTCATCCTCGCCGTCCCCGACTTCGGTGCAGTGATTTCAGGTGCCGACTCCGACCCGCTCGTGGGCGTTCTGATGGCGGCATTTGGCCCTGTTGGATACAAGGTCGTGCTCGGGGTGGTGTTGGTTTCCTTCGTCTCATGCGTCTTGAGCCTCCAGGCTGCTGCGAGCCGTCTGACCTACTCCATGGCCCGGGACGGAATCCTGCCATGCAGTTCCCTGCTGAGCCGATTCAGCGATCGCCGCCACGTACCTCCGTATGCGCTGCTGATCGCCGGTGTGTTTCCCGCGCTGGTCGTGATCGGTTCCAAGATTTCCGAAGATGCGCTGGTCGCCATCATCTCCTTCGCGGCCATGGGAATGTACCTGGGATTCCAAATGGTCGTGCTTGCCTCACTGCGGGCCAGGCTCAAGGGCTGGAAGCCTGCAGGCAAGTACCAGCTAGGTCGCTGGGGCGTTCCGGTCAATGTGATGGCCCTACTGTGGGGCGTACTGGGCATGATCAACATGGCCTGGCCGCGGACACCGGAAGCCGGATGGTTCGCCAACTACATCGTCTTGATTTCCTCGATCTTCGTCCTTGGAATCGGGGGGCTGTATCTGGCGCTTCGCAAGCCCCACCTCAAGGGAGACGCCCCCGCCGCGGATGCCTGCAGCGCTCCCGCAACAGTCGGCGGAAGCTAAAAGCGCGAAGCCACGATCAACCGTTGGGCGACCGCCCAAGAAGTCCAGTACCACCACGAAAGGATCGCACCATGAGTGTCGAAACCGCCCCGAACCAACTCAACGTCCCCTATCTCGACATCTCGGATCCGAGCTTCGCCATGCAGTCCGAAGAGCTCCGCAATGCCCGCGAGGCCAGCTGGTATGCAAAGACCAACTACGGCATCGCCGTGTTGCGCTACGACGAAGTCAGCAAGCTGCTCAAGAGCCCCAAGCTCATCCAGGGCAGTGCCAAGTGGCCCGCCCACAACGGAGTGCATGGCGGACTGTTCTTTGACTGGTGGACCAAGAATCTGCTCGTGTTGGAGGGCGAGGACCACCACCGGATCCGGCGTTTGCTCAACCCGGCCTTTTCCCCGCGGCTGATCAAGGACCTGGTTCCACGCTTTCAGGCGCTGGCTAACGAACTCATTGACGAATTCATTGACAGCGGCTCCTGCGAGTTCATCGGAGATTTCGCCGAACCGTATGCCACCCGCGTGCTGACCATCTTGTTGGGCATTCCGGAAAGCGAATGGCCGACCATTGCCCGGCTTGCCTCCACCATAGGTCTGGCACTTGGCGTCACCTTCAAACAGGACCTGGACAAGGTCGACGCGGCGGTGGCCGAGTTGTACGCCTACGCCGAAGACCTCATCAAGGACCGCCAAGCAAACCCGGGCGAGGATTTTGTCTCCCGGCTGGTCCTGGCCAGCCGGGACGGCGACAAGCTTAACGACGAGGAACTGCGCAACGCACTGGTGCTGCTGATTTTCGGGGGCATGGACACCACCCGCAACCAGCTAGGGCTGGCCATGCAATCCTTCATGCGCAACCCGGAGCAGTGGGAATTGTTGTCGGCGCGGCCGGAGCTCGGCGCCAAGGCCGTCGAAGAGGTCATGCGCATCAACCCAACCGTCACCTGGGTAACCCGCGAGGCAGTCGAGGACTTCACCTATCAGGGACTTGAAATCGCCGCCGGCACCACCGTGCACCTATTCACCCAGGCTTCCGGCACCGATCCGCTCGCGTTCCCCAACCCCGAACTGGACCTGCTTGGTGAGCACCCCGCCCACTACGGGTTCGGCGGCGGAGTACACCACTGCCTCGGTCACTTCGTGGCCCGTGCCGACATGAGCGAGGCACTTCCGTTGTTGGCCAGCCGCCTCGGCAACCCGCACCTGACTGGCGGGGACGAGTGGCTGCCCGACTCGGGCAACACCGGTCCGATTCGGCTACCCATCGGTTTCACCAAGCGCAACTAGGCTCCACGCGCCTCCCCACCTCACCACCAGCAGCAAGGAAACGAGCTCCACCATGGCACAAATCACCGTTGACCGTAAACTATGCGACAACCATGGCCAGTGCGCCATCGCAGCCCCGAAAGTCTTCACGATGAACGACGAAGGCATCCTCGAATTCGAGGAGTCCTTCGATGACGCATTGCTGGACGAGGTCGAGGAAGCCATCGATGTGTGTCCCGTCCAAGCCATCTTCGTGCAGGACTAACGATGGGTCAGCGGATCATTGTCGCCGGCGCTTCGCTCGGGGGACTGCGCGCCGCAGAACAGCTGCGCGCTGCCGGGTGGGAAGGAGAAATCCTGGTCGTCGGGGAGGAAGCGCATCCTCCCTATAACCGTCCTCCGCTCTCCAAGGACGTCCTGGCAGCACCGGGAACACCCGAGGAGGCCCTTGCCAAGCTGGCCTTCCGGCCACGGCGCAGTGCCACCGGAATCCAGTGGCGCTTGGGGACGCGCATTGCTGCTTCCAATCTCACCGACCGCACCATCACCCTCAACGACGGGGAAGAACTTGGTTTCGACGGTTTGGTGATTGCCACGGGGTTGCGTCCGGCCCGCGTTGAGGCCCCCGGACCCTTGAGCGGTCGACACGTCTTGCGCAGCATCGATGACGCGCTGGCCCTACATGCGGTGCTCCTGCCGGGAACCCGGGTAGCGGTGATCGGCTCGGGGTTCATCGGATGCGAAAGCGCGGCCACCGCGGCCTCGCTGGGCTGCGCAGTGACCCTCGTGGAGGGACGCACTGGCCCCATGGAGCGACCTCTGGGATCGGCACTTTCCGCCGGGGTGCGGGAAATGCTCTCGCGTCGCGGTGTGGACTGCCGGGAGGCGGTCTCCGTGGTCGCCTATCGGGGAGAAGGAGCCTGCACCGGCATCGAGCTTTCCGACGGCAGCACGGTGTCTGCGGACGTGATCATCGAGGCCGTGGGATCCCATGCCAATGTCGAATGGCTGCAGGGAAACGGACTGGACCTCGGCGACGGCGTGGAATGCGACAGGTACCTGCGCGTCCTAGCCGTCGACGGGCAACCGGTGCCCGGCGTTGTGGCCGTCGGAGACATTGCGCGGTACCCCGATGTCCGCAACGGGCTGCCCGCCCGGCGCGTGGAGCACTGGGCGACGCCCACCGACACTGCCAAGATCGCCGCCCCCGCGCTAATCGCCGGGATCGTCGGCCGGACGCCGGCAGAGGCCCCCGCCCCGCTTCCGTCTTTCTGGACCGAGATCTTCGGAACCCGGATCAACGGCGTCGGTTCCCCTGCCCTCGCCGAGGAAACCCGAATCCTGGAGGGCGACCCCGGCCAGCCCCAGGAGGGAGTCGCGGTGGGCTACTACCGCGGGAACACGCTCATAGGCGTCGTCAACGCCGGCTTGCCGGCATCGCGGCACTTGCATTACCGCCAGCTCGTGCTCGACGCCGGCGTACTTGTCACCAACTAAGACTTCCAGAAGAAACGAGTTGAGTCCCATGACCTTGCAAGCACTGAGAACCGAATCCGACGCCATGCTGGACCGCGAGTCCTTTTCCCGGCACCAGGCACGCAACCTAGAACCCCAGATCGTCAAGGATCTCGCGGCGAAGATCGAGGCCGCCGGGGTCGAGTACATCTACTACGCGCTGCCCACCATCGGATCGCGCGTGGTCGCCAAGATGGTTCCCGCCAACCACTTCCGCCGCAACCTGGAAAAGGGAATCTGCTTCCACCGCACGGCGCTATCCGACCTCCAAAACGACCGCCATGGAAACCTGATCGGCGGCGGCATCGAGGCCCGCGAGTTCTGGGCCCTGCCGGAGCCCGAATCCTTCGTGGTGCTGCCCTGGGACACCTCGGTCGCCCGAATCTTCTGCACCGCCTACGAGCCCCCGCACCTGCCGGAGGTCGGCGGTCGACCGCTTGCCATCGACACGCGTTCCCTCCTGGCACGCACCCACGCGGCGTTCACCGAGCGCACCGGTTTCGAAGTGCGCTCGGGCACCGAACCGGAAATGACATGGGAAGGCCCCGGACTCGAGGTCGTCAAGCGGCCCGGTTCCAGCCCCGCCTACCAGGTGGAAAACCTCGAGCGCATGCGCCCGATCTACAAGAAGCTCGTCACTTACTCCAAGGCCATGGGCCTGGACATGATCGAGGGCGACTACGAGGACGACGGACAGCTCGAACTGAACTGGATGTACGACCGCGTGGAAAACACCGCCGACCGGCTGGTCACCTACCGGCAGATCTGCAAGCAGGTAGCCCGCGAGTTCGGGGTCACCGCTTCCTTCATGCCCAAGCCCTACAACGGCCAGATGGGCAATGGCTGCCACCACAACCTCAGCCTCTGGGACGGGGACACCAACGTCATCGAGGACGCCGGACGTTTGGAACTGCACGTCTCGGAAACCGCGCGGCACGCCATTGGCGGCATGCTGGCCCACGCCCAGGGATCCATGGCCGTGATGGCCTCCACCGTGAACTCCTACAAGCGGTTCTGGGACGCCGGGCAATTTGCTCCCTCCACCGCCAACTGGGGCCTTGACTCGCGCGGCTGCCTGATCCGGATCTCTGCCAACGGCCGGATGGAGTACCGAGTGCCGGACGCGGCGGTGAACCCCTACTTGTCCCACACTTTGCTGATCGCCTCGATGGAGGACGGGATCAACCGCAAGCTCGAACCGGGCGCTCCCGACGAGGCCTGCGACAACGCGCCGGCGCTCGGTGCCCAGTTGCCGCTGACCCTCGGCGACGCCATCGGCGCGTTCGTTTCGGACACCTACCTGACCTCGCAGCTGCCGGCGGACCTGGTGTCCATCTACACCAAGCTCAAGGAAGAGGAATGGGCCCGCTACTGCGGCTCGATCACGGAATGGGACCGCGAAATGTACTGGGAGACGATGCCGTAATGACAACGCTCAAACTGGCCTGCATCGACGCTGACGCGCCGCCGCTCTTTTCGCTCCTCGATTCCAACGGACAACGCACCGGATACGAACCGGACGCCGCGAAACTTGTGGCCTCGCGCATGGGCAGGACCATCGAATGGGTCGTTATGGGATGGGACGAGATGCTGCCCTCGGTACGCGACCACCAGGTGGATGCGGTGTGGTGCGGACAGGGCATCATTCCCGAACGCCAGGCTGTCGTAGATTTCACCCGCCCGTATGCGGTCTTCGATGAAACGGTGCTGGTGCGCAAGGGAGACCCTGCACGCACCCCGGCCGACATAGTCGGGTACCGGGTGGCCGCCATCGATGGCAGCGCCAATATGGCATTGGCTCGAACCTTCGAGGGGGCGATCATCGTTCCCTTCAGCGGGGACACCGTCTATGAAGACATGCTGGCGGCGGTCGCCGACTCCAGCGTCGATGCCATGGTCGACGATGACGTGGTGCTGGTGCCGCTGGGCGATGACCCGCGCTACGACGTGGCCTTTACCGTGGCAACCCGCAACGCGTGGGGGATCGGGGTCGCCAAGGACAACCTCTTCCTGCGCGAGGAACTCAACGTTGCACTGGCCGCCGTGATTGCCGACGGCAGCCTGCGCGAGGTGTGGGACACCTGGATGCCAACGCTCGGTTTTCCGTTGGGGCACAGCCTCGAGGCAATCGCGGGCAGCCGGGCATGACGGACGGTCCAAGCGCCGCCCGCCGCCCGCTGATAGGCGTCCCGGGCATGTGGTCGGCCAAGGTGCAGGGCATGCGCTTCGCTGGGGCTGCAGTGGCCGTCGGGGTGCTGGCCGGCATTGACAGGGCCGGAGGGGAACCTGTGGTCCTGTTTCCGGGCAGCAGCGAGTCGGCGGCCGACCAAGTGGCGCGATTGGACGGGGTGGTCATTCCAGGCGGCGCCGACATCGACCCGCGCCGCTACGGAAGCGAGCCGGACGAGCACTATTGGCCGGCCGACTACCCGGGACAGGACGACTACGAGGCCGGTCTACTACGGGCCTGCCTCGATTCAGGGATCCCGACCCTGGCCATCTGCCGGGGTATGCAATTGCTCAACGTCATCCACGGCGGAACGCTGGTGGGCCATTTGGCACCCGGCGAGATCCAGCACCGCGGTGCCGAGCACCCGGTGACCTGCGAGCCCGGCACTCTCCTTGCCGCGGTCCTGGGGCATGCCCCGGTGCGTACATCCTCGTACCACCACCAGGCGGTCGAGCGCATCGGCGCGGGGTTGCGGGTTGCCGCCACGGCGCCGGACGGAGTCGTTGAGGCGCTGGAGGTTCCTGGCGCATCGCTGCTGGCGGTCCAATGGCATCCCGAGGATCTGGCCGAGGCATCGGCCACCGATCATGCACTTTTCAGCTGGGTCGTCGAGGCAGCCCGGACCCGCCGGGCCACCGAGTCCCACCGCGAGCAGACGAAAACCTTGGAGGTTTTGAGTTTATGAGCACCGATCCACGAGAAGACCGGGTATTGACCCTGGACGAGGTCATCCCGGAAGGGTTTGACTTGCTTCCCCCGGATGCTCCGCTGGTGGCAGTGGTGGTATCACTGACTTTCCCCGGCATGGTTGGCGAAAGCCACAGGATCATGCGCGACTTCACTCGCAGTGCCTTCGACCAATTACTCGAAAGCGGTGCCCGCGCTGTGCTGATCGACAGCTCCGCGGCGGACCCACAGGCAGCGCTGGCCGCCGAGGAAGCCGACGGCGTTTTGTTTCTCGGCGGCGGCGACGTGGACGGGTCGCTGTACGAACTTCAAGGGCCGATCCCCAAGGCCTACGGGGTGGACCGCACCGCCGATGAATTCTGCATCGCCATGATCCATCGGACCCTGGAGAAGGACCAACCGCTGCTCGCCATCTGCCGGGGATCCCAGCTTTTGAACGTGGCACTCGGCGGGACATTGGTGCCGGACATCGTTCCCTCGACCCTGCACCAGGGGCAATCCGGCCAGCCGATGTTCCTCGACGAATGGGTGACTCTCGCCGAAGGTAGCAAGATCCACGGGATCCTTGGCCATGAGCGAGTCACTGTGCGTTCCGGGCACCACCAGGCCGTGGACCGCGTGGCAACTGACTTGGTCGTCAGCGCCGTGGCCGACGACGGGATCGTGGAGGGCACCGAGCACCCCGGGAAAACCTGGGTCGTGGCCGTGCAATGGCATCCGGAGGACCGGGACGGATCCGCTGAAGACCGCCGCGCGATCATCGGAGCCTTGGTGGAACAGGCCGTTCTGCGGCGCCTGCAACTGGCTCGGCACGCGCAGACTGCCTGATGCGAGTGGCGGGCAGACGTGTATTGGACCCGCCACGCGGTTACGCAGGAACCAACATGGACAGGCCCAAGTGCGGGACCGCCAGGGGAACGATCCGGCTTTCGCTGGGCGCGGCCTTGATCCTTTCTCCCACGAGGTAAGCACCGGAGTTGCCGATGATGACCCGATCACTGGAGTTAAGTAAGGCCGCATGGCCGGGGATCGAGCGCAACGCGGGGAGGAAGATTTCTTCCAGTGCCCGAACTGTCACGTCATAGCCGGCAACCCCCGCAAACTCGCCATGGATCTTGAAAGGGGCGGTGTGCGTGAGAATGTATTCGTCGGATCCCAGGTAATCGACATACGGTCCCCAGATGGTTGCCTCGCCGGTCCTTTCAGCGGCGCTGAAGAAGGGAAGATGCTCGTAGTCGTAAAAGCGCTCGCCATCCGGGTCGAGGTCAAATACCAGTTTTTCGGCCCCACTCGGCCCTGGCGTCCACCACTCGAGGACCCCTTGTCCCTCGCTGATCCGAGCCGAGGAGAACGTTGCCCCGGACCCAACAGCGAATGAATGCCGCTGCAGGAAATCCGATGCCAGTGCCTTCAACCCGGTCAGATCGTGTTTCGTGACCAGTGCGCCCGGGGTGACATCTCGAGTAAGCAGGTCGGTGACCGCGGCGGCCATCGCATAGGTGTCGGCCGATGCGTCGTTGAACCACCCGGAGATGGACCCCAACGCTGCGACTGCCGGTTGGGAGAGACTCATTGGTTTTCCTTCAAATCGGTGGAGTAGCTCAGTGCCAGCTTCGTATCAATGAGGTGGTGCGTGCTGCGTCGGATATGGTCAATCACCAATTGCTGCCCTTGTTGGCTGCGGTTTTCGGACACGGCCCGCACCAGTGCCAGGTGTTCCGCGGTGGCCCGTTCCGCATCAAACTCATCGACCAACGGTGACCACAACACCTCCACCGTTTCGGCTTGCAACCGAATTTCGGCATTGGCCAGCCGGGTGGATTGGGCAGTCACCGCCAATTCGATGTGAAAGCGGCTATCGGCCCTTGCCTTGGCCTGGGCGCTGTCGGCCATGACCAACGAGCGGGCCATATCCTGCAGCCTCTCCAGTTCATGCGGCTCGGCCCGGTCGCATGCCAGGCGGACTGTGGCCGCGGCAATGGCTGACTGCTCGTCGCCCAAATCCCGGATCTCGGCAATCGATGTGGTCATGAGCCACTCTCGCATGGCCTCCAACTGGAATTGCGGTTGCTTCAGGATGAAGGTCCCGCCGCTACGTCCGCGCCTGGTCTCGACGATCCCCTGGTCGCGCAGGACGGCCAAGGCGTCGCGCAGGGTGGCTGCGGCAACGCCGAACATCTCTGACATCTCGATTTCGTTGGGTAGGCGTTCGCCGACGCGCAGCATGCCAAGAGTGATCGCCTTGGAGATGCGGTTGACGATGGCATCGGAACGTTCCAGATCGGGCAAGGATCGATAGATCTGCGACTGGAAAGACATATTTAAAGCCAAACCGGGTACTCCAAGCCAAACAATCGGAAAGTGTGCCCAGTCTATCGGCACGAACAGGCGAAACGTCGGAGCACGACGTGGTTTGGAACAGCGGCTCGGACATCTCTGTGTCCATGCGGGAACTGTCCCGGGGACAGGGAGCTGCAACGTTCCGCTTCCAGGGCACGTTGACTGGAATCAGATCCGTAGCATCTGCTCCGCGACATTGCTAAACACGACCCCAATGGCACGTGGAGCTGAAAGCCAGAGTGGAGAATTCAATCCTTTGATCCGATAATTATCGGGCCGTGGACTGCGCGGTGCTACCTCTCCAGCAGTGAATCCGGGACGGGGGTCTCGGCCGTGGCTTTCCTGTTTCCGATGAGCGAAACGAGCGCCCACCCGATCATTGCCGCAATGAATCCGCCGGCGGTGTTGGTGATGATGTCGGTGATGTCCGAGGCGCGGTTGTTGCGCAGCGCCAACTGGGTGGCCTCAACGCAGATTGAAATGCCCAGCACCAAGAGGGTGGTTTTCAGCACCGCGAACCGACGCCAACAAAAGCCCAACATCAATCCCAGCGGGGCAAAGAGCCCGAGGTTCGCCAGCATCTCCACGCCCAGGTCGCGTTCCCGGTGCGCCAGGAACGGAATCCAATTGAAGGTACCAGCCGGGATTGAAGGGTCAGGCAGGGGAGCGGCGGGCAGCACGGCCACGGCCAGACCAATGGCCCATGCGGGAATGGCCACGAGCAGCACGCTGCGTTTCGCTCGGACATTGCCCCTGGAAGCGAACCACAGTAGCGCGGCCAGCAGGGCAATGCTGGCAGCAAGGCCCAGCGTTATGAGCAGGGCAACGGTGGGGACGGCGAAATAGAGCATAGGCATAACAGCGTATCGGTGGACCCTGTGAGGCTGCTGTCTCATACCCGGGTATGAGCCAAGCGGTGGATAAAAGGGTCCCTCAGGATGATCCAAAACCATACAGTGAACACATAACGTGGAACCATGACCATTACTGCACCTCATACCAGCACCGATTTCGCTGTCCACGCGACGGGCCTGACCAAGATCTACGGCGAAGGAACCACGCGCGTCGAGGCCCTGCGCGGCGTCGACGTCTCCTTCGCCCGCGGCAAGTTCACCGCCATCATGGGCCCCTCGGGTTCCGGCAAGTCCACACTCATGCATTGCCTGGCCGGCCTGGATGATGCCAGCGGCGGGCAGATCTTCATCGGCGGGACGGACATCTCCAAGCTGAATGACGATGCACTGACCAAGATGCGCCGCGAAAAGGTCGGCTTCGTCTTCCAGTCCTTCAACCTTGTCCCCACGCTCACCGCGGAAGCCAACATCCTGCTGCCGCTGGCCCTGGCCGGCAAGAAGCACGACAAGGAGTGGCTGCAGACAATCGTCACCACCCTGGGGTTGACCGACCGCTTGAACCACAAGCCGCACGAACTCTCCGGCGGGCAGCAGCAACGCGTGGCCGTGGCCCGGGCCCTGCTCACCCGCCCCGAGGTCGTCTTCGGAGACGAGCCGACCGGCAACCTGGACTCGCGCACCGGCGCCGAGGTGCTCTCGCTGCTGCGTTCCTCGACCCGCGAGATGGGCCAGACCATCATCATGGTCACCCACGACGCGGTCGCGGCCTCCTACGCGGACACCGTGCTCTTGATGAAGGACGGCGAACTGGTAGGCCAGCTCGAGGATCCGACCGTCGACACGGTCACCCAGGCGCTTTCCGGGTTGGGTGCATGACCCCGTGCTGAAACTAGCCCTGGCAAACCTCAAGACGTATTCACGGCGCTTCATCGCCGTGACCCTGGCGGTCATGATCGGCACCGCCTTCCTGGCAGCGACGCTCATGGTCAACGCGTCCGCCACCGAATCCCTGAAAGCCAGCATCGGCTCCTCCTACGCCAATGCAGACCTCGTTGTCACCGGCGACTACATGGCCGACATGGACGCGGACGACAGCGAAAGGCCCGAAACCTACAGCCTCGACGCCAAGACGCTGAAGGCCATCGAGGACATTGACGGCGTGGCCGCCGTCCACGGCGTCACCAACTCCGGGGTGAGCGTCAACGCCGGGGGCAGGGACTACTACGCCTCGGCAAACACCGCCGCCACCAACACGAAGCTGAACACCACGACGCTCGCGTCGGGGTCCCTGCCCACCGGCGGAGACCAAGTGGCCGTCGATGCCACGTACGCCGGTGAATACAACATTTCCGTCGGAGATGTCCTGGAAGTCGGTTCGACCACCGCGGAGGGCAAGGAAGTCAGCCGCCAGGTCAAGGTCTCGGGCATCACCGCTGCCTCCAACGACCCGATCACCGGCGCGGCCATGAACCTGACAGTCGGCCAGTCCCTGCTTGAAGCCCTCTCGGGGCCCGGGGATGCCAGCTACGGCAGCATCACCCTCGCGGCCAAGGACGGAGTTGACCTGCAGGGGCTCAAGGCCCCGCTGGCCACCGCCCTGGAGGCAACCGGCCTGAAATACTTCCACATCAACACCCCGGATGAGCAAATTGTTGCGGACGTTGCCGCGTTCTCCGGCGGCAGCGACCAACTCACGATCGTGCTGCTGGTCTTCGCCCTGATCGCGCTGGTGGTCACCGGGCTGGTGGTCATGAACACCTTCGCCGTGCTCATCGCCCAGCGCACCCGCGAACTGGCCCTCATGCGCACCTTGGGTGCATTGCGCGCCCAGATCCGCTCCTCGGTCCTCATCGAGGCGCTGCTGATCGGGCTCTTGGCCTCGGCCGCCGGCGTGCTACTGGCCACCGGCATCATGGCGGGCCTGATCGCGATCCTGGGTGCGACCGTTCCCGAGATGTCCTTTGCCATCCTGGCGGTACCGGCACAGGCCATCATCGTGCCGATCCTGGCCGGAACGCTGATCACCCTGGTTGCCGCCTGGGTTCCGGCCGGCAAGGCCATGTCAGTCTCCCCGCTGGCTGCCCTGCGCCCGGCCGACGACGCGGCGGTGGGCAACAAGGCCGGCAAGGTGCGCATCGTCTTCGGGCTCCTGCTGCTCCTTGCCGGCGCCGCCGCCCTGGCCTTCGGCGCGATCCAAGGGAACATCCTCATCGCCTTTGGCGGCGGGATGCTCTCCTTCCCCGGCGTCCTGATGCTCGGCTCGCTCTTCTTGCCCAAGACCGTCTCGGCCATCGGCAAGCTGACCTCCGGGTCCAGCGTTCCGGGCAAGCTCGCCAGCCTCAACGCCGTCCGCAACCCCGGACGCACCACCGCCACCGCCACAGCGCTGCTGATCGGCGTCACCTTGGTCTCGATGATGATGGTCGGCGCGCAGACGGCCAAGACCTCCCTGGGCGATGCCTTGGGCAGTGAATACCTGGTGGACGTCGAGGTCAACGACTACTCCGGCACCACCTATCCCGCTGACTCCCTGTCCAAGGTCGGGGCCATGGACGGCGTCGAGGGCCTGGCCGAACTCACCTTCGTCGGCAACTCCAAGAGCGGCCAGGAAATCTTCGCCACCGATCCCGATAACCTCAAGTCCGTGCTCAACAGCGGCAAGCAGGTCCCGGCTGCCGGCCAGGTCCTGGTCTCCTCCAACAACGAGGGCAAGACCATGGAGGCCACCGGTGCCGGTGGCAAGAGCGGCACGCTGGACATGCTGATCACCGAAAGCAACGCGCTGCAGCCGGTCATCGGCTGGGACACCGCCACGTCAATGCTGGGCGTAACCAAGGAATCCGTGGCGAAGGACCAAAACGCCCGCACGGTGCTGTGGCTGAAGGTCGATGACCAGCTCGACGCAGCAGCGGTGCGGTCGCTGCAGACCGACATGGCCGATGAACTGAACGTCGATGAATTCGCCGTGGGCGGCGGGGTCATGGAGAAGCAGATGTTCAACACCGTCATCGACATGCTGCTGATGATCGTCTCGGGCCTGCTGGCCGTCGCGGTGCTGATCGCGCTGATCGGCGTCGCCAACACGTTGAGCCTCTCGGTGCTGGAACGGACCCGGGAGAACTCGCTGCTCCGTGCCCTAGGCCTGACCCGGGGACAGCTCAAGGCCATGCTGGCCACCGAGGCGGTGCTGATCGGCGGGGTCGCCGCCCTGCTGGGCGTGCTGCTCGGATCTGCCTACGGGCTGCTCGGCGCCCAGTCGGTCATGGGTGCCTTCGGCGCCATGAGCGTGTCGATCCCGTGGTTCCAGCTAGTCGCGGTCATCGCCGTGTCCGTCGTTGCCGCGCTGGCCGCCTCGATCGTCCCGGCCCGCCGGGCCGCGAAGCTGGCCCCGGTGCAGGGGCTCGCCAGCGAATAGCGCCCGGCCGAATCTAGCCCAGGGGGTCCTGCTCGAGATCGAGCAGGACCTTCTTGGCGTCCAGCCCGCCCAGGTATCCGCCCAGAGACCCGTCGCTGCGCAGCACGCGGTGGCAGGGGACCACGATCGGCAGCGGGTTGGTGGCGCACGCGGTTCCCACCGCACGCACCGCAGCCGGACGCCCTGTCAGCGCGGCCATTTCCTTGTAGCTCATGGTGTGGCCGTAAGCGATCGAGGGCAGCGCCAGCTGGACCTGAAGCCGGTAGCCGCTGGAAAGCCGGTGGTCCAGGGACAGCTCGAAGCCCGTCCGCGCATGTGCGAAGTACTCATCGAGCTGGGCCGCCGCAGCATCCAGCGGGGCGGCGCGGTGCAGCACGCGCACCCCGATCTTCTGCGCCAGGGTTCCGAGCACCGCATCGAAGTCCTGGGCGGCGAAGGCGACGCGCACGACCCCACGCTCCGTGGCGGCAAGCATCAGCTGCCCCACCGGGGAATCCACCAGCCGGTAGGATACGTCGATCAACCCCTCGGCCGCGGCCCGCTCGGCCAGTTGCTGCCGCAGGACATCCATCTCGTGCATGGCAAGTTCGCTCATGATTCTTCCTCCGCTTCGATAAGTTCCTTGCGCAGGGCCCTGATCCCGTCGGACGCGGCCCGGCGCAGGGAAGCTGCGCTGCCGCCCAGGTACGCCGGGATATCCGCGTAGGGGAACCCGAGCAGGTAGTGGTAGCCGATCACCTTGCGTTGCAGTTCGCTGAGCGAGCCCAGGGATTCGAGCAGCTCCAGCTGTCCCAGACCTTTGGGTAGCGCCGCGGTTTCCGGGAGCTGCCCGGTGGGCACGGGATGGTTGGCCCGCAGGATGTCGATGGCCTTGTGCCGGGCAATGGTGATGAGCCACGCCTCGAGGTTGGCGCCCTTGGCCAGGCCCGGATAGGCGCGCAAGGCCGCCAGAAACGTTTCGCTCCAGGCATCCTGCGCGTCCGCTCCCGGGCCCAGCAGTGCGGTGCACATGCGCAGCACCGTGGTGCCGTGCATGTGCACCACCAGCTCGAAGGCGGGGTTCGTTGTCATCTCCATACCCTGTAAACGCGCCGGCGGACCATTTTGTGAGGTGCTATCGCAAAATGATGCTCGTGGCCACGGCCGGGGAGCGGCCCGAGGCCACGAAGCCGGAGACATTGGATTCGGGGTGCTTGATGATGTCGCACACCGAACCCAGGTGCCGGGACAGGTCGATCTTGTCCTCCGGGGCCGCGAGCAGCAGCTGGAAGCCGAATTCCTGCAGCGCATTGATGCCGGCTGCCGCATATTCGGAGTTCGCCTGGATGAAGGCCTCATCGATCATCACGGTGCCATAGGCGGTGAACCCGGCCGTGGCGAAGCCCAGCTGGTAGGCCAGTGCGGCTCCCATGATGAACGAGGTGAAGCGCTGGCCCTCGCCGCCCGAAAGCGTGCCGGGCTCCAGGCCGGTCTCGACCTCGCCGTTGGGCTTGTGCTCATTGCAGCTGATGGTCACGTGTTGGCGCACGTCCAGCACGGTGTCGCGCCAGGCCGCACGCGCGGAATCATCCAGGGCATCCACCAGGGCCTCGAGCGCCTTGTAGCTCTCGCTGAGTGTCCCCGCCCCGCGCGAGGAATACGCACCGGCCAAGGCGTCCTTCAAGGCCTGGCGGAACGCGCGGGCCTCGTCCGGAATCGTCGTGGCGACCTCGAGGGCCAGCTTGGAGCCGTGCTCGAAGGTGACATCCGCGAGGATCTGGTTCAGCGGGGAGATTCGTTCGGCAATTGACCGGCGTTCCTCTTCCAGCAGCTGCAACAAATCAGAGAAGCGCTCGTAGGAGCGGTTGGAGAAGTACTCACGGAACTCCTCCTCGTGCTGCGGCAACCCCTGCTCGATGATGCCCTGGTGCAGGGCGACATAATGCTCGGCGGCCTCCACCGAGGTGCCGAAGGAGACTGCGGCGGAATTGCCGAATTCGCGGGCAAAGGCCCGGAAGGTGTCCTTCAGCGAGGCTTCCAGCGTGTACGCCTCGCGCTTGAGCTCGGCCCCGGATTCGGACAGCGACAGGGCCAGTGCGTTCAGCGCGGCCTCCAGCTCGGCGGTGCCCACCGGGGAGCCCTCGTCCAGCCGGCCGACCAGCGGCGCCAGCTGTTCGCTGGCGGCAAGCTTCGCCGCTGCCCAGTCCTCGGTAGCCGTGTCGCGCACGCCCGCGGCGCGCAGCGCGGTTTGCGCTTTGTCCAGGGCGGCGGAGAGCGTCGTGGCTTCGGCGCGGGCCACTGCCAGGGTGCCGACGCATTCCTCGAGTTCGGCACGTGCCGCTTCCAGGGAGCGGCGCACGTGGGAGAGGTCCCCGGATTGGGACAGCGCTTCGGCCATGCGCGCTTCGAGGTCCTGCAGGGTGTTCAGGGCGCCGGAGGCATCCAGCGAGGCGAAGCTGCGGTCATCGCTGGCAAGGGTGCCCAACAGCGCCAGCTTGGCCGCGAGCTGGTCCTTGGCGGCGGAACGGTCATCTGCCACCGCGGCGGCCTTGGTGGTCTCGGCCTCGAGCTTCGCCAGCTTGGTCTCCAACTCGGAGATCTTCTCGGCGTTGGTGAAGCCGAGCAGGTAGTCGGAGGCCGCCACGCCACGGGTGTCGCGCTCGAAGGTCCCCGCACCGGTCTTGATGGTTCCGGCCAGGGAGATGGCCTTCTCGTGCACGTGCAAGCCAGCGTCCGAATCGACGCAGGCCAGCGGGTAGTCGGCGGCGATCTTGGCATGCAGCCAGGTGCCGGCCGGCGAATGCTTGAAATCGAGCTTTCCCACCAGGTCCCCGGGGCCGGCGACGACATCGCGCGGGGTCTTGGAGATGTCCATCCAACGGATCCGGCCCAGTCCCGAGAGCGAATCAATGGCGCGGGTGACGGCCTTGATGTCTTCGCCGCGCACCAACAGGGTGGTGGCCAGGGAACGCAGGGCTTTTTCGGCCGCCGGCCGCCATTGGCCGTGGGCGGGGGACAGGTCGATCAGTTCCCCGGCAAAAGGAAGGTCCTCGATGTCCAGGTTGGTGGAGGCGGCAATGGCGCGGCGGGCGGCAATGGACCTGTCATCGATGTTGGAGCCGCGCTTGGCATAGGAATCGATCTGCAACCGGAGTTTCTTGGCACGGTCCTTCAAATTCATGACCGAAGCCATGGCCTCGTATTCCATGGTGCGCGCGTCCTTGGCAATCGAAGCCAGGTTCTCGGCGCTGACGGCAGCCTGCCGGCGCATGGCCTGCAGCCCGGAGGCGGTGAACGTGAATTTCAGGCCCACGGCCTCGAAGTTCTCCCGCAGGGTGCGCAGGACCGATTCACGGTCGGCCAGGTTCTTGCGGGCGGACTCGGCCTCGCGCTCCAGCAATGCCAGCCCGGCTCCGCCACCGGCCTCGTGCTGCTCGGCGAGCGACGCGACCTTGGCTTCAAGGGTGGCCTTGCGGATGCCACTTTCCTCGATCAGCGCCGCATTGGTCTCGACCGCGGCGCTGAGCATGGCGGTTTCGCCCCGCAACGCCCGGGTGGCCAACTGGGCACCGAAGGCCGGAAGCTGGGTGGATACCAGGGTGTTGAGTGTGGCGAGTTCGGCGCTCAGCTCATCGTGGCGCAGCTTCTGCTCGGGTACCGAGGCCAGCGCGTCGCGTTGGGCGCGGGCCTCCTCCAGCTGGCGGTGGATGCCCCGCAGGTGTGAGAAGTCTTCGATGGCGCCGGTGGCGGCCTTCATGGTCGCGGGGATTTCCAGTACTTCGTAGCGGAAGAACTGGTTCACGCCCTTGTCCAGTCCCTTGCCGTTCTGCAGGGTACGCAGCAGGGAAAACGCTTTGTCGTTGTCGATGCCCAGGCGGCGACGGAACTTCTCGGCGAAGGCGCGGTGAACGTCGAAGGCCTCGAATCCGAGCAGCGACTTCTGCAGCGAGGAGGGGGTGAAGCGGCGTGCCCCGTGTTCCTCCAGGGCAGCGGTGTCCAACACCCGGTCGCCCATGACGTAGTGCTTTCCGACCTGGCCCTCCAACCCGTTGGCGGGTAGGTCGAAG
The DNA here is from genome assembly GCF_039535115.1 of Paeniglutamicibacter sulfureus. Taxonomy (NCBI): domain Bacteria; kingdom Bacillati; phylum Actinomycetota; class Actinomycetes; order Micrococcales; family Micrococcaceae; genus Paeniglutamicibacter; species Paeniglutamicibacter sulfureus. Next base: position 3,899,910 of record NZ_BAAAWO010000001.1, read on the forward strand.
ATCGCGCCGATGCACACGTTCGAGCCCAGCCCGTCTTCGTACACCAGCGCCAGGGCGCTCCAGGTGGCGCCGGGGCGCTGGTACAGGGTGCCGGCCTCGGTCTTGAAGCGGCGCCCGCGCATGTAGGAGTAGGTGGTACGCCGGTCCTTGCGGGTGGAGGCCTCGTGCGCGGACTCGTTGAGCCGCGGGGCGGCATGGAAGATGTGCCCGATGCCGTCAAAGAGGGTCGACTTGCCCACGCCGGGGTGCCCGGTGAGCAAGGTCCCGGCGCGGTCCACATACAGGGTGTGCCGGCCGTGGAAGGTTCCCCAGTTGATGACCTGGATCTGGGTCAGCCGGTGCTGCCCGGGGTTCAGCGCGTCAGAGAGCGGAAGGGTCATTTCAATGCTCATAGCTCTTCTGTCTCCAACTCGAATTCTTCGGTGTCATCGGTGCCCACGCGTTCAATGGCCTTGATGTAGTCGGGGATTTCCTCGATCGCGGCAAAGGGCAAGGCCAGCGCCAGCGCCCCGGAGACCTTGTACTCGTCGCCCAGTTCGGTGGGCAGGATGAGCTTCAGGTTCAGCAGCCGGGTCAGGGCCGCATCGGTGTTTTCTTCCAGCTTCTTGTCGTCGGTGTCCCCGGGGGCACGGTGTTCCAACAGGATCTCCCGTGCGGCTTCCCGGGTGATGACCGCGTCAGTGCCCGAACCGGCATGGCGTTCAAGAAGCAGCCGCAGGCGCAATGCCAGCAGGGTCTCCTCGCGCTTCAGGGCACGGCGCGGGGCAATCGCGGTGGTGTGGGCCGCTTCCAGGTCCACGGGGCTCAGCAGCGCGATCTTGCGGTTGGCATCCACCTCGAGCACCAGGAAGATCTCGGCGACGTAGGCGGCGATGTCGGCCCGCCGGTCCAGCACCAGTTGCCAGAGCCGGGGTTCGGCAACGCCGTCGAGATAGGGGCCGCGCAACAGGCGCACCAGCAGCTGGCGCAGCGGCAGTTCGAACGAACCTGTGTCACCCTCGAAGAGGCGGCGTTCGTCGATCGCGCCGGTGGGAAGTGGGCTGCTCATGCGGGATCCTTCGTGAAGCTCATGGCCGGCACCAACGCTGTGCGCGTGACGCCGTTGACCTGGGTGAAGCTGATTTCCTCGAGGGTGGACTCGTCGATGCGGTCCCCGCCGTTGCGGGCCGCCTCGATGAGGTACCTGATGGTGTTCAGGTGCCGGTGTTCATCGCCGAGGCTGTTGTAGGTTTCCCTCAGGCCCGCCGAACCACCGGAGGCGGCGCGGACAGCGGCGATCGCGTTCTTCAGCACCGGGATGTCGGGACCCGGGGTGGAAGGGGTGCGCCGGATGTCGGCGACCGACAGGGGCGGCGGGGCTGCCAGCTTGGGCGGGGCGACATGTTCGTCGGGATCGTAGATGCCCAATGCCGCAATGGAGGTGAAGCGCGGGGCATACAGCCGGATGGGGGCCACCGGCGTGCGCGAGTGCAGGACACGCGAGGAGGAAACGGCGACTTCCGCTGCCCGCACCGCCTCGCGCAAGATGGCCGCTTCCTTGAACTCGGCCGATTGCACATAGGCGTGCAGCGACTCCGAGAGCCTGCCGTAGGACTGGTGGACCTCGGAGGCCTGGCGACGCAATTCCCGCAGCAGGTTTGCCAGGGTGTGGCGCTCCTGGTTGTCCAGTGCGTCCACGAAGTCGCGCTCGAGGACCTCGTTGACCGCCTCGCGGAACCGGACCTGGGCCTCGGGGGAGTTCAGGAACTCCGTGAAGCCGCGGAAGGTCTCTCCTTGCGGAGTGCTGCGCAGCTGTTTGTCGCCCTCCAGCACCGCGCCAACGGCCACGCCCTTGGCGGAGGAGGACTCCATGATTTCCCCGCGCAGGGCGTGGAGCATCTCTTGGACCCCGTCGCGCATGCGCTTGAAGTCGGCGGGCAACCCCGAGGCCATGTCCAGCACCGAGCGGGTGGCGGCCAGCGCGCCTTCGCGCGGCAGCACCGCCGGGGAGGTTCCGTCGCGCAGGGAAGCGATCTTTTCCTGGCGCTGGGCGATCTCCGCCTCCAGCGCACGGATGCGCGCAGCGGGGTCCGGGTCGGTTTCGTGGGCCAGGGATTCGAGGGAGGTGAGCAGGGTGTTAAGCCGCGAGGAGTTCAGGTTGGTCCGGTCCCCGGAGAAATCGGACAGGAATTTCAGCACTCGGGCCGTTTGCGCTGTGGGTTCGTAGACGAAGTGCCCGTCGACCAGCGGTCGGGCCAGGAACTGGTTGCGCACCCAGGCATCGGCGTATTGGGCAGCCCCCATTGAGTCGTTGAAGCCCGGGTCCTCGGAGCGCACGACCTTGAGGAAGGATTCGAGGGAGGCATGGAAGACCTCCAGCCCCACGCGGGGTTTGGCGCTGGTGAACTCGGCGCGCAGGAAGGCCACGGCCCAGGGTGCGGTTGAGAGCAATTTCCAGGCGGCGGACGACCTGAATTGTTGCGTCTGACTCCACAGCGGGCTCGCCTGGTGGGTAGGTCGCATCACGGTCCTTTTGCTGGGGATTGACCAAACAATCCTAGTCCATCGAAGCGGCGGTTTAAGGTTCGGGACCAACCGGGTATGGTCGGTTGAACCACACCGGTGACGGGGCCGGTGGATGGTTTTTCCTTCATGCCTGGGCTATTTGCGAGGGAAAAGTGATGAAACCGCGTCGTCGGTCGGCAACGACGCTCGCACTGCCGGCAGCCTCGGGACCGGTCTTTTCCTGGTGCGTCATGGTTCTCCCCAGTCAGGAACAGGAAGGCCCGACCGAGACGGATCGCATCGAACGGGCGACCAAGCTGGCGGCGGGCTACGACTATGCGGCTGCGACCACGGCCCTGGCCGGAATCGAAGGTGCCCAGGCGCAGAAGGTCATCGACCCCAGGCGACCCAAGTCGGAGTAGTCGGTCTTGCCTACCTGGCCTCCTGGAATTCCTCGCTGTCGATGGTCTTTTGCTGGTGGACGTTGTACCGCGCCCCGGCAATCGTGGACTGGTTGATGATCTCCCCGGCCTCCGCCAGCTCGGCGGGGGAAAGCGACAGCCGGAGTGCACCGAGGTTCTCGGCGAAGTGGCCGGGGTTCTTGGTTCCAGGGATGGCATGGACATGCTCGCCCTGCGCCAGCACCCAGGCCAACGAGAGCGCGGCGGCGGTGGTCCCCAGGCGTGTCGCCAATCGTGCGAGGCGGTCGACCAGCTCTAGGTTGTGCGGGTAGTTTTCCTCGCTGAAGCGTGGCATGTGATGCCGCATGTCGCCGTCGGCCAGCGCGTCGATGCCACGCAGGTTGCCCGAAAGGAAGCCCCGGTAGAGCGGGGAGAATGCCACCAACGCCGTCCCCAGCTCGGCGCAGGCCTCCACCATGCCCAGCTCCGGGTTGCGGGTGGCCAGCGAGTATTCGTTTTGCACCGCGGCAATCGGGTGCACCTCGTGCGCGATGCGCAGCGTGGCGACCGAAACTTCGGAGAGCCCGATGCCGCCGATCTTCCCCTGGGCCACGGCCTCGGCCAGCGCGCCGACCGATTCCTGGATCGGGACCTTGGGGTCGAGCCGGTGCAGGTAATAGAGGTCGATGTGCTCCGTCTGCAGGCGCTGCAGCGAGGCGTCGACCTGGGCGCGGAGAGTTTCGGGGCGTCCGTCGATCTGCCCGCGGCCATCGACCAGGGCCAGCCCGCCCTTGGAAGCCAGCAGGTACTCGCTCCGGCGCTGTTTCAGGTGCTGGCCAATGAGGTTTTCGCTGCGGTGCCCGCCGTACAAGGTTGCTGTGTCAAGGTGGTCGACCCCGGCATCCAGCACGTCGTGCAGCAGCCGCCCGGCTTCCCGGTCGGTGGGGAAATCCGAGTATCCATGGGCGATGTTCATGGCCCCGAAGCCCAGGGGATTGACGTTCTTGCCTGCCAGTACACGCGTAGTCATGGGTTCATTTCTAGCATGCGACGCCGACCGAGCGCCCATCACCGCGCATCACTTCGTCATGCTCGGAGAGCAGGTGTTTGCCTCGACGCCCGCCGTTCCGGCCTCTCGGTTCGGGTGCATGACGCCGTCTTGGTGGCGCTGGCCCGGAAGCGGTGGGCGTGCTCCGATGCGGGTGGACGCCAAGGGAGTGCACATGGCCGCGGACGCACGGGGGCTGCGTCGCAATTCTTCGGCCAACGCGCGCACGGCGACAGGCTGGGTGGCGAAAATGCGGCTGTCCAGCGGTGCATGTGAATTGGTCATGCCCAATCTTCTCCAACGGACGTGTCCCACCGGCGAACCGGACATGAATCCCTGGGGGTGCCGCCGGGGGTGGTCGGCCGGCTGGCTCAGGACCCCAGGGCCAGGAACGCCCCGAGCTGTGCGAAGGCAGCGGGAGTGGATGGCAGGAACTGCGTCAGCGCGGGGGAGCGCACGATGACCGCCCGCCATTGTCCGCGCGAGACTGCCACATTGATCCGGTTGCGGTTCAGCAGGAAGTCGATGCCGCGGGCCGCGTCATCTGCCGAGGAGCACGCCATGGAGACAATGACCACCGGCGCCTCCTGCCCCTGGAACTTGTCGACGGTGCCGACCTTCACGTCTTCCAACCCTGCCGCGTCGAGCTCGGCGCGCAGCAGGTTCACCTGCGCGTTGTAGGCCGCGACCACCAGGACGTCCTTTGCCAATAGCGGCCTCGGGGACTCTGCCTCGCCTCCAATCCAGGACAATCCCATGTGGGCGCGCACCTGGTTGATGACCTCGTGGGCTTCCTCCACGGATTGGGTGGTGTTTCCGCGGTGCTCCACCAGGACGGTGGACACCCCGGCGGGGACCTGCGAGAGCGAACGCTGTGCGGCCGCGGAGGCCGAATGCAGCTTGGACTCGTAGCTCAGCGCCGAGACCTTGGCACACAGCTCCGGGTGCATGCGCCACGAATCGGCAAGGAAGTAGCCCAGCTCCTCGGGCAGCGTGGGGTGCCCGGCGCTGAGCCAGCCCAGCGCGGACTCGTCCACCGGCTGCGGGTGCGAACCCTGGGTGACCTGCGGCAGCTGCTGCGGGTCACCCAGCAGGAGCAGGCGGGTGGCGGCACGGGAGACCGCCAGCGTGTTGGCCAGCGAATACTGCCCGGCCTCGTCGATGACCAACAGGTCCAGGGAGCCCTCGGGGACCCGCTTGCCGGTCATGGTCCACGCGGTGCCTCCAATCAGTGCCCCCTGGTCCGAGTTCAGCAGATCCTCAACCGCGTCGTCGGTGGTGCCGGACCACGGGACCTCGGTTTTGTCCCCGGCCTTCAGCTTCTTGGCGACCTGCTCCGGATGCACCCCGGCGCTGGTGATGGCCTTGGTCAGCACGTTGTCCACCACCGAGTGGGACTGGGCCACCACACCGACCTTCCATCCCTGTTTCACCAGGGCCGCGATGACGTGGGATGCCACGTAGGTCTTGCCGGTGCCGGGGGGTCCCTGGACGGCAAGATAGGAATGGTCGAGGTCACCCAAGGCCTCAATGATGGCACCCACGATGTTGGGGTGCCCGTTGACGATGGTGGGCACCGGCGGGGTGGAAAGTGTCTTGAAGCGCGGTGCGGACTTGCGCAGGATGTCGATCCCCGGGTGCCTGGGCAGGGAAGGCAGCGCACCGCCGACGGTGCGGGCCAGCTCGGCCAATGCATCTCGCAATGAGGTGGTGTTGATCGGCTGGTCCGGGGTCAGCGCCACGGGCATGGTGCCGAACGGCGGGACCTTGGTGTTGGATTTTTCGGTGATGACGAATCGTTCGTCGTTCTCGTTCACCACGGCGTTAAACAGCCCCGCCCGCCCGGCCATGCTCGGTTCGAGTTCGGGGGGCAACGGCTGGGAGTACATGGCAAACCAGCTCGAGCCGACCTTGAAGTCCGAACCTTCGGCCATGGTGCCGCTCAGCTCGGTGACACGGGATTCAACCCTGGCCCTGGTGCTTGCCTTGTGCCAGTCCTCGAGCACTCTTGCCTCGTCGACAACGAACACGTTGCGGGTCTCGGCCCACGCATCGAAAGGTGCATCGAGCCGGTCGAAGTGCTCCCACCAGAACTGCTTGGCCTCGCGCCGGTGGTAGCCGGTGGCGGCGGCAACCATGGCGATGGCCCGCTCGTCGTCATCCAGTGCGCGGTCCTGAGGGAGTGATTCGAGGTACTCGCGCAGCGCGATTTCCTCAGCGCTGGGCTCGACGTCGTCGACGCCGGGAAGGGGGGTCTCGTCCACCCACTCGGTGCGCGTTTCGTGCGGTACCAGGCCCAGCAGCCAGTCGCGCAGCCGCAACGTGGAGAGGCAATCGTATTCGTTGTAGTCGCGGATGGATTCCAGGATCCGCCCGGCCTCGGCATCGTCAACGCCCAGCTGCTCGGTGTACTTGGCGTAGGCGACGACGGAGGCGCCTGCGTCCTTGACGTCCCCGCCGCGCAGGTGCTCGCCCATGTAGAGCGGCTCGAGCTTCTTGATCGAATAGGAGCGCTCGGAGATCAGCAGCGAGTGGCGGACGGTGTCGTAGAGGTCCACCAGCAGCCCATCGCGCAGCCACTGGTCGATGGTGTCCTCGGCGACCACGTGGCGCAGCGAGAGGTTCCGAAGGGCGCTCTTCTCATAGGGCGCATAGTGGTAGATCTTCATCTGGGGGAAGACCGCTCGACGGGCCTCGACGTAGGCGACGAAGTCGGTGAAGGCCTTGCGCTCCTCGGCCCGGGAATGCGCCCAGAAGGGTTTGAACACCGGTTCGGCCGTATCGATCTCGATGACGCCGAAGAGGTATTCCAGTCCCCAGGACTCGTCAAAAGGATCCTGCCACAGCGGATCGCCTTCGAAGTCGAAGAAGATGTCCCCGGTGTTGGGTTCCGGGAGCCGGGAAATGGTTTGGGTTCCATTGACCTTGTAGGCAACCCCGCCGATGGTTCCGTCGCTGGTTCCGAGTCCGACCTGCATGCGTGCCTGTTCGGCTAGCTTGTGGTGCGGATCGCGTGCCTTGGTGTTGCCTGCGGCGAGCTCGTCAATGGTGGTGATTCCGGCTTCCATGAGCTTCCTGCGCTTGACGGTGCTCATGCCGGCGACCAGCAGCAGGTCGCGGTGCTTGGCCACCTGCTCGGCGCAGTAATCGCAGCGTCCGCACGCGCCGATGCCTTCCTGGCCCCAGATGACGGGGTTTGTTCCCGACCGATGGGCGAAGGTCAACGCCTTGAAACGGGCCCGGCGCTCCTTGAACACCGGAAGCAGCTCATGCATCTGGTGCACCGAATGCGTCTTGTCCCCGAGCACCAGGGTGGTCTTTGCGGCGACCGGGATTCCGGCGGTGATGAGCTGGTCGCCGTAGGCAGCCAGTTGGAGCAGGGCCGTGACGCGGGCGTGGCGGGCCAACTTGGTGTCCCACACCGCGTAGGAGCCGTCCGGTTCACGGACCAGGAAGTCGGCAAAGCCGACGAATTCCCCGTCGAAGAAGGTCGCCTGGAACACCACGTCGGCGCCCTTGAGCAGCGCCTGGTGCGTTTCCTCGTGTGCCTGCTCCAGCGAGGCCCGATCCCCGCGGACTCCGGCGGCCAGCATCTTGACGCCGCGGCCGGTGGATGGGTCGTAGTCGCCGAATTGTGCGCGCAGCTCTTCCAGGACCTTGTGTTCATGGGCGTCGCCAAGCACCGCGGTGCGGTCGAGCATTTCATCGGGTCCGAAGTCGGCCTTGTCGCTGCGCCCCAGGCGTTCGTCGAGCTTGCTCAGCGAGGCGAATTCGCAGCTTGCTGCCACCACGAGGTCGGATGCGGAGTAGATCAGGTCCTGATCGAGGAAAAACACGGGACGGGTGCTCCTTTGCCTTGGCTTGTCTTTGAACCTAGCACCGACCCTCCGTCATTTCGGTTCCGGTGAGGAGCGGCGTGCGCCCTGCGCTACTTGACGCCGGGCGCGGACACCGCGGATTTTTCGTTTCCTTCTTCCTCCGGCTGCATCGAGGCGCCGCGGGTCATGGTGCACAGGAACAGCGCGGAAATACCGGCCGAGACCAACATTGCGGCGGCCATCGGCACCGCGCTGTGCTCGCCGGCCATGCCCACGATCGGGGAGGCGATGGCCGCGAGCGTGAACTGCAAGGCGCCGAGAATCGCCGAGCCGGTGCCGGCAAACCGGGTGACCTGCGCGGTGGCCAACGCCGAGGCATTTCCCAGTACAAGGCCCAGCGCCGAGACCGTGACAAAGAGCAGCAGCATCGTGGGGATCGCCGGGGTGCCGGCGAAGACGATGATGCACAGCAGTGCCGCGCTGCCGGCCAGCAGGCTTCCGACCCCGATATAGGTCAGCCGCTTCGGGCCGGCCCGGGTGACCAATCTGGCCGAAACAATGCTGGCGGCTGTCAGGCCGAGTGCATTGGCTCCGAAAGCCAATGAGTAGGTGGTGCTTCCCAGCCCGATGATGTTCTGGAGGACGAAGGGGGAGGCTGCGATGTAGGCGAACATCGCAGTCATGGCGAAGGCGAACGTGAGTGTGAAGCCGAGGTAGGGCTTGTTTCGCAGCACCTGCCCGGCGTTGGAACCCAGTACCTTGAGCCCGCCGGCGCTGCGGCGCTCGGGCGGCAGCGATTCGCGGACCAGGAAGGCGGCGCCGATGATCATCAGCAGGTTCAGTCCCGCCAGCACCCAGAACACGCCGCGCCAGCCGAAGCCCTGGATGATTCCGCTGCCCAGGAGCGGGGCGAGGACCGGGGCGATGCCGCCGACGGTCATCATGATCGAGAACATCCTGGCGGCATTGACGCCGCGTGCGATGTCAGTGATGACGGCCCTGGCCAGGACCACCCCGGCGGCGCCGCTGAAGCCCTGGACGAAGCGCATGGCAATGAGCCACTCGATGGTTGGCGCCAGCGCGCACAGGGCGCTTGCCGCAAGGCAGGCCACCGTGCCCAGCAACAGTGGCCTGCGGCGGCCGAACTGGTCCGAAAGCGGACCGATCACCAATTGTCCCGTTGCCAGGCCCAGCATGAAGGTGGTCAGGGTGAGCTGCACCGAGGTGGCGCTGGTGTTCAGATCCGACATCATCTGCGGGAACGCCGGGAGGTACATGTCGATGGCGAAGGGCGCAATGGCGCTGAGCAGCGCCAGGATGCCCAACAGGGACGCGGAGGTTTTGCCGGGGTTGGTCATGGCGTGGAAGGTGCCCACTTTCTCGTTGCAGGCAGGGTCCGGGACATACCCACCATGTTTCCACATTGATGATGGGCATGCCCGCGCCGGCATCCGTGGGCGGTGCCAAGGACCGTGCTTGCCGAATCAGTCCTTGGAAAGCTGCCTGAGGATGAAGGCCGCGGTGGCCTCGGCGAGCCCCGCACCGTCCTCGGATACCGTGCGCCCGGAGCGGGCGACCTTGAAGGAGTGGTCTCCGCCTTCGAACCAAACCACTTCGCTGGCCGGGTTGAGGTTGGAGACCACGCGGGTCATGAGTTCCTGGTTGGCGAAGGGGTCGCGGGTGCCTTCGAGGAAAAGCATCGGCACCTGCAACGGGTAGAGGTGTTCGTCGCGAAGTTTGTCTTCCTTCTTCGGGGCATGCAAGGGGTAGCCCAGAAAGATCAGGGCCTGGGTGTCCATGCCGTCGGCGACGGCCATGGAGGCCATGCGACCGCCAAATGACTTGCCGGCGGCGAACACCGGAAGTTCCCCGGAGAGGTTCGCGCCGACCCACTCGCGTATCTGTTTCCACACGTTGATCGCAACGGGTGCACGGTCCGGAAATTTCTTGCCCGCATCCATGTACGGGAAATTGAAGCGCAGCACCGAAATGCCTTTTTCGGCGACTGCCCGGGCGTAGCCGGCCATGAAGTCATGGTCCTTGCCGGCGCCGGCTCCGTGGGCGAGGACCAGAAACGCCAGGGGATTTTCGGCCTCATCAAGCAAAGCGGTGACACTTTCGGTGCCGCACGGGATGTTCAATTCCTGGCTCATGGGTTCAAGCCTAGATCTTGTTGGCCGGTTGGATCGAACCGATCAAGGGTCGGAGAGCGGCGCCAGTCGCCACCGAGTCCAAGAGCGCTGTCGACGAGGTGCCAGTGCATTGCGAATTCGAAATGCACTGGCACCGGCAACCCTGAATCCGCTGGCGGCTTGGCGAGGGGCCCGCCGGGCGATTGCTGCCCGACATTTCCGGTTCCGGTGGCCGCGGAACATTTTTGCGAGCGCATTTCCTGAATGCCGAGGCGCGTCAGTGCAGCGGGAAGTTCGAGTCCTTGATGTTCGCCTCGACCCGGGTGTAGGCATCGCGGGCGACGGCCTTCCAGAAGCGCAAGGCAGTTCCCGGGTCATCGGCCTCCAGCGTGGCGATCGACGCGGCCGAGAGCACCTTTAGGTGCAGCCTGCCCACGGCCGTGACGCGGGTGGTTTGTTCGCCCTCACCGCCCAGGGCGATCTCGCCGAAGGTCATGCCCGCCGAAAGCGTCGCGTGCCGCACCGGCTTGCCGTTTTGCAGGGTCGAGGTGACCACCTTGCCCTTGAGGATGAAGTAGACGCCACCGAATTCCTGGCCGGGCCGGCGAATAATGCGTCCGTCCTCGATCCGGGATTCCTCCATCAGGGATTCGAGCAGGTCGATGTCCACGGCGTCCAGCGGCGCCAGCGCAGCGAAGTCGCAGACCGAGACCTCGCTGGGCACCAGGTCGCCGTCCCCGTAGCGCTGCAGCAACGTGGTCTCTGCCCATTCCACCGCGTCATTGCGGCTGGGAAAGCAACGCAGCGACTCCAGCGGCTCGAAGATTTTTTCCTGGACCAACACCATGGTGCGGCCCTCCGCCTCCAGTTCCCGGCCGAGCTGGTGGATCATCTCCACCGCAATGCGATCGATGTCGTCGACCCGGCGCAGATCCAGGATCACCAGTTCCACGGAAGGATCCAGTTCGCTGACTTCGCGCACCATGGACTCGGTGCCGGCGAAGAGCAAGTCGCCGGCCAGCTCCACGATGTGCGCCCGTTCCCCGTACTCGGCCAACAGCTTGCTGGCGGCATCGGTGTAGCGGGTGTAGGACGGGGCATCGGTGATGTCGAAGTGGTCGCGGATCACCGAGCGGCCCAGGCGGGCGGCTCGCACAAAGTGCATCCCCATGTCGGCGCTGATGCGTTCGCTGGCGGCGACCCCGCGCACGGAGGAACCGTGGAGGTCCAAGGCGGGGGAGTAGATGGCCAGTCCCACCTGGCCGGGAAGCACGGCAATCAGCCCGCCGCCGACTCCCGACTTGGCGGGCAGCCCCACGGCGGAGATCCATGCTCCGGCATCGTCATACATGCCGCAGGTTGTCATGACCGACAGGGTGCGCTGGACCGCTTCCTTGCTCATGACCTGAACCCCGGTGCGCGGCTGGGTGCCGCCATTGGCCAGCGTCGCTGCCATCATGGCCAAGTCCTGGGTGTTGACCATGACCGAGCAGGCACGGAAGTAGTCCTCCAACACCGGGCTTGGATCGGTCTCGATGATGTCGAAGGAACGCAGCAGGTAGGCCAGTGCGCGGTTGCGGTGTCCGGTGAGCGCCTCGGAGGCGAAGATGGAATCGCTTAGTTCCAGGCGTCGCCCGGCGGCCGTGGAGAAGTGTTCCAGGATGCGCTCGAAGCGCGGGGCGTCGGTGTTCCTGATCAGCGAAACCGTGGCAATGGCCCCGGCATTGATCATGGCGTTGGCCGGGCGCCCGCTGCCCCGGGCCAGCGAGATCTCGTTGAACGCGTCCCCGCTGGGTTCCACATCGATCTTCGTATCCACCGCGTCCAGGCCGATGTCGTCCAGCGCCAACGCGTAGGAGAACGGCTTGGAAATGGATTGGATGGAGAATTCCAGGTCGGCATCCCCGATCCGGTACACGTGGCCGTCGACGGTGGCCATGGCAATGGCGAACTTCGAGGGATCGGCGTCGGCCATTGCCGGGATGCCCTGGTAGGGGGTTCCTGCCGTGAGATCCAGAAGCTCTGCATGGAGGTCCGCGAGGTAGCTGTCAATGGGGGAGCGCATGACTCCTAGCCTAGGGGTTCGACGCCCGCCGTGTCCGCGATGGCCTGCATGGGCTTGGTGGTCAGGGCCTGTCCGATGGCAGCACCGAGGATCTTGGCGCCCTCGACATTGGGGTGCACCCCGTCGTCGCTGAGTCCCTCAATGAAGGTGTTCGCCTCGCTGCGCAATCCGGCCGACGCGTCCACGTATGTCCAGCCGCGCTCGCCGGCGAAGGTTTTCAGGAATTCGTTGTAGGCCACCGTTGCCGCAACGGCGTCGTCGCGGGGAGGAATGCTGCTCAGCAGAACCATGGGTGCCCGTACGATGCGGGCGATGCGCGCCAGGTTCTCTCCGATCATTGTGTGGCTGTTGCCGTGCGCGAGGTCGTTGGTGCCGGCCAGGATGACCAGGGAATCCGCGCTTCCGGCACGCAGGGCCACGGCCATGTCCCCGCTTTGGGCACCGCCCAGGGCCCAGCCGCCGGTCCATGCCAGGGTGGCGGGCGTGCCGGGTGTGTTGACGTACCTGACCCAGGAGGCTTCGCCGACGTGGCCGGCGGCCACCTTGCGGCTTCCCGCCGCCGTGATCGAGTCCCCGGCGACCATGAAGGTGTTGTGGTTTACGCCCGCTGGAACAGCGAAGGCTTGCGGCAGCGGCTCATCTGCGCGCGGCGTGCCGGACAGACCCAGCAGTCCCACGAAGACGGCCATGCATGCAAGTATCAAGAAGGGTTTGCGAGTTCCCAAGGTGTTGCCCCTTTCCTGCATTAATCGTAGTGGCCGCGGGTCCCCGATTCGGACTCGTTCCTGCAACGATTGCTTCCCGGGTAAGACAAATCACGGCGGCTTTCCGAACCAGGATTCGTCGAGAAAGCCGCCGTGAACGCGTTGGAACGCGGAGCGGTTACTTGCGCCGGCCGACCACCATCGATGCGAGAATCACTGCGGCGGTGACGGAATTGACGGCGGGCCAGGCGCCGATCTTCTTGGCCAGCGGATGGGATGCCCCGAATGCTGCAAGGTAGAGCCCAGTCAGGGCAGCTGCCCTCGGGGTTCCGGCGTTGGCTTTCCACAGAAGGAAGGCACCGGTTCCCGCTGCGGCCAGCACCGCGCCGCCCAGCGGGCGGTTCTTGGTGGTGCGGGCGGTGGCGAAGCCGCCGATGAGTCCGGTTCCGGCAATTGCCGAGGGCAGGAATGACATGGTTGGTGTTCTCCTTTTTCCTTCTAGCTTAGATGCCGATGCCGCCGGTGCATGGGGCGCCGGGCTCGAGGGTCTGCGGGCCCTGGCGGTATTTCGTGATGAAGGTCTTGATGCGCGGGTCGTCCGGGGAATCGACGCTGAGCTGTTCTCCCCAGGCCGTGAGCTTGATCTTCTCTCCCTGTTCCGGGAAGGGGCTCAGGATGAGGTAGGTCTTCTCTCCCACGGCTTCCTCCAAGGCCGTGACTTCCGCATCGCTGGCCCCGTCGTAGGTGATCCATACGGCGCCGTGTTCCATCGAATGAACAGCATTGTTTTCCGGGACCGGAGCCTCATAGATCCCACAATTGAGCCAGACTGGATTGTGGTCTCCGCCCACTCCGGGCTTCTGGTCGTAGGCGACCGTTGTATCGACGTGATTGGCCGAGGCCACCTCGTAGGTCTTGACTCCGTCAATGGGGGCGGCGGCGGCTGCGGTTGCGGTAGATTTTTCCTGGGCGGCACCGCTGAGTACCACGCTGGTGGGGATGACGATGGCCAGTGCGGCGGTCGCGATCACCGCCACGGTCAACAGCTTGGTTCGTTTTTCCTTGGCTTTTGCCTTGGCAAGGACCATTTGGGCTTCTGCGCGTTTGTTCATGGGAAGTCGTCCTTTAGCTCAGCTGTGAAAGCAGCTGGTTCAGGGCCGCTATTTCGGCCTCTTGGGTCTTGGTGATCTTGGTGGCGAAGGCGGCGACCATGGCGTTGTCGCCGCGTTGCAGGTAGGCCTCGGCCATTTCGACGCCGCCCTTGTGGTGGGCGATCATCAGGGTCAGGAACTGACGGTCGGCGGTCTCGCCCCGCGCGGCGGTGAGCTTTTGGATGTCGGCCTCGCTGGCCATGCCCATGGAGGCCATGGTGTGGGGTCCGCCGGGGGCGACGCTCCCGTGGCCGGCATGCGAGGCATCCTCGTTGAGAAGGTCGCTCATCCACGTCATGGATTCACCGGTTTGGGTCAGGCCCCAGGTCTCAAGCCAGGCAAACATCTGTCCCGATTGCTGCTGCTGTGTCAAGGCAATGTCGTAGGCCATCGAGCGCACGGCAGGATTGGTCGAATTTTCCCGAATGATCATGGAAAGCTGCACCGCTTGGTGGTGGTGCGTTTGCATGTCCCGGGAGAAGCCTGCCTCGGGGGAGGCCTCGGAGGGTAGATTGCTGCGCGGATTGGCGGATCCCAGGATCCAGCCGCCGGCGGCCATGGCCAGCATGAGTGCCACCACGGCGATGACCAGGGCGCGGGAAGTTTTCGGTTCGGACATAGTGGGTCCTCGGAACGAAGAAGGCGGTGCACCCGGAATCGGGCACGCGGACGGCAGGAGGAGGAAGCCGTTTTCTACGTTCGGGAAATGGAGAGTTCGTGCAAATCCGGTGCCCGTGCCTGCTGGTCCGACATGTGGCCATGTGCAGCCGGGCCTGCCGGCGCGGCCCCATAGGCTCCCGAGGTGTCGGGGCGCGGTGCAATCTGGGCGACGTTTAGCTGGGGGTCCACGATCGGTTCGCAAAGGTGCTGGGTGGGCGAATCCGTCGGGCAATGCCATGTTCCGGCCGTCTGCGCCGTATTTGCTTGAATCGGGGACGCGGACCCCTTGGGATCGGAACCCAGGGATTGACCCAGAGGCAGCATCAAGGCCAGGGCAAGCAGCAGTCCGATGAATCGCTTCATGCACATGCCGCCCTTCAAGCCCGGTGAAAATTGTTAGTTGAGGAATCAACGGTATAAACGTCAGTTGTGCATTGGCTGTGAGACAGGTTGAGATACGTCATCCCCAACGCGGCTGGTGCAATCGGTGCGCGGGGCAAGACATAGGCTGGCTGAATGGAAATCATTGAGCGGTGGTGGCAAGCGGTGCTCACGGGCTTCAACAGCAGCGATCCGTTGACACTGACCCCTTGGCCGTTGCTGGGCCTGGCTGCCTTGTGCGTGCTGCTGACCGTGCCGCGGGCAACCTGGCGGATTTTTGGGCTGTACGTGACATTCGTTCACGAACTGGGCCATGCTTTTGCTGCGTTGCTGACAGGAAGATTCATCCACGGATTGAAGATCCGGCTGGATCATTCTGGGGAATTGGCCAGTAGCGGCAAACCGGGATTCTCCGCGGTGTTCAGCGGCTTCTGGGGGTACCCGACACCTGCGGTGGTGGGCATGGCACTGGTCGCATCGACGTATTACGGCCATGCTTCTGCAGCACTTTCCATCGGCGCCCTCATCCTGCTGGGTTCGCTGATCTTCCTGCGCAATTGGGCGGGCATCGCGGTGGCGCTTTGCTCTGCGCTGGCAGCCCAGCTGCTGGTGGTCTACACCCCCGTCAGGGCCATCGCCTGGGTAGTGCTTGGACTGGGCCTGATGCTCTTGGTCGGATCGGTGCGAGACCTGTTCAAGGTCATTGGCGTACACACCCGCCGGCGCGGATTGGTCGCCTCCTCGGACGCCTACATCCTTGCCACACGAAGTTGGTTGCCGGCCTGGTTTTGGCTTCTTGGCTTCACCGTCGTGATTGGCGGCTCGGTGTTGATTGCCGGCTGGATGATCGCTTTGATGCTGCGCTAGCGTCGGGTCATTTTTCTCCCCATCGACCGAGGCGGTTGGACGGCATGGGTGTGCCGCGGGATGCGGAGCGTTAGGCTCACTGGCCACCCCGTACGGCAATGTCGATCATTCAGGCCGCGGTTTGGAGGTTGCGCCCAGGACAGGCCGCCGGCCAGCAGGCTGTCTTTGGATGAAATGCAACGCAAGTGCCCTCTGGATATCAGGTTCGTCCACCTCATAGGCCCTGGATATTTGTTCCAGCGTCCACCCCGCGGTGCGCAGCTCCATGAGGGTTGGATAGGCGGGCATGCCAATGCGCATGGTCACCGCTCCCTTCAGACTGGGTCGATAAGTACATTCAACAACACGACACAGACACTTTGGCCGGTGACAAAAGGCTGCGCCGCCCTCAGGGAATCTGCTGCGGGACATATCTTTCGCCTAGTGTGGGTAGAAGGGGGAACCGCCGCGAGATAAGGGATGCACACAGCCATGGCAATCTTTGAATACACGACCCACCTGCCCTACCCGCGGGAAACGGTTTTCCGCTGGTTTGAGCGACCCGGCGCCTTGCCCCGGCTTTCGGCTCCGTTTAGCGGTTCAATCAGGCAGGAACCGGACAAGGGAATTGCCGTGGGATCGCGGGCCGTCATGGATGTGGCGGCACCGGGGACACTGGGCACCGGCCTTGCCGCCGCCGTCGCCGCCGGGGCCCAGGCGCTGGGACTTCACGGCCGGGTGCGCGCCGAAATCCCTTGGCATGCCAAGCACATTTCCCTCAACCCCGGGCACGATTTCACCGACATCATGGAGTCAGGGCCGCTGGCCCGCTGGGAACACCAGCACCTATTCACCGACGACGGCGACGGGCAGAACCGCGGCACCATGATGCGCGACGTCGTGGAGTACGAGCTCCCGCTCCTGGGCAGGCTTCCCCGGGGCCGCGCACACAAGATCGCCGAGCGGGCCTTCAAACACGAACTCATCCAGGTCTTCCGGTATCGGGAACGCATGCTCAGGGCGGATCTGGCCTTCCACGCAAGTCATGACGCCAAGCCACTGACGATTGCCGTGGCCGGTGCCTCCGGCCTGATAGGCACCCAGCTTTGCGCCCTGCTGGGCGGTGGAGGGCACCGCGTCAAGCGACTGGTGCGCGACCGGCACGCGGCCACCGGCGAGGACACGATCTTCTGGGCGCCGGATCACGCGGTGCTCGACGCCGAGGATCTGCGCGATGTCGATGCCGTGGTGAACCTGGCAGGACACACCATTGGCGGAAGGTTCACTGCAAGTGCCAAGGAGGAAATCCGCTCCTCGCGCGTGCTGGGAACCGGTCTGCTCGCCCGCGCGTTGGCATCCCTCGCCAAGGACGGGAAGCAACGCAGCCTCATCGTGGCCTCGGGCATTGGCATTTATGGGGCGAATCCTCACGCCGCAGGGCGGGCTGTTCCACTGGGGGAGGACGCCGAACCCGGAAAGGATTTCCTCGCGGAGGTCTGCGCGGCCTGGGAAGACGCATGTTCGCCCGCTCGCGAGGCTGGGGTGCGCGTCGTCAATATGCGTACCGGCCTGGTGCAGTCGCCGGCCACCGGTGTCCTGCAACGGATGCTGCCGCTCTACGCCCTGGGCCTGGGAGGGCCCCTGGGATCGGAGGCCTGGCAGTCCTGGATCAGCGTCGACGACGTGGTGGGCATCTATGCCCATGCGCTGTTGACCGATTCACTGGTCGGACCCGTCAACGCGGTCGCTCCGCACCCGGTGCAGGCCAAGGATTATGCGCAGGTCCTGGGCAAGGTTTTGCGCCGGCCCGCCCGCATACCGGTCCCCGCGTTCGGGCCCAGGCTACTGCTGGGCAAGCAAGGTGCCGAGGAACTGGCGTTCGCCGACCAGCTCGTCTCCGGCCGCAAGGTCGAGGACAGCGGCTACCTGTTCAGGCATCCGGATCTGGAATCGGCTTTGCGTCACGTGTTGGGGCATTCCTAGCAGTGCGCCCTTAGCGGTCGGCACCGTGGCGTCTGCCCACCAGATATGCCCCGATGGTGCCGGCGGCCGCTGACAGCAGTCCCCAGGGCACTCTCGGACCTGGCAACTCGGCGTCGGGGTGCGCCTCCCCGCCCGCGCGAACCCGCAGGGCACGCGCCTCTTCATGGTCATCAAGCAGGGCCAATTGCGCCTTGGCGATTCCCGTGTCGTCGCGGGTTGGCAACGCCAGTTCATCCTCCACAGCCAGACCTGCGCGCAATTCCCGGACTCGTTCGACTTCGGCGTCAAGTTCGGAACCCAGCAGCAGCGAGATATTTGCCAGCCAGATCCACAACAGCAGAATGATCACGCCTCCCAGGGCGCCGTAGGCGCTTTGGTACTTGCTGAAGTTCACCACGTAGAAGAAGAATCCCGAGGTACTGATAGCCAGGATCACCAAGGCACCCAGGGACCCGGCACTGATCCAGCGAAACCTGGGCTGCCTGACGTTCGGGGTGAAATGGTAGAGCAGTGCGACCATGAGCACCGCAATCAGCACGAGCACCGGCCATTTGGCGATGTTCCACGCCAAGAGCGTCGCCTCGCCGAGGCCTAACACGGAGCCGATTCCCTCGGCCACGGGTCCCGAAAGGACCAGGATGGCAATGGCCACCACCGCCAGACACAGGATCACCAAGGTCAACAGGTACATCTGGGGCCGCAGCTTCCACAGGGGACGGCCTTCGGCGGTGGAATAGGTGCGGTTCAGGGCCCTGCCGAAAGCGCCCACGTAGGCCGAGGCCGACCACAGGGCCACCAGCAAACCGGCAATCAACGTCCAGCCGGCCCCGGTCTGTTGCCCGAGCTGGATCAGCAGGGTTTCGGCGTTGGTGCCCATCTCGGCGGTGCTGATCTGCCTGATGGTCTGGACCATAGAATCCCTGGTCTCGGGTCCGCTGCTGATCAATGAGAGCATCGAGAGCAATGCCAGTATCCCTGGAACCATTGAAAGCACCGAATAATAGGTCAGCGCGGCCGCAAGGTCAGTGGCCCCGTCCCGGGAAAACTCCCGTACCGTTCGCTTTATGGCATAGAGCCAGGAATCCCTGCGTAGTTCGAGTTCACTGCTTTGTGTCTGGTCCACTGGGGAATCCACCTGCTTCCGGCGAGGCTGGCATGGTCATTTCCCACCTTACTTCCTAGGTTCCCCTGCGCATGGAACGTGCGGACCGAAATCCGTCGGCGGCCAAGATGACCAGGGCCAGGACTATGGGTGCGTAGGTGAATGCGTCACGGACAAAGAGCTGCTCGCCCATGGCAACGGCGGCCACCAGGAGCAACACCGGTTCGACGTAGCTGAGCAACCCGAAAAGCGAAAGGGAAAGCATGGAGGCGGCACCCAGGTAGAGGAACATTGCCAAGGCACCCAACACCCCGATGGACAGCACTGGAACGACGGCCGCCTCGGGCCCGCGGACTCCGGTGAGGATGAAATAGACGGCCAGCGGCGTGAGGAACAGGATCTCGAGCGTGAAGGCGGCATTGGATTCAAAGCGCGCGGCTCGCCGTGCCGCAAAATACACGGGATACCCGAGGCAAATCAGCAAGGTGGGCCAGGCCAGGCCGCCGGCGAAGACCACTTGGTGGCCCACGCCGAGGACTGCCAGGGCGACGGCGATTTTCTGTCCCCGGGACAACCGCTCGGCAAAGGCCGCCCGGCCCACCACCACCATTACCAGGGGGAGCAGGAAGTAGCCGAGAGATGTCGCCAATGCGAACCCGTTCATGGGCGCATACATGAAGAGCCAGAGCTGGACGCCCACCAGCGAGCTGGCAACGGCTCCGTAAACCAGCAGGCCGGGTCTGGCCTTGATGCGCCCGAGCAAGGCAACCATTTGGACCCGGCGGCCCGGAACCAGCGCATAGAACGGGGCAACTATCAGCAGGGTCAGCACGATTCGCCACCCGTAGACCTCCGTGTGCCCGATGTCCTTCAGGGAACCGGAAATGAGGAAGATGGCTGCGAACAGTCCCGAGGCCGCCAGGGAGGCAAGAACGCCGCGATTCATCGATGACGCTCCGTAATTCGTATTCGACTTGGTGTTTCAGTCTAGCGATCCAGCGTTCCGGACTTGGCCAAACTAGACTTCCAGCTTTCGCCTGATAAACGAGGAGAGCTGGTCGACAAGGATGATCAGCACCAGGACCACCACGATCTGGGTGGCCATCGCATCAAAGCGGAACGACTTGATGGACTGGTTGATCAGCAACCCGATGCCGCCGGCCCCGACCAGTCCCAAGACCAGCGAGGAACGGACGTTCACGTCGAAGCGGTACAGCAGCAATCCCACGAACTGGCCCAGTGCCATGGGCAGTGCGGCATGGGTGACCTGCTGGAACCGCGAGGCCCCGGCCGTGGCCAACGCCTGTTGGGGGCCGGAATCGGTTTCCTCCATCGACTCCGCCCACAGTTTTCCCATGACGCCGGTGTTGTGGCAGATCAACGCGAGCACGCCGGCAAAGGGGCCAAGTCCCACCGCGGTGACGAAGATCAGCGCGAAGACGATGTCCGGCACCGCCCGGAAGAAGGAGAGGACTGCGCG